>CBFGUG010000036.1:0-72415 GCA_965651905.1 uncultured bacterium | reverse complement strand
GGCGCCGACGTGCCGTGTACCTTTTCACAGTCGATGTCGATCAGCACGCATGACAGCTCCATGGGGCGAGCCTCAGAGATCGTCTTTTTCGTGACTCGTACGTTGCTCGGCCCCTGCTGAGCGTGGGCGTCGGTTCGCCACACTCGCTCAAGCGCCTCTCCAAGCGGCAAGGTGAGGCCGCGCGAGCCGCCGGGCTGGTAGCGGTCAGCCAACACCGTCAACATCGACGCCATCAGCCCGTCTCCCCCTGCGCTATGAGATCGAGCGCCTTGTCTAGCGCCGCTCGGACTTCTTGGACCTCATGGATCCTGATCGTAACGCCCTTGCGCGTCGGCAGATAGTCGCCGGACTCACCCCGGTACCGGATCCGAGCGTCCACAAATGGACGTCCGTTGTACGTGCGCACGCGTAGCTGCAGTTGCTCCCGCTCGGCGTCCTCGCGGGGCCCGCGCGGCAACTGCAACACGAGCACGCCGTCGTCCTGGACGGTCATGCCGTCCCCTCCAGCGAGGTGAGGAATTTACCGACGGACCCGCGCGGGATCAGTAGTTTGGAGCTACCTGACTCCTGGGGCCGCACTCCCTTGAGTCGCCCCCGGTCGATGTACCTGTAGACGGTGCGTGGCGCACACCTCAGCGTGGCGCATACTTCCGCGACCGTCAGCAGATCGGGAAGGCCGGACAGTGTTTCTGTTACCCACTCGGGGGCATTTGTGCTTTTTTGTGTACTCATGCCCCTCTTGCGTCTTCTCGCTGAGAGGCATGACGAAACGAGATTCAGATTCTCATTTCGTACTCTCGTACGGGTGGTGCCCGACATCCTTGATGGCTGCCGCTACTGTCCGTCGCATTCGCTGCGTCACCAACTCGCGGACTGTCATCCCGCTCGTAGGCCATGTGCGGATCTCCGGCCAGAAGCCGGCGAGCAAACAGATGATCGTGAGTTCCTCCTCGTTGGGCCTCGTCACCCACCTCGGGTTGGGTCTCGAGTCGCTGGGCTCGCTGGCTGGCCGCCGCGTGCACCCAAGCATGACCATAACTGCTGGATTGCAGCGAGCGCGGTTCACGAAGCGCCTGAGTTCGCTCCTGTCCAAAAATCCTTCAGACAGCTGTCCGGGTTCCCGTTTTCCGACCAGCTGTTGCACCTCCCAAAGCAATCGGACTCCGGCTCCACCAACGTCTGGCGCCACGTCGGAGAGCCGTGCCACCTGTACGGATTTGAGTAGGCTACGCGCTTCGTGTTCCTCTTTCGCATGTAGCTGGTCAGCGTCGAGCAGGTCGGGCGCGCGCAGAGCCGCCGCGCCCTCCCACGGCTTCCCCCAACTCTTCTGGTATTCCGATTGGCAATGCTCCAAGACGGTCTCCTGCAAGATACGCTCATCTGCAGCATGAAAACGGTGCCGGCGCTCCTGGGCGATGAGTACGTCTTCAAGGGTGGCCACCTGTCCGCCAGCCTGGCGCTCAATCGCAGCGTCGAGCCGGTCGCTGTTCGCCTCAACGATTCTGTGCCGCCGGACCCCCGCGCTGTTCTTTCTGGTCACGTCCGCGACCGCGTACGAGACGGCGGTACTCGCGGACAGCCCTTTCCAGTACTTCTCCAGGGCTCGATACAGCACTTCTTCCTGATCGGTCTGCGACAGATCGGACGCTTGCGAGGCGACCGCGTTCTCAACCTTGCGGTATGCGTCTGCCTTCTGCTGTTCGGTCAGCTCTGGCCGTTTCGCTTCGTCTGTTCTATCTTCAATCTCGGTCATCGCCTTGACCCACACCCCCGGGAGCGTCAACTCCGCGGGGGTTCCTAGTTTCGGGAGTCTACCCGAGTCGCCTGATGTTGTCTTGCCGCACGCTCACCGCGCCGATCACGCTCTGCAGCTGCTCGTCGATCTGCATCGCTGCTTCCAGTGTCTTGGCGTCCTTCGAAATGCCGCGCACGACATCGACGTAGTGTCGCTCTGCCACCTGGACGTCATGCCCGAGTTGTTTTGCCGAGCGGTAAGCTGATGCCCCCCCGAAGATCGCCGGAGCGTTCGTCAGATAGCATCCGCAAGTGCTTCGAAGTACCTGCCAGCCAAATCCAGCGGGCGCCCCGTAGTCACGTTTCAAGCGCTCTGCGGCCGATCTGGTGGCGTCACGGGTGAACCCAAACACGAACTGGCTCTCCCCTCGCCTCAGCTTCAGCGCGGCCAGCAGTCGCCGCAGTGATGGGCTGACCTCCAGCCCGATGGTTCTGGATTTCCCCGTTTTCGTGGAGCTCGACAGGTAGATCTCGCCCACCGTGTTGCCGTCGTTGTCGAGCGCGTCGAGATCAACCTGCGACCACTCGAGCGTTCGCGCTTCGCTCACCCGCGTCCCCGTGAGCAACACGAACGCCACGAACGGGGCGATCGCTGGGTGCTTGTTGGTCGAGCCTGGTGGGGCACTACCGGCGTGCTCCCGTCGGGTTGCCTTGTACGTGTCGGCATCGTGTCGCAGGGCGGCCTCTAGCAGTCGCTGGCAATCGCGCGGGCGCAAGTACGTGATCTGCTCGCTCGGCACGGCCAGCTTCCCCAGCGCGTCCGTGATGTCGTCGGCGGAGATCTTCGGTAGGAGCCCGAGCCGCCGCAGGTACCGCAGCACCGTCCCGATTGAGCGGAGTTCGCGATTGATCGTCGTCGGCGCCCGTCGCTCTTCCGTATCGCCTCGCTCCCCTCGCCTGCCTCCGGGCACGGCCGACCGCAGAGGTTCTTTCAAGAGCACCGCTCGAAACGCCACCAAGTGAGCGCCCGTCAGGTCGTCGGCGCTCTTGATTCTGTTCCGGCGCGCCCAGTCAGCGAACTTGTCGGACGTCTGCTTGTAGATCCCCCGGGTCCCCTCTCGAAGCTGGGGGTGGTCCCTGAAGTAGCGGTCCAGCGCCGTGTCCAGCGCCGTGCCTGTAGCCTTTGGCGCTCCGCCTTCGAGCTCCAGACGACGCTTGGCCAGCGCCTTGGACTTGCGCACTGCCCAGTCGCCGCGGAGCTCAGCCGTCGTCAAGGAGCGCTCCAACGTCACTTTCTGCGACTTGTCGGTGTCGGGGTCGATGAACCGTGCGCGCCACCAGGACCGCGTCTTCTCGTCGGGCGGGATCAGCGTTACGCCGGGATGTCGCCTGCCTCGTCGTTTCTTCGTTGCTGCCATCGCCATGTTCTCGTTGCTGGTACTTCGCTCAGGGGCGACCACTGGCTTTCGTTGTCGTGGGGGCCACCGGTCCGTGCTGGTACTTTTGCAGGTACTCGCGGACGGCCGCAAGTGTCACTTTGCGTCAATCTCCGTCACGGAGGGAAACCCAGCAATCCCCATGGTTTCTGAGCCGTTGCGTGTCACACTGAGACACACGGGATCAGCTCCCACAAGCTTCCCAAGCTTGGGGTCGCGGGTTCGAATCCCGTCTCCCGCTCGAAGTTAGCTCAAATCGCGCGGCGCTCGTGTCGGAGGCGCCGCAGAGCGCTAGCCGGGCCCGGACATCAGGACGTACGCAATGGGCACGATTGCGCCGAGCGCGACCAGGATGCCACCACGGCCTAGCAGTCCCTTCTTGCCGGCAATCATGAACATGCCCGACACGGCGAGGTACATGAGGAACACGGCGTACGCGTCCGCGACGTAAGTCCAGGCCTGCTTGCCGCGGTTCAGGTGCAGCCAGTTGGCAGCCCGCAAGAAGAAGCGCGCCTCTTGCCCTTCTTCGCGGACGTTTCCCGTCTCCAGATTCGCGTAGAGCGTGCTCGTCTCCAGCGCGATTTCGAGCGTGTTTGGAGTCGGGCGGTAGATGTCGGCTGGCGTTTCGTCGACACTGAGCTGCTCGAGGATTCGCGATGCAACTTGCGTATCGTCTGCGTGCGGCTCGGCGATTGAAACACTGTGCTGACGTTCGATTGGCGTGAAGTTCGGATCCCAATCTTGGATGTGGTTCACCGCTAGACCGCTCAGGGCGTATACGAACGTCAGCCCCACGGCGAGGTAGCCGACGTCGCGGTGGATGGCTCGCAGCCATGGGCGCCAGCGAAAGCTTCGTCGGCGGGGAGGTTGGCCGTCACTCGGTTGTCGCGTGTGGCTTGCCATTCACTTCACGCGCTGTAGCGCTGTTCGAGCCAGGGATCCGCGTAGTTGTGGTAGCCGCGGGTTTCCCAGTAGCCGGGCTCGTCGCGGCGCACGAAGCGAATGCCCGTCAGCCACTTCGCGCTCTTCCAGAAGTACAGATCCGGAACCAACGAACGCACGGGAGCGCCGTGCCCCCTGCCGAGACGCTTGCCCTGGTGCTGGTGCGCGACCAGCACGTTGTCTTTCAGCGCATCGTTCCGCGGAATGTTGGCGGTGTAGCCGTGCGCCGCCTCGAAGATGACGAAGCGCGCGCTCGCTTTGAGGCCAGCGCGTTTCGCAAGCTCGGACACGCGCACGCCCGTCCACTCGGCGCCGAGCAGAGACCAGCCCGTGACGCAATGCACGTCGAGCTTCTGGGTCACCTGGGGCATCTTCAGCAGGTCCGCAAAGCTCAGCTCGAACGGGCGTTCCACCTCGCCGTGCACCCGCAAACGAAACTCGCTGGTCTTGGGGCTGCCAGGGGTTCCTCCCATCGGTTTCAGTTCGCTGATTACGCGCTGTCCGGGGGGTAATCGTGGGCGACCATCCGATCGCGTTTGCGCCATCGCCTCCCGCGTCAGACCGTCGGAGAGCACATACAGTCCACCCAGCACGGCGACCGTGGTGCCCGCGGCGGCCTGCGCGATGAATCGGCGACGCGTGAGCAGTCGTTCGAGATCGGTCTGGTCGGTACCCGGCGACGTGAGCGCGTCAGTCGACGGGGGTGGGGCTTTCGAAGTGGGCGGCATGATGTTTCAGTATGTTGTGCAGAGAACTGAGGTTACCAGGGGAGCCGCACAAATCGAGTTTCCGCGCGAAAACCGCTGAAAACCGCTGGCTGCACGCGCGTACGACAAGCCACACGCTCCCCGTCTCCGACGTCTGAACTGCGTAATCGCGCCCTCTGGGGTTTCACCCACCTGCGACTATCGACGCCAAGTGGTCAAAAGAACTAGCGTGCACCACGGCCTGCAAGATTGTGGCAAACTTGCGTCACCCCATGTGTCGCTTATTCGGCTTTCGCAGCGTGATCCCCAGTCAGGTTCACACCTCTCTGATCGAGGCAGAAAACGCCCTGGGCACCCAGAGCAACAACCATCCTGACGGTTGGGGCGTCGCCTACTACGTCGACGATTGCCCCCAACTCATGCGCAGTCCGACGCTGGCGCTCGGCGATCAGCTCTTTCATCGGCTCAGTGGCGTGGTGTCGAGCGAAACAGTGTTAGCCCACGTGCGCAAGGCCACCCAAGGTGAGCTCACCGTGCTCAATTGCCACCCGTTTCAGTACGGGCGCTGGGTGTTCGCTCACAACGGCGACGTGCCCAATTTCTCGGAAACCAAAGAAGCGCTGCGGGCTCACGTGCCGCCGCGGCTGCGTCGCTTCATTCTGGGCGACACCGACAGCGAAACGATTTTCTTCATCTTGCTCACGGAGCTCGAGCGCTACGGTCCCCTCAATCGCCCGCACCTGGTGACGGACCTGGTGGCCGCCGTGAAAAAGACTCACGCCATCGTGCGCGCACTGTGCGATCGCCCCGGCAGCGAGGCGCTGCTGACCATGATCGCCACGGACGGAAGCTCGCTGGTGGGCGTCCAAGGCGGCAAGGAACTACACATCTCGACGCACAAGTCGCGCTGTTCCGACCGCGACCACTGCCCCAGCCTGTCTGAAGAGTGCGAAGCCCCCTCCAAGACGGGGTTCGTCAACCACTTCATCTTGTCCAGCGAGCCCCTGCAGGGGGCGAACGTTTGGGAAGAGTTGCAGCCGGGCGAAGTCGTGGCGATCGATGCGCGCATGAAGACGCTGCGCACACGTCTGGACCGTGTTCACCTCAACCTCGCCGATGGCGACGTGGCTCAACCCGTAGCCAACTGAGCCCAACGGGGTTCACTGAGCCCAACGGGGTTCACTGCGCCCAACGGGGTCCACTGCGCCGCGCTCTGCGCGAAAGAATCAGTCGGCGACGATCACGAGCAGGTCGAACTCCCAATCGTGAGGCACGCCACCCTGCCCGACTTGTGACTCGCGCAGTGGGCGAACGCTCAACGCTCGCTTACCCGTGCGGCGCTCGATCCGCATCGGGATGGCGGATTCGTGGCAGTGACCGGCCCCTGCGACGATCAACATAGCCGCCTGACCGCCAGCGCCATCCAACCAGCGGCTTGCGCTCTCGGCCATGGTCTCGTCCCACACGACTTGCGCTTGGTAATAGTTTTCGAGGCCTGGGTTCGCTGCGCTGCCGTGTCTGTGACCAGCCGCGCCGTGACTGCCCTTGCCTGCTGCCGTTGGGTGTCCACCCATCGCCGCAAAGAAAAACGCGCGGTGCGCGTCACTCTCGAGATCCAGTTCGGGGAGCTCGGCGCGCAACTCGTCATCGATGCCGTCGAGCCCCTGACGCGCGACCTGCTTAGTCCAAATCTTCGGCGCGTTGAGCGCAACCAGTTCGGCGCCGTCGTCGCTGGCTCGCTCGAGCAGCGGCCGATACAGACTGAAGTCGAAACCCCAACGCTGCAGGTAACCGCTCTGCGCGACGAAGGCCTCACCACGTAGTTCACCACGGGCAAATCGCTCGAGAAACGGCTGCTGCGCGCGTTCGAACATCTCGAAACCGACAGCAAACGGCCTGCCCTCGGACGCGAGCCCCTGCCCCATCATCTCGATCAACGCCAGTTGCACGTAATGGTGTTTGGCGTCGCTGTGGGATTCGGCCACGCACACGACCTCTTGGTCGCCAAGCAGCACCTGCAGTTGCTCTATGGACAGCGCCCCGCTCTTGCTGACCACACGTAACGGTGCTGCTGCTCGCTCAACCACGTCAGCGGGCAGCGGTAGCTCTCGATCGTTCTGACTGCTTGCGGCTGGGTGATGGGCTGGGACGCCTGCACCCGCGCAGCCAGCCGTCATGGCCAACGCCAGCGACCAAGGGCTCGCGGCGCGCGGCGTCCAGTGCCTCCACCTTCTGCAGAGCAACGTCCGCACACTTGCCCTCACGACGTCAGTAACCGCGTTCACGCAGCTCTTCTGGCAACACGGGACTCGGTTTGCCCGACGTGAGGATCCACAGCTGGTGCGCTGCACGCGTCGCGGCAATGTGCAACAAGTGTCGAGCTTCGTCGTCTACTGGGTACGTCGATTCGCTGACTTCGACCAAGATCACGTAGTCGAACTCGAGGCCCTTGACCTGACGCACGTCGGTCACGTCGATACCAGGCTTGAACGGAAAGTCTTGCTGCGCGATGCGCCGCACCTTGGGCGTTTCCGCGCGATACAAGCCCTGGAAGAAAACGTCCGCCTGCTCGGGGTGCCGAGCGATGACCGCCACCGAGGCGCGCGGTTCGCTATCGATCAGATCTTTGAGCGCCTCCGCCAAGAAGCCCACGGCCTCACCGCTGTCCGCGAAGCGGAACAGTTCGACGGGAGCGCCGTCTCGGATCGCCTCGGGCATCAAGGCGGGAGCCAGGTGTCCCAGCACGTCGCGGGCAAACGAGATGATCTGCGTCGTCGAACGGTAGCTGACCTGCAAGGGTTCGATTTCGACGTGATTGAGTCCCAACTCCGCGAGCGTGTCGTCCCAACCCTCGAAGCCGTTGTGCATGTGCAGCCGCTGCGCGACGTCACCCGATAGTGTGACGCTTTGTGCTTTGCTCACGCAGCCCATCACGATGCTCAGCTCGACTGGACTCAAGTCCTGCGCCTCGTCGACCAGTACGTGTTCGTAGATCAACGCGTCTTTGCTGCCGCTCCGCCGAAGTGATCCGCGCAATCGTTGCCAAAGCGCTAGCAACAAAGTGTCGTCTTCGACGTCGAGGAGCGCGACCTCCTCCAGCTCTTTGCCATCGACGGCTCCGTAGTCGTCATCGTCGCCGTGTGCTCGGCCGTCCCGCGCTTGTTCTTTGAGGTCACTCCGCTGTCGGGTGCTGGGCGTTTCCTCGCGTCGTTCGTTCTCCTGCAGCACGGCGCTGCAACGCTGTCGGCACCACTGCACTGCGCGATCGAGTTCGCGTGCGCTGAGCGCGAGTTCGGGGCGCTCGGCGAACACCGCGTCGAGCCGTTTGCGATCGGTGAGCACATCGACCCAGGCCGTCAGCATGTCTGTCGCTCGGTACAGCGCCTGATCGACCACCCGCTGCAGCGAGTGACGTTCACTGGCGCTCAGTCGTTCGCCATTGCGTTCGACCCAGCGGCGCATGCCATGGGCGCGGTGCGCGAGAGGTTTGCCCCCCGTCGCCTTCCAGGCGGCGCCGACGGCGTCACGTAGCTCGTCGTGTTTACCTGCCGCAGTTCGAAGTTGTTTTTCGAGCTCGTCGGCACAATCATCAGCGTAGCGGGCGACCAGCCTCAACATCACGGGGCTCTTCTTCAGGCGCGTGACGACGGGCGGTGTCTCTTCCGAGTAGCGCTTCGGAAACTCGGGCATCATTTGCAGGCGTAGGCGGCGTGCCCAGTCTTCGTAGGTCCGCACCGCGACGCCGTGAATGTCGAGCGCTGGTAGAACCTGCCCGATGTAGCGCGCCAGGGCGTCGTTGAAGACGACCACCAACATACGGTCGGAGCGAAAGCGCCGCGCGTCGTGAAACGCGAGGTACGCCAGCCGATGCAGGCCAATCGTCGTCTTGCCGCTACCCGCTCCGCCTTGGATCACCACCAAACCCGAGTCAGGACGCGTGATGAGTTCGAACTGCCGCGGATCGATCAGCGCGGTGATCTCTTTGAGGTGCTTGTCTTCGGTCAGTTCGGCATCGTCTCCCACACCGAGCTTTTGCGGACCAGTGATCGGGCCTTGTTGGTCGGCGCGAGGCGCGGTGCCCTGTCCGCCCGACAACTTCACGCTCGATCCACCGCGTCTCCAGTCACCTTTCTCAGGCTTGAGGAAGGTACCTTGAGGCGTGAGGATGCGCCTGAGTTGAGACTCGATGATGGTCAAGCTGCGGCGAACGAGCACCTCGCCTTCCACTTCACGATCGCCGAACACCTCTTCGTAGTCGTCGCCTTCGGCGTAACGATAATACAAGCGACTGACGGGAGCGTCGCGCCAGTCGACGATGCGCACGCCCGCCTTGGCGTCGAGGTACGTCGATCGTCCGATGAGCACCTCACGCTTGCGACCGTTCTCTTGCAGGACCATGCGTCCGAAGTACGGCGAGCGTGGATCGACGTGACCTTCGGTCAATTCACGCTGTCGCGCGGCGATTCCCTGCAGGCGCTCCATTTGCTCGAGCAGCGGCGGGACGTCTTCCATGCGCGACGCGGCGATCTCGTCACGGAGCTGCAGCAGCTGGGTGTCGTAGTCGACTTTGCGACGGGTGCTCGGCTGTGCGCGCTTTTCCTCTACGTGCTCGAGGATGCGGCCCAAACAGCGTTGCTCCTCAGCGACAATCGTCTGCAGCTCGGAGTCGTCCGCGGTGGCGGCGCTGCTGCCGTTGGCGCTGCGGTGATTCGTCCCCTCCCGCCGGCTGTCGCTGGCGGTCGTCGCGTCCGCCTGGCTCGGGTTGGGGGTCGTCGAGCGGTGTTCGCTAGAGTTGTGCTCTCGTGAACTCACGTGCTGGATCCGGCGCTCCCGGCGAAAATGCCGCAGCCGCATCACGTAGCACCTTTTGGCGCTCGCTTGCACGGTATTTTGGAGGCTTGGGAGTTGCGATGCGGCGGGTCCGCAACTCTTGCCGCGGGCCTGGGGCTTGCCACGGGCTTGGGGCTTGCCACGGGCTTGGGGGTGGGGCTAGTTCGCTGGCGTTGCGTCGAAGGCGGCGGCGCCAGCGAACGCGGATCAAACAGTTTTCGCTGGTCGATGGTTTTTAGACCTGCTTATTCTGCGCCATGCTCAACACCCAGGAGCTGTTCGACTCCACACGGGACTATTTGATGCGCCACCCCGAAGAGGTGCTGCGCGCCGTCAAGAACACCTTCCTGTTGCGCTTCGGCGTACCGCTCGATGCACTGCGTTGGCTTGCGTCGAAAGCGGGCGGTAAGAAAGCTCCGAAAGACGTTCAGATTGAAGCCGTCCCGCCTGGTATTCGCGTGGGTGCGACCCTCGATCTGATGGGAGCAATCGTGCGGGCCTCGGCGATCATTTACGTCGAGGACGTGCGCATCGACTCCGAACGGGTGCGTTTCGACACGCGCTTGGCGGACGTCAGCTTGAAGCTGCTCAGTGAGTCCGAGTCCCCCGTGGCCACACTGATCCAGTCGGGCGCTTTGGATCTGAGCAAGCCGGGCAACCTGGTCAAGTTCATGCCGAAGCGTCCGCCGATGATCGTCGAGGCGAAAGACGACGTGATCTCCATCGATTTGATGAAACACCCCGCCCTGAAGAACGCGAAGGTCGAAGCGGTTCTATCGCTGGTCACGCCATTCATCACCATCGGCGCGATTCGCACGGATTGGGAGCACCTCGACGTCGTGTTCAAGCCCCTGCAAGCAGGGCTCGGTCGCGCGTTGGCGCAGGTTCGCGACCGCCTGTAGCTGACCAGCAACGCTGGGCGCGAGGCAACACTCACGTCAGTGACTGGCGGCTTCGCGCTGCGGCGACAACACTCACGTCAGTGACTGGCGGCTTCGCGCTGCGACCGCTGCTCGCTGGAGTCTCGCGATTCCTTCTGCCCCGCGAGTGAACGCCACCACTCCGCGATTGCTGTTCGAGTCATCGGGCGCGAGAACGCCACGAGCGGCAGCAACGACAGCGCCACGAACAGGTAGCTCTGTCCCGTGAATCGGTCGTCGATCCAGTGATAGTGTTGATAAAGCAGCTGACTGCCCGCAGCAGCCACCATGAACGGCGGGCCGAGACTCGGGCGCAGCCGCACCAGCGCTGCCAGCAAGATGAACATCACGTAGTAGTAACAAGTGATGCTCGTCAGGCTGATCGCGAAGGGGATGCTCATCGGCAGCGCGACCCAGAAGTGTTTGGTACGACGTAGCGCCCACACGACCCAGCCCGCCAGCAACAGCGAGATTGCTATCGCCAACGGTCTCAGCGCTTGTTTGCGATCCGCGCGCCGCTGTTTCCACTCCTTGAATGGATCGGATTCACTGTCGTCACGTGTGAAGCGCATGCGCGCGTCCCAGGTGTGCACCAGCGCCGGCTCCACGCCCATGTGGTTCGTCAGCGCCGTGCGATTGTGCAGCGAGATGTGTGAGGCGAATTCCTTGAAGCTACCGGGGCCTGCAACGACGGCCGCGGTGGGGATCAAGATCGCCGCCGAGAGCGCACAGCCGACCATGAAACGTCGATGATCGGGATGGACTCGTCGGTGTCTCAGCCAATGCATGGCCATCATCGCCAGCCAGCCCAGCCCGAGCGCCAACGGAAACAGGCGCAGTAGCCCGGCAGCAATGAATGCCGCACCACTTGCTGTAAAGTGCTTCTTCTTGGCGAAACACAGTGACGCCGTGAGCAGCGTGATCCAGTCTTGGCGCAGGAACGCGCCGCCCGTCCAATAGAAGTTGGAAGCGCCGTTGCAGCCCCAGAATACCGCTGCCAGGGCGGCGACTCGCCACCCGAAGGCCCACGCCAACAGACCGATCACGCTAGCCTGCAGCACCACGTCGATCGCAGCTAGCGCTTTGAACATGCCGTCGCTGGCAGGACCGAGTTCGCTGAACACCTTGCCCAAGGTGGTCCACACGGGGGGTGGGTTGTACCCGTGGTCGCGTTTCATGCTCGCCCAGTACCTGCCGGACGAGACACTTTCGATCCACTCCACGTCGGCCTTGAACGCAGCCCAGCGCTCTTCGCTGAAGTGCTCCGTGCAGAGCTTCGGGTTTTCGAACACCGGGCTTTCGGTGATGGGGCGGATCAGGTTTTCCGAGCGCAGGTCGCGCATCTCCTGACGGCGCAGCTTCGCTCCCTGCCCCAGCTCGAGCTCCGCCGCCACGGTGCACTCGTACAGCCGCGTGTAGCCGAGCTCTTCGGCGAACTTCGACCCGAGGTAGTAGTGGAAGAACTCGTGGCGGTGATAAAAGTCGTGGTGCCGCACGTTCGGGTTGAAGAAGCTGAAGTAGGCCAGCAAACCGCTCACGCTCATGGCGATCGAGACCCAGCGCACGACCCTTTTAGTCGGCGGGTAGCCAGCGCGTTTGGCGATCAGTTCGAGCAACAGCAACAGCGCGGCCAGCAGCGGCAGCCCAACCCACACGCCGTACATCAACTCTTCCCAGGTCGAGCGCTGAAAGGCGGACGCCCACTCCCAATCGACGAACAGCAGATTGTGGAAGAACGATCCCAGTGACTCACTCCAGGTCGGGTCGACTTGTGCTGCGGCGTCTGCGGCCGCTTCCGCACCAGTTGCGCTGGCGGATGCTGCGGCTGAGGCAGCTTCGGCAGTTGTCGCTGCCGTTTCGGTTGCCTTGGCAGTTGGCTGATCCAACGACAAGAGCAACGGCAAACCTTGCTGGGTTGAAGCAGCTGGCAGCGATCCGAGCAGCGCGTTGACCATGTCGCAGCAGGCTATCCGAATGCGCGGTGAGCTAGCAACCGCCCGCCGTGCAGATGTGCTTGGACGACACCTCAGCGACCCGCCGCTGCGCCGTGGAACACTCGCTACCCCAGGCCCTGGTCCAACGAGGGCTCGGGTTCGTCGGCGTCTCGCTCGATCACCCGGAAGTCGAACTCCAACTCGCGACCTCGTCGCAGGCCCGTCCTCCGCACCTCGACCCCTGAAAGTCGAAGGGCCCGGTCTTTACTTCGAAGACCGGGCCCTGTCGTGACCCCAACGGGACTCGAACCCGTGTTACCGGCGTGAGAGGCCGATGTCCTAACCGCTAGACGATGGGGCCGTTTTGGTTTCTGCTGTCTTGAGTATTGCCGTCTCGGCTCTGCTCTATTTTTGCCGTCTCGGCTCTGCTCTATTTTTGCCGTCTCGGCTCTGCTGTTGCAGGACGAGGACTGCGGGGGAGTTCTGGTGCAGGCCGCTTCTGGTTGCGACTGCGGTGATTGGCTGGGGAACTAGGATTCGAACCTAGATAACAAGTACCAGAAACTTGCGTCCTGCCGTTAGACGATTCCCCAAAACGGGGTCCGAAAAACTAGTAGTAACCCGCGCACTATTCAAGGGATTTGGGAGAAAAAGTTCGGCGTCTTCGGCCGCTGTTCCGTCTTGTCTCCTAGCCAGCTGTCTTCTCCTAGGGCTGGCTGCTCCTAGCCTAACTAGCGCGGTGGGTCCTCACCCACGCAGCACCAGACCTGCGTCGCACTGGACCTGAGCAGCGCTGGGTCCCGTCGAGGCTTCGGAGGTTTGGGATTTTGAGCGAGTTTGGTTTTTTGGGGGTTGACCAGTGAACATTCACGCCTAACTTGGCGCGCCAGCTAGCCGACGAGCCCTGCCGGCCTGGCGCAGCTTTTCACCGCACCAGTCATCGCAGCAAGATTTCAAGAGGAGCACTTCTCAACATGAGCAAAGACATCGTCTTTCGTCAGGGGGCCCGCAAGGCCTTTCAAGTAGGTCTCAACACCCTGGCTGATGCCGTTCGAGTGACGCTCGGGCCCCGCGGTCGCAATGTGGCGTTGGAGCGCAGCTGGGGCGCCCCCACCATCACCAAAGACGGCGTGACCGTCGCACAGGAGATCGAGCTGTCGTCGCGGATAGAAAATCTCGGCGCGCGGCTCATCAAAGAAGTCGCCAAGCGCACCGATGAGGACGGTGGTGACGGCACGACCACCGCCACGGTGTTGGCGCAAGCCATCTACAACCAGGGGCTCAAGTTGGTCACCGCTGGCGTGGCCGTGAGCGATCTCAAGCGCGGCATCGACAAGGCAGCTGTCGCAGTGAACGATGCGCTTGCAAAGCTTTCACAGCCCGCCAAGACCAGCGAACAGATTGCGCGGGTCGGCACCATCAGCGCCAATGGCGACGAGGCTGTGGGTGCCTTCTTGGCAGATGCTTTCGAGAAGGTTGGTCGCGATGGCGTGATCAGCGTGGTCGAGTCTCAGCTCACGGAGACCGAAGTCAACGTGGTGGAGGGCATGGAGTTCGACCGCGGTTACCTGTCGCCCTACTTCATCACGGATCAAGAGCGGCTGCGGGTCGAGCTGAAAGACCCCTACGTTCTGGTGATGGAAAAGAAGCTCACGGCGATCAACGATTTGATCCCCGCGCTCGAAGCCGTGCAGAAAGCCAATGCTCCTCTGTTGGTGATCGCTGAAGACGTCACGGGTGACGCTCTGGCGGCGCTGACCGTCAACAAGCTGCGTGGCGTGATCCAGTGCGCCGCGGTCAAAGCTCCTGCGTTCGGCGACCGCCGTAAAGAGACGATTCAAGACATCGCCGCACTCGTCGGCGCGTTCCCCTTCATGGAGAACGTCGGTCGCACGCTGGAGTCGGTGACCTTGGCGGATCTCGGGCGCTGCGAGCGCGCGATCATCGACAAGGAATCGACCAAGATCATCAAGGGCAAGGGCAAGAAGCAGGACATTCAGGCCCGCATCGAGCTGATCCGCTCGGCCACGGAAGCCACCAACAGCACCTACGACAAAGAAAAGCTGCAAGAGCGCCTAGCACGACTCAGCGGCGGCGTGGCGGTGGTGAAAGTGGGTGGAGCCACCGACGTCGAGGTGCGCAACAAGCGACACCTGATTGAAGATGCGCTGGCGGCAACCCGTGCGGCGATCGCGGAGGGTGTTGTGCCTGGGGGTGGTGTGGCGTTGCTTCGCGCATCGACGGCGATTGACGGCATACTCGACGGCATGAACGACGATGAGGTAGCGGGAGCCAAACTGCTTCGAGAAGCGTTGCGCGCGCCGCTGCGTCAAATTGCGGCCAACGCGGGTCTCGATGCGCCCGTCGTGATCGACAAGGTCTTGGCCGGCAAGGGCGGGTTCGGCTTCGACGCACAGAAGCTAGAGTACTGTGACTTGCTCAAGGCTGGCGTGTTGGATCCGCACCGCGTCGTGCGCAACGCGCTGAAGAACGCCGTGAGCATCGCCAGCTTGATGCTCACCACCGAAGCGTTGATCGCTGAACGTCCGAAGAAGGAACGCCCCGCTCCCGCACCCGGTGGAATGGGCGGCATGGGTGGAATGGGCGGCATGGGTGGAATGGGCGGTATGGGTGGAATGGGCGGCATGGGCATGGGTGGAATGGGCGGCATGGGTGGAATGGGCGGCCTCGACATGGGCTGAGACCCGACCATTCTCCTTCGCGATGTGGCCCGACTAGCGGGCCTTCGCGACACCTGACTCGAGCGGGATCTCTTCGGAGGTTCCGCTCGTCGTCTATTTGGGCAGCTGGGGATTTTCGGGTCGGGTTGTTGGGATTGCCGCGTCCGCTCGAAACCCGCTCAGTCAGCGCTCGTCAGTGAAAGTCACGTGAGCGGACGCTAACGTTTGCGGGGGTATCGAGACGCCGCAAGGTGCGCGCGATGACGTGGATCACGGCAGTGGCTCGTCCGACTTCACCTGGGCGTGGTTGAGTGAGCTGTCGCTCCAGGCGCCCTTCGGCGAGCAACAGGCTCGCGTGCCGCGCCGTGTGCCCGAAGCGTTCGAAGATCTTGCTGAACAGCACCAGGTTGATGGTGCCCGTTTCGTCTTCGAGCGTCATGAAGACGACCCCACTGGCCGTCGCGGGGCGCTGACGGGAAAGCACCAAGCCTGCGATGCGAACGGGCGTCTCGTGTTTGATGTCGAGCAGCTGACGAGCGGTGACCACACCCCATTTTCTCAGACTGGGACGCAGATGCCTCAGTGGATGATCGTCGATGCTCAGCCCCACGCGATCGTAGTCGAGTATCAGCTGCTGGCTTGCTGCAAGTGGCGGTAGTTCGACTCTCTCTTCCCGAACGCCGTGCTGAGCGAACAGTCCAGGGCTGTTTGGAGCCCGTGTGGCCCACAGCGCATGACGCCTGCCCTGCACCAGCGACTCTAGCGCACCCGCCTCTGCCAACAGTTGCAGTTGGTCCTGCCCCAGTCGCGTGCGCAACATGAAGTCGTTCAGATCTTCGAAGGGACCATCACTGCGTGCTGCGATCACGGCGTCTGAACTCGCTTGCTTGAAACCTTTGATCAAACGGAAACCGAGCCGCAGGGCGCGATGGGCTGCAGGGTAACGACTGTTCACCTTGCTTTTGGCGGGGCACTCCAAGCCACAATCCCAGTGGCTCGCGTCCACGCGCACGGGGCGCACTTCCACGCCGTGTTTCTGCGCGTCACGGATCAAACTCGACGGAGAATAGAAGCCCATCGGCTGCGAGTTGATCAGCGCACAACAGAAGTGGGCGGGAAAGTGCACTTTCTCCCAGGCCGAAATGTAAACCAGCAAAGCAAACGACGCGGCGTGGGATTCGGGAAAACCATAGTCACCAAAGCCTTTGATCTGCTCGAACAAGGCTTCCCCAAAGCTCTGAGAGATGCCTTTTGCAGCAAATCCTGCAAGCAGTTGCTCGCGGTGGCGCAGCAGTCGCCCCGTTTTCTTCCAGGCAGCCATGTCACGTCGCAGTTGATCCGCTTGCCCGCCCGTATACCCAGCGCCCACGATGGATATCTGCATCACCTGCTCCTGAAAAAGCGGGATCCCCAGGGTGCGCTCGAGGATCGGCCAGAGCGCGGGGTGCGGCACTCCGACAGCCTCTTCACCGTTACGTCGGCGCAAATACGGATGAACCATCCCACCTTGAATCGGGCCCGGGCGCACGATCGCGACCTCGATCACCAAGTCGTAGAATCGTTGCGGCCGAAGTCGCGGTAACATGGCCATCTGCGCTCGGCTTTCGATCTGAAAGACGCCCACGGTATCAGCCTCACTGATCATCGCGTACACCGCTGGATCTTCGGCGGGAACGCGAGTCGCCACGTCGAGCGCATCGAATACTTCGTCGGGGGTTTCGTGCAGCAAGCCGTCCTCGAAGACGTACTCGAGGGTTTTGCGGATCGCCGTCAGCATGCCGAGCCCCAATACGTCGACTTTGAAGAACCCCAGGGCCTCGATGTCGTCCTTGTCCCAAGGGATCACCGTACGTCCCGCCATGCTCGCGGGTTCGATGGGTGCGACGCCGAACAGCGGCGTCTTCGACAGCACGAAGCCGCCGACGTGAATCGACAAGTGACGCGGGAACCCCTGCAACTGCTGCGCCCATTGCACGGTTTGTTGCAGCCTGCGATCACGCGGGTCGAAACCATACTGACGAAGCTTCTGCTCACTATCCGCAGCCGAATCCCAGTGGGTGATGCTCTTGCTCAAGCGGTCGACCTGTTCCATCGACAAGCCCAACACTTTGCCAACCTCACGGAGTGCGCTCTTACCGCGGTAGCAGATGACCTCGGAGACCATCGCCGCGTGCTCTCGCCCGTGACGTCGATAGATCTCTTGAATGACTTCTTCCCGCCGTTCGTGCTCGAAGTCGATGTCGATGTCGGGCGGCTCGTTGCGCTCTTCGCTCAAGAAGCGTTCGAACAGTAACTTGCTGCGAGCAGGATCGACAGCGGTGATGCCGAGCGCATAACACACGGCGCTGTTGGCGGCGCTCCCCCGCCCCTGGCACAAGATGCGAAACTCCCGTGCGATTTCGACGATTTCCCAGGTGCACAGAAAGTACGGCGCGACTCCCAACTTGCCGATCAGGGTCAGCTCCTTTTCCAACTGCCCTCGCACCTTGTGCGGAATGCCTTTGGGATAACGGCGTTCCGCACCTTGCCAAGTCAGGCGATTCAAACGTTGATCGGCCGTTTCTCCTGGGTCGAGCTGGCAAGGAAACTGATAACGGATCTGATTGAGCTCGAACTCGTGTTCGGAAGCGAACTCGGCGCTGTGGTGCACCCACTCTGGCTGCTTTCGAAATAGGCGCAGCATCTGTTCGGCTGGGCGCAGGTGCGCTTCAGCGTTGGCGGCCAGTCGGCACCCAGCCTGGTCGAGCGTCACTCCGTGACGAATGCAGGTGACGATGTCCGCTAGTGGTTTGCGTTCGGGCGTGTGAAAGGCGGGCCGATTGCTGGCTATGATCGGAAACCCAGTACTCGCACAGTAAGCGCGAGCGTAGTGCTCGCGCGCGCGGTCGTGACCGTCCCAGCGCCGATAGACGGCGATCGCACCCCGCTCGTCGAATAGTTCGTGAAGAGTGGGCAGCCAATGCCGCATTTCGACGTCATGGGCTGCGAGCTGTGCGGGCACGATCACGCTCAGCCCCGTCGCGTGTCGCTCCAGCATCGAAAGCTCGAGCAAGCTACTGCCCTTCGGCAGTCCCGCGTGGGCCGCGCTGAGCAAACGACACAGATTCTCGTAGCCTTCGGCATTGCGTACCAGCAGCGCAATGGTCGGTGTTCGCACGGGAGCGGTCTTGGCTTTGGGAGGATCCGCGCGCGGTACGGGTAAACCTGCTGGCGCCAAGCTGAGCTCCGCCCCCACGTGCAACGTCAAACCGAGCTCGCGCGCGCGGATCCAGGCCCGTACGGAGCCATAGAGCCCATCGCGATCACACAACGCCAGTGATTGTAAACCCAGCGCGTGAGCCGTCTCGACCATCTCTTCGGGTTGCGAGGCGCCACGCAAGAACGAAAAGGCCGAACGAGCCAATAACTCCGAAAAGGGCATCTTCGGTCTCTTCAAATTGCGAAGTGCCACGCAGAAGCGAAAAGGCCAGATGAATCCACCGCGGGCAAAGTCATTTGTCGATCTCCTGGGTTGCGAGGCAACACACACGAATCAAAAGCCGAAGGAGCACTCGGCAAAGATATCCTCGTTGGTTCTTCACGAGCAGCGTTGCTGCGAACGGCAGCCGCGTTCGAGTACGTGAGCTGGGGACGTGACTGCTCGGACTATCTCGCCGCGAGTTCCTCAGAGGGACTGCTCTGAAAAATCACGAAAATCAGTCGAATAGGCCCTGCAGAAATACACTACCCGTATGACGGTTTCGGTAAGCTAAAGCACTGACTCGAGCTTTGCCGTTACTCAACGCGACTCGAAAATAGTCCCGCGAGATGCTCTCCCCCGACCACCATTCGACACTGTCGAGGCGGTGCCCGAAGCGGACGTCTTCGACCGAAAAAAGCTGGCCTGCAAAAGGCACGAAAGCTCCCTTGGTCAGCAATTGATCGAGCAACAATGGTTTGGGCAGTAGCCGATTGGGAAAATCCCGTTCAGCAGGTGCGATCGAGCTTCGACCCGATTCCAAAGAAATTTGTCGAGGTGGGAGCTGAGTCCAGTTTTCTCGTGGGTCGCCCAGTTGCACAGCGCTGCCCTGCGACACAGCGCTGCCCTGCGACACAGCGCTGCCCTGCGACACAGCGCTGCCCTGGCGCAACGACTCATCGTGCCTACGGTCATCGTTGCGGCGGCTGGGTTTCGGGGTGGCGTGGGTGGAGGCTTGCAGTGCCGCCAGGGGTTGCAACAAGCTGACTTTCTCAGGTCGGTGGGAGTCGTTCATCCGCAAAACTCCGAATGTTCTGGGGCCGATGTCGGCGGAAAGTTCACTCAGCAGCACTTGCAATCGTTCGGGATCGGTGTGCAGCTTCGAGCTGGCGCTCATCAAGTCGAGCTGCCGCCGCGAAGCGGCCGCGAGTGAGCACACTTTCAATTCCAAGCCGATACTCGGCGCTTTGAGCACGAGCTTTTCCAACCGAGAGCTCAGTACACGCCACAGATCGTCGGTGCGATACAACGGGGACGCCAAGCTGAAGTCGAGCTCGACGCGTGGCTCGACGTTGCGCAAGCGCGCGATTCCACGATCGCAGAAGACGATGATCTTCAACGACTGAGCTGCCAAGGCACGCCCTTCGAGCCGTGCACTGATCTTCGAAACCAGACCACGGAGCACGAACAACAGCGGCTGACTACCGTTCACAGCCTCTTCCCACTCTTGCCGCTCTCGAGGATGCCGCGGTGGAGCAAAGGCGATGAGCGGTCGAGTGTCGCGTCCAGCGACCAAGTCGAGCGCCAACTGAGCATTGGGTCCTAGCCGTGCGATCGCTTGTTTAGTCGGAAGGCGCGCCAGATCAGCCCAACGCAAAATCCCCAGACCAGCCAACCAACACTGCACCTTCGAGGAAACGGGCAATGCCTGTATCGGCAGTTGTGCGGCAAGTTTGACGGTTTGGTCAGCTTCGACGACCAAGCCGAGCTGTCCCCCCTCGTGTGAAGTTGGTTGGGCTTGTGTATTCAGCGCCGAGCTCACCTGTCGCGACCCTAATTGTGTCGACCCCAGTTGTGTCGATCCCAGTCGTGTCGACCCCAGTTGTGTCGACCCCAGTCGTGTCTGGAGTGGCCCACCAGATGCTCGCGCCGACCCAGTATGTTTCGAGCTGCGTTGTACTGGAGCCCAGCGAGCGAATGCTTGTGCCAACAAAGGCCCCGTGGCGATCGCCATTCTGCAGGAGTGACCCACCGCTCGAACGCTGGCCGAAATTTCACGTAACAGTTCGTGTTCGTCGGGATACAGCTGCTGGCTGTTGGAAACGTCGAGCCAGACTGTGTCGAGATCACTGATGCTGACGGTGGGCGCAAACTGACCGAGAGCCTCTGCCACACGTTCGAGCGCGAGCTGAACTCGTGCTCGGTCGACTTGCTGAATGTGCAAGTTGGCTACCCAGGCGCAAGCTTCGGCAATGGTTTGCCCGCTTCGTATCCCATAGGCGTAGGCTGACTCGTTGACGGCAGCGATGGTCGTTCGTTGTAGTTGATCTGCTTCGCTGGCGCGTTCGCGGGTCGACTCTTCGTTGGTGGTTTCGGTACGGATCGAACCGACACGTCGAGCTTCGTTGCTGATCTCGCTCTCGGTGGTTTCTCCATCACAAAGCACGACGACCATCGGCTCGTTGACGGTCGCCGAACGCCTTTGAGCGCGGGGGCTCTGGGTTGTGACGCCGTGAGCGTGAGGCTGCTTTGGTGCATCTCTGGCCAAAGATGCAGTGGCCAAGGCTGTGGTTTCGCGCAGCTGACGCTGTTCAGTAGCTAACTCAGTGAGGAGGTGTTTGAGAACGACGGCAACGATACGGCGCGAAGTGTTCGCATACGAATCCCCCACTGACACTGCAGGGCTCGACGCTGCAGGACTCGACACTGCAGGACTCGACACTGCAGGACTCGACACTGCAGGACTCGACACTGCAGGACCCGACACTGCAGGACCCGACACTGCAGGACCCACCATCGCTGTGAAAGACGTCTGCATGATTCAAGAGGCGGCCACTTGCTGAACGACTCGCAAGTGCCCTGAGGAGGCAGGTGCTTGCTCCAATCCGGCCGCGCGTTCCCGCTCTCCGTTGGCTTTCCCAACGACTGCTTTGGGCATGTCCGAAGCACTCGCTACAGGTGTGCTCGCTGTGGAAGTACCCACAGATGTGCTGGCATCCATCATGTTTGTTGCGGGTGTATCTGTTGCGGATGTATCTGTTGCGGGTGTATCTGTTGCGGGTGTATCTGTGCGGGTAGTTGTTGAAGGAGCAGTGACGAGCGAGATCACTCGGGGGGGCTGAATGCGGCCTCGCTTGTCTTTGGCCACGACGACGCGCAACCGTTCATCACTCTGCCGCTGCAACTCCAAACGCAATGCGACTGGCAAAGGCAGTGCTCGTCGAGCTGCCTGGTTAGTCAGCAAGACGACTCGGGTAGCGGTCGTCGAGACGGCCATGGCGAGCCGTCGCACGCTGCGTGACCAGCGTGTCAGATCTAAGGCGGCCCCATCTTGCGCGGTCCAATCGGCAACGACGGCATCGATGACGATGACGGAAAACACGTGAGCTTCAGCCAATTTGACGGCCACTCGATCCACCGCTTCGGCAGGAGGGCGCACGACCAGCAAGCGTTCGAGATCCACCCCCGTGGAGCGCACCCCAGGAGCAAAAAGTGAGTGCGAGGGATCGATGAACGCACACCATGCATCAGGTGACTGCTTCTGGGCTGCGCGGCAGGCCCACAATCCCACGGTGGTGGCGAGCCCAGCTGCAGAGGCAACGGAGACTTCCGTGACCTGCCCTCGTGGCAAACCGTAGTCGGGCAAGCTTTGATCGAATGCGGGAACTCCCAGCGGCTCTGCAGCGAAAGAAAGCGCTGAAGTGCTACCCAAATACTTGGAATGACCACTGAAAGTATTGATTGCTTCCTGCAGCTGTTCAGCAGTTGCTCGTGACATACTGAACATTATGTCAGCTACTGAGAATATGACCAGCGGATTGTCAGTGGCTGACATTATTTGTCCTATGTGCAAAGTGCACCTGCAGAAACGAACGCACGGCGACCGCGCGCGCTGCGAACAGACGCGCTATGCTTTGAAGCTCCCCCAACCCAGCGCTGCCTGATTCTTTCCCCGCATGGGAGATCACACCCCACAATACGATTCGTCGTCGAGACACTCGGCGATGCAAGTCGGTTCCTCCAAGCGACCACCGCAGATCTCGGAGCCCAGCATTTCAGGTTCGAGCATTTCGAGATCGAGTGGCTCGGGGTCCAGCGCCGTGGTTCATCCTCCACCGCCAGTCGACGTCCCGATCAGTAACCTGTCACCCAACTCCCACTCAGCCAACGTCGAGTCGCCCAATCCGTTACCCAGCGGGGCAAGCGCACCGGCCCTCGCCTCTGCCGCGACTGGTATCGCCTCTGCCGCGACTGGCACACCGAGTCGCGTCGACATCGCTCGGCGTCGCATCGGTGACGTGCTCGACGACAAGTGGACGCTCGACAGCCTGCTGGGAGTGGGAGGCATGGCAGCCGTGTACTCGGCGACACACCGCAACGGCGCGCGGGCGGCCATCAAGTTACTGCCGTTCACGATTCAGACCGGTCCCGAAGTTTGCCAGCGCTTGTTGCGCGAGGGCTACTTGGCCAATCGCATCCAACACGAGGCCGTCGTACGCGTGCTCGATGACCACATCGACTTCGAGCACGAGCACGCTTACATCGTGATGGAACTGTTGCAGGGGGAAACGGCCCGCGAACGCTTCGAACGCTCGGGACCGCTCGCACCTGCACTCGCGGTGGAGTTGATGATCGAATTGGCTGAATGTCTGGCCGCTGCTCACGCGGCGAACGTCATTCACCGCGACATCAAACCCGAGAACCTGTTCTTGACGAACAACGGTCTCAAAGTACTCGACTTCGGCATCGCCCGTGCGCTCGACGGAGCCGCGCACCTCACACAAACGGGCACCACCATGGGCACGCCCGCGTATATGGCGCCTGAGCAAGCACGCGGGCAGCAGGACGAGATTACCACGACCACCGACCTGTACTCCGTCGGGGCCACGTTGTTGTATCTGGTCAGCGGCAAAACCCTGCATCAAGGCGACAATCCCCTTCAACTGATGGTGCAAGCCGCCTGGACTCCCGCACCGAGTGCAGGGAAGTTGTGCCCGGGCCTGCCCGAGCCACTGGTGCGGCTGATCGATCGCTGTTGTGCGTTCGACCCGAGCGACCGTTATCCTGATGGGGCGAGTCTGGCGCGCGCTTTGTTGGAACTGAGTGATGAACTGCGCACGTCGGGTGCACACTTCAGCCCGGCTGCGGCTCGTTCGCGCAACGAACAACCCACACTGCTCGCCCCCGAGCAGAGTTCCCCCGTCCCCTCGAACGACGCATCCAGCGTACCCAGAACCTCACGAGAGATCGTCAAGAGCGTCGATGGCTCGCGTCCGAGTTCCTCCGAGACGTCCGCCTCCGCCATCAGCAACCCAGCCCTGGACATGCCGACGTTGGAGTCGGAGATCCCTGTGTTCAAAACCGGCATCAGCTCGCGCCAATGGTTCGCGTTGGCTGGCGCGGTGTTGCTGGGCGGCGCCGCTGCCGCGTGGGGCCTCGTAGCGACCGCCGAGGACACGACAGCGCCGAAAACCGCAAGCCCGGCACCACTCGAACAAGACTCACCCGACGAAGCACTGCCAGCACACCTCGAGCAGCCCTCGACCGAAGTCGCCGAGGTAGCGCCTGCGGCAGTAGATAGCGATCCGCCACCAAGTCACGAGGATACAGGCCGTGTTCCGACCAGCGCGAACACCAGCCGAGCCGTCTCCCCCACCAAGCCCAACGTCCGCTCCAACAAGCGTCCAGCACCCGTCAAGGTTCGAGCAAGTGCACCGCCCAGGAGCACCGCGCCCAAGCCCCACGTCGAGAACACGTCACAGCCGTCGACCGATGGCCCCCAGATCGACTACAAACAATTCCGTGTCAAGAAGCAGGGCAGCAGCGGAGCCGAAAACACTCCTCCCGGCGGCGCTGGCCGCAAACGCTGAGCGGTCAACACTGCGCCGATCGACCACGCTCCAGCGATCGACCACGCTGCGACGATCAATCTCCCGACGCTCGACACCGCAGCAACATGAAGTGACGTCTCGAGCGCGCAAGCGACCCTTCGCACTGCGAACGTGCAAGCGTGCGCTGTGTGAGATGCTGGCGGCCAGCGTCGTCCTGTTGAGCAGTGCCATGGGACACGCCACCCCCGAGCTGAGCGACGAAGAGATTCGTCGCCTGGAGACTTTGTCGGGGCTCGGAAAAGAGGCTTGCCAGCAGGAAGACTGGGAAAGCTGTCATCGCATGTTCGCAGAAGCGGAAGATCTACTGCCCTGGGCACCTCACGAGTTCTACCTGGGCCAAGCCTTGGTCGGCATGGGGCGTTTGCTGGAAGGTGTAGCTCTGTGGGAGAAGATCCTGAAGGATAACCCCTCCCCCAGCGATCCGATTGTCGAGCAGACGACTCAGGCCGCGCGTGAGCGCCTATCGGAGGTGCGAAGTCAAATCCCGAAGCTCCAGTTCGAACTCGCCCCCGAGCACCAAGGGCAGGTTCAGATCCGTCTCGACGGACGTCTGCTCGAAGCAGACGAACACACCCGCGTATTCGAGCTGGATCCGGGCCATCACGTCGTGCAAATGGCGCAGTCGGGGTTCACTCGTGAGCGACACGACCTGGAGTTTCAGCGCGCCCAACACAAGCGCTTGGCTGTTGCGCTCACCCCGTTGCAGATCGAGGCACGGGCGCCAGAGTCAGCAACGCCCGAACCCACCATCGTGGTTGCCTCAGATAAGCACTGGCGGCCCATCGCAGGCTGGACCATCGTCACCGTGGGCGCGCTCAGCACGGTGGCGGGCGCCGTGACGTACAGTCTCAAACAAGACCGCAACGAAGCACTGGAGCGCGACTGCGGTGGCAGTTCCGTCGAACGCTGCGTGGGCCTGTCGGAGAGCGAGTACGACGCGCGCGTAGACCGCATCGAAGATCGCACATTGGTGAGCAACGCACTGCTGTTCGGGGGCGGTGGCCTGCTGGGGGTCGGGGCAGGCCTGTTGTTGTGGGACGCATTGGCCGACGACTCCCAAGCCGATGATCCTGCCCAGGACACGGCCGCCCGCTGGCACGCAACGGTGGGACGCGAAAGTGCCTGGGTCAGCGTCACGAGTCACTTCTGACCGCTCGAACGTCGAGGCTTGCGATCACGAGGCAGCTCGACCAAGGTTGAGAACCATGTCCGCCCCGCGCCATGCCGACTCGAGTGACCCGCTGGACCGCTTGCGGCAGCACGTGCGTGGATTCGGGTCGGTGGTCGTGTGCTACTCGGGAGGCATCGACAGTGCACTGGTGTTGGCGGTCGCCCATGAACAGTTGGCGGACCGCGCCGTGGGGCTGACGGCCGTGAGCCCTAGCTTGGCGCCCGCCGAGCGACTGGATGCGATCCGCGTGGCCCAGGAAATCGGCGCACGGCACGAACTCGTCGAAACCAACGAACTCGCTCGTCCTGGCTACGCAGCCAACGGCCCCGACCGCTGTTTTCACTGCAAGTCGGAGCTGTATGAGGTCGCAGCGGCCAAACGCGCCGAGTGGGGGCTTGCTGTCGTCGCCAACGGCACCAACAAGGACGACTTCGGCGACTACCGACCAGGGCTGGACGCGGCAGAACGTGCGGCAGTGAAGAGCCCACTCGCCGAGCTAGGCTTCGGCAAGCAAGACGTGCGCGACCTGGCGCAGCGGATGAACCTGCGGATCTGGGGCAAACCCGCCAGCGCTTGTCTCTCGAGTCGCATCCCTTACGGTAGCCGCGTCACGCCTGAACGTCTATCTCAGATAGCGTCGCTCGAAGCCGCACTGCGCGAGCTCGGCTTCGAGCAATTGCGTGTGCGCTGGCACGACACCATCGCGCGCATCGAGGTCGGCGCACGCGAACTGGCGCGATTTGCCGAACCCGGCTTGCGCGATCGCGTGGTTGCGGCGGGCAAAGACGCGGGCTTTGCGTACGTCACGCTAGACCTCGCGGGTTATCGCCAGGGCTCCCACAACGAAGTGCTCGACGGGCGCTCGCTGCGCATCGTCGAATAGCGTCCCCCAAATGCGAGAGACCGCGCTGTTTAGACGCGGTCTCTCGTTTGTATGCGCTGCGGGAGCGCTCAGTCGCGCGGACGTGAACGACCGCGATCGCCACCCGGACGACGGCGGTTACGATCGCCGCCGCCACCGCCACCGCGACGTCGGTCGCCGCCGCGGTCACCTCGGTCACCGCGGTCGGGGCGCTCCTCGGGGGGCACGTAGCCTTCGGGGACGGGCAACAGTGCCTTGCGACTCAGACGGATCTTACCGTCGCGTTCCACGCTGAGCACCTTGACCTCGAGCTCCTCGCCTTCCTCGACGGCGGCGTACATGTCTTCGGTGCGCTCGTAAGCGAACTCGGAGACGTGTAGCAGGGCCTCGGTGTTGGGCAGGATCTCGACGAACGCGCCGAAGTCGACGACGCGGCGGACGATGCCCTTGTAGGTCTTGCCGACCTCGGGCTCTTCGAGCAGGCCTTCGATGATCTTGACCGCCTGAGCCACGGCTTCCGAGTCCGCGGAAGCCACCGACACGGTGCCGTCGTCTTCGATGTTGACGCTGCAGCCCGTCTTGTCGGTGATGCCCTTGATGGTCTTGCCGCCCGAGCCGATCACGATGCGGATCTGTTCGGGTTTGATCTTGATGCTGGTGATGCGCGGGGCCCAGCGATTGAGCTGTTCGCGCGATGACGGCAACACGTCGAGCATCTTCTGCAGGATGTGCAGACGACCTTCGCGAGCCTGCTGCAACGCCGCTTCCATGATGCTGCGCTCCAGCCCCTTGATCTTGATGTCCATCTGAATGGCGGTGATGCCCTTCTTGGTTCCGCAAACCTTGAAGTCCATGTCGCCCAGGTGGTCTTCGTCACCGAGGATGTCGCTCAGGATCGCGACCTTGTCGCCATCCTTGATCAGACCCATGGCGATGCCCGCGACGGGTGCCTTCATCGGCACGCCGCAGTCCATCAAGCTCAAGGTGCCGCCGCACACGCTCGCCATCGAGCTCGAGCCGTTCGACTCGAGCACTTCGCTGACGATGCGCACGGTGTACGGAAACACGTCGTGATCGGGCATCATGCGAACCAACGCACGCTCGGCGAGTGCGCCGTGACCGATCTCGCGACGCGCTGGACCACGCATGGGCTTGGTTTCGCCCGTGCAGAAGGGCGGGAAGTTGTAGTGGAGCATGAAGCGCTTCCACGTCTCGCCGTTCAGGCCGTCGATCTTCTGCTCGTCGGTGGACGTACCGAGCGTGCAGGTGACGATGGCTTGAGTCTCACCGCGCTGGAACAGACCCGAACCGTGAGTGCGTGGCAGCAAGCCGGGCTCGCACGTGATCGGGCGAATCGTCTTCGAGTCGCGGCCGTCGATACGCACCTTGGTGTCGAGCACCATCGTGCGCACCACCTCGGCCTTGCGGCTTTCGAACTCTCCACTGATCAGCTTCGAAAGCTCTTCGAACTTCTCTTCGCCGAGTTCGGCGAGGAGCGCTTCTTTCATGGTGCCCTTGATCTCGGCGTACGCATCGTAGCGTGCGTGCTTCTCTTTGATCACACAGGCTTTGGCGATGCCGGCGTCGACCAGCGCTTTGACTCGGTCTTTGACCGAAGCGTCCAACTCGGGCTCGCTGAACTCGCGCTTCTCGCGGCCGACGGCGGCGCGAATGCGGTCGATCAGGTCGATCACGACGCGGCCCTCGTTGTGTGCGAACTCGAGAGCGTCGATCACGTCCGCTTCCGAGGCTTCGGCGGCTCCGCCTTCGACCATCACGATGGCGTCTTTGGTGGCGGCGACCGTGAGATCGATGTCCGCCTCGTCGATCTGCTTGAACGTCGGGTAAGCGACGAAGCGACCGTCGACGCGGGCCACACGAATGCCCACGATGGGTCCGTCCCACGGGATGTCGGAGATGTGTACCGCGCAGCTGGCGCCAACCAGCGCCAACACGTCGGTTGGGTTTTCCTGATCGCTACTCAGCACGGTCGCGATGACCTGTGTGTCCTTCTTGTACCCCTTGGGGAACAGCGGACGCAGCGGGCGGTCCATCAGACGCGCCGTCAGGGTTTCGTTCTCGCGCAGGCGACCCTCGCGCTTGAAGAAGCCACCCGGAATACGACCTGCCGCGTACGTCTTTTCCACGTACTCGCAGGTCATCGGGAAGAAGTCGAGCCCAGGGCGCTCGCTGGTCGAGGTGGCCGTGACCAACACGACGCTTTCCCCATACGTAACTAGAACTGAGCCGTGCGCTTGCTTGGCAAGGCGGCCTGTTTCGAGAGTCAGGGTCTTGCCCCCGACTTCGACGGATTCTCTTATGAACATGTTTGCTCTGCGCTCCTCGGCGCATCACCGCTACGTGCGGCATGACGCCCAGTCGGAGGCGGCGAGCTTCAACCTCGGTTCCTATGCACTACCGCAGGGCTAGCGGTGATGCACACGAAGCGAAGATGAAGTTTCTCACTCACATCCGCTTGGGAAACTTCGTTTCTGGCGCTCTTCGGCGCGGCCGACGACTTGCCGACGTGTCCACTAGCGGTGGCGATCGAAACGTCAATCGCGATCGCCAACCATCAGCGGAACATCAGCTCGATCGATCAGCGACGCAGTTGAAGCGCAGCAACGATCTTGCGGTAGCGATCGACGTCGCTCTTTCTCAGATAGTTGAGCAGGCGACGTCGCTGGCTGACCAGCTTGAGCAGTCCCCTTCTCGAGTGATGATCCTTCTTGTGCGTCTTGAAGTGATCCGTGAGGTGCTCGATCCTCTGGGTCAACAGCGCGACCTGAACCTCGGGCGAGCCGGTGTCCGTTTCGTGCAGACGATGGGTGGTGATGACGCCCGTTTTGGCGCCTGGTGCGAGAGGCATGTGTGAATTCCCTTTGTTTGGATTGCGTTAGCCAACGCGTCACCCCGACGTGCACTCTCCGCGGCTTGCTAGTGAAGGGACGCCATCAGGGCGACCACTCCGTCCGCGGACTTGCGTCAGGGCAAGGAATGAGGGCGCGTATTAGCACCACGACCGCTGGAAAGCGAAAGCTTACAAAAAGGCCGCACAACGCATGGCCGACCGCTCAGTCGGCCTCGCAGGTGTGGGCGAGCGCTCGGGTGAACCGCGCCCTGACCAGGTCCCGGACATCTCCCGCGCACTCCAGCGAGAGCGCTTGTGCGGCGCAGATCTGGGCTTCCGACAGGCTGACGGCCTGGATCACGGCGCCGACTTCGATGAGCGCCGACGCCTCCAGGCTGAGTTGGCGCACCCCAAGCCCCAACAGTGCGATGACCGCCACGGGATCGCTGGCCATCGCCCCGCACAGAGACACGGGGCAACGCTGAGACTGGCCCGCATCCACCACACCCTTGACCAGACGCAGCACAGCAGGACTCAGCGAATCACCCAGCTCCGCCAACAGTGGGTTGCCTCGGTCTGCGGCGCATACGTACTGCGTTAAATCGTTGGTGCCAACACTCAGAAAATCGGCGTCTTTTGCCAGAACCTCAGCACCCAGTGCGGCAGCTGGAACTTCCACCATGCACCCGAGCGGCACGGGCTCCCCCACGGATTCTCCACGCGCTCGGAGTTGAGCGTGCGCCTCGAGCTGCAGGCGTCGTGCCTCGCGCAGCTCGCTCGCCGAACTCACCATGGGCAGCAGCACACTGACGCGGTGACCCACGGCCGCCAGCGTGATCGCGCGCAGTTGTTCGAGGAGCGTGTGCGGATTTTGCAGAGACCAGCGAATTCCCCTGAGTCCTAGAGCGGAGTTGGGACCCGAACGGACCTGTGAGCCGAACACCTTGTCGCCCCCCAGGTCGAAGGTGCGAAAGGTGACGGGCGCGCCGCCCGCCCGACGAAGCACGTCGCGGTACAACCACAGCTGTTCCTCTTCGTTCGGGAGTCGCCCGTAGTCGGCGCACAGGAACTCGGTGCGGTAAAGACCGATACCGCCCGCGCCCTGTTGCATGGCGAGATCGACTTCCCTGGGAAACTCCGTGTTGGCAAACAGCTCGACGGGAGTCCCGCATACGCTTCGTGGACTCCCTGGGGTTGCTTGCTGCGGGCTGTGACGTTGGCGTCGGCGAGCGCTGCGGCGTTCGGCTTCCTGCAACCGTTCAGGTGTGGGGGATAACAACACTCGACCACGAGTCCCGTCGACGATCCCCTGACAGTGGCGATCCGCGGCGAGCTTGACGCCAGCACAGCCCACCACGGCTGGGATCCCCAGAGCCCGAGCGACGATCGCCGTGTGTGCTGTGGCCGTGCCCGTCTCGGTGACGATGCCCGCGACGAGACCGGGATCGAAGGCCGCAATCTGCGCGGGTGATAGCGAACGCGCGAGCACGATGGTAGGCACACCCTGATCGCTGCCCTGCGAGGCGGGTGTAATTGTGGGCGGATCTTGGCGAACCTCACTGAGCGCGGCTTGTAGCAGCTGCCCGACGGACTCGATGTCAGCGCCGCGTTCGCTGAGGTAGGCGTCAGTAGTCGCCCGCAGCTCCGCCGCCATGGATTGGATCTCCCGATCCAAGCACCACTCCACGCAGCGCAGCTGCTGTCGCACACTACACTCGACACGCTCCCGCAGCAGATCGTCACCCAGCATCAGCGTGTAGGCCTCGAGAATCGAACGCTCGGGGCCTGGTTTACGCAGCCGAGCGCGTTCCAACAAGGCGGCGATATCTGCTTTGGCTTTGGCCACGGCCTCCACGAAACGCTCGAGCTCGGGTTCGACATCGTCACTGGCAATGGCGCGATTGCGTCGCGGGCGTTGACCCGCGCCGATCCAAACGAGCTTGCCGATCGCGATGCCCCCCGAGCCTGCGATGCCGCGCAGCTCCTGCTCCGTAGTGTGCTGAGCGCCAGTCGCGTCGCTTTTTGGCGGGGCGTCGCGGTCGCTATCCATCTCAGTCCGTCTCGTGAAAACGGTTGGCGAACAAATGCTCGATGCTGTCGACCGCCTCCGCTGCGTCAACGCCCGTCGCCTGCACGCGGATGCTCGTGCCCTGCGCGCCACACAACAGCAGCACGCCCATCACGCTTTTGGCGTTCGCGCGTTGGTCGTCTTTCTCAACCACGACCTCGGCTTGGAACTGCGACGCCGTTTGCACGAGAAGTGCGGCAGCACGCGCGTGCAAACCGCGCCGATTGCGAACGACGAACGTACGCTCGACATGCGCTGATTCGTTCGACCTGTCGGGCGAGTGCTCGCGGCCCGGGTCTTTGGAAACAGGGTGGTCGCTGGAAGCGCTCATGACTTGGCTTGGCCATCACCCACGGCCCGATGCTGAAGGCTTTCCGTGTGGACGCGTTCGATGTCGCGGTGTGAAACCGTCACCTGGGTGCCCGATGCGCGGAGCTGCCCGGCGATCCATTCGGCGAGCGCCACCGAGCGGTGCCGCCCGCCCGTACATCCAAAACCCACCGTGAGGTAACTCTTGCCCTCGCGTTCGTACTCTGGGATCAGAAATGCGAGCAGGTCACGCACGTGCGCCGCGAAACGTCGCGCGCTTTCCACTGAAAGCACGAACTCGCTCACTGGCGCGTCCAGACCACTGAACGGCCGCAGTTCAGAATTGAAGTAAGGATTCTCGACGAACCGCACGTCGAACATCACATCGACGTCGGCGGGCGTGGAGTACTTGAAGCCAAACGACACGAACCGCGTCAACATGCCCTCGTTCGGGCTCTGCTCGCGAAACAGACTGATCACCTTGCGGCGCAGCTCATGCACGTTGAGGTCGCTGGTATCGATCACCAACGACGCGTTCGCACGCAGCGGCGCCAGGCGCTCTCGCTCGACCTTGATTCCATCCATGACCGCGAGCGACTCGGCGCCCGCCTCCCCCGTGACCCGCAATGGGTGCGGGCGTCGGGTTGCGCTATAGCGAGCGAGCAGTGTTGCGTCCGACGCGTCGAGGTACAACAACGTGAACGCACGATTCGGATCCGCACGCAGCTGTTCGATCGCCCTGGTGGTCGGATCCAAGAACGCGCGCACGCGCACGTCGATACCCAGCGCAACGCGCACGAGCTCGTCTTGGGCGCAGGCTTGGAGCGTGGGCGCAAACGCGCTCGGGGGTAGGTTGTCGACGCAGTAGAAGCCTACGTCCTCGAGTGCCGAGAGCGCGGTGGTCCGCCCTGCTCCACTGAGACCAGCGACTACCACGACTGCAGGTGATTCATTCATGCCGACCGATCGACTCCTGAAAACTCGCGCGTCCGCCCGCCTGGCGTCCGATTCGAACGAACGTCGTGAGCCGCCGCGCGCCCTGCCGAGAGTGTAACGGACGTCGCGTCAAAACGCGAAGCCCCACTCCCATCAAGTATCTCACGGCGTCAGCTCGGCAGCGCCAGCGCCCGTGCTGCGTCGACTCAGCCATCGCCCGATTTTTCGTCAGCGTTACCGCCGCGCTCACTCAGCGGCTTAGCCGCGGACTCTGACGTTCCCCGCGAGATGTCGTGTAACGAACGCGTGACGGACGCACCCGCGCTACTCCGCCCCTGCGAGAGCGGCGGTGGGACGCTACTTTCCGACGGATGTGGGGGCTCGGAGTAAACGCCTCGTCGACCCGACGTGTCCTCGGTCGACTCAGCCGCGGCACGATCGACCCGCGCCAGAAACTCGCGTGAAGAGTCGTGGCCCGCGCGCCGCATCAGCTCGTCGCGCGCCGCGATCTCGATCAGGTCACTGACGTTGCGACCTGGGCGGACCGGGATCACGACCTGTCGCAGCGGCACGCCCAATATCTCCATGCGATCGTCCCGCTGCCCCAAGCGATCGTAGCGGGTTTCGTCCTTGCTCGTTTCCAGGCGCACGACCATGTCGACACGTTTTCTCTGACGAATCGCGGTCACGCCATAAAGATCGCGAATGTTCAAGATGCCGAGCCCCCGTACTTCGATGTGATTGCGTAACAAGCGCGCGGGTTCGGCAAACAACATCCCGGGCGGGCGGTAGTCACATTCCACCACGTCATCGGCGACCAACTTGTGCCCCCGCATCACGAGTTCCAGCGCCACCTCACTCTTGCCGATTCCGCTCTGCCCAAGCAGCAAGATGCCCACTTCGAACACGTCCACGAGCACGCCGTGAATGCGCGTTCTCGGGGCCAAACGTTCGTCGAGCAAGGTGTGCAGCGCACCGATCGCCACGCTGCTGCGCTGCTCACAAATCGCCAGCGGCGTGGACGTTCTCTCTGCCTCGCGCAAGAATTCCGTGGGCGGATCTGCTCCCCTCGTGATGAGCACGCATGAGAGTGTGAGCGAGAAGAAGCTCTCTGCAGCTCTCTGGCGCGCGGTGGCGTCGAGTGCCTCCACGAAACTCAACTCGGTTTCCCCTAGTATCTGGACGCGAGTCGGCACCAACCCGTGCAAGTGCCCAACCATGGCCAGCCCGGACTTTTGGATGCGAGGGTGCTGAATCGTCCGTGTCAGACCGTCGTGACCAGCGATCAGACGGACGCTCAACCCCAAACGCTCATCGTCCAACAAACGCCCAACGCTGATGCTCGGGGACGAGGTGACGGAGCTACTCACGCTGGGCCTCCCCGTCAGCTCGATTCAGCGGCGGCGATCAACGCCAACGCCTCGCTCTGGGCCGTGCTCCGAAGCAGCGCCGAACGAGTATCGGGGTTGTTGAATAGTCGGGACACGCGGGCGAGCAACCGCAGGTGCGCGCTCGGGCCCGCGGTTGGTCCAATCACGCCCATGATGATTCGCGCGGGCTCACCATCGATCGCCTCGAACGGGATGCCATCCCGCGCGATGATCAGCGCTGCCAGCTGGCGGTCGAGGGTTGCGAACGAAGTGTGCGGAATCGCGATGCCGTGCCCGATCGCCGTGGATTGGACTCGCTCGCGTGCCTTCAGCTTCTCTTCGAGTAGCTCTGCTTGCACGCCCGAGCTCGCGGCGAGCATATTTGCCAGCGCCGCGAGCGCAGCATCTTTGGTGGGGATCCGCTCGCTCTCCACGAGCAGCACTCGGTCGGGCGCGAGGGTGTCACTCACGAGCACGGCGCGCTCCTTTCCAGACTCGAGCATGGGTCACGTCGCTTTTTGCGAACACGCCTGACGATGTCGGCGGGCGAACCGCAGCGCCAGGCGTGTAACGAAAGGCGTGACGACAGGCTTATTCTGCGCTCTCCCCCTCTTCGTCGAGGGGAATGCCGCCGCGAACGGTTTCGCCGCCGCGGCGGCGCTTGCTCTCCTGAGCGCCTTTGCTGCTGCTGATCTGTCGTTCGAGCTTGTCCATGACGCGGTCGATCGATGCGTACATGTCCTCGGTGGCTTCGTGCGCTTCGTAGTGGTCGCTGCCGCTCGACAGTCGCACCTCGGCGACTTGCTCCCGCTTCTGTTCGATGGAGAGCGTCACCTTGACCGTCATGGGCTGGCGAAGCAGGCGTTGAAGCTTGCTGGCGCGCTCGGTGGCATGGGCTTTGATGGCCTCAGATGCTTCGAGGTGACGGAACGTGATGCTGATGTTCATTGGTGCTCTCCTTCGAACTGGGGTCAGTGGGTCGCGGCTGAAAGGATCGTCCAGGCGCCAGCAGGTACGAGCAAAGCCCGTATCGTTTCACGCTGACTTTGGAGCGTAGCGCTGGTCGTGCGCTCGTCAGAAATGTTTCTTGCGTTTGGCAGAGGAGAGAATGCCGAGCATCTCTCGGTATTTCGCAACCGTTCGGCGGGCGATCTTTATTCCCGAGGACTCGGCCAACAGCTTGACGATGGCCTGGTCACTGTACGGCCGCTTCTTGTCCTCCCCGTCGACGATTTGTTTGATCGCCTGCTTGACGCTCTCGCTGGCGATGTCTTCGTCCGCATGGCGGCGAATGCTCGAGTTGAAGAAGTACTTGAGCTCGAACAACCCCTGCGGCGTGTGCACGTACTTGTTGGTGGTCACGCGCGAGATCGTCGACTCGTGCATGCTCACAGCTTCGGCGACATCACGCAAGATCATCGGCTTGAGGTGCGCCACACCGTGTTCGAAGAACTCGCGCTGTTTTTCGACGATGCACTCGGTCACGCGAATGATCGTCTTGCGCCGCTGTTCGATCGCGCGGATGAGCCACTGGGCGTTCTTGAGTTTCTCCCCGACGAACTCTTTGGCGGACGGATCTTTGAGCAGCTTCTGGGTGAGCGCCTCGTTGATGTGCAGGCGCTGCATGCCGCGGTCGTTGTCCGCCACCATGAACTTGTCGCCGTCTTTGACGACGTAAACGTCGGGCGTGATGCCGATGCTGCGCTCGTCTTGGTCGGTGAAGTTGCGGGCGGGACGACTCTCGAGCTTTTGAATCTCTTTGGCGACCTCGTAAACCTCTTGGACGGGCACCTTCAAGTCGCGAGCGATGGCCTGGTAGTTCTTCTTCTCCAGGTTCGTCATGTGCCGCTCGAGGATGGTCATTTCCATCTCGTCGAACCCGATCATCCTCGCCTGGATCAGCAGACACTCCTGCAGATTGCGCGCCGCCACGCCGACCGGATCGAAGTTCTGGATCATCTCCAGCACGATGGGCGCATCGTCACGGTGTAAACCTGCCTCGTCAGCCAGGTCGTCGATGGTCAGATCGGGGGTGCGCGTGCCGTCCGGGCGCTCCACACCAGCCAAATCCAAGAAGCCGTTATCGTCCAGATTGCCGATCACCAGCTCGCCGAACAGGCGTTCCACGTCGGTGAACTCGCCGAGCTGCAGCTGCCACAACAAATGATCTGTGAGCGAGCGGGGACGCGTGAGGTTTTGCTCGATGGGCGGGAGATCTTCGTATCCCGCCGTCCCCTTGCCACCATCGGGCTGCTGCTGGTTGCGATTCTCGAGGAACTTTTCCCAGTCGACCTCACGGGTGGCGTTGGCTGTTTCACGGCCCTCGGCGTCCTGACGGTGGTCTTCCTGCTCCGCCCGTCGCTCCGACTCGCCAGGTTCGGGCTGCAGACTGTCGCCAGCGCGGGGAGCCTTGGCTCCGTCGCCATCCTCGTCGGTTAGGATCGGATTGCCGTCGAGCTCTTTGCGAACCTCATCCAACAACTCGAGACGCGATAGCTGCAGAAGGCGAATGGCCTGTTGCAGCTGGGGAGTCATCACCAGCTGCTGGGACAGCTTGAGTTGTTGTTTCAGTTCCATGACTTGCGGATAATCACCAACGGTTCTGGGAGTGTAGCGCTCCCCAGCGAGAACCTAGAGTGTACCACTGTCAGGCGTTTAGCTACGGCTTTCAGCCCGCAGACACCGCAATTTCGCTGCCAACACCACCACAGACGTGGACTCCGCGGCCGGACGATGGCAGACACGCCACGCCTCACCCAGCGTCGAGGCGTTCGTGACACGGCCCCACGAGAGCGCGCCTAGAACGGATTGCCCACACTTGTCCACACTTCGGCGTTTGTCGCCGAAAATTCCGATCGACGGGCGGCAATGCCTAGGATTGCACTCAATGACCGCGCTGCACGTCGTCGTTCGTCCTCGTCCCGAGTCCTCCACGAGTCTCAAACCGCTAGCCGCTCTCAGTGGCGTGTTGGACATCGTCGTCGACGGTGTCAATTTGACGGCGCGGGTCGGTGAGGGACACGCGCTGGACTTTTTGCTCGACCTCACATTTGCCGTCAGCGCCTGCATCGGCAGTGAACGGCAACGCGCGAGCGTCCCGCTTCACGCAGGTAGTGAAGTTTGGGAGCTCGGGCTCGTGAGTGACGGCGACAGTCTGCTGCTCTCGGTGTTCTGCCCGGGACCCGTCACCAGCGTCGCCGTACACGATCGCCGAGTATCGATCATCGACTTCCGCCGAGCACTGCTGCAGGCGATCGAACAAGCGAAGACCACAGCCGCCGAGCTACCTGCCCAGCTGCGTATCGGCCTGGATGGGGCACGCGATGGTTTGTTAGCCCTGGGCGCTCATCCCAAGGCTGACGAGCTCACCTCTCAGACGATCGAGCTCAGCTCGGCCGTCGAGGGGCTGTCGCTCGACGCGAAACTACTACTGCGCCGCGCAAAACGCCGAGCGACGTCCAACGCCCAACTGGAGCGAGCCGACATGCTGGCACTGCTCAGCGATGGCCGGCTCTCCGTGGGCGTGACGGGCGGAGCGCTCAGTTCGGGCCCGTCTCAAGTGTTTCTCGACGCCGAGCGGCTGCTAGGACTGGCAGAGTGTACCCTCACCTCCTGGCAGAGCGCTCGCCCAACCTATCGACGCATTCTGCTCAGCTCGTCGCGCATGACGCTGCGGCGGGGCCCGGGTGAATCTCGCCTGGACGTGAGCTTCTGCAGCACCGCAACCGCCAGTGCGGCTGCGCGCACGCACCGCATGAGTCCGGTCGGGTTCGTACGGCTCGCGAGTCAATTCGCGCTGCAGCTCACCTCGCAACTGCACGAGCACGACCCCGAGCAACTACGGAACTTGCGACTGCGCGACCTGCAACAGCGGGCAGAGCAGCTGATGCGCCAGGTGCTCGACAGCGGTGACGACGAGTCGAGCCCCAACCTGAGCCCCGACAGTTACCGACGCTTCTTGCCCAAGCTGCGCCGCACTGTGGGCATGTGGGAAACGGGCCCGAAGATGCGTTTCATGCCGCGTTGGGTGGCGAGCGTCCCGCAAATCGATCTGCGCGCCACGTTCTTGTGCGGCGATCATCTGATGGTCGGCGGCGCGGCCGAAACCGCGTGTATCAAACGTGGCAGCGGCGACGTGGTCTGGAAGCGTTCGACCAAACCCGCTGCCTGCGTGGTGACTCCCGCGGGACTGGTTCGCATCGAAGCCGACGGCAAGCTGCAGTGTCATCAGCTCGAAGACGGCGAGGTGCGCTTCGGGATGAACGTCGTCCCGCGGCCTTCGGGCATCGCTGCGGGCTCCGTGTTACACGGCCCCGGCCTGCCCAAGATCCTCGCGCTGGTCGAGGGCGACTCGCACGTCAGCGGCATCGATCTGCTCTGTGGTTCGCTGCGCTGGCGGCACGCCGCCAAACGGCCCGGCAACTATCGCCTTCGCCGAGCGGGACGACTGCTCTTGGTTTCGGGGGGCGATCCGTTGATGGTGGCTCTGGACGCCATCGACGGCGAAGTGGTGTGGAGCTTGCGAGCGCGATTGCCGTTCACGGGCGACGTGGCCGTCGACCACGACAGCGCGTTCACCCTCAGCGGCAGCAATGGCGGACGCTTTCGTCTGCACCGCTTCAATCCCTGCAGTGGCCAAAGCGACTGGGAAGTCGAGCTGGACGAACGCCCCGTGAGCGGTCGCCCGCCGCTGCTCACCAAAGACGCCGTCGTGGTCCCGACGCTCGATCAAGAAGGTTCCGGCGCGCTCGCGTTCGATCGCCGCACGGGCGAACTGCTTTGGGAGCAGGCTCCTGGTTTGATCGGTCCGACCGCGGCCTGGCTGTGCGTCGACGACTGCGTGATCGCCAACGGCGCCAGCGGCGTGTTGCTGGGACTTTCCGCAGCAGACGGCCACGTGCGCTTCAACCACGTATTTTCCAGCTCGAACGACGCCGACCAACCGCGCCGCCTCGAGCCCGTCTTACGCAGCGGCGCGCTGTTCGTACCCCAGCAACAAGTGCACGTCGTGCGCCCCCGCGACGGCGAACTGCTCGGCACCCTACCCTCCGACTTGATCCCCGATCTCATCCGAGTCGACGAACGCTGCGACGTCTACGTCGCCGAAGAAAGCGGTCACCTCGCCGCATTCGGCGCCGCACCGCGGCTGGCGCTGGTGCGCTGACGAGGTTGGCGCGCTGACGCTTCAGCGACGTCGACGCAGCTCCGCTTCGAGCTCCCTGATGCGGGCTTCTGCAGCTTCCGTCGCGGAGCGTGCAGTTTCCTCCGCGTCGCGGGCGGCTTGCAGTGCTTCTTGGTCCGTCAGCACGAGCTCGCCATCGCGCTCGAAGCGGAGTGCGCGCGGCAACCAGTCGTCGGCGGGCGCGACCACCCACTCGATGGGCAGAATGAGCGAACGAGCGCGCTCGTTCGAAACCTCCCGCTCGACGAGGGTCCCCTGCACACGATCCCATACGCGTAATGCCCGCCGCTCACTTTCGGGGTGAAAGCGCACGAGTTCACTCACGCCCAGCTGCCGATAACGCGCCATCGTGCGCTCCCACGGCAAGTCGAACTCGTCGCCATCGCTCACGATCTCTACGGCCAATTCGGGCGCGCCCCGCTCCCACACCTTCCACGAGCGCACGAACTCGGTCTGCGCGACGCGACGCACGAACGCGTCGGGCGCCAAACACTGCTTCGGATTCTCCGCATCGAAGTACACGAACTGGTCCGAACACACCGTGAAGCTCTTCCCGAACGCGCTCCGTAACAACGAGTAGAGCAGCATGCGCAGCAACACGTGCAGCTGGGACTCAGGCACTTTCTCCGACACCGGAAAGACGATCGGCGCGCGCTGCTCCACGTAACGCAGCTGCTGGCCAACCCCTGTCGAAGTTCGAGTCGCCATCGTCATCGAAGATACCTCGCCTTTCAGCATGCAGCCAGCGCAGCATGCGGGGCACGGCGCCCACTTACTGTTTGTTCGATCGTCGCGACCATGAACATGGCATGCGAAGGCCCCTCCCTGGTCTGAGATCGGGGCCTTCGGTTTCTTGGACTAGCCTGGAATCGAGTGTGGTCAGCGCTGTCTTCTTGCCCGCCAAAGCGCGCTCAACTAGTCGCCCCCCAGGACTTGCATAGTGTCTTTGCAGAACGCGCTCGCGAGATTTTCGTCAGAGACCATGGTCACCGAGTCAGGCTGGCCGACATGCGGGTTCTCCTGAGTTTCACCCGCCACGATGAAGCAATTCACGGCTAGATTTGAGCTGAACTGAGCCACGACATCAGAACCATCAGGACCTGTCGCCACGACGGAACCTCGCAGGTTTTCTTCCGACATTCCCGTTAGCTCGACAGTTCCGCCGGACGTCACGGGGTCTCCATTGAGCGTCACGATAACCTGGACGGGATCGCCCGCGTGCACCTCCTCAATCGGGTACTCTCTGTTCAGTGCACTAGCGTCGAGCGTGCCCAGCAGTATGACCTGGATCCCAAGTTGTACGCCCGCTTCTCGAGCGGACACGCTTAACGTCAAGCTCTGTTCAGACTCTCCGTTGGCCTGACTTATCGCCATGTTCCCGAAGCCACCCGTCAGCTTTGTGATCTCCGCTCCTATAGTCACGTCCATCAGGGTCTGAGCTTCGGAAACCTCGGAGGCGGTTGCCGCCCCCGAAGACGTCTCACTAGCGGACGGAGCATCCTGCTCGACCGCGCCCAAGGTCCCGGGCTGCTGTTCATCGTCAGTGGCTGACTGCCCACCGCCGTTGCAGCCAGCTACCGCCCCGCAAAGGTGAACCAAGAGAAGGACACGACCCATTGCCTTGCATTCAGAGATAGTTAACATGCACCACCACCCTTTGGGTTGATGACTGTACCAACACTTCGCTGTTCCTTTTCAGACCCCCATCGTCATCGAAGATACCTCGGCTTTCAGCATGCAGCCAGTCCCAACATGCCCGGACATGAGCAACCGTCGCGCCAGCTGACGACGCGACGGTTTGTTGAAGTGGTTCTTGGCCACTGTCGGCTAGGGGCGTCGTCATCGGGCAGCGCTCCCGGTCCCCTACCGGCCAAACACCGATCACGGCTGCAGGCGCAGCATCGAGAACTCCAGGCGTTCCGTGGGGCCTTCGAAGTCATCGCAAGTCGAGCTCGGGGTGCCGGTCGTGCGTCGCGCAACATCCACCCCTACCGCGTACGATTCGTCGTTCAGCTCCACGGTGCCCGACTCGCCCTCGAACAGTTCCTGCGAGTCTCCAATCGTCAAGCCGAGACGCACTCCTGCCCCGTCAGTGAGACAAGACGGAGTACTTGGCTCGAACGTACAGGCGGCCCGCAGCGCGAGTTCAAAGCCCCCTGCTGCCACGACTTCCCGCAGTTGTTCTGCTGATGAAGGGCCCGCGTACTCCGCGGCCAATAGCGTCCCCTGGGAATCCAACACAGCAACGTAGGTGGGGGATGAATTAACCAGACTCGTGTCACGTCCCAACAGCTTCACGTACACGGTGGCCCCTGACTCCAGGCCCGACACGAAGCTCGGTCGCTCGATGTTCAGCAACAACTCCCGACCAACCATCTCGTCCCGCTCGAAAACGATCCGAACAGTCTCGTCGTCAGGTAAACGCTCGATGCGAGCCTCGCCAGAGTACGCAACGGGAGGGTCCATCCGCCACCACGACGATGCTGCGTCTACGTCCACTACGGCTGAGTTCCCCGCACTCTGCTCCGAACATGCGGGCATGTCGCTAGTGCCCGAACCAGTTGACGCCATTTCGAATACGGGCTCATCCCCTGCGATCGTCAGCTGATTAGGCGACTCGGACGAGGACCCGCAAGCAATGACAAGCGCCACAGGGATTGCGCGAGCCGTTGCTCCCATCTTGGAATGGGGCCTGGGCACCGAGTCAGGTGTGGTGGAGCAGCGCACCGTCGTGGGCGTCGTAGTTCGCATCGTAGTCCCGCAAGTTGTCGCGTCAGGATACGCCCTGCGACGACCGAGTCCACCAACGTGAACACTTCGCTGCACCCTCTCGCGTGACAGCGATCGAGCTCGCACGCCTGCCACCATCGTCAGCGTCGCCCACCTCGACGACGACGAGCGTTTGCTGGTGCTCGGCATCGTGCTCGACCAGTTACTCGCTTGGGTGCGCACCCAGCCCGGTACGAGCACCTGCGCGCGCTGCTCGTCTTCGATGAAGTTTATGGTTTCGCGCCGCCCCATCCCAAAAACCCACCCACCAAAAAACCGCTGCTCTCGCTCTTCAAACAAGCCCGCTCCTACGGTCTCGGCGTCGTCGTCGCTACCCAAAACCCGATGGACGTCGACTACCGCATCCTGTCCAACGCCGGCTTCTGGTGTCTCGGTCGTCTCTCCACCGACGCCGATCGCCGCCGCGTCGTCGAAGCCATGACCCACACCCAAGGCGCCCGCACCAACCAAGACCAACTCCGCTCCGTGCTCAAGGCCCTCGCCCCCCGCTGGTTCCTCCTACGCAACCTCCACCGCCCAAACGAACTCGGCTTGCTGCAATCGCGCACCGCGCTCAGTTGGCTGAAAGGACCGATGACGCGAGAGGATTTACGGAAAGTTGGGTCGTGAACGAGCAGCGTGGCTCGCTTGCAATGCCTGGGGACAGCCCTTCCGCAACTGCGAGGCGGTGAGACAGCTCAAAGGCATTGCCTCGCAGCGCTGGCCCTCTCACACTCCTTGCGATCACCCAGGCTCAGTCGTCGTGTATCGGATCGAGTGCCGAATGAAGCGTTCGTTGCAGACGCCAAATCTCCAGGGCCACACTCCGCGCCTCGCGCAGGCGCTGAGTGCTGCGGGAACTGTCGGAATGCTGGGATTGCTGAGCGCGTGCGGCTCTGACTCGGATGCCTCCACGTCGCGAGGTGAGCTGACGGCCGCAGAGAGTGACGGTGTTGAGGGCAACGATCAGGGGGACGGTGCTGAGGTGCCCTTCACCGTCTTGAAGACCTCGAATTGTGCGTTCTCCGAGCCCGACCGCCTGGTGCAGGAAGTGATTCGAGACCAGACAGCCTTCGACGAGGCACTGGCGAATGTCAACAGCACGGGCGAGCTGCCCACCGTGAACTTCGAGACCAGCATGGTGGTAGGCGCGACAACATGGCGACTGAAGGGCTGCACCACCGACTTGAAGATCACGTCGGTGGAAGAGCGCGCCAATGACGTGTCCGTGACCCTCATGCTCCACAACCATTGCATTAGCTTGGGCGCTGAGTCCTGGCCCTACGTGTTCGCGGAGATACCGCGCATCGACAAGCCGTTCGTGTTCACCGAGACGGAGATTTGGGATGAGTGCCCGGAGTAATCTTGGCGCCATCAGCCGCCCCCAGCCGCTGCATCATCGCGCCAATTTCCGCCAAGGGTACGGCGGTAGGACAGCGCTGCTCGCGTTCGCGTAGGGTGCTTTCGGATAACAGCGCCCAGGCGGGGCTGGCTTGGGCGAAGTCGGGGCGGTTGCGGGTTGTGGCGAGCACTAGGGTCATCAGGCCTGGGTAACTGGCGCCGTGTTGTGCTGACACGGCGGCGTCGCCGCGTTCGCAGCGTCCGCAGGCGATGCAGCGTCCTGCTTGGAGCAGCAGGGCGCGGTCGTCGTCGCTGAGTGGTACTGCGCCGTCGCTTGCGTAGTTGCGGGAGAAGGCTTCGAGACCATACCGCTGCCCGATGCCTAGGAGGCGCGAGCTGGTCATCAGCAGCCATGCCCATGAAAGCATCACCCAAGCTCGAATTCGGCCCCACATGTGCGTCGCCTGAGCGTGACCCATGGGGGGAAGTTTCTCAACTGTGTCCGCGTAACAACTCTTGATGCAAGCGGCGTCACGATCCCAGCTCGAAGTGTTACGGTGTTACGCTTGTTGCGCGCCCTCAAGTGTCTGAAATTGCACAAAAATAAAGCTGGCATGATGGGTGCTCTAGGGGGTGTGTCGGGACAACGAAGCCCGCCCCTGGAGAACCGCCGCACATGTCACACGCACCTAATCTTTCCGTCCTTCCCCTTTCCCCCACCGACGAGCAGCAGCTGATCGCCGACCTGCTCGAAGACGACGCCCAGGCCTGGCGCCAGTTCAACGTCAGCTACTCACGCGTCATTCAGCGCTGCATCTCTCGCGTGCTCAATCGCTTCGGTGCGCTGACCAGCGACGAAGACACCCGCGAAGTCTACGCCACCTTGTGTGTGCAGTTACTCTCGCGCGACAAGCGCAAGCTGCGCAGTTACGACCCCGAGCGCGGCACGCGGCTGAGCACCTGGCTCGGCATGTTGGCGACCCACGCCGCTTACGACTTCTTGCGCAGCCGTCGTCGCGACCCGAAGACCGAGGAGACGGACCAAGAGCCGCCCTCGACGGGCACGCCGAGCCCCTTCGACATCTGCGCGGTGCGTGAAGAAGCCGCCCACGTCACGGCACTGCTCGAAGAGTTTTCGGACAAGGACCGCCAATTCGTCGAGCTGTACTTCGAGCAGGGCCTGGAGCCCGAGCAGATCGCCGACGAGATGGGCATCAGCGTCAAGACCGTGTACTCCAAGAAGCACAAGATCCGATGCCGCCTCATGCGCATGATGCGCGCCGAACCTCTCGCTGCGTGAGTGGCGGAGGTTTGGCCGGGTCCGGCCGAGCAATCGTAGGGCGCGGCGGTGCCCTGTGGTATGCCCCCGGGCCGTGCCGGAACCGGGACAAGGACGAAACAGTCGGGTCGAGTCGAGACTGACCCAATACGTAGAGAGACGGAGCGCCAGCGGACGACGCGGCAGCCTGGTGCGGCTGGCGCGGCTGGTGTGTTTGGCCGGGGTGGGTTTCGGCGCGCTCGCGTTTTCTGGGTGTTCTTCTCCTGCGCCGCGGCCAGGTGCGGCGCCCGTCGAGCTGCCGACGCACAACGCCAGTGACAAGCCCGCGCTGGTCGTGATCGAGCGACAGGGCGATCCCCGCGGAGCGATCGGGCTCGCGGCGTACTTGCCCCACGGCGCGGCCGCGCTGCGGACCATTGCGGCGAGTGCGGTTGCAGCCTTGGAGAGCGCAGGATTCGTCGCCAGCAGCCAAGTGAGCCAGGACAGCTTGCTCTTGAGCGTCACGGCGCAGCCAGGCAGCGGCGCAGCTGGCGGTTGGCCCGAGGTGAAGGGCATCGTCGATCGGCTGCGGAATGCGCTGCTGACCGCGAAGCTGGCAGCGCCCAGCGCGGCGCCTGCTCCCGATGATCCGTGCGGGTTCGTCGAGCCCACGAGTGGAAGCGACGATGCCTCTGCTGCGCAGGCTCGCGCCGCGCTCGGGTTTGAAAGCGTTGCACTCGCCGTCGTCGGGGACGCCGAGTTCACCCAGGCCGTAGCCGACGATTACTCCGCCGCAGCCACGTGGCCCGCGGGTGAACGTAGTGACGACGAGTGGCCCGACGCGGATCGAGTCCGCGCGCAGGGCGGTGGCGGCCGCGAAACACTGAGCGTGGCCTTACGCACGGCCGACGGCGAGCGCGCGCTCAGCGCCGCACGGTTGTTGGCTCGGCGCGCCGCGGGCGTACGCACGCTGGCTCAGGCGGCTGGCTGGCAACTCGACGCGACCAGTGCGAGCTTACGTCCGCGGGGAGCGTGTTTGCACGTGCGCTTGTCGTCTGACGACCGAGGACCCGCGACGGAAGTTGGGGCGCTCGCGAAGGCGCTGGCGACTGAACTTCAGCGCGCGGTGGACCAGGCAACCCCGACGTCCCCGCAGCGTGAGGCGCTCGACGCCAGCGATCCGAGTTTGGCAGCGATCAGAGCGGCCTGGACGGCACTGTCCGGCAAGTTCGAGGCGGGGCCGGACCGCTTCATCGTCAGCCACCATACGGCGGCGCCCGAGGCCGCAGATCTCGAAAAGGCCTTCGAGTCCAGCGCGCCGCCGAAACTGCGGGTCGTGAGCGCGGTCGAGAGCGGACAAGGGCGCATCTGGGCCGCCTTGACGAGCCCTTGCCCGACCGCGCACGAGCAGCTGTCGACCTCCGGGCACACCGCGGCGGTGTTTGCGGCGGCCGCGCGATTCGGAGCACCCTCGACGGACCGCGTTCAGCTCGAGGCGTGGTGGTCGGAGCGCGGGCTGGCGCTGATCGGCAGCGTGCCCTCGACACACCCCGACGCAGCGCAGCGCTTGGGCGAAGCCTTGGGCCAAAGTGCGCTGGCGGCAGTGAGCGACCCTGCGCTCGTCGCGCAGACGCGGAGCGCGCTCCAGGACGGGGCCCAGGCGGCCGCCAGCTGGGAGCTCGCGCTGCGCCTCGGCAGCGACGCTCGGCCATCGCTGCTGTTGCCCTACGGGACGTTCGGGTCCTTGACGCAATTCGACGCGGATCGCAGTCGCGACGCGCTGCGAGGGTTGCTCGAGGGCCCGGCGACGCTGGCGGTGCTCGCCACCGATTCGGAGCAAGCTGAGGCGGTGCGCAAGCGCCTGGCGGAGCGTTTGATGGTGCTCAGGCCGAGCGAGCCCCAAGATTGCCCTGCACCAACGAAACGCCCAGGGCCTGCGCCCGGCGAGTATCAGGTCGATCCGGGCTTTCTGGAGGATGGCGCCGCAGAAGAACTCGCTACGCTGCTGTATCCGTTGTCGCCTGACGACTTGGAGGCGGCGACTTGGGTCGCAGCCCTGCTCGGCGGCCGCGAAGGTTGGCTGTCGCGAGCCGTAGCAGAAGCGGGGCTCGCGCGGGACGTCCAAGCGCACGCGCTGGGACTGAAAAACGGACCCGCTGCGCTGGTCATCACTTTGCGAGCCGATCCCGAAGGGTTGCCCGATGCGGTGATGCAAACCCGTGCGCTGATCGAACGCCTGGGCCAACGCCGCGTCATCAAGTCGGACGTCGACCGACTGCGCAAGGTTCTGGCACGTGCGCAGAACTTCGGCGACCCTCGGCAGCGCTTGCTCAGCCTGCAGGGTGGCCCGAGCGACGACGTCGACGTGGCCGCGCTCGGGGAGCTGTTGCGACGCGGGCTCGACGATCAACGCTTGATCGTCGTTCGTCCCACTGGCTTGCCTACCGAAGACTAGAGCGCAGGGGCTGCGCCTTCGCTGAGCGGCAAGTGTAGCCTTTGTGCCCCTGAGAGTTCGTGCTAGCTCGCCGTGATGGACCGACAGAGTGTGCTCATCCTCGACTACGGGTCGCAATACACGCAGCTCATCGCGCGGCGCGTGCGTGAGAGCCAAGTCTACTGCGAGATCGTGCCGGGCACGACGCCGCTCGAGCGCGTGCGCGAAATGCAGCCGACCGCGCTCATCCTCAGCGGCGGCCCCGACAGTGTTTATGGAGCCAACTCGCCGAAAAGCGATCCGGGCCTGTTCGACTTGGGGCTCCCCACCCTGGGCATCTGTTACGGCCAGCAGCTGATGGCGCTGCAGCTCGGCGGCAAGGTCGAGCCCAGCAACGAACGCGAATACGGCCCCGCTCAGCTGATCGTGGATGAAGCCATCGGGATCCTGGCGCGCTTTTCGGCCGGCGACATTTCGAACGTGTGGATGAGCCACGGCGATCGCCTGACGGAGCCGCCCAAGGGGTTTCGAGTGCTCGGACACAGTCGCAACGCTCCCTTGGCCGTGATTGGCGATCCCGAACGCCGCCTGTACGGCCTGCAGCTGCACCCCGAGGTGGTACACACCGAGCGCGGTCGCGAGATCCTCGAAGCATTCCTGTTCGACGTCTGTCAGCTGCGTCGCGACTGGACGCCGGGCAGTTTCGTCGAGGAGTCGATCGAGCGCATCAAGGAGCGCGTCGGGCCGGACAATCACGCGATCTGCGCGCTCAGCGGTGGGGTCGACTCGGCGGTTGCCGCAGTGCTGACGGCCCGGGCCTTGGGCGATCGCTTGACGTGTATTTTCGTCGACAACGGCGTGCTTCGTGAAGGTGAATACGAGCGCGTGCAGCGCGCGATGCGCGAAGATCTCGGCTTGCACTTGATCGCCATCGACGCGCGTCAGCGCTTCTTGGACAAGCTGGCAGGGGTGACGGATCCCGAGCGCAAGCGGCACATCATCGGTAATCTTTTCATCGAGATTTTCGAAGAGGAGAGCCACAAGCTCGGACAGGTCGACTACCTGGTGCAAGGCACGCTGTACCCCGACGTGATCGAGAGCGTGAGCGTCAAAGGGCCGAGCGCCGTGATCAAGACGCACCACAACGTGGGTGGTCTGCCCGAGCGCATGAAACTCGAGCTGATCGAGCCGCTGCGGGAGTTGTTCAAAGACGAAGTGCGCGCCGCGGGTGAGTCGATGGGCATGCCCAAAGACGTGCTTTGGCGTCAGCCGTTCCCGGGCCCAGGCCTGGCGATTCGCTGCCTGGGTGAAGTGACCGAGGCGCGCTTGAAGGTGCTTCGCCAAGCCGACGCGATCGTGCTGCAAGAAATCCGCGCGGCGGGTCTCTACGATTCTCTGTGGCAGGCGTTCGCCGTATTGCTCCCCGTCAAGAGCGTCGGGGTGATGGGCGACGACCGCACCTACGAAGAAACCTGCGTGCTTCGCGCCGTGCAATCGAGCGATGCGATGACCGCCGACTGGGCTCGCCTCCCCTACGACTTGCTCGCGCAGATCAGTAGTCGGCTGATCAACGAGGTGAAGGGCATCAATCGCGTGGCCTACGACATCAGTTCCAAGCCGCCAGCGACCATCGAGTGGGAGTGACCGTGGTGTTTGGGGCGCTGCAGCATTCGCCGAAGCCATCGCTCGGGGCGCGTCTGGTCGCGGCGTGGCGCACGGCACTTTTCGCTCTGATCACGGCATCGGCGATCGCGTGTGCCAGCGCGCGAGCGGTCAGCCTGAAAGTGGAAATGGCGCCGAATACCCCAGCGGACGCGTCGGTCATCATCGACGAGCAGTTCGTGGGGGTCCTCGGATACGTGGCGGCTCGCGGCGTGCGTCTGCCCGCTGGCGAGCACCGCATCAGCGTGGAGCGCGAAGGCTACTTTCCCTGGGACAAGATCGTCGTATCGGACCGCAAGCCAATCCAGCTGCAGGTCGAACTCGTTCCGATCCCCGACTGAAAGTGCGGCGACGCGGCATCGTCCCCGCGTTACCCGGGCGAGGTCGCTGACACATTTAGCGATTGAACCCGACTGCAACTGGCTCTATACGCTGTGCCCCAAGCCGCCGGGGCTGCTATAGCCAAGGCGATCGTTCGCTCGGTTTTCCGGGGTGTACCTCAACCTGGTAGAGGGCCTGCTTTGGGTGCAGGACGTTGAAGGTTCAAATCCTTTCACCCCGACCAATCCCAACCTGACCAACTGGTCGTCGTTGCTCCAGGCGACACCAATTTCGGCAGCTCTCGATTCTCGCTGCGCAATTTTGGCGTCGAGTCGAGTTTTCCGAGCACGCGGCCGACAGCCGCGAGGTGCACGGGGGAAGCACGCATGACGAGGGTTGTGAAGCCCCCACACATTGCCGTATAGGCGGTCGCGCCGGGATCACCTCCTGAGCCCATCACTGTCGTGCTGCGAATCGTCGTTACATTCCTTCTGCTGTTTGGTGTGTGGATGTTGTGGTCCGGACACACCGAGCCACTGCTCGTTGGTTTGGGGCTGGGCTCCTGCGCGCTCGTCGTTTGGTTGAGCGAGCGCATGCACCTGCTGGATGAAGAGGCGTACCCGTATCACCTCGTCGTGCGTCTGCTCGGGTACATCCCGTGGGTGCTTTGGCAAGTGGTGCTCACCAACATCGATGCAGCCAAGCTCATCCTGAGCCCGGAGCTGAAGCTCGATCCCGTGCTGATCAAGATCCGCGTCAAGCAGCAGACGACGCTGGGTCAAGTCATTCACGCCAACACCATCACGCTGACGCCGGGCACCGTCACTTTGGACATGCGTGACAACGTTTTTCTGATCCACGCGCTCACCCCCGAGTCGGCGTCCGAGGATCAATCCGGGTTGCTCGACGACAAGGTTGCCCGACTGGAGCGCTGATCGATGGATCTCAAGTTTGCGCTGCCGACTGCGGTCGCCGTCTTGGTGATGGTGCTGACGCTCGTCAGGATCGCCAAGGGACCGACGGTTTACGACCGCATCCTCGGCGGCAACATGTTCGCTACCAAGACCATTTTGCTGATTGCGGTGACGGGGTTTCTGTTCCGTCGCCCCGAGTGGCTCGACTTGGCACTGGTCTACGCGCTGATGAACTTCATCGCGGTGTTTGCGATCTTGCGTTACGCCAAATTCGGATCGCTCACCCACGACGTGAAGGAGCGCAAGTGAGCCTGGTCGCAGACGTGCTTTCTTGGGTGCTGCTCGTCGTGGGGTCCGTGTTTGCCGTGCTCGGTGCGGTGGGGCTCTTGCGCTTCCCCGACTTTTACACGCGTATGCACTCGGTCGGCGTCTCCGACACGATGGGGGCGGCATTGATCATCGCTGGGTGCGCGCTGCAGGCCGGTCTCACGCTGTACACGGTCAAGCTGATCACGGTGTGGCTGTTCATCTACCTCACTGGGCCGGCCGCCACCCACGCCCTGGCCAAAGCCGCGTACTCGAGCGGACTCGCCGTCAACGCCAAACGCGAAGATCGCAGCCAGGTGCCCGCCGCGCCACCATCGGAGGAATCGTGACGCTGCTCGCTTCAGAGGTCACCAGCGCTGCGGAAGGCGCTTCCGTCGCGGCCCCTTACGGTCTCGTGCAAGCGCCTATCGAGATCGCGCTGGCGGGGCTGCTGCTCGTCGTCACTTACTTCATCATTCGTTCGCACAACCTGTTCACCACCGTGATTCTGACGGGTGTGTTCAGTCTGTTGTGCACGGGGATCTACACGTTGACCGACGCGGTCGACGTCGCCTTCACCGAGGCAGCCGTGGGCGCAGGCGTGTCGACTGTGTTGTTCCTCGGCACGCTGTCGCTGACGGGTGAGCGCGAGGCAGCGAAGCGAGGTAGGCCCGTAGTCGCGACCTTGGCGTGCTTAGCCATGGGTGGTGTGCTGCTCTACGGCACGGCCGAAATGCCCGCGTATGGTGACTACTCCGCGGCAATTCATCACCACGTGGTGCCCCGCTACATCTTGGAGTCGCCCAAAGAGATCGGCCTGCCGAACTTCGTGACCAGTGTGCTCGCCAGCTACCGCGGCTTCGACACGTTCGGTGAGACGACCGTGGTGTTCACGGCGGCGGTGGGCGTGCTGTTACTGCTGCGCTCGAACTGGACCGCGGCGTATCGACGGCGAGATGCAGCGTCGGGCTTTACGCACGCAATCAGTCTGGAGAACGACTTGAGGCTGCGAACGTTGGGGCGCTTACGTCGCCCGGCGAAGCCCACCACCGTGCAGGATTCGGCGCCCAGCCCCCGTGATCCGCTCACGGTGCCCGACTTAGACCCGTCCAAGGAAGGCGAGTCGTCATGACCCCCCGGCAGCACACGCGCTTGCGCGAACTTTCGATCCTGCGCACGGTGGGCAAAGCGGTCATCCCGTTCATCCTACTGTTCGCTCTGTACGTTCAATTCCACGGCGACTTCGGACCGGGTGGTGGCTTTCAGGCGGGCGTGATCTTCGCCGCGGGTTTCGTGTTGTACGGGCTCATCTTCGGGCCCGACGACTTGCAACGTATCGTGAGCCCGCGCACCGTCGAGATCGGAACGGCCCTCGGGGTGCTCGTGTATGGCGGCACTGGCGTTTACAGCTTGCTGTTCGGGATGAACTTTCTCGACTACGGAGCGCTGTCGCCCCATCACCCCGAGCACGGGCAACACTGGGGGATCTTCGCCGTCGAGGCTGGCGTCGGGATCACCGTGGCGGCGGTCATGCTGGCGATTTTTTACGCGTTCACTGGCCGCGACACACGTCCGGGAACGGGTGAGGACGAAATATGAGTGTCGCGCACTACTGGCACTACTGGCTGTTCGTTGCGCTGTTCATCTCGGGGCTATACATCCTGATTTCGTCGCGAAATCTGGTGAAGAAGATGATCGGGCTGAACTTGTTTCAGGTGGCCGCGATCATGTTCTACGTGACCCAAGGCAAGGTCGAGGGCGGCACCGCTCCAATCTTGATCGAGGGTGCCCCCGCGAGCGCGTACAGCAATCCCCTGCCCCACGTGCTGATGCTGACCGCGATCGTCGTCGGGGTGGCGACCACTGCGCTCGGCCTGGCGCTGATCGTGCGGGTCAAGGAAGCCTACGGCACGATCGAGGAAGACGAGATGCGCGCTCAGGATCTGGAGGCGGACTCGTGAATCAGTTGCCGATCCTGCAAGTGCTGGTGCCGCTGCTCTCCGCACCGATGTGCGTGATCTTCAAGCAGCCAACGCTCGTGCGCGTGTACGCGACGATCGTGACCTTCGTCAGCTTCGTGATCAGCGTCTACCTGACCAAGCTGGTGCTGCTGAGCGGCCCCATCGCCTATCACTTGGGCGGCTGGAAGCCGCCGTGGGGCATCGAGTTTCGCGCTGATGCGCTGACGGTTCTGATCTTGCTCGTGGTCACGGGTGTGGCGACGGTAGTCGTGTTCACGGGTCTGGGCGACAAGAGCCACAGCGTTCCCACCGAGCAGCGCTCGTTCTTTCACGCGGCGTACCTGCTGTGCCTGACGGGCCTGCTCGGTATGACGCTGACCGCTGACGCATTCAACGCGTTCGTCTTTCTCGAGATCGCGTCGCTGTCGACGTACACGCTGATCGCACTGGGCAAGTCGCGACGCGCCCTGAGCGCGGCCATCTCGTACCTGATGATCGGAACCATCGGCGGCACGTTCTTCTTGCTCGGCGTCGGGATGCTGTACCAGCTCACGGGTAGCCTCAACATGGCGGATCTCGCGGTGCGTCTGGAGGAGGTGACGAACGAGCGCGCGTTGTTGGTCGCCGCAGGCTTTCTGTTTCTCGGGATTGGCCTCAAGGTCGCCATCTTTCCCCTGCACCAGTGGCTCCCGAACGCGTACGCCTTTGCGCCTTCGTCCGTGTCGGCGTTTCTGGCGGGCACCGCGACCAAGGTCAGCTTCTACCTGCTGATCCGCTTCATCTACACGGTGCTCGGCGCCGCGCTGGTGTTCGAGATGCTCGAGCTGCGGAGCGTGCTCCTGCCGCTGAGCGTCGTCGCGATGTTCGTCGGGGCGGCTGCGGCGATCTTTCAAACGGACTTCAAACGGCTGCTCGCGTACTCCAGCGTTTCGCAGCTCGGCTACATGACGCTCGGCGTTTCCCTCGGCACCCAAGCGGGGCTTTCCGCTGGCCTGCTCCACGTCTTCAACCACGCGACCATGAAGGCAGGGTTGTTCCTGGCGGTGGCAGCCATCGTCGCCAAGCTGGGCTCGGCCAAGATCGCCGACTTCGGCGGACTCGGTAAGAAGATGCCGCTCACGGCCGCAGCCATCGTGCTCGGCGGACTGGCGTTGATTGGCGTCCCAGGCACCGCGGGGTTCATCAGCAAGTGGATGCTCGTTCAAGCCGCGCTCGAGGAAGGCAGCTGGTGGATCGCGCTGCTCGTTTTGCTGAGCTCGCTGCTTGCGGTCGCTTACGTGTGGAAGGTCGTCGAGGTTCTGTACTTCCGCAAGCCAACCAGTGAAGTCCAAGCGGGTGAACAGCCCGGGGTTGCCCTGCCCTGTTGGGTGCTCAGCGCTGCGACCGTCGTTTTCGGGTTCTTTCCCCAGGCGCCGCTCGGCTTGTGTGAACTCGCCGCAGAGCAGCTCGTCAACGGCACGGAGCCGAGCATCGTCGTGACACGCGAGATTGCGCCAGCGGCGGCCGACCACGGAGATCACCCATGAGTCCCAGTGACGCCCTCGGGATCGCGGTCCTGATCCCGTTTTTCGGGTTTCTGGGGGTCTTGGCCACGGGCAGCCGACCCAACGTGCGCGAAGCGGTGACCTTGGGCAGCGCTGTCGGTACCGCCTTCATCGTTTTTCAGTTGTTCGCCCACGTCGCGCCGAACGTGGTCCCACCGCGCCTGTCCTTGTTCGAGGTCCTGCCCGGCTTGGAGCTGGCGTTCGCGCTGGAACCTCTGGGCATGGTGTACGCCGCCGTGGCGTCGGGTCTGTGGATCCTGACGAGCTTGTACGCCGTGGGTTACATGCGCGGGCACCACGAGAAGAACCAGACGCGCTTCTTCGCCTGTTTTGCACTCTCGATCTCTGCAGCGCTGGGCATCGCGTTCTCCGCGAACCTGCTGACGCTGTTCTTGTTCTACGAGGTGCTCACGTTTTGCACCTACCCGCTGGTCACCCACCATCAAACGCCAGCCGCCGTGCGTGCGGGGCGCGTGTACCTCGGGATCTTGGTGTTCACCTCGGTGACGGGGCTCTTGTTTGCCGTGCTCTGGACTTGGAACATCGCCGGGACCACGGAGTTCACTGCGGGCGGCATCCTGGCTGAAAAGGCTGATCCGGCGATCTTGCCCGTGCTGCTTGGGTTGTTTGCGTTCGGTACGGGCAAAGCCGCGCTCATGCCGTTTCATCGCTGGCTGCCGAACGCCATGGTCGCGCCGACGCCCGTCAGCGCCTTGTTGCATGCGGTGGCCGTGGTCAAAGCGGGCGTCTTCACCGTGCTCAAGATCGTGGTCTACGTGTTTGGGCTCGAGCTGTTCACGGACGTGCCGTGGATGAGCTGGCTGAGTTACGTCGCGGCGTTCACGCTGCTCACGGCGTCCGCCATCGCCATCGGGCAAGACAACCTCAAGGCGCGTCTGGCGTATTCGACCATCAGTCACCTGTCGTACATCGTGCTGGGAGCGGCGATCGCAGCGCCCAGCAGCATCCTCGGCGGCGGACTGCACGTGGTGATGCACGCGGTCGCCAAGATCACGCTCTTCTTCTGCGCGGGCGCGATCTACGTCACGGCCCACAAGACCAAAGTCAGCGAGCTCGACGGCTTGGGCCGCAAGATGCCGCTGACGATGGCGGCGTTCTTCCTGGCGTCGCTTTCGCTGATCGGGCTGCCGCCCTTCGGCGGGATGTGGAGCAAGTGGCACCTCGCGCTCGGGGCGGCTGAGTCGGGGCAGACGCTCTTCGTGTTCGTGCTGATGGCCAGCTCGCTGTTGTCGGTCGCGTACCTGATGCCGCCCGTCGTGCGCGCGTTCTTCTATCCCCCTAAAGACGACCCCCACGCCCACGCAGGACACAGTCACGACGAGCACGACCACGCCAGCTCGACGAAAATCCTGGGCTGGACCGAAGCGCCGATATTGTGCCTGGTGCCGCTGTGCCTGACCGCTCTCGGTAGCCTCGGGACGTTCTTCTTTGCCGAACCCATCTATCAGCTGCTGCTGCCCATCGTGAGGGGGCTCTGATGTCCGACGAGAGCACCAAACCTGCAGCCCCAGGAGCTGACGAGCCGTCGTTGTTCGACCGCCCGCAGACGCACAAGGCGATCCACATCGGCTTGGCGGTGGCGTGCGTGGCCGCCGTGCTGAGCGATCTGCTCTATCACAAGCACGGCCACTTCGCGTTCGAGGAAGCCTTCGGCTTTCACGCGTTCTTTGGGTTTGTGGCGTACATGACCATCGTCAACTCGGCCAAGCTGCTGCGCCGCTTCGTCAAGCGGCCCGAAAATTACTACGGAGGCGACGATGACTGAGCTCGCGCCCGGCATGATTTTACTGCTCGGACCGCTGTTGTTCGTGCTGCTTCGGGGTAGCGCCTTGAAGGCAGCCGTGCTCGCGGTGCCCATCTTGTCGTTCGTGCACCTGCTCAGCTTGCCGATGGGGCTCGAGCTGGGCATCAACCTGTTCGGCTACCCGCTGACCCCCGTGCGCGTCGACAAACTCAGCATGGTGTGGGGCGTCGTGTATCACATCGCGGCGATCCTGGGCGCGCTGTACGCGCTGCACGTCGAGGACCGCGTGCAACAGATCGCAGCCCCCATGTACGCGGGCGCGGCGATCGGCGCTGCGTTTGCTGGCGACTTGATCACGCTGTTCGTGTTTTGGGAGCTGACGGCGATCACCAGTGTGTTTCTGATTTGGGCGCGCAAGACGCCAAACGCGATGCGCGTCGCGGCTCGCTATTTGCTCATTCAGATCAGCTCGGGCGTGATCTTGCTCGCGGGCGTGTTGATCCACTTCGCCGACACGGGCTCCCTCGACTTCGGCCTGATTGGCACGGCGAGCTGGGGCGGCAAGCTCATCTTCTTGGCGTTCGGCATCAAGTGTGCGTTCCCGCTGCTGCACAACTGGCTGCAAGATTCTTACCCCGAGGCGACCCCGACGGGCGCCGTCGTGCTGTCGGCCTTCACGACCAAGCTCGCGGTGTACGCCTTGGCGCGCGGCTTTGCCGGCACGGAAATCTTGATCCCGATCGGCGCCGCGATGACGCTTTTCCCGATCGTGTTCGCGGTGATCGAGAACGACCTGCGGCGCGTGCTCGCCTACAGCTTGAACAACCAGCTCGGCTACATGGTGGTCGGCGTCGGCATCGGCACGGAGCTGGCGCTCAACGGCGCGGCCGCTCACGCGTTTGCGCACATCATCTACAAGGGCTTGCTGTTCATGGCGATGGGCGCGGTGATGCATCGTGTGGGCACCGTCAAGGCGACGGAGCTGGGCGGCCTCTACAAGTCGATGCCGCTGACCACGTTGTTCTGCATCATCGGGTCGCTTTCGATTTCGGGCTTCCCGCTGTTTTCGGGCTTCGTCACGAAGTCGATGACGCTGACTGCTGCGGCCGAGACGCACGTGGTGTGGCTCACCATCGTGCTGCTGGTTGCGTCCGCGGGCGTGGTCGATCACTCGGGTATCAAGATCCCGTTTTTCGCGTTCTTCGCCCACGACTCGGGCAAGCGCGTGAAAGAAGCGCCGTGGAACATGCTGCTCGCGATGGCGGCGATGTCCATGCTGTGTATCGGCATCGGCCTCTACCCCGCGCCGCTGTACGAACTGCTGCCCTACCCCGTCGACTACGCGCCGTACACCATGAGTCACGTAATGACGAGCCTGCAGCTGCTGCTGTTCGCCGCGCTGGCGTTTGCGATGATGTGGAAGCTGCACAGCTCCAAGCGACGGGGCCCAGCGGAGCTGTTGAAGTATCCGCCCGAGTTGCGCGCCACGAACCTCGACACCGATTGGGTTTATAGGCGGGCGCTCCCCTTGCTCGGGCGCTGGGTGGGCATGCCGCTCGTGCGCGGCTGGGTTTCACTGCGCGATGGCACCTACCGCATGGCAGGCGAACTCGTGGACGCGGTCGCTCACTTGAGCTCGCCGCGCTCGACGCTGGGCGAGCCGTGGTCGGTGACGAGCACCGCGCTGTGGGCCGTGCTCGCGCTGGGTGTGTGTTTGTTCGCCGCGTTTGGGCTGTGAGTTTCGGGCTCCGTGCCCCCGACGTGGTTCTGGCCGCGCCATAGTTCTTGCCGTGAACGGGGTCCGTGCGGGGCTGGGTTGTGGGTGAAGCGAGCGAACGCCTGGGGGCGGGAATCCCTTTGAACCAGGCTTCTACGGCAGAGAGACGCGGGCTTTGCGTTGGGCCCACTTGCTGGGTGACACGGAGCTGCGGGGTTTTCGCGGACTGGCGCGGGCTCGAGCCGTGGGACGAAGATTGGGCCGAAAAACCGCTGGGATTGTGCGCAGGTGGTTGCGTCCGCAGCGGGTCTGGGCTAGCACTCGCGGCTCACCGAGGAAAACATGGCAAACCGCGCAATTTGGGACGTCCGTCAGCGACACATTTGGCTCTCCACTCCGCTCAAGGCAGACACGCCGAAGCTCCGTACGCGCAAGCGTTGTGGTCTGCAGGCAGCTATGGAGCGCAAGGCGCCCAAGACGGCTCCCGCTGAGGCCGCCGCTGCAGAGCAGCCCTCCGAGTGAGAAGCGGTGGAGGTTGCGCCTCGCGATTTGCGTGAGTCGCTCCCCCTGAAGAGAACGCCGAGCACGTGCTCGGCGCATCGTGCCCGGTTCGTCGTGACGAATCGGGCTTTTCTCGTTGGCTGACGAAGCCCGGACTGGGTGACTCAGCCGATCGCCGCTTCGAGGGCGCTGCGAACGGGGCGAACTCGTTCATCGTCGAGCAGCTTGCGGCCTGCGCTGGCGTCGAAGTTCTTGGCCAGCTTGAAGGCTTCGAGCGCTTCACCCTCGGCGCCCACTGCGGCGAAGCCGTACAGCGCTTGTTCTGCGTCTGCGAAACTTTCGTGGGAGCGAGCCAGCCGCAGACTCAACCGTGCGGCCTCGGCGTGCGCACCGCCCGTGCTGGCTTCTTTGGCGACGCGGCGCACGTCTTCGGGATCGCTCTCGTCGACGATCTCACTCGCCAAGTTGGCGGCGGTCGAGAACTTGCGCTGTTGGAGCAAGATCTTGATCAGCAGCGCCGTGACTTCGACGCGCTCGTCGCCACTCGCCCTCGCGTCGCTCAGCGCACGTTGCGCGTCGTCGAGATGGCCTGCAGCTTCGTTGGTGGCCGCGACCAAGTATGGGTCGACCTGCACGGCAGGTGCCGACACGAGCAGCGAGCGTGCTCCCGCCGCATCGCCCGCGCCGAGCCGCGCCCACAAGAACGTATGAAGCGCGCGTTTGGCTAGCTGCGGGTTGTCGGTGTTGGCCAGCACGCTGTGCGCCAGCATCGACGCTTGCGCGTAGTCGTTCTTCTCCAGCGCGCGTTCCGCCGAGCCGACGATGCGTTCGAGCGATTGGGCGTCGAGCCCGTCGACCGCCACGCTCCCCGACGACGGGCCACGCGAACCGCTGGAAGACGGGCCGCTCTGGTCTGCGCGACCCCCCGTGCGATTCGGGATCTGCCGCATGCGAAAAAAGCTGGAAAGCGACGCCGAGCCGAACAACACGGCGGGGAACACCCAACCCATGTCGAGGAACAGAAACGCCGCACCCATTCCGACCACGAGCGAGACGATGGCGGCCACGCGGATGCGTTCGGGACCCAGCGCAGCAACCAAGATCCGCCCCCCATCGAACGGCACGACTGGCACCAGGTTCAGCACGCTCCACAGCAGATTGATCCACGCCAGTGCCGCCAGCGCGCGGACGAAGTTCGAGGGTCCCACGCCGTTGTCCGCTTCACCCTGCAAGATCTCTGGCGACGCGTAAACCTGCAGCAGCCCAAACGCCACGACGCCCAGACCGAGCCCCATGGCAGGCCCAGCCAACGAAATCAGCACGTCCCTGCCCCGTGTCAGCTTCGCACCCTTGGGAAAGGACGTCGCCCCGCCCATCATGTGCAGCGTGATCTGTGCGGGCAGGCCGAACGCTTTGGCGGCGTAAGCGTGACCCAGCTCGTGAACCAAGATACTGACGAACACGACTGCCATCATCACCGCGGTGAGCAGCGGAGACTGATTGCCCATCACCAGCCCGATCAGGATCGAGAGCAACCAGTAGCCCGGCATCACGGCGATCGGAAAGCCGAGGAATCGAAAACGCAAAATACCCATCGTCAGGTTCGTCCAATGTGTGGTCGTGCGGCAAGTCTAGCAACCCATCGGGGCCGATGCAGGGCTATCGCCCCCGACTCTGCCCCTTTACGGGCTGTCAGCGCGCTTTCTTCTTGCTGCGAGAGTTCAGCGACTTCTTGCCGCGTGGGGCCGGGCGCCGCCTGCTCGCCCACAGCGTCGCGAGATCGCCCAACTCTCTGAGCAGGGTGTTGGTCGAGTCGGTCCAGTGGGGCGCGAGACGGCTGCGGCCGCCCACCCAGCACAACACCGAATAGTCACCACGCAAGCGCGCAATGGCTTCCATCATGTCTTCGTCGGTGCGGTCGTCACCAGCGCAAAACACGAGATCTGTCTCGGGGTGGCGACGCAGCAACTCTTCCGCAGCGTGTCCCTTGGTGGTCCCCACGTGGCGCACCTCGATCACGCGGTTGCCGCGAAGCACGCTGAACGGACGCTTGCGCAGTAGCTCTTCGAGTTCATTGAGCAGCTCCTTGGCTTGGAACAGCCCGAACTCGGGCTCGGCGGAACGGTAGTGCCAGGCCAGTGCCGAACGCTTGCGCTCGATCATTGCCCCGGGTGTACGACGCCGAAACTCCTCGAGCAGAGGTAATACGCGCCGCAGCCCCTGGGCTGCTTGGACGCCGCGCTCCTGCCATTCGCCGCCGCGCTCACGGATGGCAAAGCCGTGCTCGCACACCAGCCCAATGGGCAAATCACCCAGCCACTGTTCCAAGACGTCCCCTGGTCGGCCGCTGATCACGTAGACGGTAGCTTGTTCGGCCAAAGCGCGCAGCGTGTCCTTGATGCGAGCGTCTGGCACGGCGTCGAGGGGTTTGCGTTCGTAACCGCGCAGCGTGCCGTCGTAGTCGAGCAACACCAGCGGGTTGCGCGCTTCGAGCAAGCGCTTCTTGAGCGGCAGCTCGCCGACCCGCAAGCGCCTGGCGGCGGGTGTGGTTTCCTGACCCGAAGCTTCGAGCCGCGACAGAAAGCGTTCGGCCCAAGCCATGGAGGTGTTCTCGTTCACGAACTCGAGCATGTGGGTCGAGTCCGGCGTGCGACGTTCCAGCTCTTCGGCGAGCACGCGCGCCACGTCGGCGATGTTGTAGGGGCTGACCAAGTGCGCTCCAGGCAGCAGATACGCAGCTCCTGCAAACTCACTGAGCAACAGCGAGCCGCCTTGCGTCCCGCGCGCGGCAATGTACTCGAGCGCGACCAGGTTCATGCCATCACGCACGGGCGTGACCAGCGCGACGTCTGCAGCTCGGTACATACCGACCAGACGCGTCCGCGAAAGGTTCTGGTTGATGTAAACGATGGGCGTGTGATCTGGCAGCCCGTACTTGCCGTTGATGCGCCCGACCAACTCGTCGACGCGACGTTTCAGGTCCTGGTACTCATCCACGGACTCGCGCGAGGGCGCCGCAACCTGGATCAAGACACACTTGCGCCGCCACTTGGGGTGCGCCCGCAAGAACTCCTCGAAGGCGAGCAGCTTCTCGGGGATGCCTTTGGTGTAGTCGAGACGATCGACCCCGATGATGATCTTCTTACCTCGATATGCGGAGCGCAGCCGGTCGAACTCGTCGGTGGCTTCCTTTTGCTCCGCCATCTCCGAGATCTCGACGGGATCGATTCCGATCGGCAACACACCGAGATGAACCCGGCGCGCGCCGTGTTTGATCAATTCGGGATCACTCTCGACGCCGAGAACGCGCAAACAGGCTTTGCGGAAGTGGCTGACGTATTCGTACGCGTGGAATCCGACGAAGTCCGAGCCGAGAATGCCGCGCAGTACCGCTTCACGAACGGGCAAGGTTCGGTAAATTTCCGACGACGGAAACGGGATGTGAAGGAAGTAGCCGATTGACGCCGTCACGCCGCGCTGTCTCAGTAGTTCTGGAACGAGTGCGAGCTGGTAGTCGTGGATCCAAATCGTGTCGCCTGGTTTGGCGCGTTCACAGATCGCGTCTGCGAACATGCCGTTGACCTTCTCGTAGGCTTGCCATGCGGGCTGACTGAAGTGGCTCAAGTCTGTCAGCCCATGAAACAATGGCCACAACACGCGATTGCTGAACCCCGCGTAGAAGCCATCGATGTCGCCCTTGCCGATGAAGATCGGGCGAGCGCCGTGTTGGGCGAGTTTTTTAGTGACTGTTGCGCGATCAGCTTCGGGCACGTGTGAGCCAGGCCAACCGAACCATTCGAACGGGCGTTCTTCCGCGACGGGTCGTAGCGCCGTGACCAATCCGCCTGCGCTGGCTTTTGCTTCCCAGCCGTCGGCTTTGCGAGACATGGTGACGGGCAAGCGGGTGGACGCGACGATCAGCTTTCCTCGAGACATTCTGGAAAGACTTATTGCACAAGCGAACACCTACTTGTAAGCACTGGTCGTCTGCTGGGCCGACTGCGTCACATCGGCTCACGGCGGCCTTGAACCTTGCGGCAGGCCTGTCCGATGGATGACAACGGGCAGGTGAAGTTCGGTCTAATCGGAAACTGTGCATATCAGGCGTTGGTGAGCGACCAGGCCAACGTGGTGTGGCTGTGTTGGCCGCGTTTCGACTCCAGCTTCGTCTTCGGGGCGTTACTCGATCCCAACAAGGGTGGCGATTTTGCAGTCATCCCCGAGGGCGACGACTACGAGACGGAGCAGACGTACCTGCCGAACACGAACATCTTGCGGACCTTCTTTCACTCTGCGTCGGGCAGCTTCGAGGTGATCGATTTCGCGCCGCGCTTTCGCCAGTACGACCGATCGTTCAAACCGACGCAGCTGATGCGGCGCATTCGTCGCATCGATGGGGATCCTCGCGTGCGCGTGCGAGTGCGTCCGACGTCGGACTACGGACGCGTGGCGCCGGACTCTCATGTGGCGAGCAATCACATCAAGTGGAACATCCCGGGGACGCAGCTGCGGCTGACCACCAACGTTCCCCTGACCTACGTGGTGGAGTCGCGGCCGTTCTTGCTGGAGCGCGACGCGTATTTTGCTTTAACCTGGGACAGTCCACTGGAAGCACCTCTCGAAGAGACCGTGGACACTTTCCTAATCCGCACCCAGCGCTACTGGGAGCGTTGGGTCAAGCACACCGCCATGCCAGGCTGTTTCCAAAAGGAAGTCATCCGCTCGGCACTCGCTCTCAAGCTACATCAGTTCGAAGACACGGGCGCGATCACGGCCGCCAGCACCACCAGCCTGCCCGAAGAACACGGCTCTGGTCGCAACTGGGACTATCGCTTTTGCTGGTTGCGAGATTCGTACTTCACGTTGCGTGCGATGCGTCGCCTGGGGCATTTCGAGGAGATCGAGGGGTTCGTCGGCTTCCTCAAAAACATCGCCGAATCACACCCCGAGCGCTTGCAGCCAGTGTTCAGCATCGGCGGTGAGCACGAGCTGGTCGAAGAAGAGCTGTCGCACTTGAGCGGCTACATGGGGAACCAACCCGTGCGAGCGGGTAACGCGGCCTGGTATCAGATCCAGAACGACGTTTACGGCGAGATGATCGGCGCCATTGCGCCGCTGCTGCTCGACATCCGATTTCAGGACTACGGCGGGGACGAGAACACCATTCGCTTGGTCAAACGCTTGCTCCAGCGCATCGAAGCTACGATGCACGAGCCCGATGCTGGCATCTGGGAGTATCGAGGCAAGGAGAGCGTCCACACCTTTTCCTTACTGCTGCACTGGACGGGAGGCATGGTCGCCCAGCGAATCGGCGCTCACGTGGGTGACGAGTCGTTGTCCGCGTACGGCAAACGCCTGGCACTTCAGGCGCGAGACTTGATCGAGGGGTGTTTCAATGGGCAATTTTACGGCGACTCGACCACCTCGAGTAACCCCGATGCCGCGCTGCTGATGATGGTGAACCTCGGCTATCTCGATCCGAAATCGCCGCGGGCCGAACAGCACGTGCGCGGACTTGCCAAAGAATTGGGTCAATCGAACGGGCTCATGCAGCGCTATCGCCACCTGGACGATTTCGGGCATAGTCAGAGCACGTTCACTGTTTGCGGCTTCTGGTACGCGGAGGCGCTCGCACGCTTGGGTTTCCGCGAGGAAGCGGAGGCCGCTTGTGAGGCTTTGGCGGCCCACGCCAACCACGTCGGCTTGTTCAGCGAGGATCTGGACCCGACCACTGGCGAGCAACTGGGAAACTTTCCGCAGACGTATTCACACGTAGGCATGATCAACGCGGCGTTCGCCATCAGCCCCTACCCCGAAGGGTTGCAGGACCCCTGAAGCAAATTTCCTGGGGCGTTTGCATACCTCCGCCCACCTCGCAAAAGGCGAAAGCGAACGCGCTGCTCATCAAACTGCCGATGATGCACGCACGACACTTGATGCTGCGGCAACGATTGCCCACACTTGCAGAGTTCCCGACAGTATCGACGCGGCACGAAGTCGCCGCTCCGCAGACGCCGCGGGGTCGCGTGCCATCTGCGATGGACGCGACTGTTCGGCGACAGGAGCCAACCACGCATGCGAGAAGCCCAGCGCTACCAGATCCAACACCTCATCGCCGCGGGCGGCATGGCCGAAGTTTATCTAGGCGAGAGTGCGGGCATCGAGGGCTTCCGCAAGAAGGTTGCCATCAAGCGCGTGCTGCCGAAGCTGTCGGAGAACCAAGAGTTCATCAACATGTTCCTCGACGAGGCCCGCCTCGGCGCATACCTCAGCCACTCCAAGTGCGTGCAGGTGTTCGACATCGGGCAGGGCGCGGGCACGCACTTCATCGTCATGGAGTACGTCGATGGTGCGGATCTCAAGGGGGTACTCGATCACCTGGCGCGCCACGACAAGGTGATGAGCGTCGAAGTCGCGTGTTTGATCGCGATGCAGATTTGCGAGGGCTTGGCCTACGCCCACCAAGCGTGCGACCACGATGGTAACCCATTGCAGATCGTCCATCGCGACATTTCACCCCACAATGTGTTGATGACACGCTTCGGCGAGGTCAAGCTCGTGGACTTCGGGCTCGCCAAGGCCAGTTCGCACCTGGAGGCGGAGGACGAAGACATCGTCAAGGGCAAGTTCGGGTACCTGGCGCCCGAGGTCACGTTGCGTCAGGGCGTCGATCACCGCGTGGACATTTTTGCTGCTGGGATCTTGCTCTACGAGATGCTCGCAGGCCGTCGGTTGTTCCAGGGCAAGACGGACTTGGAGACGTTCAAGCAGGTGCAGGCTGCCCAAGTTCCCGATCTGCGAAAGTTACGCGGCGATGTCGACGATGACATGATGCGTGTGCTGTTGCGAGCGCTGGCCCGTGATCGCGAGCAGCGGTATCAGACGGCCAACGAGCTCGCAGCAGATCTCAGCCGCGTGCTCTTTCATCGCAGCCACCCGGTCACCTACCAAGACATCGCAGCGGCCGTCGCCGCGACCGCATCCGAAAAGCAGAAGGCGCGCTCGAAGACCAAGATCAAAGATGCCGAAGCCGTGATCGGTGAACTGATCATCGACGCGCTTCATGGATTTTCGGGTGATGAAGCCTTCGATGACGACAGCAGCCAGTCCGACCTTTCCGAGCGGATCTCCGCACACGCCCCCCTGCAGGTGGACAGCGCCAAGTCCTACGAAGATCCGTCCGCTTGGGGGCTCGGTGACGAATTGGGCGATCTGCTCGGGGGACACTCGAGACCACCTAGGCCACCGTCGATGAAACCCCCTTCGTCGCGTCGTAAGCCGTCCGTCGCTCCACGACGCTCGATAGCGCCGCCGCGTGAGCGCATGCAATCGTCGGCCGAGGGCAGCACGAGCGGTGCCTGGTGGCGGCGCTGGTTCGGTTGAGCCAACTCGTGCGGACGGGCTGCCGCGACGAGCGGTGCGCAAGTCACGGCGAAGCGGTCACTCGCGAATGCTCACGAGAGTGCCACGTCCGAACTCGTCGCTAACGTTCAGCCCGTGCCATCCATCGGGCACCGCGGGCTCGGTCCAATTGAAGACGAAACGTGCGTCGATCGGCGCCAGGTTGATACAACCATGACTGCGCGGCGTGCCGAATACGTCGTGCCAGTACGCGCCGTGTAATGCGTAGCCCGAGCTGAAGTACTGGATCCACGGGACGTCACGCAGCTCGAAGTCCCCTGCCCCGCGCCGCATGGTCACACCATATTCGGGGTGTCGCCCTTTTTTGATGTTGAGCAATCGCCTGCGATCGGGGCCCTCGAGTTGCTTACCAGCCTTCTCTGCCTCGAGCAAACGCGTCACCGTGGCTTGTGCTTCGGCGGACAACCGCAGCTTCTTGGCGCCCTTGCTACCACCGCTGACGTTCGAGTTCTCCTCGGAGTCCATCGCGGCGGCGATGTGCTTGCTCTTGATGCGGAAGGTGCCCTGCGGCGTACCCATCGTGGTCTCGGGATCCCCCAAGCGGTCGCGCCCCGTCGAGACCAGGGTGGCGTAAATTGGCTTCTTGCCCTCGTAGAGCACCAGCGTTTGTTGAACCAACGAGATGTCGATCCACTTTTCGTCGGGTTGCAGCTCAGCGGGCCAAGTCGCTGGCGGCGCGATCACACCGACGTCCGAAGCGCGCAGCCAGCGCTGCGGGTTACGGGCGATCTGATAGTAGCGCGTGCCAGCCTTGAAGCGCGCCTTGCCCGTGAGCGGCACGATCGCTCGACGTGGCAGCGGCGCATCCTCCACGACCTCGTCACGGCCTTTCAGCAGCTTGTATGTCACGCTGCCGCGTTTGGCGACGAACGCAAACGGCACTTGCACGTGGCCTGCGATTTCGACGCCGTGAAATGGGCTGCCTGTGTCGGGTTTCACTTTGGTCGCGGGGATCAGGCGCATGTCCACGGTCAGCCCGAAGCGACGAGTGATGTCCTCGCTCGTACTCATGAAGGCGTCCACGAACGACAGCCCCGTCTTGCGTCGCACGCGATCCGCGAACACCGCGTAGTCGGGTACTTCGAAACCCGAGACGTTCGGGATCTGACGCTGCCCCCCCTCCAACCAGAACGGGATCTCCCCGCGAGTGGAGCTACCGCCCAGAAGTTCCGTCGTGCTCTTCTGGGTACTCAGGACGAAGTCTGCAGGCTGCAAGTGCCCCAGTCGCGCCAAGCCCGCCTCGTCCAGCGGTACGTCGTTGGCGCCCAACGTCACTCGCTGCACTTCCGCGCGATGCTCGCGGTACCAAGCGAGGTGCTCCTCGAGCTTGAACTCGCTGTCGATCTGTTCGGCCTTGCTGGGCAGGCGCAGATACTGCGGCGCCGTGGCGCGCACGAAACCGTAGGCGTATGGCAACGGCTGGTCGAGCTTCGGGCGGACCCGCGTGGCGCGTACCAGTGGATCTTGCATGTCGATGGTGGCGTCTTCAGTACAAACGAAACCTTCGGGATAAACGCGGTACCACTTACCCTTGCAGCCGCTGCCCGCGACGGGGTTCTGGTCGCGCCGCACGATACCGCCCAGACGGATGTAGCCGAGCTTGCGCGAAACCGAATGCGGCTTGTTGTAGATCGGTGCGGCGATGATGGTGGCGGCTAGCCGCGGCGTGTCGACGTCGAACTCCTCCTTGGACGCGCGCGCGGGGGCGAGCCCCCGAGTGGATGGTGCCTCGGTCGTCTCCTCGCCTGCGTCGGACTTCGGCGCGCCGTCGCCCGGCTTCGCCTCGGAAGACTTGCCGTCCGCGGGGTCGTCGGAAGTCTCGCGAGTGGGCTCGTCGGCGCTCTGGTTCGGCGCGCGTTCGATGCCCGAGTCGATGCTCTCGAACACCACCGCGGGGCCCTGCGGCGGTTCAGGCTCGGAGCAACCGCACGCCGACACCAGCAGCAGAAACGAGCCTACCAACCACGGGGTTGGCTCGCACTTCGAGGGGACGACACGTTCGTCTTGGGCGCTTGACAGCGGATTCACGTGGGCAGAGGCTAGCTTCATGAAGCTGACTGTCAACGGCGATCCCTACAGCTGCCAATCCCCGCTCACGGTACGCGGCTTGATCGAGAAGTTGGGCCTCGTCGACGGCCCAGTTGCCGTCGAATGCAATCGCGAAATCGTCCCGCGCGCCGAGCACGAACGTCACGCGCTCGCGGACGGCGATGTCGTCGAGATCGTACACTTCGTCGGCGGTGGCTGAGCGCGCGTCGCACCTGGGCGCGTGGACGCTCGACGTCAGTCGCGGGTCAGCGTCCGCTGGCGCTTTTTTGATCCAAAGCGTGTTGAGCGGCCAGTGCCAGGTAACGCTGAAGTGCCTCCACAGCCCAAACTTGCTCTTCCGGCTTCACGGGGCGCACGGGCTGTGCGGGCGCGCCCCGCGCCAGCATGCCTGCGGGGATCACCGCGCGCGGCGGTACCACGGATCCAGCGGCGATCCATGCACCAGCTCCCACCCTCGCGTTGTCCATCACGATCGCCCCCATGCCAATGAGAGCGTGATCTTCGATGATGGCTCCGTGAATCACGGCGTTGTGTCCGACGATTACGTCCGCGCCGATAATCGCGTCCGACAACTCATGGGTCATGTGAATGGTAGCGTTGTCTTGAATGTTGGTTCGTGCGCCAACTTCGATCTTGCCGACATCCCCTCGCAGTGCGGCTCCGTACCAAACGCTGACGCCTTCCGCCAATCGCACGTCACCGACCACGGCGGCCGTGTCCGCGATGAACACGCTCGGCGCAATTTCGGGAGTGAATTGCCCGTAGGCTCGGACGATGGCCATGTTCGTTTGCGGGTGACGTGCGAGGCGCTGTGTGGGAGAGCGGGCCGCTCAGGCGGAGCGCGCTTGCGCTGCGATCAAGGTGTTTTCGAGTAGCATGGCGATGGTCATCGGCCCCACGCCACCTGGAACGGGCGTGATCACTCCCGCAACGCTCTTGGCACTCTCGAAGTCGACGTCACCACAGAGTTTCCCGTTTTCGTCGCGGTTCATACCGACGTCGATCACGGCAGCGCCGGGTTTGAGCCAATCGGCGTTGATCATCTTGGCGCGGCCGACCGCTGCAACCACGACGTCCGCTTCGCGGCAGCGCGCGGGCAGGTCCTTGGAGCGCGAATGGGCGATGCTCACCGTGGCGTTACGCGCAAGTAAGAGCGCCGCCACGGGCTTACCGACGATGTTGCTGCGGCCGATCACCAGCGCACGCGCGCCCGCCAAATCGACGTTCGCCTCGTCCAGCAGACGAATGCAGCCGCGGGGAGTGCACGGCACCAACAGGGGTTGCCCGCTCCACAATGCGCCGACGTTCTGAGCATGAAACCCATCGACGTCTTTCGAGGGGTCGATCAACTTCAGGATCGGCGCCTCGTCGATGCCGTCTGGCAACGGGAGCTGTACCAAAATGCCGTCGACCGAGGGATCGGCGTTCAGCTGGGCAACCAACGACTCTAGCTCACCTTGCGTCACGCTGGCCGGCAAACGATGCACCTTACCGACGAAGCCGACCTGCTCGGCTGCGCGTTCCTTGTTGCGAACGTAGACGGCGGAAGCCGGATCGTCTCCCGCGAGCACCACGTGTAAACCAGGAGCGCGCCCACGTTCGGCGACGAACGCTTGCGTGCGCTCCGCCACTTCCTGTCGAACCCGCTGTGCTACTGCCTTGCCGTCGAGGATAGTCGTCACAGGCCGGGTGCTAGCAGAAGCCGAGCGCTCGGGCTACCGTCGTCTCGCTCGGGCTTCGTCTGGCGGCACGCGGCCCGAGACCAGTGCGACGGTTCCGACGCGACCTGCGCCGTGCCACCCGCTTGCCGTGAATCGTCACAGGCGGATCGTCTGCAGCGTCACCGCGTCCCCCGCCAACAGCACATCGACCCGAGAGCGCTGCCCGGCCCGAAGCACGTTGATCGCTTCGAACTCGCCAGGGAAAGCGTCCGCCTCCGCGTTCAGAATGAGCGCGCGACCAAGTTCCGCGGTTTCGCCATCCGCGCCGTCCACGTCCGTGTAGAAGGTACCGATGTCGTACGCCACGGTCGTGTCAGCCAGTTCGACGTTGACGCCGTCGAGGGGCTGACCCGCGGGGTTGACGAAACTGAGGAAGGCATGCGCGCGCCCCTCGACCAGGGTCGTTGCGCCCATCGCCAGGTTGTCCATGATGTCTTGCAACACGGTGCGTTCGACCATCAGCACGTTGACCGTGCCTTCGTTGTCGTTCACCCATTGAATCGTCGTGAGCACATCAGCGGGGCCCGTGAGCTTTTCCAGACTGACGCGTACGGGAAGCGCGTGAACCTCGAGCTCGAATTCGTCGGTGCCCGAAACCGTTGCGGTCGACTCGAAACCGTCGGGGCTTTCAGCCGTGACCTCGACGCGAGTGTCGTCGAGCACGACCAACGTCTGCAAGTCGGCGCTGACCGCTATGCTGACGCGCCCAGTGAGACTGGTGGTCTCGACTGCGCCGCCTTCTCCCGATGTGCTGCCCGCGTCCCCATCACCCGAACCCGGCGGATCGGTGGGATTGAACCCCGTCGGGCCTCCCATTCCACCACCTGGGCTCGCCGGTCCGCGGGTTTCGCAAGGCTCGCTTCCGCAGTTGTCGTCCAGTGGGGCGAACCCCTGTTTCTCGTTGGAATCCGCACACGCGGCCAGCCCGAGCACGCCGAGTAGGACAAGCGTCAGTCGCATCCAGCCATTCTAGCGCCTCCGCGGTGATTGGCCCAATTCCGCAGGAGACTGCCCCAACTCAGCGTCGACCGCGCGTGGTTACGCGCTGGGTTCCAGTCGAGCGGCGGAAAGCTGACGCAGTCGTTCGCTTCTCGCGCTGAGCTTGCGGTGCAGGAAAATCGCCAACGCGACGCCAGAAAGCCCGATCCACTGCGACGTGCTGACGGCAAAGACTCCGCCGCGGTCGTCGCTGCGCAAAAACTCGACGAGGAAGCGAAACAGACCGTAACCCCCACAAAAGAACGCGAACACTTGGCCGTCGTAACGCTTGCGTCCGTGCAAATAGAGGATGGCGAAGCTCGCCAGTGCGAACGCCCCGGCCGCCTCGTAAATTTGGGTGGGGTGGACGGGCAACGACGGCAGCAGATGATTGTCCAACAGGCCCTCACGCGCTTGCCAATCACTGGCAGGACTCGACCCCGGAAAGCTCAGCGCGAACGGGTGGTCGTGGCTCACCTGACCGAAACAACAGCCGGCCAGCAGACACCCCAGCCGACCAAACCCGAGCCCAATCGGGACCATCATCCCGCCCATGTCGATGGCCTTGAAAAACGGAAAGCGATCGCGCTTGAACAACCACCAAGACGCGGCCGTGGCGCCAATCAGTCCGCCGTAAAAAGTGAAGCCGCCCGACCAAAACCTAGCCCACGCCCAGCAGTCGACTTCGATGGGATGACAGACTCCTGCCGCTTCGTCCCAGCGTCCAGCAAACGCGTCGGAAGCACACTCGGCCTTGGTGATGTGCCAGTCCACGAGCGACGGGTCCGTGCACAGATGCACGTAGTCCATCAGCTGCCCGTCGGCGAAGATGTGCAGCACGCGGGCGCCCGCAAACCCAGAGATCAGCGCGATCAAACCCAAGTCGACGATCACATCGGGGTTTTGTCCGACGCGTTTAGCCCACAGCGCGCCCATCGTGGTGGCGAACACGAACCCCACCATGATCAGCACGAAGTAGCTAGGGAAGCTCGTGCCGAAGAGTGAGAACAGTTGTCCGTGCACGTTGGATGGCCCGTATCAGCTCAGTTGGGGGTTGGCGCCGCGGAATCGGCTTTGGTTGACGACTTACCATCGCCCTTCGCGCCACCTCGAGCGGCGCTGTCGTCGCGAGTCAGAAACATGTCGAGCGCCATCAGCACGATTCCCGTGCAGATCGCGATGTCGGCAATGTTGAAGGTCGGCCAATGGCTGGTGATGTGCCAACCGTCTTTGACCTTGGCAATCAGCGTATTCATCCCTTCGACCCAATCCGCTCGGTAGTCGATGAAGTCGACGACTTTGCCCTTGGCAACCCGATCCGCCAGGTTACCCATGGCGCCGCCGAGCACCAGCGGTAAGCCCCAGCGCAGCGCACGCTGTCCGGGAAGCACCTTGCGATACATCGAAACGATGAAGGCCACTGCCGCGACGCTCACGATCAGGAAGAACGGTTGCCGCCACACGTCGTCTTCTTGTGCGAACATGCCGAAGGCTCCGCCTCGATTGTAGGCGAGAGTGAACGTGAGCACGTCGTCGATGAGCACGATGGAAGGCTCTTGTAACGTCAGCTTGGCGAGCGTGACCTCGGCCCACCACTTGCTCAGTGCATCCGCCACCAACACGGCTGTCGCGACGAGCGCCATGAAGCGGTAGCTCGGGGGGGTGACACCGCCGGCAGGGGCAGCGTCTCGTTTTACCTCATCAGGGGCGTTCGACTCGCTCGGCTCCGCCGTGTTCGTCTCGGGTTCGGCGGCTGGCTCGTGAGGCTCGGTCATGGCGCAGGGGGCTTACGATAGTTGTGCGGCAGAGACCAGCTTGTCGGTACCCGCAGCAAGTCTGTTGCGTCGCGTCGGGGCGCGATCGTGAGGTTCGAGGCACTCGAAACGCGGGTTGCCGAGGGGCTTGCGGAACACCTGACAAATGTTTAGTGTTTGCGCGTGATCCCTGCAGAGTCGCCGTGGCAGCGTCCGAAGCGCGGAGTCGACGCAGTCGTCGATGACTGGCTCGGCCAAGGCAAAGTGCGGCCGTGCCTCGCCTTGGAGCGCTTGATCCCTGCAAGTGACGGCCAGTTCTCGAACGTCGACCCGCGCCTTCACCCGAAGTTGGTCGCGGCGCTGGGAAGACGGGGCATCGAGCGCTTGTATTCGCACCAAGCGCAGGCCATCGACGCGGCGCTCAGCGGCCAGCACGTCGTCATCGCCACACCAACGTCGAGTGGCAAGTCGTTGTGCTTTCATCTGCCCGTGCTCGACGCGATCGCGCGAGACCCCAGCAAGAGCGCGCTGTACCTCTACCCGACCAAAGCGCTCAGTCGAGACCAGGAGCACAACCTCAAACAGTTGATCGACGATGCAGCGCTAGGTCTGGGCGCGTTGGTTTATGACGGTGACACGCCCGGCGATGCACGGCGGGCGGTGCGTGAACGCGCGCGTATCGTGCTGACGAACCCCGACATGCTGCACGCCGGGATCTTGCCGAATCACAGCAGGTGGGCCGCGATCTTCCAAAATCTCGCGTATGTCGTGCTCGACGAGCTGCACACTTACCGCGGGGTGTTCGGCTCGCACATGGCTCACGTGCTCGCGCGTCTGCAGCGCGTCGCACGGTTTCATGGCAGTGATCCGCAGTTCATCTGCGCCACGGCCACGATCGGAAATCCTCTGCAACACGCCGCGCGCTTGCTCGGCTGCAAGATCGACGCGAGCACCAACGACGCGAGCACCAACGACGCGAGCACCAACGACGCGAGC
>CBFGUG010000035.1:0-73395 GCA_965651905.1 uncultured bacterium | reverse complement strand
AAGCACTAGCATCAGTGTTGCTAGCGAATTCCAGGTTCGTCCTGTGATGGTTTCTGAAGGCATCGTAGTCCCTTTGTTCTCGTTGGCTCAGAGTGACACGAATCCAACTTGGTCGAGTCAGAGATTCTCAGTTACTGATATTCAACTATAAACCTAATGTTGCTCACGCAATAGTCATAGGGTGAGAGTTCGTCCATCACGCTTGAGTCGTGAACCAAGAAGTGAATCGCACTGGGATTGCCATCAATCGGATAGACTGCAGCGACGCTCTCATCCAGTGAGACGGGCACCGATACGCTCCCGTCTGAGTTTCGGTTCCCGAAGATTACGGTGTGAGTTCCGTTCCAGAACGGCTGTCGGCCTTGCCATTCTCTGTTGGGATCTGAGAACGCGAAAATCACGCCTGTCTCGGGCGCACCGCTTATTTCGAATTGAACCCCAACCACACCACGTTCGCTTGACGGCCATACTCCATCACCGCCAGCGTCGAGGAACGAGAAGCTAATTCCAGGAGCATCGCCCAGGTAGAGTTCTATCGCCACACCTTCGCCGGATGGACAGTAGCGTCCGGGTGCATCGTAAGGCCTTGCGACGTCCCTGGCGTGGTTTCCGTGCTGTAGCCCGAAACCGAACCCAGCCGTGAATATCAAATCCAGATCTTCCAGAGTGATTCGCACGGACTCACTGAAAGCCTGGTCCCATGGCGGCACCACGAGGGGCTCCGACAACGCAAAACCAGAGCCCAGATCGATTGGGCCGGTGGGTGCATCGGACGGCACGCTCAGGGTTTCTTCGTCGGTCGTGCTATCGCTGCTTGCGTTGTCGTCGTCGGTATCTTCCTCGTCGGGATTCCTATCCCCGGAGGAAGCGCCATCGTTCGAGGGTCCCGAAGTCACTGTGTCTTCTCCGGTTACCGTGCCACACTCGCACGCCTCCCAGAATCCATCTGCTCCACAAATCTGCCCCCCACTGCACGCCCCAACCCCTACACACTCGCGTGTATCGCCCTGGGTGCACACGGTTTCGCTGCCGTCATCGTCGGAGGTTGCGTTCCCATCATCGGCGCCTGAAGAGTCGTGCGAATCGTCAGCTGACGAGCCATCACCTGCGGGGTCGTCAGACTGGGCGGGGTCCTCATCGTCAGATGAGTTCGAGCCGTTCGGCGTTGCGTCGTCGGAGTCGTCGGCAGCGTCGTCTTCGTTTGCAGCGTTGCTCGAGTCGTCAGACTCGTCGCTCTCCCGCGCGCCATCGTCGTCACCCGCACTCGTGCCCGCTTCGGGAGTATCACTGGGCGAGTCGTCGTCTGATGACGAGTTGTCGTCGGTCTCCGTAGCGCGGGCTGTGTCGCTCTTGGAGTCGGAGGAGCAGCCAGGTAGGGCGCACGCGAGGGCTAGTGCGGTGGACCAGGTCGCGGTGTTTGGGAGAAATCGCTGTCTCATGGCCGAGCGCTCCTGAGTTGTTGTGGTGCGTGGGTGACGCGACGGCGGCGCCAGGCGATGAGGGCTGGGATGGCGAAGCCGACGAGCCACGGGTGTAAGTGGGCACGGGTACCGGAGCCGCTGGTGGCTGGGGGCGGGGCGGAGACGTTGCAGCCTTCGTCGGTGAGTGGCGGGGGGAGGCAAACGGCGCGGCCTTCTACTAGTTCGCAGGCCCAGTCTTCGGGGCAATCCGGATGCCCCTCTCCGCAGACGCGGGTGCAGACGGGGGTTTCGGCGACGTCGGCGACGCATTGATTGCCGAGGCATTCGTTGCTTTCTTCGCATTCGTCGCCCATGCCGCCCAGGCCCGTGTCGCAGACGCGTGAGCCGTCGACGCCGCTGCGACAGTCTTCGCCGTCGGTGCAGTCGGCGTCTTCTTCACACTTGGGGGCGCACACGCCCTGTTTCGAGCACGCTTGGCTATTGCAGTCTCTGGGGGTGGCGCAGGGATCGCCGAGCGCACCTAGCCCGGGCACGCAGCGATCGCTGACGCAACGCAGGCCGTCCGAGCAATCCTTGTCTCGGTCGCACTTGGGGTTCAGGCACTCGTCGGTGACGCAGGGTTTTATGCATTCGTCGTCGATGCACTGCTCGCCGAGCTCACACACTTCGGAACCGCACAGGGCTTCGCAACCGCGGTCGGTACATTCGTAGCCCGTGTCGCAGCCGAGGTCTTCGCAAGTGTCTTGGTCGTAGAGAAAGCAGAGGCCGCGTCTGTCGTCGGTTTCGATGGTGGCCTGATCGGACGAGTACAGGGGATACATCGTCAGGTCGTCGTAGGAGTCGTTGCTGCTGCAGTTGGGGGCGCCGTCGCGACCGCCTGGTTCGCAAGGATGAAGCAGCCCGGCGGCGTGCCCCAGCTCGTGAACGAGCACGCTCAGCAAGTCTTTTTCGTCGTCGTCAGCGCCCTGGCTGGGACGTAAACGCCAGGTTTCGCGAGCGTTGAGGTAGATGTCCGCCTCGCGGATGTACCAATCACCGTCGTCGACGCGTTCGTATTGTACGTCGGTCGTTGCGGGAGAGTCGTCGCGGAAGCCGCGCGCTTCCCAATCCGTGACCCAGGTGATGGTGTTCACGCCGTCTTCAGGTCTTGCTTGATTGCTCGTCACGCCGTTGGGCAACAACTCCAAGCTGCTGCACAGCGGTTCGTTCCACTGGCGCATGGCTTCCAGCATCACGTCAGCCGTGCCACTTGCGACAGAAGAAGGTGCGCGGTCGTCATGAAGCACGAACCGCACTGATTCGTTGCGCCAGCGAACGACTTTCGTGTCTTCGAAATCGTCGAGCTCGCCCGCGGTGCGGTAGGCATGAGCAGAACCCCCATAGCTCAACGACGCTACGAAGGTCAGCGTGGCCATCAACAACGATAGTGAAGTGCTGGGGTGACGCTTAATCATGCTGTGCATGTGCGGCTGACGACGCCGCGTCCTCGATGGGAACCCCCGCATGAGGCGAGCATTACTTGGATTGCGTCTGCTGAGTCAATAGCCCAGGTGGCGAAATCGCTCGTTCACTTGATGGCACCAGTATTTCTGCACACTGGATCGGTTTAGAACATGCCTAGGACCTGACGCTGGGTCGGTTGCTAGAAAAGTTTCACTGCTCTCAGTGATTGACTGGGGTGCTCGAGCAGTGATAGCTGTCTGCCTGCACTCGCACGAAACACATGGCGTGTCGGCAAGCGGGTGGGGGTCGCTGCATTCACCCATGGGAGCCATTGCAAAGAGCGTCAGGAGCGCTACACGCGCTACGAGAGCCGCTGGCTCGCTCGTGGCGCGTGTTTCCTACTCGGCTATGCGTCGGCGAGCGTTGGGTGGTCCTGGGCTGGCTCTCGTGTTGGCACTGCCATCTGCCTGTTCCACAGATGCAGCGCTGCCGTCACCCGCGGGAGATCCGCCGCCCACCGCCCAACTGCGCAGCGCTCTGAGCGAGTGTGGTGACGGCTTGTGGGAAGAGCCGGAAGAGTGTGACACCGGGGGAGCGACGGAAGCCTGCAGCAACGAGTGTGTCGTGCAGTCGATGCCAGCCAGCGTGGAGAGCGGCGCAGCCTGGCGCGCTTTCGGTAGTAGTCGTCATCCCGTTGCCGCCAACGCGTTTGGTGCTGCGGTTTCATTCGTGCAGGGCCAAGCGCTGCAGACCTTCACAGACAGTAGCGGCGTAGAGCACCTGCTCGATGAGCAAACGGTCGATCCAGATTCGCAGCTGGGTGACTCTACCGGTGGTGCACAAACGCTTCCTCCCGTGCTCGGCGTCAGCTTGTTCGACGTCAGCGGCGCGCGCCTGGGTGAAGCAACGTTTGGTGATGAGTTCGTGGCGACTCAAATCACCGCCCCCGCCCTCGCAGCCGTGGGCGAACACCGTTACGTTGCGGCGAGCGCAGTCCTGGGTGCTGACGCCGACGAAAGCGGAATCGCGCTACACCTGCTCAGGTGGGACGCGGATGCCGAGCAAGTCGTGGTCGACTCTCCGATGCTCGCGAACCAAACGCAAAGCTTCGCGCAGTCGGATCCGGACATCCTGTTCGTGAACGACGAGTTGATTGTGGCTTGGGTCGACCATTCTGATGGTCTCACGGGTCCCGACCTGCGCTACCGCAAGTTCAGCACGTCGCTCGATCCGCTGAGTGATGAAGAAACGCTGGCTGCAGGGTCGGCCGTCGAAGCACAGGTCGCGCTTGCGAAATTCGGAGACAGCTGGGCTGCAGCTTTCCGTTCAGGTGCTGACCTCATGATCGGAGGTGACGAGCAAGACGCTGGCGCGCAACAGCTCGGGCTCGAGCAACTCGTCGTCAGCGCGCCCGATCTAAGTCTCTCTTGGCGCAGTGAAGGTTACGTGCCGCCTAGCTCTCAGGATCGACCCGCGTTGATAGACCTGGGAGAGTCCAGGCTCCTCGCCGTTTTCACGGAGCAAACTCTAGCCGCTGACGACGACCTCCCGATGGTGGGGCAGCTTCGTAGTCTGGTCCTGAATGCTGATGAGGCCGGAGCTGACGAGCTTTCGCCGTGCGCCGTGTCGCTTCCTGAGGCGATATTCTTCGGCGTCGATGAGAACGACCGCGACGTCAGCCAGGGACAGCCAGCGCTCGTGCGACTAGCTTCGCAAGGCCTGCTCACCTGGCAGAGCGCGGGTCTGCCAGGTAATCCACTGGGGCAAGAGCTCTGGCGCATGGGACTCAGCTGGCCTGCTGGCAGCTTCGACTGCTCGGAGCTCTCGTGGGGTGATCCAGTCGCCTTGGTCGGCGATCCTGCGGCGGATCCCGAAACACAAACACCAGCGCCCGAGCGTCATGCCGATCAGCGGCGCCCCGCACTTGCGTCTAACGGCGGTACGACGGTCATCGCCTGGGAAGACTACAGTAACCAGCTTCCGAGTAGCCCCGGCATTGCGCCAGACATCGTGGTGCGTATTCAACCGCTCGAGGTTCTGTGTAGCGAAGCAGATCCGTGTGAATGGGGGGAAGGGCACTGCGAAACTGACGCGCAGTGTGAAGGCGATCTGAAGTGCGGTTTGCACAACGGCGAGGCGTTTGGAAAGCGCCCCTCACTCAACGCGTGTATCCCTTGTGGCAATGGCGTTCCCGAACTGGGCGAAGAGTGTGACGAGGGCATGCAGACGCCAGACTGCAACGCCAACTGCACATCACCTTACTGCGGCGACGGCGCAGTCAACGCCAACGAGGGCGAACAGTGTGACCCGGGGGCCGTCGGCGTCGATACGGTCGACTGCACCGCGATGTGCAGCTGGTCCGAGTGTGGGGATGGTTACGTCAACGCCACCGCCAGCGAAGAATGTGAGCCGCTCATCGCCGACGAGAGTGACGCCGCCTGCGACGCAGATTGCACGTTGCCCGCGTGCGGGGACGGCGTCGTCAACGAAGACGCGGGGGAAGCGTGCGAACTCACCAATGCCGATTGTGCTCCTGACTGCAGTGAGATCATCGTCCCGGAAGACTGCGGGGGTGCTGGTTGCCCGAAGGTGCAGTCGATGCACGTCGGCAGCACTACAGATGGCGAAGTCCACGTGCAGATCCGTCTCAACCACGGAGCTGGCACGGGCACGCTGAACCTGACCCACTTCAAGTTGAGGTATTGGCTGCACGACACGCAGCCCTATCCGTGGGCGTCATCCGTGTACTGGGACCCGGCGTTCGTCGTCGAACAGGGCATTCAGTTCGTACCGCTCAATCCCGCTGTCGATGGCGCCAGCCACTACGTCGAAGTGCCGCTCGAAAACTGGCTGGCCGCGGGCAACAACAGCCCGAACCTGGACTTCAGCTTCCGCCACAGCGGCTGGCAGCCGATGAACGACGCGGACGACTACTCGTTTCTCAACGTCAGTACGTTCACGGACAACCCGCACATCACGCTCTATTATCAGGGCTCGTTGGCTTGGGGCGTCGAGCCAGGCAACAGCACCCCAGCGCAGTGCGGCAACGGCAACGTCGAAAGCGGTGAGCAGTGTGACACCTCAGGCGCAAGCAGCAGTTGTGACGCAGACTGTACGCTCGTCGTGTGCGGTGACGGCACGGTCAACGCGGCCGCGGGCGAAGCTTGCGACCCCGGGGACGACTCGGACTGTCTGCCCGACTGTAGCGGTACCGTCTGCACGGACCCCGCGCAGTGCTTGCACCTGCGCTACAGCAACTACTCGGGCGAAAACCCCTACGATCAGCAGATCAAAGCGTGGGTGAACGTCGTCAACAACAGCGCCGCGCCCATCAACCTCGATCAACTCACGCTCAGTTATTGGTTCGTGCATGAGCCTGCGGGCGGCGGAAGCATGCTCGCGGAGTGCGATTGGTCAGCCATCGACGGCGGCTGCGGCGTCATCGTCCCGAACAAGGGTATCTCCAACGTCAGCCCTCCACGCACTGGGGCCAACAGGCGTTGGAACTTCGGCTTCTCGAACGCAGGCACGTTGCAACCTGGGCAATCCACGGGCGCCATCATGGTTCACTTGCAGAACACCTGGTGGAACAACCTGAACGACTTCAACGACTACTCGTACGCCACCGTCAGCAGCAGCACCTCCATCGTCACGACGAAGATCACGCTGTACTCGTCAGGCAACCTGATTTGGGGGCAAGAGCCATGAGCTTACAGCCCACGAACGCAGCTGGACTGGTTGGTGCCCTGTCGCTGGTTAGTGCCCTGTCACTGGTCACGGCCTGCGGCAGCCGCAGCGAAGATGTCGACACCAAAAGCGATCGCCACCCGAGTCGCAGTGACGGTTCAGAAGCAGCAGACGCAGCCGTCGGCAACAGCCAACCTAGCAACTCGGGTGCAGACGGCGGAGTCGAAAGTTCTTCCGACAAGAGCAAGCCTGCCAGCGAAAAGACTACCGACGCAGACGACGAACCCATCGAGACTCGAAACGAGGACGAGACTGGCACTGCGGAGTCTGACCCAGACGATGACCGCACGCAGGAACTCGCCGACGCACCCAGCGTCGATCCGCTCGATTCGGACCTCCACCTTCCGCGCTGCGTTACTCCGACGGACGCCGAGTTCGGCTTTCCAACGTACGGCACCGAAGCCGTCCGCTTGCATTGGAAGCCAGAAACGGGCGAATGTGAGTTCACCTCAGGGGACGGTTCCCCCGAAGGCTGGTCCGGGATTTTGACGTTACGCCGTCGTGGCGACGATACCTTCCTCTCGGGCATCGGCCGCTGGCGGTATTACGCGCCGCTCGACCTCGATCTAGACGACCTTCCCGAAGGGGAAACGATCACCTTCTACCCCTACCTCGACGATTGGCAGTTCGTAGCTGACGTTCGCTACAACGGACAGGAAGTGCGCATCGAGCGTTTCGAGTACATCGAGGGGGATCCCCCGGCGGACTATGGCGTTCCCGACGAACACTCCAACGATCCCCCCACGCCCGAGTCGAACCTCGTGCCGTGCAGCTCGCTGTCTGGAGGTGACGACGGCCATGACTCTCAGACCGCAGCCGCTCAATCGGCAGGAGGCAGCGTCGGGCGCATCCAGCAAGCCGCATGCCTCAGCGAACCGCCCCCTCCGCCCACGTGTGACGACGGCTCTGTCACCATCCCCTACCCCGCAGGAACCGAGCTCACCGACTTCACGTTGATCGGCACTGACATTCTCGAGCTGCGGGACGTCACCGTGCCCGGCAGCGTCGCCAATCTGGGCCTGAGCGACACTGTGATTTTTTCTGGGGCCACCATTGGCAACGTCTACAGTCGCGGTGTCGTCGATCTGCGCTCGGGCGCGACCGTGACGGGCTTCATCAAAACCACGACGCAAGAAGTCGTGCAGGGCTCAGCCAACTACGACCCCAACTTGGTCGACCACAACTACAACTTCGATCCCGAGCAAACCGTCACGCTGTGTTTCCCCGAACCCGACGACATCAACCAAGGTCCGAACATTTTCGTCGATGTCGGCGAGACCGAAAGCCACCCGCCCGGCACCTACAACAACATCGAGTTGAGGCCATCTGGGCGCCTGCGTCTCAGCCCTGGCGTCTATTGGGCTGACTCTCTGCTGGGTGAGTCCAGCGCCATCATCGAAATCGTGACCACGGGTTGCACGGAGAACTGCGCCGTCATCCTCAACGTTCGCAGCGAGATAGAAATCCCGCTGCGCGCCACCGTCACGCCTCCGGGTAGCAACTTTCTGCTCAACTACCACGGAACCATCGACGCGACCGTGAACGTCGCGTTCGACGGCTTCTTCCTCGCGCTCAACGCGACCCTGCAGCTCAACAATGACGTTCCGCGGGCGGGGGCATTCTTCGCCAAGCGTCTGTTCGTCGATGCTGGTCAAGACATCACCCATCGCCCATTCCCGATCGAACTCTTCGATGCTTGGTCTACCTACTGAGATGCACACTCGAGCTGCTGGGTTCAGGTCAGGGTCTCGCTCTGGGAGCCCCCGAGACGTGTTGATTCGCTTGCCGCTGCTTGCCCTCGCCTTGTCTTGCTGCTTAGGGCTCACCGCTTGTGCGGGTGATGAGGAATTCGCTGCAAATGACGACCTAGGCGACGGCGGCGCTGGCGACGCGGGAGTGGTCAGTGCTAACCCCGACGTGCGCTATCTCGTCGGCGGCACGGTAGACGGGCTCGTCGGCACCGTGGTCCTGAGCCTCAACGGCGAACTTCTCGAACTCGACGAAAATGGACCGTTCAGCTTTCGGCACGGTCTGGAAGACGGCGACAAGTACGAAGTAGAGGTCGCCGAACAACCCGATGACGAATGGTGCACGGTCGAGAACGACGAAGGCGTCATCGATGGCGAACCCATCAGCGACCTGTTCGTCCTGTGCGATCCCGAAAACCCTGGAATCGAAGACATCCTACTGAGCAGCGGTCAGCTGGAGCCGGAGTTTTCGCCAGCGACCACGCGCTATCGCGTCGACGTTCCTCTGTGGATCGAGGGTATCGCCGTAACGCCTGACGCGGTCGACAGCGACATCGAAATCACGGTCAGCGGCGAGCGTTACCGCGACGACCCACTGTGGCTAGAGCTCGCCCTCGGTCAAAACACCATCGAGATCGAAACCCTCGCCGAAAACGGTGACCGCCGAACGTATACCCTAGACATCCACCGCGCCACGCGCGTGGTCGAAGAGGCTTACGGCAAGGCGACGATCCCCGCCGCTAGCTCGCAGATGACTCACTGCATGAGTTTGTGGGGCGACCGCGTCGCGGTTGGTGCCCCAGGCCACTCGAGTGCCTCCTCAGGCATCAACGGCGACGAAAACGACGAGTCCGCCCCCAGTAGCGGCGCGGTCTACGTCTTCGTTCGAACCGAAACCGGCTGGAAGCAGGAAGCGTTCATCAAACCCGAAAGCCCTGGCGACGGTGATCTGTTTGGATTCTCAATCGCGTTGGTTGCCGACACGCTGGTCGTCGGCGCGCCTCAAGAGGGCGGCGGAAGAGCCGGTCGCAACGGCGATCAAGACTCGAACGACACGCCGCAGTCCGGCGCCGTTTACGTCTTCGAACGCGATGGCGAACACTGGGAGCAGGTGGCGTACCTGAAGACAGACGAGCCCGTGACGGGAGACGAGCTAGGTCGCAGCATCGCCCTACAGCGTGACGGCGAGCTCGCAGCACGCCGCATCGTCGCTGGCGCCTATCACGACAAGAGCAGCAGTGGCGGCGTCAATCCGCCTTCCCGTGACGAAGCGGCGCCGAACAGCGGCGCGGCTTACATCTTCGAACACCGCGACGGCGACTGGACCCAGGTGGCGCGCCTCAAAGCGTCCAATCCCGACCCGGGAGATCAATTTGGCGCCAGCGTGAGTGTGAGCGACCGGGCCGTAGTGGTGGGCGCTCCGTGGGAAGCGAGCGCGGCAACCTCCGACGATCCCGACCAAGACGACAACGAAGCGATGTTCAGCGGAGCCGTGTACGTGTTCGAACACGATGCGGACAACGACGCGTGGTCGCAAACGGCCTACTTGAAAGCGCACAACGCCGCCGAACAGGTGCGGTTCGGAAACGCGCTGAGCGCCGACGGCAACACGCTCGCCGTCGGCGCATTCACGGAGCCGTCCGCGGCTACGGGTATCGATCCGGACCAAGACGACGACTCCGCACCCGAAGCCGGCGCGGTCTACATCTTCGATCGGAGCGAAGACGGCTGGGAGCAGACCGCGTACATCAAGGCCAGCAACACGGGCGCGGGTGATCGCTTCGGCGGCGCGGTCGCACTGCGTCACAACGCTCTAGCCATCGGTGCATCGCTCGAGTCCAGCGCAGAGACAGGAGTCTCTGCCTCCACCACGCCAGGAGCCCAAGCCAACGACGACGCCTTGGGCGCAGGCGCCGTGTACGTCTACTACCGAGTCGATTCCGTCTGGACACAACACGCCTACCTCAAAGCGTCCAACGCGCAGCCGGGCGACAACTTCGGCTACTCCCTCGGCTTCGACGGCACTCGCTTAGCCATCGGCGCGCCCTACGAAGACAGCGCCATCGGCGGCATCAGCGAAGACGGCGGCGGCCCCAACAACGTCGCCACGAGCTCAGGCGCCATCTACTGGTTCCGCTGAGCGACGTCTCGAACGTGTCGAGGGTGTAGCGTCGAGGCCCCTGGCAAGTAGAAGGAATCGCGTCTGATGGCCGTTTCCGTTCCGCCGTCCACTTACCAGCGTGCTTCCCAGCGTTGCCAGCGCTTCGAGCCTGCCGTAACCTACATCCCGTGTCAGAAATAGACCTCAAATCGTCCATCGCTCGGGCGGAGCGGCGTTTCCGCGGTGGGGTCGCCGCGCAACCGAATGGTGTGCGGGCTGATCGCGGGCGGGCGCGCATTCCTGAGGTCGTGGAGCGAGAGCTCCAGCGGCTACTGCAGACCCCCGAGCGGCCCGCGCTGAGCGAGGTTGCCCATGAGATCGCAGCGTTTTGCGGTAGCGTGGGATGCAGACCGCCGAGTCGAAGTTCGGTCTACAACGCCGTTGCTCGTGCCAAAGCGCCCGAGTACCAGCTGGCCCAGTTGCCAGAAGACGTGGTGCGAGCGCTGTACAACCTAGAAGGGCCCAGAGTTGGCGGCGGGCAGCTGGTGTTTCATGCGTTCAACTATGGTTCACCTCGCGCCATCAGCTTCGCGGCGGGCCTTCCCTGGCTGTGTTTGGTCGACGCTGCCAAGCGCCGCGGGTGGCGCCCCAAGAGCCGCAGTTTGCTCACCGCCGTGATGCAATACCGAGGGATTTGAATGCCGCGTTCACCACTGGAAGTGCTGCCCGATCGCCTCGTTGCCGGCGTGGCTGAAAGTAAGGTGTGGTTCGTGATTGGCGGTCAGGCGGTGCGCTGCTTTGCACCGTACAGGCCGAGCAATGATGCGGACTTCGGGGTACTGCGCGCCCGAGACTTGAAGTCGCTGGTCGCCGAGTTGCAGCGGAAAGGGCGGGTGGAACTGCTCGAGACCTCGAAGAACACGACACATCTGAACTTCGAAGGCATCGACGTTTCCATCTTCGTGTTGCCGCAGCTGGAACGTCACGTGGAGGATGCCGTGCTCACCGTGACCGGCGTTCTGGCGACGAAAACCCACGCCATTCTGGACCGCGGAACACGGCGTGATTTCTTCGACCTTTATGTGATGCTTCAGATGCACGGACTGGGGTTGCTGCAGTGCTTGGAGGCCTTGTCCGAGGTTTACGAGACTGACGTCAATCGAGGGTTGGTGCTGCGTGCCCTCAGTCACTTCGATGATGCAGAGGCAGAAGCAGCGCTGCCGGGCGAAGCCGCTGACGATTGGCCCAACGTGCGTAGCTTCTTCGTCAGGGGTGTGGCAGCTCTCGTCGTCCCGCCGACGCGTCCGCTCGGGATCCAGTCGCGGGTGGTCGACGTTGGCGCGCCTCTGGCAGCAGACAAACGGTCTCGCCGAGCTGTCGCCAAGGCGGCCCTCAAGAAGCCAGCTGCGGTGAAGCCAGCTACCGTGAAGCCAGCTACCGTGAAGCCAGCTACCGTGAAGCCAGCCACCAAGAAGAAGAAACCGCCAGCCCAAAAGAAATCCGCACGCACCAAGACGCGCGCTCGCCCCACTGCTACGAAGAAGCCCAATGCGCGTTAGTTCGCGACGAATGCTTGCTACCGCGTCGCCCGAAGCACCTAAACCCGCTCCAGCACTCGTCCCAACACGAACTTCAAGTAGCGTCCTTCGGGGTGCGAGAGTAACACGGGGTGGTCGAGGGGTTGGCCGCGTTCGGCGATGATTTGGAAGCGGCGTTGGGCGCGGCGGGCGGATTGGGCGAGGCTGGTCTTGAAGGCGTCGGGGGTGACGCGGCCCGTGCAGCTGGCGGCGGCGTAGAGACCGCCAGCTGCGCTGAGTTTCAGCGCGGCAGCGTTGACGCGGGTGTAAGCCTTCAGCGCTTTGTCGAGGTGGGCGTTGCTGCGGGCAAAGCTTGGGGGGTCGCAGACGATCAGGTCGAAGTGTCGTTTGCGGACGCGGGCTTGTTCGAGGTAGTCGAACACGTCCGCGACCGCGAACTCGTGACGTTTGGAATCCAGGCCGTTGAGTTCGACGTTGGCGGCGGCGTCAACGGCGGCTTCGGGCGCGACGTCGACGCTGACGACGGAGCTGGCACCGCCGCGCAGGGCCGCGAGAGAGAACGCACCGCTGTAGGCGAACAGATTGAGCACGCGTTTACCTGCAGACAGCCGCTCGACGTGGGCACGGTTTTCGCGATGGTCGAGGAACAGACCTGTCTTCTGTCCAGCAGCCAGATCGACCAGCAGCTTCAAGCCGTGTTCCTGGATCACGAGTTTTTCGGGCAGCGCGTTGCCCCAGAGTAACTCCAGGCGCTCGGCGATGGCGGCGTCGCGGCGCCGATAGATCACGGCCTTCAGCGGCGCGACTTCGCACAGCGCGCTGACGAGACCACGGGCGACGCTCGCGGCCGCGGCGCAGTCGCACACGATCACGGCGTGGCCCGCGTAGTAGTCGACGACGATGCCCGGCAAGCCGTCGGCCTCGCCGTAAACCCAGCGGAAGGCATCCGTTTGCTGGTCGAGCAGGGGCGCGCGCAGTTGCCAGGCTTCACGCAGGCGGGCTTCGAAGAACTTCGCGTCGGGGCGACGTTCGCGTGAATACACTCGCAGGGCAATCGCCGACTCGGCGTCCCACAGCGCCCAACCTTGAAACTTGCCGCAGGTGAGCTTGACGAAACTGCCGCTCGGCGCGGCAAACCTCTGGGGCACCTGCTCGCGGTATACCCACGGGTGCCCCAGCACCAGCGCCGATTCGAGACGTTCGGGCAAACGAAGTGGCGCAGCGCTCATGCACGCGCGGTCTAACGCACACGCTTCGCCCTCGCGAGCACAATCCACGTGCCTTGCCGCCGTGCGCTGCCCCGCCTGCTGCCCCGAGTGCTTGCGTCGGGCCCACCGCGAGCAGTATTGAACGGCCATGGCAAGCTCCGCGCGGTTCGGCATTTTTTCTCTCACGTGCGCTTGGCTGGGCGTAGCCAACGTCGCAGCTCAACCGGCCGCCGCTGCTCCAGACGCGTCGTCTGCTGAGGCAGCGCCCAAGACCGCAGCTCCTTCCGCACCACCCGCTGCGACGCCAGCGCCCGAAGCGTCTGGCTGCGAGCAGCCCACGGCGCTCGGCACGATCGCGTGCGAGCTCAATCGACAGCTGCCCAAACTACCCACGGCGTTGGTCGTCAGCCAACACCTGAGCGGCGGCCCCAAGGGCAGCAGAAGCGAAGCCTTGGGCGAACGTTTGGCGCGTTTGGTTGCAGGGTACGGCGCGATGCACGACGGTGGCAGCGTCGCCAGCCGCGCGGACGCACAGCTGCGAGCGCGCCATCACGAACACTTGGTGCTGCTCACCCCCGAGCTGGTTGCGGCGGGCCTGAACGTCACGGCTGACGTGATCACGACGCCGCGCGGGTTTTGGGCGCGTATCAAACAACCCAACCCGAGCTCCACGCACCACGCCTTCAGCAGCGCGCAACTGGACGCCGAGCTGCGCAGCTTTCTTCCCAAGGTGCCCTTGGTGCTCTCGAGCACCGTCAAGGCGACCATGCCCATCGACCAAGCGCCTGCCCTCGGCTGCGGCGATCTGGATGGCGATGACTCCCTCGAAATCGTGGCCGCGGGTCGCCATCACATCGTCGTGGGCCGCTTGCTCGACGGCAGGCTGACGAACGAACGAACGGTGGCGTGGGGAGAGCTCTCCGCCATCGCGCCCGTACCTCTGCGCCAACCGCTCAGCAGTGTGACGCTCGCGGAGGGGCAGCACCTCGACGTGGGCTCGACCGACCGCGCCAACTGGGTTCGCCTCTCGCCAACACTCGAGCCGCTCGCGTCCCTTCCCGGGATGTTGCCGTGGTCCGACGCGGGCTGCGCTCGGCGTTCGGGTGTGGGTTTACTACCCGAGCCGCGGCCGTGTAGCAGCGACGCAAAGCCTGGGCTCGCCAGTGAAGTGCACTTGATCGACGCGGTTGCGGGCGCGCGGATCTCTACTCCCGAGGGAGGCCACGTGCGTTACTGGGCGGCGCGCCGTCTGGGCGAAGACAGTTTGAACGTCTCCTCTGACGCAGGCGATCACACCAGCATCAAAGGCAGCGGCGCGCAAGCTGCGCTGGGCGATCTCGATGGCGACGGCAGCATCGAAATTGCAGTCTCCAGCTCTACGCTGGATCCGAAAAAGGACCAGTTGAATGTTTACTCTTGGGCCCCACCCTCGCCGCCCACGCCCGCTTTCGAACTCGCGGTCCCCAGCGGCATCGACGCGTTGACGGTATGCCCCGCCGAAGACTCGGGGCTTGCGCCGCTAGTGCTGGCAACGGGTGATCAGGTTTGGGTACTGCGATGAGGCTGTCGCGACGCAACTTCTTGAGTTTGATGGCCGCGGGCGGCGCGTCCCTCGGGCTCGGGCGCTTGCCCCTCGACGGTGAGCTGAAGATGAGCGTGCCGTGGTCGCTCGCTCGACTCGATCCACACGACTCGAACGACATCGTGGCGGCCGTGTTCGGGCACGCCGTGGCTGAGCCGCTGTTTGCCGTAGATCAACACGGGCGCACCTACCCCACGCTGGCTGCCGAGCGCCCCGTTGCCGTGGGCAGTGGCTCGAAGGTGCGGCTGCGCCCGGGTCTGCGCAGCTCGATCGATCGCCCCTTGAGCTCACGCGACTTGCTTTGGTCGCTGCAACGCGCGCGGCGTTTCGGTGCCCACGCGCTGATGGCCGATCACGCGCCGCCGCGCGCCGCCGACGGCTGGGTGGTGTTCGAGGATGTCGCCCCCGATGCCCTCGCCGAGATGCTCAGCAGCCCACTTACGGCGATTCTGCCGCGTTCGTTCTCCCCTGGGGCGCCCGACGGCACGGGGGCCTTCCGTGCGCGCTTCAACAGAAATGGTCTCGAGCTGCGACGCAACCCTTGGGCGCCCCGAGGTCCCGCGTATCTCGAGCGCATTCGCGTCCAACCCGCCGCCGATCTGGCCGAGGCGTTGCGTGCTTTTGAAGCTGGTCACGTCGACTTGGGTTGGCTCGGCCGCGGTCTTCACGCGCCGCGGCCCGATACCGAGTTGGTCGATGCCAGCGAAGTCGGTTGGGTAGTGCTGCACAGCGGCCGCGGTGCGGGGCGCTGGGGCGCGCCGGGCACCGCCGCGAGTCTGCTCGCGAACATCCCTGCGCCACGCCTGGAGCGTTTTGGGCTCGGACCGTTGCCCAATCGCGCGACCCCGACGCGCTACGCGGGCCCCAGCTGCACGCTCTTAGCCCGCGACGACTGTCCGTATCTGCTCGAACTGGGGCGCTCACTGAGCCAGCTGTTATCCAGTAGCGGGCACCCGATCACGCTGGAGAGCAGCTCGGCTGCCGACTTGCACAAGCGCAAACGCAGCGGCGACTTCTGCTTCTTGCTCGATGTGGTTCGTCACGCGGGCAGTAGCGTCCGGGCACGGCAGTTGAGCCTACTGCATGAAGCCAACCCGCAGTTCGCCAGGCGCGCGCCCAAACTCGCCCCAGGGCTCACGGAGGCAGAAATGGTCGAACGCACCACGGCGTCACTCAGCTTGGCCGTGGTCGGTCAGCTGCGCGTCGTGGTCGCCAGGCCCCCTGACGTCAGGCGTGTGGAGGGTTGGGAGCTGGGCAACGTGTTCCGCGTGCCCCCAGGCTGACGCCACTCAGGGGTAGAGGCCGGGAGGCGGTAGTGTCTTGGCCTCGCGCACGTAGCTGGCGATGACCCGCATCAGCTCCTTGTCGAGACGTTCACATTCTGCGGTGACTCGCCCGATGCTCGCGCCTTTGCATTCCTTGCGGCGCGATTGATACACACGCTCGACTTCGGAACTCTCGAGCAGCGCGTCCTGCATGTTCTCGCTGATCTCTTTCCAGTCGACGCGAGAGTTCTTGGGGGTCGACGGGCGCTTCTTGGTGATCTCCCCGAGGTCCAGGGTCACGCAGCTGCCGTTCCAGCGCAGCACATCGAACGTACCGAGGGAGCCCTCGACGTGAAACGACTTGCTCTGGCCGCGGTAGTTGATCGGGATCACCTCCTCGGCGAACACCAGATCTTCGGCGATGGTCGGGCCCCAGCCGTTTACAGCGTTCAGCCCCGTGCGCATGTAAAAGCGCGTCCAGGGCGTACCTGAACGGAACATGTACAGCGCCACGTCTTGGTACACCCCACCTTCGCACAATTTTTCCGCCCAGCGGATGGGCGGCATGCACGCGCCCTTGCGATACACACAACGCGACGGGACGACCTCGCTGTCGTCCTCGCTCTCCTGCTGGGATGAATCGCTGAGTTTGGCGGCAGGTTTCAGGGCGGGCGTCTTGGGCGCAGCTTCTTCACTTCCGCCGCATGCGACGGCCAGCCCCAGCCCTAAGCAAGTAACGAACGCTTGGGATGACTTCATTGGTGCCGCCAAACGAGCCATCAAAGCGGCGGTAAGTCAAGGTCGCGCCCCCGTAACCCAGCACAACGACTTGGGACTACAAAGGCCCGACGAGAAATCTTGCAAGCTCGTCGGACGCTTTGAAACCTGCGTATTTTGTCGATCAGGTTCGCGCATCGCCGGGCATTACACCCCGCGATTGCATCAGGCTTTGACCGACGAGTTACGCGAAGTTCACGACTTGCGTTGGTCAGTGGGCGTCTATGCCGCAGCGCGCCGAAACCGCAGGCGCGATCACATTGGTGTCAGCCTTGTTCCAGGGCTTCGGCGCCGCCGATAATCTCTAGGATTTCAGTGGTGATCGCCGCCTGTCGAGCACGGTTGTACTGCAGCGTCAGGGTATCGATCACTTCAGACGCATTCTTCGTTGCGGCGTCCATTGCAGTCATGCGGGCGCCAAGCTCCGAAGCCATCGACTCGTACAGCGCTCGCAGCACCGTGATCTCGACGTACATCGGAACCAAACGCTCCAGAAGTGTATCCGGATCGGGTTCAAAGATGAACTCCGCCTTGCTGGTGCCCGCTTCCGTCTTGTCGTCGCTGAGTAACGAACTCAGAGGCAGCAGCGGCTCGACCACTACCTGCTGACTGATCGCGCTCTTGAACTCGTTGTAGACCAGGTAGATCGAGTCGACCTCGCCGCGGATGAACGGCGCGATGATCTTGCGAGCCACCCCCCGCGCGGTATCCAGATCCAGGTTCTCCCATACACCTTCGAACTGGTGGAAGACGGGGGCACCACGGCGGCGGAAGTAATCTCGCCCCTTGCGGCCGATGAGCGCCAATTGGACCTGCCCACCTGACTTCTCTGCGTCGCGCCAAATGCCTTCGACGCGCTTGTTGATGCCCGAGTTGAACGAACCACACAGGCCGCGGTCGCTGGTGACGACGACGTACAGCGCACGCTTGTTCTCACGGCTGGCCAAGAGCGGGTGCGGCTGATCTCCCGTGCTCGTACCACTCGCGATCACCTCTCGAAGTACTTTGCCCGTGGTGACGGCGTAAGGCCTCATGGCGGTGATGCGCTGTTGTGCACGGTTGAGCCGAGCGCCGGCCACCATCTTCATGGCCCGGGTGATCTTCTGCGTCGACTTGACCGTCGAGATGCGCTTACGAATCGCTTTCAGGTTCGCCACGGCTCTATCGTTGCTCCGTCAATACTGCTGCGGGTGATCAGTTCGGTCGTGGGGAAGGCTCACTTGGAGTCGGGCACGAACGCCGCGGTGAAGGCTTTGAGTACGTCGTCGACCTTCTTCTTCAGGTCGTCGGACATCACCTTCTTGCTGCGTAGCTCTTCGAAGATCGCCGGGTGCTTCTCGTCGACGTGAGAGAAGAGCTCCTTCTCGTACTGCTTGATGGCCGAGACGGGCAGCTTGTCGATGTGGCCTTCGATACCCGCGTAGATGATCAGGACCTGACGCTCGACGGGCAGCGGCTGGTATTGCCCCTGCTTCAGCAGCTCCGTCATGCGCTCGCCGCGTTCGAGCTGAGCACGTGTGGCAGCGTCCAGATCGCTCGCGAACTGCGAGAACGCCGCCATCTCGCGGAACTGAGCGAGGTCCAAACGCAGCGTACCAGCGACCTTCTTCATCGCTTTGATCTGCGCGTTACCACCCACGCGGCTCACCGAGATACCGACGTTGATCGCGGGGCGAATGCCCGAATAGAACAGGTCGCTCTCCAAGAAGATCTGACCGTCCGTGATCGAAATCACGTTGGTGGGGATGTAGGCCGAAACGTCGCCTGCCTGAGTCTCGATCACGGGCAGTGCCGTCAGCGAGCCACCAGAGAAGGGGTCCATCTTGATCTCCAGCCCGGCCTTGTCGGCGCGTGCTTCGAGAACTTTCTCGGCCTCTTCTTTGCCTTCGCTCATCAGGTGGACCTTGCCGTCCACGCCGCGGAAGTCTTCGTCACCTGGGGGCACCTCGGTGCCCTTCTTGACCACGAACCAACGCTCAGCGAGCTTGGCCGCGCGCTCCAGCAAGCGCGAGTGCACGTAGAACACGTCACCCGGATATGCTTCACGACCTGGAGGACGACGCAGCAGCAGCGACATCTGGCGATAGGCCACGGCCTGCTTCGACAAGTCGTCGTAGATGCACAGCACGTGCTCGCCGCGGTCGCGGAAGTACTCGCCCATCGCCACACCGCTGTACGGCGCGAGGAACTGCAAGGGCGCGGCTTCGGTTGCCGAAGCGATGACGACGATGGTGTAGTCCATCGCGCCCGCTTTGCTGAGCTTGTCCACCACCTGAGCCACGGTCGACGCCTTCTGACCGATGGCCACGTAGACGCATTTCACGCCCGTGTTCTTCTGGTTGATGATGGTATCGACGGCGATGGCGGTCTTACCCGTCTGACGGTCGCCGATGATCAGCTCGCGCTGGCCACGGCCAATCGGGATCATCGAGTCGATGGCCTTGAGGCCCGTCTGCATGGGCTCCTTCACGGGCTGACGTGCGATGATGCCGGGCGCCTTCACCTCGATACGACGCGCGTGAGGCGTTTCAATCGGCCCCTTGCCGTCGACGGGCTGCCCCAGAGCGTTGACGACGCGGCCCAGGGTCGCTTCGCCCACTGGCACCTCGGCGATGCGCTGGGTGCGCTTGACCGAAGAGCCCTCTTTCACGCCCGACGCATCGCCGAGAATCGCGATACCGACGTTATCTTGCTCGAGGTTGAGCACGAGTCCGTAGGCGTCGCCCTCGAACTGCACCAACTCACCAGCCATCGCTCCTTCGAGGCCGTGCACGCGGGCGATACCATCACCCGTGGTGATGACCGTGCCCGTCTCGGCGACGAGCGCGCTGCGATCGAAGTTCTGGATTTGCTGCTTGATAATCTGTGAGATCTCGTCGGCACTCAGTTGCATGATGACCTTGCCTGGTTTTACTGAATCCGCAGCGCGCGAGAAGCGTGCGTGAGTTTGCTGGGTTGGAACGATTGTCGGCAAAGCCGACTGGAGAGTGTGCGCTGTGATGAAGGACTGACGTGTTGGCGTCAGCCCGCTCCGAGCAGAGTTTGCTCGTAGTTGTGCAGGCGCCCGCGCAGGGTGCCGTCTATCGTGTTGTCGCCGATCTGGGTGACGACGCCCGCGATCAGTTCTGGATCGACGTGCTTCTCGAGCAGTACGGTCTTACCCGTCGCCGCGGAGATTTCGTTGCTGAGGCGACTGGCGTAGTCGTCGGTGAGCGGCTTGGCCGAACGCACCACGACTCGAAGCACGCCGCGCTTCTCGTCCGAGAACAACGCGAGCCGCTTGGCTATCGCGCCGACGCTGCCCAAACGATGCCGCCGCGCCAGCAGCTTGAGGGCATTGACGGCCTGGGCGCTCAGGCTGAGCCGACTAGCAACTGCGGCCACGATGGCCTCACGCTGCGCCTCTTCCAACGTCGGGTCGTTGACGACGTCGCGGAGTTCCTTGCTGCCGCTCAGCTCTGCGGCGAAACGGCCGATATGATCCGTCAGCATCGCCAGACTGCCGCTCTCTTCTCCGAGTTCGAACAGTGCGCGGGCGTAACGATCGGCTGCTGCTGCGTCACTCATTGGGCGCCTCCTGTCGAAACCAGACCACTCTTGCTCAGGCTATCCCGCAGCCCGGCCAAGTACTCGTCACTGAGCCGCGTGTGATCGTCGGCGTTGACCTTTTCGTGCACCAACCGTTCGGCGCTGTTCACGGCGCCGCTGATGGCTGCGGCCAGCAACTGCTGACGAGCGGCCTTGAGTTCTTGCTGAATCAGCAGCTTGGCGTCGCGCTCCATGCGTTCTTGGCGCTTCTTGGCTTCGGCCAGGATCTGCTCGCGCTCCGCAGCGGCCATCTCGCTCATTTGCTTACGCACTCGAGCGATCTCTTCGTCGACCTGCTGCAACTTACGCTCGTATTCGTCGAGCTGAGCCTCGGCCTGGGCCTTCATCTTGCCCGCTTCTTCCATGCCCTTGAGAATGGTTTCGCGGCGATTGCGCAAGCCATCGACGATCGGTTGCTTGCCGAACTTGTACAGCAGCGAGAACAGGATCAGCGTGTTGAACAACTGAGCCAAGATCGGCACGGGGGTGCCGGGCGTGCGCTGCATGAAGTTCGAATGCTCAATCTCTTCGCTGGTGCCGAACATGCCGTAGTACCAGTTGACCTCGCCGCCGCCGTGGTGATCGCCATGAGCATCACCATGTTCGCCGCCGTGGTCGTCTGCCGCATGGTCGCCTGCCGCATGGTCGTGACCAGCATGGCTGTCGTCTGCGGCCAATGCCGTCGCACCCATGGTCGAGAGCCCCGCGGCCAGCACCACTGCAGCGCCCAAGGAACGGCTCGTTCGAAGGCGGCTGAGGATCGTCTCGCTCTTGATACGCATCACGTGAGGTCCCTTCCGAGTGCGCGGGTGGCGATGTCTCGGCCCAAGCGTTCAGACTGCTTGCCCAAGTCGAACTCCGTCTTGCGCACGAGCGCGTCGATCTCTGCACGCCCCTGCTCGATGACCTTGGCGGTCGAGGCACGGGCCTCCTCCAAGATCTGACTCTCCAACTTCGACGTTTCAGCGCGAATGCGGTCGCGTTCTTCGGCGGCAGTGCGATTGATGCGGACGAGTTCTGCCTCGTACTTGCGCAACAACTCACCCGCCCGCTTCTGCATGCGTCGCGCGTCTTCACGAGCGCCGTCCGTCCGCTTCTCCCGCTCTTCGAAGATCTTCAAGACCGGATCGAAGAGCAGGGGCTTGAGAGTCACGATCAGGATCGTGAACACCAGCATCTGCATGGTGAACGTCAGATCCAGATCGATGTTGATACCACCCTCAGCGGCGTTGCCGGCGAAGGCCAACAGCGAACCACCGACGGAGCTACCTGCGCCAACGGAGGTGCCCGTAGCTGCAGAGGAAATCGTGGGTGCGAAAGAGAGCATCGTTAAAGCAACGCGACCTATCGATGTCGATCAAAGTTGTACCGACAACGGATCGCGATAGGCACGCGGCTCGTAGCACCCCAGTTGCATCGTGTCTAGACCGGAAAGGGTCAGCGGAACAGCACCAGCGCAGCATCTCGCGGCGCGTTCGCGCGACGCTCCAAGTCGGCTGAAAAGCAGGCAGAACCTTGCGACAATCAGCCGCGGAGCGGCGACTCGATCTGCACCCCTTCGAGTCGCTCGGCACGTTGGCTTGCGACCGCCTGACGCAGCTCGGCGTACAGCCTTCCCGAACGAGGGTGTCGCGCCTCGGGCGCAACATCGAGCAACGGGTACAGGGCGAAGGCACGCTCCTCGAGTCGAGGATGTGGAACCTGCAGCCGCTCACTGTCGAGCTGGAGTCCGGCGATCCACAGCAGGTCGAGATCGATCAGCCTCGGTCCCCACCTTTCGAGGCGGCGTCGGCCCAACTTCGCCTCGGTTTCGAGCAGGCGTGTGAGCAACGCTGATGGGGTCAGGGCGCACTCCGCACGCAGCGCTGCGTTGAGGTAATCGGGCTGTTCGGGCCCAATGGCTTTCGTCCGATAAACGGGCGAAAGCACGACGGACTCGAGCACGTCCGAAAGCTCGACGAGAGCGCTTCGAAAGTGCGCTAGGGGCTCACCCAGGTTGGCTCCCAGGCCAATGACCACGTCCATGGTCTCCTAGGCTAAGTCGACGCGAGCCAATGACAAAGCCTACGCTGCACGTGGTCGGGTGACGAGATCGCGCTGCGGGGTGCGGCGAAACTGCGCTGCGCGCACGGGTTGTGGTATGCCCGGGCGGTGCTGGGCTTGACGCACGGGGAACTGTTCATCGTCGTTTTCGTGTTCTTGGCTGTCGTGCTGGCCCCCTACAGCGCTCGCGCCGGGCAAGGCCTGTTCGCCTTGTTCGGTTCAGACGTAAACCCCAGGCGACCAAAGTGAAGTCGAGTCCCCACTCGGACAAGCCTCTGAAGCAAGCGCCCGTGGCCGTGCAAGCCGAGCCGCCTCTGGGTCCCGAGCTGTGCGCGGAGCTCGAGCGCTGCGGCTTCGAAGTACTACCCGAGGGTAACGTTCTGACACACGCGCTGACGAAACGCGCCATCGTCGTGTGCGAAGTTCGCGAGCAGACCGAAGCCTTGGCACAACAACTGCTCGAATCCGCGCGCGACCGCATCCTGATCTTCGTCGGTCCGACGGGCATGCCGCTCGCGGGTTCCCAGCGTAACGTGCGTGAACTCAGCGCAGACGTCAGCGTCGCCGAGATCGTGCGCGTCTGCCGCCTGTTCGCCCACGAGCATCCCTCGGATCCGCTTTGGGCCGCGCCACCCACCAGCCAGCGCGCCGCGCCGTACAACGTATTGCCGCGCGTATCCGAAGGCCCTGCCTCGCCCATGCACTCCGTGCAGGCGCCACTGCTTCCCAGCTCCGTTCCCCCGAGTTCGAAGCCCAAGCCACCGCCACGGGTTCCCAGCTTGCCGCCCGCTTTGGCGGAGGGTGGCTTCGTCGACGACGCTTCGTCGATGCTGAGCAGCGAGCTCAGTCCGGGGCTCAGCCGAATTTTGGCCGATGCTGAGCAACGGGTCAGCAGCCTGGCGCCCCGCGCGTCGACGGAAGCTGAAGGCACCAATCAGGCCATGCCGCTCAGCGCTGAGCTGCTGGCGGCGCTGGAAGATCCCATTGGCGACTACGAACCACGTGCCACCTCGGGTGCATCGTCGATCAGCAATCTGTCACCCGGCAGTACCGCGGCCGGGCTAAGTCCACCAAGTTCACGCCCTGCCGCTTCGCCGAACGAGGATACGGGGCGCCACAGTCCGCTGCCCGCCCCGACCAGCAGTCAGCTACCTGACGCCATGGCCTCGAGTATCAGTCCGCACTCCCAGACGGCGGCGATGCCACTGTCGGACTCGGATCGCCCGCAACATTCATCCAACCGTCAGCCACACACCGGGACGGCCCCCGCTCCGCCGCTCAGCGAGGTCCCGGTCACCCCAATCCCCCCCACGTCGGTCCCGCCGCGGTCGTTGCGCCCCAATTCCGAGCCTCCTTCGAGTGTCGATCTGAGCACGCGACCGCCGGCCACCGCCACCATGGGACAACACGATGTGCCCTCAGCGCTCAGCCCGGTTCCAGCGCAAGCCGAAGCCCCAGCACCAATTTCTTCGGAGCGCATCACCGCCCGCCCTGCGCGGCGCATGAGTCCCATCCCCAAAGCTCCTGGACTGCCCACGGACAGCTGGGCCCAACGTGCCGCCAGCGACGGCCAGCGTCCCGAGTTCGACAGGTCTCGTGCACCCGAGCCCCGCAGCGCTCCCCCACCACCGAGTTTCTCCCCGCGGGCTGCAGCGCCCACTCCCTTGCCACCTCGCCTCGCCGAACGTCGCTTCAGCTCGGGGCCCCCGCCAGAGTCGGACGAGGATGGACGCTTTCCCACGGAGATCCCGCCGCTGCGTCCCGGCGATGCCGTCGCGTTGGTGGCCAGCGCGATCCGCCAGCGCTTCACGGGTTCACTCGCGTTCGAGGACGCCGAGACCATCCGTCGCTTGGTGCTGAAGGACGGCGACTTGGTCACCGCAGCGTCGGGCTCACGTCAGGAGTCGTTGGTGGCGTTCTTGGTGCGCGAAGGCACGCTGTCTGCGGATGTCGAACTTCAACTGGGGCACAAGATCCCCAACTTCGGGCGCCACGCAGGTGCCGCGCTGATCGCCGCCGGGCACTTGCCGCAATCACAGTTGTGGCCAGTACTGCGCGCCCACGCCGAGTTTGTGATAACCCGTGTCCTGCAGCTGCGGAGCGGCTCGGCTGAATACGAAAACGACGTCCCTGTACGCCTGCAGGCTGAGCCCGCCGTGTTTGGTGGCGCCACGGGGTCGGAGGTGTTCATCGAGCTGATGCGTCGCGCGCTCGAACCAGAAGACGCGTTGCGGCGTTTGGGCGGCGAAGACGCCGAACTTCAGCAAGGTCCGAACTTCGACCTGCTCGACGAGTGCGCGCTGTCAGCTGACGAGCGCAGGCCGTTGGAAGACTTGCACGCCGGCCCCATCGGCAGTGCCCTCGCGGTCTCCCCCACCGAAGAGTTTCCGTGTGTGTTGTTCGCGCTCAGTCAGCTTCAAGTTCTGCGCGTCGTGCCCCGCGCCAGAAAACCCAGCCATGAACGGGGCGCCCCGAAACACGACAGGCTCGACGACGAAGCCATGCGCCACGCCATCTTGGCGCGCAAAGCGCTCGTCGACAATGGCGACTATTTCGCGTTGCTCGGCGTTTCACGCGACGCCACGAGTTACGACATTCGCCGAGCGTTCTTGCGCCTGCGGCGTCGCTTCGAACCCAGCGAAGCGTTGACGCCGGCGACCTTCGACCTGCGCGACGACGTCGAGATTTTGATCGAGGTGCTGACGGAGGCGTACGAAGTCTTGCGCGATCCGTTACGACGGGACCGCTACCGACGAGCCATCGAATCGGTCCCCGCCGCGGGCTGAGACACGGAGCGCGCGCCCCATTCGGTGTTGACGCTCGGGCAGTAATGCCACTTCACTCGGCGGCGGCGACGCCTTGCCGCTCGAAACTCACGTCGCCCGATTCGCTCAGATCGACGACGACGCGGTCGCCGGGGCCGAAGCTTCCGCTCAGGAGCTCTCGCGCCAACGGAGCTTCGACCAAGCGCGCGATCGCTCGCTTCATCGGTCGCGCGCCGAGGGCGGCATCAAATCCGCCCTGTTCGAGCAACAACGCTACCACAGCGGGTTCGATGCAGAGCTCCAGGTCTCGCTGTTCGTAAACGGTGTTGGCCAAACGCTGCAGCAAGCGGCGCGCAATTTCTTCGACTTCCGCTTCGCGCAGCGCATTGAACACCAACACCTCGTCGATGCGGTTGAAGAACTCTGGTGAGAGCTTCTGCTTGGCAGCAGCGATCACTCGCGTCGCCGAAGAAGATGCCTCGCTGAACTGCTGCCCAAAGCCGACGCGACGGACACCTTCGCCCGTGGCCTCGCGCGCCCCAATGTTCGACGTGAGCAAGATCACGGTGTTGCTGAAGTCGACCGTGTGTCCGCGCCCGTCCGTGAGACGTCCTTCGTCGAACAGCGGCAGAAACGTCTCGAGCACTTCTTGGTGCGCTTTTTCGATCTCGTCGAGCAGCAGCACTTGGTAGGGCTTGCGGCGAACGGCCTCGGTGAGTTGCCCGCCCGCTTCGAAGCCGACGTAGCCTGGGGGCGCTCCGACTAGGCGCGCGACCGCGTGGGCTTCGCTGTATTCGGAGAGATCGAGCCGAGTCATCGCGTGTTCGGAGCCGAACAACACGTGGGCGATCGCCTTGGCGGTTTCGGTCTTGCCGACGCCCGTAGGCCCGAGCAGCAAGAAGGTTCCGATTGGCCGCTGGCCGCCGAGGCCCGCGGCATTGCGCCGCAAGATGCTCGCGATGCGCGATAGCTCTGGCTCGTGCCCCACGACCCGTTCAGCCAGTGAGTGTTCCAACCTCAAGAAGCGATCGGCGTCCGTTTCGAGCAAGCGGTCGACGGGAACCGACGACAGTTCACTCACGACGCTGGCCACCTGCGCGGGATCTACCTCTCGCTTGCCCCGACGACTCGCGCGCGCCCCCGCCAAGTCCAATATCGAAAGCGCTTTCTCAGGCAATGCGCGGTTGGGGACGTACCGCGCCGACCAGGCGACGGCGTAGGTGAGCGCGGCCTCGTCGAACTGCACGCCGTGGTGTTCGGCAAACGCCGATGCGTGAGTTTCAATCACCGCACAAGCGTGCTCCAGGTCGGGCTCTGCTACTTCCACGTAGCTGAGCGCGCGGCTCAAGTCGGCGTCACTCTCGACGAAACGTTGGTACTCTTCGGGAGTCGTCGCACCGAGCAGCTTGAAGTCGTTTTCACTCAAGCCGCGCTTGAACTCACTCATCAACTCTTCGGTGCAATCGGCGGCGAACAATTGCTCGATGTGGTCGACGAACAACACCACGCGCCCTTCGGCGGCGCGGAGCTCGCGCTTGAGCTCTGCCAGTTTTGCCGCCAAGGCACCGCGCGCTTGTGTCCCCGCCAACAGCTGACTCGCAGACAGCTCCAGCACGATGTGTCGATCGGACTCCGTGAGCTCGGGGTCGCTCACGATGCGCTGTGCCAGCGCCTGCACCACCGACGTCTTGCCGACGCCTGCAACCCCGACCAAACACGGGCTGTTGGCGTGTCGCTTGGCGAGCACGTCGAGCACGCGCTCGACTTCTTCCTGTCTGCCGACGACCGTCGGGAGTTCGTTTCGTTCAGCCGCGACGCACAAGTTCGTGCAGACGGCATTGAGCAATTTGAAGCGGCGCGCGTCCAACGCGAAGTCGGACTTACGCGAGCGTCGCTTGGCGCGGGTGTTCGACGCCTGGCCCGCAGACGAACTCGCCCGGGCGGCTTCAGCCTGCCGCACCGCGGTCGAATTCGGAGGTGATTGACTCGGCGCCGTTCGACTCGAAGGCGGAGCATTACTCGGATCGCTGGGCGCGGCCTGCTTCAGTTGAGCCGTCAACTGCATCACGGGTACGCTCACCGCGCGCCCCGTGGGTCGACCGGCGTTCGAACGGATGCTGGAACCCAAACTGCGAGCGCTGCGGGGTGCAGTCGAGTGCAGCGTGCGCGCTGCAGCCGGGCTGGGCGTGGGCGCGTGTTCATCTCGCGCGGCACGAGACAGTGCCGCCTTCATCGCAGCGTTTCGCAGGCCGTGTACATCGACCCCACACTGGTTGAGCGCGCGGTACGCCGCGCAGTTGCGTACGCGGGTGAGCGCCACGAGCAAGTGTACGGAATCAACCCGACGCGCGCGCACGTCCGAGGCGACGCGACGCGCACGCTCGGTCGCCTCACGCACCGGGTTGGGCTCGTCATCCGTCGAGGAGCGGGCGGCGGCGAGCAACGCATCTCGGGTGAGGCGTCGCTCCCGCATCAGGTCGGCTCCTGTCGCAGCCAGGTCGAACATGGCCACGAGCAGATGCGCGCTCGTCAATCGTTCCCGCCGTGCCTCCGCCAGCAAGGTCGCCGCCTGGCGAAGATCGACGAGTTCGGTTTCTGTGGGGGCGGTAGCTCGGTGCTGCATCGATCGTCGGGCTCACGAAAGGGGGTCACTGACCCAGGAGAGCGTTTCCCAGCCTGCGGCGGAGCCTGCTCTCGGGCCAAGTTTTTGTTCAGTGTTCAACGTGAGCGTCCGCCGCGGAAAAAGTGGCACGACGCACCGCTCCGAATCTGCCGGCAGGCGTGCTACAGCTGGCCGCGGATGCGCCAGTACCTCGACCTCCTCGATTTGATCTTGCAGCGCGGCGTCGAAAAGTCCGACCGCACGAACACGGGCACCCTGAGCATTTTCGGACACCAGATGCGCTTCGATCTGGCGCAGGGCTTTCCGTGCCTCACCACCAAAAAGCTGCACCTGCGCTCAATCATCCACGAGCTCTTGTGGTTCCTATCCGGGGACACCAACATCCGTTACCTCGAAGAGAACAAGGTGCGCATCTGGAACGAGTGGGCCGATGAGAACGGTAACCTAGGCCCCGTCTACGGCCACCAATGGCGCAGCTGGCCCACACCAGACGGCGGCAAGATCGACCAGATTCAGAATCTGGTGAAGCAGATCAAAGAGACGCCCGACTCCCGCCGCTTGATCGTCAGCGCCTGGAACGTGGCGGACATCGAACGCATGGCGTTGCCCCCCTGTCACTGCTTGTTTCAGTTCTACGTGGCCGAAGGCAAATTGTCGTGTCAGCTCTACCAGCGTAGCGCCGACGTGTTCTTGGGCGTGCCCTTCAACATCGCCTCTTATGCGCTGTTGACGTTGATGTTGGCGCAAGTGTGTGGGCTCGAGCCCGGCGAGTTCATTCACACCTTCGGCGACGTGCACTTGTACTCCAATCACGTCGAGCAAGCGCGCTTGCAGCTCGAACGCGAGCCGCGCGCGCTCCCCAGCATGCGCCTGAACCCACAAGTGAAGGACCTCTTCGCCTTCCGCTTCGAAGACTTCGAGCTTTCGGACTACGACCCGCATCCCCACATCAAAGCTACCGTGGCAGTCTGAGGCCGCTATGAAGATCAGCCTGATTGCGGCAGTAGCGGCCAATCGCGTGATCGGCAGGGACAACGATCTGCCGTGGAAGATCCAGGACGACATGAAGTTCTTCCGCGAGTCCACGCGAGGACACGTCGTGATCACGGGGCGCAAGAACTTCGAGGCCATGGGCGGCGCCCTGCCCAAACGCCCCAACATCGTGGTCACCCGAAACCCCGAGTATGTAGCCGAGGGCGCACGAGTCTGTAGCAGCGTGGAGCAAGCGCTGAACCTCGCGGAGTCGTTGGGCGAGAGCGAAGCCTTCGTGATCGGCGGCGCAGAGATTTACGCTCTGGCGTTACCTTACGCCCACACCTACTACCGCACTCGGGTGCTGGCCGACGTGCCTGGCGACACCCTGTTCCCTGAGTTTGACGAAAGCGAATGGGACGCCCAAGAGCTGCGCACCCAAGAGGCGAACGAACGTAACCAGCATGCCTTCGTGATCGAAGCGCTCCAGCGACGTTCGCCCCCGAAGCCGTTGCCCGCGCGAGGCTGAGCCCGAGGGCTCACCGACGATGACTCGCCGCCGCCGTCTCCGTAACTCGAGCTGCCGGGCGGGACGCTTGGCTGCGCGCACGTTGCCGTTCTACCTGGGCGTGCTCGCGCCCCTCACCAGCACGGCTTGCGAGTCCAACGAGGCGGGACCAGCTCCGACGGGCACTGCCGTACCCGAACTAGGCGCGGTCTCTCCGTCACTTGACGCTACCATCGAACGTTCTCCCGAGTCGGAGCCCGTCGCCTCTGGTGAACGCTCACCGATCCCCAGTGAGCAAGCTCCAATGTTACCAGAGATGATCTCGCCCAAGGTCGCTCCTGATATCCCCCCACAAGTGTTGGCGTGTGGAAAGCTGGGGTTCGTGCGCCTGACCGAGACGGGATTCGACGCGTTCTCTACTTCGCTCAGAAAACGTTTGGCGCGCATCGACCTGGCCGAACCGCAATGCGCGCTGGCACTGTCGGGGGACAGCACTCTGGTCGTGGGGAAACACGAAGTCGTGCGCTACTATCGCGGGCAGAAGCAAGCGCCTCGCTTCGCGCGAATACCACTACTCGGGCCGCTTCAAGCCTGGGCCGACCCCCAAGACATCGACAGTTTCTGGGTTCGCTACTTGCGTGACCCAGATTTACACTATTACACGTTGGTCGATGCAGATCGCAGCGTCACCTTCGGCCAAGTGCGCAACCTCCCAGACTTCGACCGCCGCCATTTCACGCTGCTCGCCGACGGCTCCCCTTTCTACACGACAGAACGCGGCCTGCTGCAACTCGAGGGTAACGCCACGCGCGAGTCGCCACCGCCCGCTTTGCTGGGGGCGCTCAACGGGGTCTGGCCGGCGGCCAGGCTCGACCGCTACTGGGTGAGTAGTGACGCGGGGGAGCTGAAGTTGTTCGAACAGTCGCGCGGCGAACCCCTGCGCCGCTCCCACCGAGTCGATGGCGTGCCTTACGCCGTCGACGTCGATGGGGAGCGTCTGGCCATCGTCAGTGTGTCTCAAACAGGGTCACAGGTCGACTGGCACTTGTCCGTCATTCGAGGCGACGAAACCGTCGCGCGGCTAGAACTCCCCATGACGCTCCCCCTTTCGAGCGACGTGACCGCGCAGCAAACGGACACGCCGAGTTCGGCCCTAGACGACCACGACAACCGCGACGTTTGTCTGCTCCAGGGCCGCCCCTGGGTGCTGGCTGGAGGCAAACGCCTACTCCAACTGTTCGACTACGAGAAGCAGGAGCTACTGCAAACCTGGGACGACTGAGCGCCCGAGGTCCGACGAGCGCGCGACTAGCGTTGGTAACACTGGGTTCTATCGAGACGAAGGTCGCATCACCCCGCACACCAAGCTCACAGCGGCTCTATCTTGGTGTAGTCGAGGAAGTTACCCGTGAGCATCAACAGCGAGATGACGGTCCACGATCGGTCGTAGTACTCGCCCCCCACCAGCAAATTCAGAGTCTTCAACCGATCGTATGCGTCGTCGAGGAATTGCTGGTACAGAGCTGGGTCGCTCATGGCTCCAACAGCCGCGGGACCGACGAAAGCTGCAGACAACCCCCCGAACTGCGGGCGAGCCTGACCGTTCAGGTCGTAACCATCCGTCATTCCGTCCACACTCAGGCCCGCGTAGAATGAGGTAATCTTGTCCACGTAGCTCTTGGAGCGAGGCTCCGCGTTGAAGCAGTAGTCGAGCCCGATACGAAACGGCGTTCGGCACGAATCGTACTGGTGGTGGGTGGGGGACATGCGGTCGGGCCCCCACGCGCCCCCGTTGGGTGTTCCGTCAGCAGCCGACCATGCGGGCACCAGGCCGTTGTCCTGGTTACCGTATTCGGGTTTCATCGTCGCCTCGAGGGCGTCGTAACTCGTCACGACCACGTCGTTCCAGCCAGGGTTCCCCGACACCTCACCGAACAAGCGAAAGTAATTCGGCGTGAAATAGGACACGTTGATCGTGCCCCAATCACCGAATTGATCGCCGGGTAAGAACAACTTGCCGTCCAACACCTCGTGAGCCCACATCTTATCGATGAGATCACGCGCGATGTCGATGTAGTTCCCCCCGAGGGTCCCCCCGCCGCCCCACTGACGGTCAGCCATGATCATGGCCCAAGCCATGTCTTCATCGGCATCCGACGCGGCGCCTTGTCCGACCACTTCAGTGCCAGCCGCGTTGATGTGCCAATGCATCAGTCCTTGAGCATCCAAAAAACGCTGCTCGTAGCGCCACAGCCCGTCGAACAAATCTTGGTCGTTCATGTAGACCGCGATCAGCAGACCGTACGCGATCCCCTCGGAGACCGTATCGTTGGTCTCGTTCGCGATCATCGGATCCGAGGGCAGACGTTGGATGCGGTACGCATTGTCGCCAGCACCGCTGGTGGTGACCGTGGCGGCTCGCCAGGCTTCGTACGCCGCCATCACGTCGTCGTTGTTGATGTTCGTCGGCATCCCGCAGTTGGGCAACTCACGGTTTTGGGGGAACGGGAAGTTGGCGTTTCCGTCCGCTGGCGTTGGTCCGAGCGGGATCTGTGGTACGACCTCGGGTTCGGAGACGCTGCCTTGGTCGTCCGCGGGATCGTCGGAGTCGGTGCCCTGACTGTCGTCACTCGTTGCATCGTCGCCAACTGTACCGTCGTCGGGCTGACCACTGGTCGAACCGTCTCCCGTAGGCACGGGCAGAACTCCCGTACCACTCGTGCCCGAGCCTCCCGCAGCGGGATCGTCCGCGCCACTCGGGGAGGCGCCCGAGGACGCGGCGGAGCCCGACGTGTTGGCGCCACCAGTCCCCGCACCACCTGCCGCAGAGCCGTCGTCGGTAGTTTGTAAGCCCGTCAGCGGTGGGTTCGCACCATTCGATGCCCCCTCGGAGATCGTTTGTGGTTCGTCGGACGACGACGAACACGCGACTGTGCCCAGCACAGCCACGCATACGGCAAGGCGGCAACCTGGTGTCAATGCAGCGCGCACTGCCCGAGCTGCATGCCCGAGGTTTCCGCGGTTTGAAGGCGATCGATGCGAACGGCGATGGGAACTAAACGACACGTCGCCGTTATACTCCGCCCGCTTGGGGACGCAGCGACTACCCGATCGCGCCCGGAAACTTACGACGAGTCAGGAACCAACGAAAGGGACAGCGATCCACTGCATCCCAAGGCCGATCCGACTCGTTGCGGCCAGGTTCAAAACTGCAGTCCGAGACGTACGCGCGTGGTGCGAGTGCAGGACTCACTGCGAACTGAGGGTCTCTGTCACGTCGGACTTTCCTGGGTGACCGACGATCCACTACCGAGCGCTTCGCTGCTGAGCACTCGCTGCTACCCGCGACAACAATGCCATAACTCACTGAGATTACTAACGTAATTCATCCCAGACTGGGTTTCGAGAGCTTCAGCTCGTCTGCTTCAGCGTCGGGCAACGTCGGGTCGTCGTGCAGCGCCGAATCGCGGTCACCCACCCCGCGCGAGCCAAAGCCGCCGAGCCACGTCTGACCGCTGGCGCTTCACCGACGCGACGCGAGAACACGTAGGCGTCTCGACGTGCCTTTTGCGCGAGGGGGCTGGGTTGTGCCGGGAGTCAGCGACCGCCTGCGGACGGGAACGTTGCGTTAGGCAGGCTTGGGCCTGTTTACCTACTACAGGACATCTGCTGTGCGCGTGCCACGGGACGGCCGACGCGTTGCTCGTCAGTCCAGTGTGACGGACTGTGAAACCGTGAAAGGTTCCCCTTCGAACTCTGGGATCAACACCGCGTCCATGTTCGCTCGGATGCAGGCTGCCACGGGGGCGCTTGCGATGGGTTCACCTTTGACCACGCTCGACTGAACGCGCCCATTCGGGGCAAACGTGACGACGACCTCGGCCTCACCCACGGCGCGACCGCTGAGATGGCACTTCTCTGCGCGTTTTTTCGCGCGATACAGGCGGTCTTGGACGGTACCCAGACGGACTCCATCAGGCACTTCGTCGATGGCACTAGCCAGAAACGCATCGTCGTCGTCGTTCGCTCGAACTTCCGCTTTCGCGGGCTTTGCCTTCGCTGGTTCATCCCTTGCTGGCTCTGCCTTCGCTGGTTCGTCCCTCGCTGGCTCTGCCTTCGCTGGCTCTGCCTTCGCGGACTCCGCACTCTTTGCCTCGGACTCCGGGGCGGCAGGGTCTTGTATCGCTTTGGGCGCGTCGGCGTGGGGCGCGTCGGCGGCCGCTCCTTGGTCAGCGTTGACTGATTCCGTGGGCTGATTCGCCGCGGGCCTCGGCGTCGGAGGCTCGGCAGATCCATGCGCGGCAACTGGACCTGCCGCTTGGGAGGCGGACAACTCACTGGCTGACGAAGTACCGATTCGCGCGGCCAAATCAGGCGACAGCTCCGCAAGTTTGGCATGAACCTGCGGCGGCAACCCGACGTGCCCCTGTACAATCAGCAACCCGACGACGGCCACACCACCGACCAGGCTGACCAGCGCAGCAAGTAACCAACGCCCCTTCTTGCGGGGTGCTGGCTCGCGCCCCGGCAACGATTGTGAAATCTGACGAGAAACGTCCGAGTCCGCACTATCCCAGTCGGGGGTCTCGTCGGACTGCAGATGATCCCCGCCTAGGGCGGTCGGCTCGGCTGCGCTCGACTGCAGCGCTTCTCCGTGATTTCCCGACCATCCTTCGCCAGGTGCGGAAACGGGATCGCTTTGGAAGCCACTCGTGGCGTTGAGCGGTTCGACTCGCGTTTCATCGTCGGCAGTGAACGCTGCCAGGTCGCTGGCCCCACCCGCCAACGTAGGCTCCTCCTCGCCGAAGACGTCGTCGTCTTCTTCTTCGATCTCCATGCTCAGATCGGTAGCGGACTCACGCGGGATGCCATCACTGCCTTCGGCGTCCAGCTCGTTCGACGCAGCCTCGAGCGCTTTCGCGGCGTAGGCTGCCGGATCTTCCGCAGCGTCGAAGCCCACTGCTTCGAGCTCTCCGCTGTGGGGTGGAGCGGGCGCCAGACCGAGCATGGTCCCTTGGGCGACCTTGTTGCGCCCGCGCTTCGGCGCTTCCACTCTTCCGTGATCGGGACGCGGCACTGGTTGCTCAGCAGACGTCAACCCAGCCGTTTTGGCGGCGGCGAGTTCCGAACTCGCGCCCGTCGTGCTGACGGCTTTCGTCTCCATGGACTGCGACGAGCTACTCAGACTGGATGCCCCCAACTTGGTTGGGCTAGGTGGGGGCGCCACGCCCATCATCGTGGCCTTGAATGCACTGGAGCCGCGCTCAGGCAGTTTCCCCGCAGCACGCAACGGCCGCGGTGTGACCTGTGTGGGCAGGTCGAAGTCATCGGCATCTGCAGCCTTCGACTCGGACGACGTCGACGGCGACAAGCCAGCTGAAGCAGTCCGCGCCAGTTTGGGTTTTGCTCCGCCCGGCAACGGAACTCGCATCTTGCTCCCATTGGAGATCTTACCGACGACGACTCGAGTAGTGCCACTGGACGAACTACGCCCCGTCGCAGACAGTGCGCTCGACAACCCAGGACTCCCTGGAGCGCCGATCGTTGCGTTGGAACGGGCTGGCGTTGCTGCGTCACGCACGCTCGGCAAGTCGGTTTCACTGTAGCTCGTCGCTGCGGTTGCACCCGATGCGGCGCGCTGGCTAATCGCTTCTTGGCGAGCCCTTTCCAGGGCAGAAAGGTCCTCACTCGACGTAGACGTCAGAGCATCAGGCTTCGTACCATCTACGCGAATCGGCTCCTTGCAATGTTTGCACGGCAAGTCCATGACTTTGCCAGCAATGCGACTGGTGAACACTGCGTCTGGCAACGCGAATCTAGAGCGGCAAGACGAGCACTGAACGGTAAATGGCATGACGTCTCAAACATAGAGCGCCCCAGGTCGGTACGCCACGTAGCAGTGTCGCCCCCCTGAACGGAGTACGTCGAGGCCACACGTGTGCTCGCGCGGCAGATGCCGTGGGCGCCACTCACTTTCCGCACCCGTCGGGCGCACGACGACACACACATGCCTTCAGTCTGCGTGTCGCGAATTAATTGACACTTTCTTGGACGCCGTGAGTCATCTGCGCACACCCGGCGCCCCAGTAGGCGCCAGCGGCGAACAGAACGGATTCGAATCGTTTGTGCTGCCACCGCAACGCTCCCTGGCCCGCGAGTCCAATGTCGAGCCGTCGCGGTAGGGACCGTGCGATCGAGCTGCTCTGGGACTCGCGCTTGCTGCCTACGCGGGCGCGAGTGGAATGTCGCTCGTGCGCGCCTGGCCCAGTTCTGCGAAAATTCAGCGATCCGAGGGGCGTTTGGGCTAGCAGGCCGTGGCAAGAGTCTCCCGTCGCGAATTCGGCGGGACCAGCGCGACTGCGTCGTCGGCTCAGCCCTCAGATAGCTAGGCGTCTGCCACGTCTTCTCAGCAGCGGATTATGTCGATAGAAACCCGGCGTGGCGAAGCTCGATCAACTCCGCACGGCGTTTGCCGCCAGCTACCTGCTCGTCACCAGTTGTCAGAGCTTGTCTCGCATATCGACGTGCGCGGAAATCACCGATGGTACGAACGCTGCTTTGAGTCAGATCGCGGATGTGTACGGCTCGGAGGACCAGCAGCTCGGAGCTGACGCGTACGCGACGATCAGCCAACTCTATCGAGAGCTCGACGTTCATCTCGGCACGATAGACCTGTCCAAGCACCGTGACCTGTCGTCTGCTGTGGAGGCGTACCGCTCATCACTGCGAACCATGGCGCGTGAGACTGAACGTTACGAGCAACACCTGCGCGAGCTCGACGCTCCCGAAGGCACGAGCGCAGGCGCGAAGAGTGACGCCTCGCGCACGCTCAGCCAGTCGAGGAGAAACATCGGTAAGCACCGCGCGACCTACGAGGTGAGCGTAGATAGAATCGAAAAACTCTGCGCGGTACGCTGAGAGGTCTGGCGAATCGGAACGCTTGCGCACGCCTCCCTCGTTCCTACACGCTTGCGTCCGTCTACTTCACGTTGCGATGGGGAGGGGCGACGGCGATGCGCCCCCAATCGAAGGTCACGGCCTTTCGATAGTGCGACTGCTTGTCCCCGCCATACACCCACACCTTGCGCGGACTAGCTTCCAACTTGATCGTCGGAATGAAGTGGCCACTGCTCACCCAACCGAGCACGTCCAAACGCCCCAACGTGCGACGCACCACGAGCACGCCACATTCGCGATTCGGCGGGATACCCGCGCAGCCACCCGCAAGCAACAGATCTTCGTTGCCGAGCGGTCGCCACTCCCACAGGCGAACCATGCGAAAAAGCCCGCGCAACTTCATCGCCTCGGCGACTTCCTTGGGCAGTTGCTGATCCAGGCTGCGCATCAGCTTGCGATCAGGGATGTTAATCAGACGCAGCGGGGGTCCAGTCTTGACCTCCACTGACACCTCGTGTTCGTTGCGGGGCCCCGAACAACAGCGAAACCCGAGTGTGGGACTACTCTCGCTCGGGTCTCGGGGTTCCGCGTTCGCGCAACGCCCAACCACTTCGCCGTTCGCGCCGTTTCCGCCGCGTACTGCCACCTGCTTGCCAGTGCTGCCTCGCCCCCATGCACTTTCCGTCCACTCCCAGATACTGCCGTGCATGTCGTGGACGCCAAAATCACTGCTACAGGAGAACAGGTAGCCACTCGGAAAGGTTCGTGCGGAAGAGCCTGTTCGGCACAGTTCAGGCTGGTAGAGCATGCCATACTCGTAGGTGTTATTTTTCGGCCCCTTGCACGCACGCTCCCATTCGAGCTCGCTGCACAGGCGCTTGTCCAATCGTTCACACTCGCGGCGCGCTTCGTCCAACGTCAGATCGGTCCTGGGTATCGCCCCCTCTTCGTTGGGAAACGCGAACTTGTCGATGAAGAAGCCTTCCAAGATCACTTGTTCGCCGCGCATCTCGCGATCCGCCTTGCGCGGCACGTTTTCTGGGGGTGTCCCCGCCACGAGCGCGCCCGTCGGGATCCATGCCATGCCCTTGGGAGTCGGGGGAGCATTGGAGGTCGGCTCGATCAACGGCAGCAGCTCGGGTTCGGGAGCTGCCGCATCTACAGCACTTTGACCCGAGTTTCCGTCCGTACACTTGCAACCATTGGTCGACCCAACCAGTAGGAGCGCACCGACCACGAAGCTCGCGAACCTCGCGAGGCTCGGGAAGTTTGGCACCTCACTCATCCTTCTCTCGTAACCCCAACTCCTTCATTTTGAGTTGCAAGCCCTTGCGGGATATCTTCAGCAGGCGTGCTGCGTGGGTCACGTTGCTTTGGGTCTGCTGCAGCGCCTTCTGGATCAGTTGCCGCTCCACGCGAGAGGTGATGGCTTTGACCTGTGCTCGCAAGCCTTGGTCTTCCACGACGGCCGCGACGTCATCCTGCGGCTGACCCGGGGCCAGGGTTGGAGGCAGGTCGCTGGGCAAGATGCTGTCTCCCTCACACAAAAGTACGGCCTGCTCCAACGCACTCTCGAGTTCTCGAATGTTGCCCGGCCAACTGTGGCCCTGCAGCCTGGTCATGGCTTCATCTGAGATGGTGGCAACCTGTTTGCCGAACCGCGCGTTGAGCCGTGCGGTGATCGCCGAACACAGTGCGGGAACGTCGTCTGCCCGTTCGCGGAGCGGCGGCAGCACGACCAAGTGACGCCCGAACTCACCGAGTAGGTCCGCGTCGAAGCCCTGCTCCAGCAAAGCTGGTGCTCCTCGACGGCTCGCTGCGATGATGCGTGCGTCGAGCGGAATCTTGCCGACCCCTCCTGGCCGATGAAACTCACCTTGCTTCAAGGTCTGCAACAGCAGCTTCTGCACGGTGGCCGGGATGGCTTCAATCTCGTCGAGGAACAACGTTCCCCCGTTCGCCAACTCGAGCCGCCCGGGTTTGCCCGACGTCTCGTGGAAGTAGCCGAACAGTTCACGGTCGATGGCGTCTTCGGAAAGTGCTGCGCAGTTCACCTTCACGAACGGCTTGTCGCGCCGTGAGGAGCGAGCATGGACCGAGCGTGCTGCAATCTCTTTCCCCGTGCCGCTCTCGCCCACGATGAGCAATGGGTCGCGGGCGTCCGACGCCCGGGTCAGCCGTTCTTTTGCTCCGCTGACCAACGCACTTTGCCCCACCATGCCGAAGTCGGTGACTGGTGTGGCGTGCAGCTGAACGTCATCCGACGCCAGGCGACGCGTGTCGAGCGCTTTGCGTACGATCGCACGTACTTCGGCCTGATCGAAGGGTTTGGTGATGTAGTCGAACGCCCCCGTTTTGAGTGCCTCGACGGCATTGTCCACGGTTCCGTGGGCCGTGATCATGACGATTGGCAAGTCGGGCTCCATGCGCAAGGCTTCACGCAACACACCCATGCCGTCCAAGCCCGGCATCTTCAAATCCGTGATCACCAAGTCGATGTGATGGTCGTGGAGTACCTTGAGCGCCTCGCCGCCATCAGCTGCGGTGTGCACGTCGTACCCATCTCGACCCAACAGTGCGCTGAGCACACGCCGAAGGTTGGGCTCGTCGTCGACGACGAGAATTTGCGATCGACGCTCGGGAAACATGACTGTTACCTCGGCTCGTGTTTCAGAAACCGCAACGTCCCGTTCGATCTCGATCGCGTAATAGGTCCGTGCAGTAAAACACGAACACCTTGTCGTGGGCGGGTCCACCCGCCGCGACGATATCGCGATCGCCCTGGGGGATCGTCGCGAGCGATGTTCCGAGTAGGTCGCCCGCTTCCGCTGATGCGACGTAGAGTATGTCTGACAACTCGTGCGCGTCGTCACCTTCAGCGTCGTAAATTAATGCGGCTCCCGCGTGTTCTCGACCGAACACACTGAGACGAGGTGCCCCGACGATAATCTCGCCATCGCCATCGCCATCGAGATCTCCAACTGCTAGCGCAGCCCCGAAATTCGAGCCCGAGCAGCCCGCCACGTCATCGGCGGTACCGCAGGAGAACGATGCGATCACCGATCGTTCGGGCAACGCCTCGAGCGAGCAGTTCGCCGCGTACGCCGGGCCAAGTGATGCCAAGGCAGCACCAGAAAACGCCGTCACCGAATCTTCGTCCGCGATCACGAGATCGTCCACCTCGTCGCCATCGACGTCACCTGCAGCCAGCGTTCGCCCAAAGCCTTCATACGCCCCCAAGCAACCCACGGCCTGTGCAGTGCTGCCTCGAGTGCGAAACAACCATACCTGACCTTCGTCGGGAGCCGCCACGGCGAGCAGACGTTCCGAACCCTCCGAGCTCCACGACAGCACGCTGACTTGACCTCCGAACGAATCTGGGGGCTCAGCGTCAGGCAACTCCAAAATGTTGGGACTAGTTTCTTCGGGGGCGTAAAACCAAGCGGCGTTTTGGTTGGGCAATCCCACGAGCAACAGCGGTCGTTCCGCTGAGTCGGACGCGAGCCACTGCGGCTGATGAACATTGTCGTCGTCGAAGTCCTGGTCGCGTCGTTCCCTCGCGTCGCGCGGGGCAGGCAGCGTGGCGTCAGATCCGTCCATACAGCGCACCGTGACGCCGTTGTTCTCTCCGTCCTCCACACGCCCCCAAGCGTAGGCGAAACACGCGTCGAACTCCCCGTCCGAGTCCTCCAACGGAAAATACGCGGCGCTGTTGGCTAGCCAGCAGTCGTCCAGCCCCCCACTGGTGAGTGAACAATAGCCCCGGTGGCTGGCATCCGCACTGGGGGCTTGTTCGTCGCCGATGTTGTAGGCCGCAGCGCCCGTGATCCCGGGTTGTCCGCCAACGAGCAACGTCGGTTCACCATCGATGTCCGCCGCGGTCAGGAAGCTGCCGAAACCGCCCGTGACTTGGCTGCTGCGATTGAGAAGTACAGCTGGCGCGTCCTCTTCGAAGGTGTCGAACGCGGTCCAGTCACAACCAGCGAGCAGAGTCATCGCCACGGCGGCACCCCCAACCGAGACTGCCGCGATACGTGCCCTTGGTTCACGCTTCAGCACACGCATCAGAAGCTCCCTCCGATGACGAAACCAGCAAAGTCCTCACTGGCGGTTGGAGACCACGAGAAGCTCGAACGTCTCGTAACGGGCTTCGTTTCGGACGCGGTCGAGGACGCGGCGCGAATCTCGTGGCGCGGCGAACGCGGAGCCAACTTCGCCGTGGGGCGCTTGGCGCGCGGGTCTTCGAACTCGACGGCCTCCAGAACGGTCATGGACGACTCTGGCAGGGGGTCGCGAATGAAGTTCCAAGTCGACAGGGCGGCTAGAATCGTTCCCCCGACGAACGCAGCATCGGCACCCGCGGCGAACCACCTGCCCTTAGAGATACGCATGTCTTCGCCATCGAGCGTGCCGCGCGCGGCGTCGCTCTGCAGTTCGTCTTTCAGTCGTTCACTTTCGAGGCCGAGGTAGATCCCGCCGCCAAATAACGCCGCGCTGATGGCGGCTTGTCCCCACGCTGCCCCGCGCGGGTACTTTGGAATCATGCGGACGCTGATCGGCAACACCTGACCACGCGGTACTTCCACGGTGCCTTCGAACGTCTTGCGGCCGTCGGCTTCCACGGTGAGACGATGACGCCCAGCCGAGGCTTTGACTTTCAAGCCAGGCGCCCCTTTCAGCCACCTGCCCTGTGGCTCGTCGTCCAAGCTGATCTGCACCTCGGGGCTGTCGCTGCCATCTATGCGCAAGAACCCATAGTCCACCCGCTGCAGCTCTATGTTGAGCTCCTCGGGATCACCCGGATCCAATTTGATCGTCCTGCTGGCGGAGACGAACCCGGGAGCTTCGACGTTGACTACACGTTCGCCCGATTCGACCAGCTCGCCGTAGGGGGTGGTACCCCACTCGGGCCCGTCGCCAATCGCTTTGTCGAGCCAGATGTGCGCCCCGCGCACGTTGCTGGTCACGCGCAAGAAGGTGAGCAACGTGCCCTGCCGAAGTTGCGCCGTGTAGTGGTAAACGTGCCCCGCTTCGACGTCGACCTCGAACGCTAGCTCCTTGAAGTCGCGCATTTTCTCGATGACGATCTGGTACTTGCCCACACCGAGCGAGAGGTTGGCGGGAGACGCAACCTGTTGAATACGTTCCCAGCCCTCGTTCGAACCTCCCGTTTGAAAGGGGGGTGCGCTCGAGGTCTTCGGACGATAGACAACGACGGGCGCTCCGACGGGGTCCGTCTCGACTTGCACCAGCGAGCGAATGCTCTGCTCGTCCACCCCCACGGCAGGCGCGGGTGCCGCGCCCGATATTTGCGCTTCCAGCCGCGCGATTCGCTCACGCACGTCGGGGATGTCTGGCGCGTCGGGGTCTACCTGCACGTACTGCTGGAAGCGTGACAGCGCCTCGGCAGGCTGCGCCAACTTCTCGTAGCAGACGCCCGCATTGAACAGGAACGCTGAGTACTTGTACTTCGCATACCCAGCGTCGAAACGTTGGGCGGCTTCGTCCGCCTTACCCCCGACGAAGAGGTTGAGGCCCTCCTCCATCTGTTGACGGATCTCCTGCACCTCTTTTTGTCCCGCATGAGCGGGCACCAACTGAAGGAGCAAAACGAGAGCGCCCAAGTAGGCTAGCAGGCGCAGTGAGAATCGCTGGAAGCGCACGGCACACTAGCTGACTCTGAATCGGCGCAGGAAACAACCCCCAAGTGCGGCGCTGCAGTGCGGCGCTGCAGTGCGGCGCTGCAGTGCGCCGACACACACCCAAAAACCGCCACATCGAAGCCACGAGCTCACATCCGAAGGGGTCGGCCGGCGTGCAAATCAGGCTGCTTATCCAAGTCGGGCGCTATCCTTGTCGTCGGCGGCCGAGTGCGGCTATGGTACGCAGTCGTTGAGCGAGCCGTGTAGGTTCGGGAAATATGATGCAGAAAGCCGGAACATGGGCCATCGCGGTCGCGCTTTGCGGAGCAGCCGTCTGTGCTTCGAGTCCCGCGGCAGCGCAAACGGCCGCGCTCGACCCGAACGACGATACCCCCAAAGAGTACCCGGCATGTGATACCCCGCCCGACGAAGCCTCGATGCAGGCGGCGCAGGGAGCGTTTCAAGCGGGCAACGCGTCGTTCAACGAGGCCGACTACTCGCGTGCGATCTTCTACTGGGAAGATGCCTATCGGCGCGACTGCACGGCTCACGCCATGCTCAAGAATCTGGCTCGCGCCTTCGAGCTGAACGAACAGTATCGCCGCGCGATCCACGCCCTCGAAACCTACCTGGAGCGCAAGCCCGACTCGGGTGAAGACGAAGCGATCGGTCGGCGCATCGACAACTTGCGTCAGAAGCTGGAGGAGCGCGAACGCTTGGCCGCAATTCCCGTGGCCCCGCCACCCAAACGGCAAGAGCCCAAACCCCCACCGCCCAAGCCCGAGCCCCAGTCGAGTCAGGCGCTCGAGTTCGAGCTGGACGAAGAACCAGAGGAAGACGATTCTGGACGTTCGATCGTGCCGTTGGTCGTGGCTGGCGTCGGTGGTGCGGTGGGTATCGTCGGGGGTGTACAGTGGGCCGTCGCCCGGCAAGACGAGTTGGACGCCGAAGAGAGTTGTGGGGTGGGCGTCGACCGCCAGAACTGCACGGGAGATGCCGTCAACAAAGGCAACGACGCGATCGACAGACAGGTGCTATGGGGCGTCGTTGGGGGAGCGGGTGCCGTCGTCGCCGTGGGCGGGTTGATCTGGTACTTCGCGCAAGACTCGGGCGACGATGAAGACGACAGCTTGGACGAGGACTACTCGCGCGTATCCCCTCAGCTCGGTACGAGCTTCGCGGGCGTGACGTTCGAAGGCAGCTTCTGAACCGCGATCCGCTGACGCCTACTGCTCGCGGCGTGATGCGGTGACCGTGAAAACCAATACAGCCGTCAGAACTGGGGCGCTGGCGCCGTACCTGCATCGCCAACGCGACGGCTCGTGGTCGTCGGTTTCGTGCGCTGCCCCTTCTGAGACGTCGCTGGCGTGGGCTCGGCGGGTCGCACTTCGAGCTCTGGAGGCGGCGGCTGCTGAGGAAACGGCGTCTCACTAGCAGAGCCCCCGCAACCACTCAGGCTCACGGCGATCGTCACGGCGGTCGAGAATTTCAGAGCGTGAGTCATGGCGATACGAGAGCGCGAATCTGGCGCAATCGGCTAGCTCTGTAGCGCAATTGGGATCGTGGGAGCACCCCCTCATTTTCTCGGCTGAGCCATCGTCCGATGAGCAGCCACGCGATCGGCGCTGGCCAGGACGAACAAGTGTGGGCAGACTGCTCGGCCAATGATCGGACGCCTCGTGGGAAAGCTCGTCACGGACGATGTGGATGGCACCGTGATCTTGGACGTAGCGGGAGTGGGTTACGAGTTGACCGTGCCGCTCGGCGCCATCGGGCGAGCTCGCGTGGACGGGCCGACCTCAGCGCTGACGCTATTCGTGCACACTCACATGCGCGAAGATCGCCTCGAATTGTTCGGTTTCGCCTCGGAACTCGAACGTCGGGTGTTTCGCTTGCTGCTCACGCTACCTGGTGTGGGGCCCCGCCTGGCTCTCGCGGTGCTCAGTGCGTTGCCCCCCGCAGAGCTCGCCGAGGCTGTCGGCCGTGGGGACATCAAGCGACTCAACAAGATCAGTGGTGTAGGTAAGAAAACGGCCGAGCGACTGGTCTTGGAGCTGAGCGAGAAGCTGCCGCGGATGAGCGGCTTGAACGAACGGCCTGAAGTCCGAGGCCCTGACCCACACGGGGACGAAGGCCGCTTGATCGGGGCCCTGACCAACATGGGATACAAGCCAGCCGAGGCAGAACGCGCCGCCAAGAGCCTGCGTGAACGCCTCGGAAAAGAACCGATCAGCGATCTGTTGCGAGCTGCGCTAGCCGAGTTGGCTAGTTGAGTCGCTTTGCCCACATGGGAGTCAACTCTACCCCGCCCGATGTTCGGCGGATTGTCGACACTTGGAGCCGCGCACGACTTTCCCAGGAGACGATTCCATCGTAGAACCGGGCGAGCTCGCGGATTCGGAGCCAAAGCCAAGCGGTCGTCGAGAGGAGGCATCGAGTGATTACCTGCGCCAAGTGCGGCAAAGAAAACCAGGACCACTACAAGTACTGCCTAGGATGTGGTGGCGAACTCTCGAAGAGTTCTGGGCCGCGGTTTTCACCGCAAACTCCTTCGCAGGGCGTCGAAAGGGCAACCGCGACCGTCAAACCCGACGCGCCCGCGTCGGCGGTGGCTGGGGATTCCCCCGGGGCCACCGTGCCTGCCGTGCCCGCGCCGCAAATTTCATCGGCTACCGCCCCCGCAGGCACGCCGCGCGCCGCGCACAGCGGCGTCGAGTGTCCGCAGTGTGGACACGCAAACGGTCCCAACAGCCACTTCTGCTCGGCATGCGGCTTCAACTTGGGAGCAGCCCCCGCCGCGCCAGTCGAAGTACAGCCCCCACCTGGGGTTGGAAACGCGACGAGCATCGTCCTGGTTGCACTCCAAGCCGACGGCACGGAAGCGGGCAGCCACGCGCTGCCGAATGAACCGCGTGTAATCCTGGGGCGCGACGTCGGCGGTATCTTCTCAGGGGACAGTTACTTGTCTCCGCGTCACGCGACGATTTCTCGCAAGAACGGTCAGGTCACCGTGCGCGACGAAAACTCGCTCAACGGCGTGTACATCAAGCTCAAGCCGCAACAACCGTGGGCGCTTCAGTTCGGCGACATATTCCGCATCGGCCAAGAGATCATTCGTCTGGAAGCGCTCGATGCTCCCCCCCAGCCTGCCGACGGCGTGCAACGTTTGGGTAGCCCCAAGAACGGCTACCTGGGCCGACTGGCGTTGGTGATCGGTCGCGACACCTCAGGCAACGCTTTCGTCATCCCCAGCTCGGGCGTTCACTGCGGGCGCGAACGCGGCGACATCCTGTTTTCCGAAGACGGCTACGTCAGCGGTCTCCACTGTCGAGTCGCGCCCAACGCTCAGGGGCAGTTGGAACTCACGGACGTCGGGAGCTCCAACGGGACTTTCGTGCGCCTGCGTGCTGAGCACACGCTGATGCCTGGCGACATCTTGCTGATGGGCCAGCAGCTGTTCCGAGTCGACATCTCCTGACACGCGGTCGACTCGCGGCGACTCGAGCGGCACCCCACGGATGAACACGGATACGCGAAAACCTCACATTCGAGTGGTCGCCGCCGTGATCGAGCAAAACGGACGCTACTTGATCACTCAGCGGCGCCCCTCGGCCGTGCTTCCGCTGCTTTGGGAATTCCCCGGCGGCCGCGTCGAGCCTGGCGAGTCTGACGCTACTGCGCTCGTGCGCGAGGTCGAACATCGTTTGGGCGTCGTGATCCGCGTCGGCAAGTTGATGAGTTTCACGGCGCACCAATACGAACGTTACTGCGTCGATTTGCACCTGTATGAGTGCACCCTGGAGAGCGGCGAACCGAGCGCGGAAAACGTCTACGACTTCAACTGGGTTCAGAGTGACTCCTTCGACGCTTACTCGTTCACCCCAGCCGACGAAGCCAGCGTTGCCGTGTTGTTGGGCCTGAACTAGACGACGAGCGCCCCTCCGTGGCGCCTGGGCGCGGGCCACGAGAATTCGCGCAATCACGCGTCGGGGCGGACGACACGCGGTCATGTTCGATCCGAGTGGCGTGGTGTCCCGGGCGCTGGCTTGGCTGGCGCCCGCGCGGTGTGCGGCGTGTGGCGCCTCGTGCGCCGACCATCTACCGTTGTGCCGTCCCTGCCTGGACGAGCTGCGCCCCAGGGAACGCACGCGTGATGTTGATGGGATCCCGGCCTGGAGCTGTGCGCGCTACGGCGGCCCGCTCAAACCGGGCATCCATCGCTTCAAGTTCGAGAATCATCCTCACCTAGCGCCTGCGTTCGCCCGCTTGTTGCTCGACCACGTCGCGCCGAAACCATGTTGGGAGGGCTCCTGGCTCGTGCCCGTGCCGATGCACCCGAAACGACTAGCGGAACGCGGGTACAACCATGCAGCGCTGCTGTCGCGCGCGTTGAAACCACGGAGCATCGCGGGTCATCAGCTACGTGCGATCCGTCGGGTGAGCGACACCATTCAACAGAGCCGTCTAGATCGTGCGGCGCGCCTCGCGAACCTCGATGGGCAGTTCGTGGCACGTCGCCCACTGTCCGGTCGCCGAGTGATCTTGGTCGACGACGTGCTGACGACGGGAACCACGGCTCGATGCTGCACGCGGGCGCTCACCGACGCGGGCGCTGACGTCGTTGGCATCCTCACGCTCGCCCACGCGGACTGACCCACTTGCAGACGGGCCAGGTGAACAGCCAGAAGCGACCTCGCCCAGAAACCAAACTGACCCGGAAGAACGTGGTCAGTTCACGGCACTCATCGCTTCGACCAACTCGTTAGGCTGGACGAAGTTGCCGTAGAAGCGCTTGGCTTCGTTCCCACTGGAGTCGATGAGGATGAGCGTTGGCAGGCCCCGAACCTCGTAGTCTTGTTGCGTCTTCTCGACCGCCGGATCGCTGTCGTCGGTCATGTCCAACTTGACGCTGACGAAACGCCCGGCGACGGCTTGCACACGTTCGTCGGGGAACGTTTTGACTTCGATCTCTTTGCAGGCGGTGCACCAATCCGCTGTGAAATCCAAGAATACAGGCCGCCCCTCAGCCTTGGCCTTTTCCTTGGAAGCGCTGAGAAACGCTTGCATGTCTTGGCCGGGAGCCGCTTTCTCCCAAGTCAACGTGCGTTCGGGCGTGGTGATCCCGCCGATGAACCCAAAGCTCGCCACGCACACGAGCGCGACTCCCATGGCCTTGCCCACCTTCTCGGGCCAGTCGCTGCCCTCGAACGATTTGTGTACCGCGCCGAGCGCGAGCCCCAGGACAGCGACAGCCGCGCACCCGGCCAAGAACACTGCGCCAGGTTGCGTCCACTCACGCATCACGGGGAATGCGTTCCCCAAGAAGTACAACGCGACGATCACCAGCACGATGCCCATCACGCTCTTGACGTGCAGCATCCAGCGACCGCTCTTGGGCAGCTGCATGGCAAACGCGCCGACCAAGAAGAACGGGGCTCCGAGCCCCAGGGAAAACGCGATCATGGTCAGGCTGCCGAAAAAGATGCTCTGCGTCTGTGCGATGAACGCGAGTAGTCCCCACAAGAAAGGCCCCGTACACGGCGCGGCGATCGGCCCACACACCATGCCCAGCACGAACGCCCCCGCGTAGCCAGCCCCTCCCGCCCCCGCGAGCTTGTTCTTGAGCCCCGACGGCAAATCGAGATCGAACGCGCCGAACATGCTCGCCGCCAGCGCCAAGAAGACGGCGCTCAGTGCGACAACGACCCACGGGTTCGAAAGTTCCGAACCGAACGTCTTGCCCGTCAACCCTGCGGTGATGCCGAGGGGGGTGAACATCGCAGCGAGCCCGAGCACGAACATTCCAGACAGCCCGAACGCCCTCCATCGGCTCTTGGTTTGTTGCGCGCCGAACACACTCACCGTGATGGCGACCATTGGGTAAACGCACGGCGTGAGGCTCACCAGCAAACCGAACCCAAACGCCGCGAGCCCGACGAACAGCGGCCCGCGTGCGAGCGCCTCTCCGAAGACACCGTCTGGCACTGCGTCTTGCGGTGGCTGCGCGTGGGCGAGCAGCGGCCAGAGCAAACTGCACAACAGGATGACGAAGAACGAAAGCTGACGACGACTCATCTGAAAACTACTCAGGACGCACCACCGAGAGAGCACGGAGCACTACGCGCACGAAACCACGACAGTTACAGAGATACATGCAGTAACGCGCAGCAGCGTCAACGGCCGCGAGTCGCGCTGGTCAACCGTCGCTGTCATCGGTTGATTCCGACAGCCAACCACGCGCGATGGCAATTTCGGCCCGCAGCCCAACTGCTATCTCGGTCGTCGCGCGCTCCGCTTGCTCGACGAAGCGGCGTAACAGTACGAGCGACACGGAGCGCTCTCCGACCTCTCTCAGCAGCTCAGCAGCCAAGAACTCAGCGTAGAGTGGTAGCGGGTCGAGCCGCGACAGCTGCGCGTAGTGCTCGCGCAGATCCGACAGCTCGACGTCGTTCGACTCCGACGACTTCGACACGCTCGGCTGCCCCCTGCGTTGCTGCCTACGCCACTGGGAAAGCGCCGCGTGAGCTCGGTACAAGGACTGATTCTCGGTCGTCCAACGCAGTGCACGCTGAAACGCGTTCTGCGCCTCTTCGTACTGCTCGTTCAAGTAAAGCGCGCGCCCCAGAGTCCACAGGTGCAATGCACGGCGTTGCGCAGGAGCACTACGTGCCGCTACACGCAAATGCCCAGCAGCGGCCACGTAGTCACGCTGCGCCAAGCACGCCCGCGCGGCGTCGTGCAGCGCAGGTTCCGTGAGATCACCCAACGCAACCATCTGTTCAGCGACGCCACGCGCTTCAGCAAAATGTTCACGCTCGAGATGAGCCAAGTACAGCTGCCGCAATAGCAGCACATGGGTGTCACGTCCGAGCACTGGCTGTCGCAACCCGTGCGTCGCGTACTTCGCGCGTAACGCGGGCGACCCAGCGGTCAGCGCCTTCTCGAGAAGGGCTTCAGGGGTCTGTGGCGCGCCGTGTCCCATGTTGCTCAGTTCTAGCAGTACCTGTACGGCCGTCCAGTTGCTGACCCTCTCGCCCTTGGACGGTTGCCCGGGCTTGTCGGAGTAAACCCCAGACCCCATCGTGCCTTCCAGTATAAATGCCACATCGACCCGGTTCGATCGCATCGGCCTTACCCACTGCCCGTCCTCAGGCAGCGAACGAAACGGACTCAGGAGATTCTTGCCACCATGCCAAAGTACACGCGTCACAGAACCCTCACGTTGCACTCTGGCTACGCAGCGCCATCCGCGTCCAGGCAAGTTGGCGCTGTACGAAGCACGCGACGTTCACTCGCACTGAGCCTTTCCTCCATGCCGCGAGCATGCACTTACATCGGAACGGTATTGCTCTGTGCAACGACATTACTCATTGGGTGCGGGCACAAGGCTACTGAGGCAGAATGTGAACGTATCGTCGTACGCATCACGGAACTGGAGTTGGAGGCGGCCAAGGTGTCCGATCCAAACAACATCAATCAACAGATTGAGCGCACCAAGCAAACATTCGCCGATAGCGTTCAGCGCGACTGCGTCGGCCGCCGTATCTCCGACGACACCATGGCCTGTGTGGATCGGGCGACTGACGCGAAGCAACTGGTAGAAGAGTGCTTCGACTGACACGACTGCTCTCCGCGCTCGCAGTGCTCATCGTTGCGTGCTGCGGTCTGCCAGGCTGCGCCCAGCCGTTATCCGAGGACGAGTGCGATCGGTTGCTCGATCACTACACGGAGCACTTGCTGCGCAGTGAACGTCCAGACGTCAGCGCCCAGACCATCGCGGAAAAGCAGAGCGCGGCGCGCGCGTTGGCGAGAGCTGACGCCAGGTTCGAGTTCGAGACCTGCCCAGACGCCGTGAGTCGCGCACAGTTCGATTGCGCGATCATCGCGCCGAGCGTCGACGCGATCGAAAAGTGTCTGGTGCTTTGATCGGCGGGCGTCGCGCTCAACGCGATTGCTCACGGAGCCTCGCTGAGACGAACAGCTGCGCCCCAGAGTCGTCGATGTAGGGCGCTCCGAAGGCGTCCGTCAGCTCGTTCTGCTCGAAGCCCGCTGCGCTGAGCAGTTCCGAAAGCTGCGCGACGCGACACGGATGGTGAACGATGAGCTGCTCGTGATGCTGCGGCAACCCGGCCCGAGGGCTACCGACGCTCTCGAAGTCGAAACGCGCCTCGACCATCGGGCGAGTGGGCCAGATTCGATCCTCTTCGAACACGCGGTAGCGTTGGTCTCGCACGTCTAGCTCGACCAGAAACTCGCGCTCGTCGACCTCTGGTTCTTCGTCATCGAACTCCGACTCTTCGAGCTCTGCGTCTCTGAACTGAGGCTCGTCGCTCCCCGACAGTTCGAACTCGGAGCCGTCGCCGCCGTCGCTTGGCTCGTCGGGATCGTCGATGAGCTCGTCCGCCGGGTACACGTCGAGGAACAGTCTCGCGCCTGCCGCGGCGTGGTTCGCCGCGAGCCGTAAGCACGCGAGCTTGGCAGCGTCGGGTAAGCACCAAAGCGTCGAATACGGCAAGAGGATACATTCGAACTGGCGCCCCAGATCGAATGCGCCAATGTCGGCTCGAATGAAGCGACACGGCGAGCCTTCACACGCCGCTGCAGCGCGCCGCGCGAGACTCAACATGCCGGGGTCGGAGTCGAGTCCGACTCGTTCGCCTTCTGGATGCACCTCGTTCAGGCGGGTGAGTACTCGGCCATCGCCGCAGCCGAGTTCGAGCACGGAAGCCGCCCCACGCGTCGCACGCTGGTAGAACGCGAAATCGTGGGGTGTGCCGCGGTGTAACGCCACGTAGAACTCTGCGGCCAGGGTGTCTGAGTCGGTCACTGTCGTTCCTGTGGTGGGTTCGTGCGGGCTCGAAAACTCACGAACCCCGTTTGACCCAATGTTCGAGCTGTTGCACGGCGCCGAGCACGTTGGGACGCGCGGAGAGCAAGCCCAACATCGGGTCACCGATCTGTTGCGCTCGCTCGACGACTGTGAACAAGGTGAACACCTCGGGCTTGAGCGCCAGGTGCACTTCGTCCCACGACAGCGGCGTGGAGACCGTCGCACCAGGGTGAGCGCGCACCGAATACGGCGCGACGATGGTGCGCGAACGCCCCGTTTGCCCAGTGTCGATGTAGGCGCGCCCTCCGCGCTCACTGATGCGTCGCTCCATCGTCGACGTTTCGGGGAAACGCGTCTGCAGTAGCCGCCCCAACAACTCGACCAGGGCTTTGGCAATCGCAAACGGAATGCCCGGCCCCATCGGGATCAACACGTGCAACCCTGATTGCCCCGACGTTTTGGGGTACCCCTCGAGCCCCACCTCTTCGAGCAAATCCTTGAGACCGAGTGCCATGAGCACCGCTTCACGAAAAGGCTGGTCGCCCAAGTCGAAGTCGATGGTGAGAAAATCACAGCACTGCAGGGACTCTTTACGTGAAGCCAGCACGTGAATCGGAATGCACCCGAGATTGATGACGTGCAGCAGCGCGTCGACGTCGTCGACCAAGAACGTGGTGACGTCTTTTCCGTCACGCTCCTCGTGTTTGAGGCTCAGCGTGCGCACCCACGATGGAGTCCCTTTGGGCGTATTCCATTGGTAGAAGTTCTTGCCTTCGATGCCATCGGGATAGCGCACCAGCATGATGGGTCGATCCGCCAGGTGCGGCAGCAGCACGTCACTTATGCCCGCGTAGTAGTCGAGCATGTCCCCTTTGGTGATACCTTCTCGAGGCCAGAACACTTTATCGCGGTTGGTCAGCTGCACGCGGCGGGGGGCGGGAGCCTCGGCCACCACTTCGACCTGTGGGCGTTGAAGCTCCACCAACTCTTCGGGCGGTGCGTCGTCACAGGATGCGGGTTCTACGTCGCGCAGCAGGTCTTTGAAGATTGGCATACGCAGGTTCCCGCCGAGCGACCATTCGAGGTACTCCACCCGCACGACGAGCCGTGGCTCGACCAAATGCCGCGCGCTCGGGGTCTCGGGTAGTCCCTCGACGTTCAGCGGCTCGTCGCGCGCGATTTCCGCAAGCTCACTTTGCAACTGGGCGAGCATGGCGTCGCTCATTCCGCCGCCGACACGCCCGCGGTACACGAGCTGCCCTTCGCGGTAACTCGCGAGCTCGAGGGCGCCGAGATCTCGACTGCCCTTGCCCTCGATCCAGCCGACGACCACCAGCTCGGTCTCGCGACGGCACTTGTGTTTTACCCAGTCGGGACTGCGAACCCCAACCGAATAACGACTCTGAGCGACCTTCGACACCACACCTTCCAGACGTTCCTGCTCGGCCAGGGCGAACAGGGGCGCGCCATTGCCAGGCAGATGGTCGAGGTAGCGGACTAAACCTTTGCCGCGCACCAAGTCGGCTAGCAGCGACTTGCGCTCGACTAGCGGCAAACTCGTCAAGTCCAAGGGCCCGAGCGCCAACAGATCGAACACCATGAACACCACGGGCACCTGCGACACGGCGCGTTTGACGTCGAGCGGACGTTTGGCGTGAATGCGGGGCGCCAGCAACTGAAACTTGGGTGACCCCCGGTCGTTGAACGCCACGATCTCTCCGTCTATGACGAAGTCGCGCGCGAACAGGCTGCGCAACGCCCGCTCGATGTCCGGGTAGCTGTTCGTCAAGGCGTGGGGCTTACGGTACTTGAGCTGAACCTGTTCACCTTTGCGCTGCCCCAAGATGCGAACGCCGTCGAGCTTCAGCTCGTAGAGCCGCGCGGGATCTACGAGCTCGGCGCCGTTGGGTGCACATAAGGTCGGCACCAACTTGGGGAAGTCGAAGCTGCCCTCAGTGGCGCCCAGCTGTCGCGCGCGGTCCACGAGCGCCGCCTCGAACTCCGGGCGCTGTGCGAGTTGTTCCACCTCGAGCCCCGACAGTACACTTTGCCCATGAGTTTGCAGCCAGGTGTCGCCGTCGGGTACACAATGCACGTCTTGCTTCTTGAGCAGAAGCCACTGGCGCTGTTTGCTCGTGGTTCCGCCGCGGCCCGTCGTCTCGACCAACGCGAAACGTCCGCGGAGCTTGTGTCCAAACAACAAGAAATCGAGCTTGCCCACGTCGAGCCCGCGCTCGGGAGGTTCGTTCAAGTACTGAATGCGTCCCAAGTCCCAGACGATCATCGGGCCAGCGCCATACGAACCGTCGGGGATGATGTCTTCGAAGTCGAGGTACTCGAACGGGTGGTCTTCGGTCTGAACGGCGAGACGCTTGTCTGCGGGATCTAAGCTCGGTCCGCGCGGGACCGCAAAGCTCAAGAGCACCCCGCCGATCTGGATTCGCAAGTCGTAGTGTCGCCGGGTCGCCGCGTGCAGGTGAACGACGAAGTCGCCCACCCACGTCTCACTCGCAGACGCCCCAGACGCGGCGGCGAAAGGCTCGTTGGTGACCCCAGGATCACGCTTCTTGCGGTACTCCTTCAGACTATCTTTGGGATCGGGCATCGGATCAGGGACCTGCGCGGCGCGCGAACGGAGCCGTGCATCGTACAGCGTTTCATCGGTGCGGCAAAACCCCCGCACCAAGACGACAGCAAATTCACTGGGGGAGATTCGAGTGTGGCCGCGCTCAGCTGGCTGTGACAAACCTCCGCCCGCTGTGTCCGAACCGCAATCGATCGAAGACGACAAGACCGCCAGCGACGTGCAGTTCGGTGAGCTGCTGCGTCGCATTTCCGGACGTTGCATGACAGAAGCGGGACAGGCCTCGATTCTGTCGCTGCGTCCGCTGCCGAACATCGAAGCGGCCTCGCGGGCCCAAACGCGAGTGCGCGAGACCTTGCAGCTGGAAGCGGACGCTGCTCCGCTGCCGATCACTCGCGTGGTGAGCATCGTCGACCTTTGCGACTTGATCGACAAAGGCCAAAGTGGTTCCGCAAGACAGCTGCTCGACGCGTCGCGTTTGGCGGAAGTCGCGTTACGCATCCGCGCGCACGTTCACGCGCGAAAACAAAGCTGCCCAGAACTCGAACAACTGCTCTGGTGCAGCCCCGAGCTCGGCGCGCTACGAGACGCGATCCAGCGCGCAATCGACGACGAGGGTGAGATCCGTGACTCCGCATCCGATGGCGTCCGCAGCTCTCGTCGCGCACTACAAACCGCGCGGGATAAGTTGCGCACGGCTGGGCAAAAGCTGATCGCTCGTTACAAAGACGTGCTCTCGGGTCAATTCGTCGCGGAGCGGGGGGGGCGCACCGTCTTGCCCGTTCGCGCGGATGCGTCCGGAAGCGTGCCCGGCATGATCCTCGGAACCAGCGGCTCGGGCAGCTCACTGTACGTCGAGCCCAGCGAGCTCACCGAGCTGAACAATCGAATCTACGTTTGCGAAGCGGAGCTCGAGCGCGAAGAAGCGAAAGTGCTCGCCGACCTCAGCGGACGAGCGCGCGCCCTTGTGACCGAGCTGCGCCAAGCCGAAACGAACTGCACGGAGGCCGACAAACTGAGCGCCATCGCGCGCTGGGCTCACAAGAGCCGCGCTTGCCCAGTGCAGCTCAGCGAGGTGCCCAAGCTGATCCTGAAACAGATGCGGCACCCGCTGTTGATCGCCGATAGCGCGGACGCCCCCGACGTGGTGCCCAACGACATTCGTCTGCTGGGCGCACAGTGTTTGGTCGTGTCCGGACCCAACGCGGGCGGGAAAACCGTCGCGCTGAAGTGTTTGGGGTTAGCGGTCTGGCTCGCGCAGAGTGGTATCCCAGTGCCGTGCGCGCCCGAGAGCGAGATCGGCTGGTTCGACGAAGTGATGACGGACGTGGGGGACGAACAGTCCATCTCGCAGTCACTGTCGACGTTCAGCGCCCACGTGCGCCGCATCTCGCAGTATTTGGGCCGTGCCAAACGGGGCACCTTGATCTTGATGGACGAAATCGCAGGCGGCACCGACCCGGAAGAAGGCGCCGCGTTGGCGGCGGCGGTGCTCAGCGGCTTCGTGGAACGCGGCGCCAGCGTGGCCGTCACCACTCACTACGAAAAGCTCAAACAGCTAGGCGCCGAGCGTGAGGACTTCCTCAACGCCTCGGTCGGTTTCGACTTCGAACACATGCGCCCGACCTACGAGCTCAGCCTGGGGATCCCGGGCCAATCGAGCGCGCTGGCCGTGGCTGAACGGTATGGCGTGCCCCGCGAGCTCGTGGAGCGCGCGCGTGAACTGCTACCCAAAGAGCAAGTCCAGCAGCAGCAACTGCTCGAACAACTCGAACGCGAACGGGCGGAGCTCGCCCACACGCGCCAGTCGACGGAAGCCGAGCTCGAACAACAGCGGCGCATCTCGCGCAAGCTGGAGGCCGAAACCGCACGCGCCCGCGAGCTCGAACGCGAACGTTTGCGTCAAGAAGCCCAAGCACTCACCCGCGAGGTCATGGAAGCGCGCACGCTGGTGCGCAAGGCCAAGGCCGCACTGGACGCCGCCGGACCCGAAAAAGCCAGCCTCAAACAAGCCGAACGACTACTGAGCGATGGCGCCCAGCCGGTCACCATCGACGGCAACTTGACCGCCGCACTCGCGACCGACGACGACGGCGCGACACTCAGGTTGAGCGAACTGCAAGTCGGCATGCGCGTGCGCTTGTCGCATCTCAAGGCCGAAGGTGAAATCGTCGCCCCGCCGAAGAAGCAGTCCGTCTTGGTCAACGTCGGCGGGCTAAAGATGTCCGTACCCGTCACCAAGCTTCGTGCTCTCGAGCGAGGAGCGAACGACAAGCCAGCTCACCTAGCGTCGCCTGCCCGCCCTCGCAAGCGCTCCGCGGCACAACCCGTCGCGATCGCCAGCACCCCTTCGCGCACCTCGAGCAACACCTGCGATTTGCGCGGCATGCGCGTCGAAGAGGGGCTCGACCAAGTCGACAGCTTCATCGACTCGATGCTGCAAGCCAACGAACCTGCACTGTTCGTTCTGCACGGCCACGGTACGGGCGCGATGAAAGAAGCCGTGCGCGAGCACCTGGGTAGCTCACCCTACGTATCCAAGTGGGAGCCCGCCCCGCGCGAAGATGGCGGCGACGCGCTGACCATCTGCTGGCTTTGACTGCGAGGGATGGCGATCGCCAAGCTACAGCTCGGGAGCCATCATGTCGAGCAGCCCGTTCGGGTTGTCGACGTGAACCCAGTGCCCGGCGTCGGGTAGCTCGTGCAACGCGGTGTTCGAGTTTGGGGAGAGGTGCTGTCCGCGCTCGCGCATTTCTGCGCTCCAGCGATCGCTACGCTCGGCCACCACTAGGTGAATTTTGGGCGCGTCCTTGGGTTGCTCGACGAACGGCCACAGATCTTGCACGAAATAATCGCGCAGCAGCGCTTCGATTGCGTCTAGATCGAACGCCCACTCGTAATGTTCATCTCGACGGCGCAGGTTCGTCGTCATCCATTGGGCTAACCCAGCCGACAGACCCTGGGCACGAATTTGCTGGACCACGTCGGCGCGCGCGGCGATCGGCGTGCGAACGGCGCGCACTGCACGCATCACGTCGCTGATCTCGTGGGCGGCTTCCGCCTGCTGCGTCCCGGGGTTCGAATCGAGCGCCCAAACCGACCGAAGGGTGATGGGCGTGCCCTGCACAACAGCGGAGAGCGATCCTTGCTGCAGGCTACGCGCAAAGTGCAACGCCACCTTACCTCCCAGCGAGTGCCCGATCACACAGTCGAGCGATCCCCACGTAGGTTGTGTCTGCCCCACGTGCGCGGCTAGGCGCGCGAGATCCTCCGAGCAGCTGTCGAGCGTGTGGGGGGCGGGAGCCGGGTTACTGTCTCCGTGGGCGCGCAAATCGACCAACACGAAGCCGTAGTCGGGGCGACGCTCGCTCAGCTTCTTGATGAAGCCGCGGAAGTTTTGCCCCGAACCCAGCGCGCCGTGCAGCACGAACGCCGTCCGCTCCGCAGACGACGGCCCCACCAGCTCGTGGTGCAGCAGAAATGTCATCGCTCGGCGCCGAAGCTCATTCGGCGGCCTTCGCGTTGCCGTTCAACAGCGGGAAGCCCAAGGCTTCGCGCTGAGCTAGCCAGCCTTGGCAAACAGCCCGCGCCAAGGTTCGGACGCGAAGGATGTAGCGCTGGCGTTCGGTCACGCTGATCGCGCCGCGCGCGTCGAGCACGTTGAACGCGTGGGCGGCTTTGACCACGAAGTCGTAGGCGGGGAGCACCAGTTTTTTGGTGGGCTCATCATCGCGATCGAGCAAGCGCTGGGCCTCACGTTCGTTGTGATCGAAGGCCTTGAAGTGTGCGTCGACGTCCGCTTCCTCGAAGTTGTACGTCGACCACTCCCACTCCGCGCGCTTGAACAACTCGCCGTAACGAACGTTGGCGTCGTATTTCAGGTCGTAAACCCAATCGACGTCCTGCAAGTACATGGCGATGCGCTCCAGGCCGTAGGTCAGCTCACCGCTGACGGGCCTGCAGTCGATGCCGCCCACCTGCTGGAAGTAGGTGAACTGACTGATCTCCAGCCCATCGAGCCACACCTGCCAACCCAACCCCCAAGCGCCGAGGGTCGGGCTCTCCCAGTCGTCTTCGATGAAACGCACGTCGTGCTCGAGCGGCCGGGTCCCCAGCGCTTCGAGTGACTCGAGGTACAGCTCCTGAATGTTGAGCGGGCTCGGCTTGAGGATCACCTGAAACTGATTGAATTGCTGCAGCCGATTGGGGTTGTCGCCGTAGCGCCCGTCCGTCGGTCGCCGCGAAGGCTCGACGTAGGCGACGTTCCATGGCTCGGGCCCCAATGCACGCAAAGTCGTCGCGGGATTATATGTCCCGGCGCCCACTTCGGAGTTGTAGGGCTGCACGATCAGGCAACCGCGCTCCGCCCAAAATCGCTGAAGATTCAGGATGATGTCTTGGAAGTACATGACTGGGGCGCGTCATATCACAGGCCCGCCGCCACGTACGTCTCCTATCGGCTTGGCTCAGCCTATTGCGCGCCGCAGCTCGAATTGGCGCGGCTAAACCGTCTGCGGGCCTCGACCGTCTGCGGGCCTCAGCCGCGTTTCTGCCACAACTCGACCATCCTCGTGGCCAGCTGCGGCGCGAGCGTCTCGTGTTTGAAGTACACGAACGCGCGCTCGCACGACATTGCCTGCAAGCGGTCGAGCCACTGCAGCATCTCGGCGTCTGGGTACGCTTCCTTTCGCATCCTGGCGTAGACGAACGGCGCGGTGGCCACGCACGGCGGCGTGTTTGCCTCGTCTTCAGGATCGCCGACACACAGCGCCGCCGGGTGGCTCCTCAACACTTCGAACACTTCTGCCTCGAGCCAAGATGGGTGACGGAACTCGAACGCCGCGGGGAGCCGACCATCCAGGTGCTCGAGAAAGCGTTCCAGCCGCTTCAGATTGCAACGGAATGTCGGTGGTAGCTGAAAGAGCACGCAGCCCAGGCGATCGCCGAAGCCGTTCATCCGCTCCACCAAGAAGTCGACGGGTTGCTCGGTGTTGGCCAATCTGGAGATGTGAGTGATCCGCCGCGTCGCCTTCACAGCAAAGCGAAAGTGCTCGGGAACTCGCGAACGCCAGGCTTCCACCGCGTCCGCATTGGGCATGCGGTAGAAGGTGTTGTTGATCTCGACGGTGGTCAGCTGCGTCGCGTAGTGCCCCAGGAATTCCGGTTCCTTCAGCTCGGTGGGATAAAATCCGCCACGCCACTCCTTGTAGGCGTAGCCGCTCGTTCCAACGTGTAAATCCACGGCGTTGGGGGATAACACGAGCCATGACACGTTTGGGCCAGGCTCTGAAGGAACAGCGAAAAAGTGGTGACGAGGTCAGCGTCGACAGTTTTCGCCGCCTGTGTCCCGAGAGAATTCGCTCGAAAAGGATTAGCCTCATGATTTCCAACGCTTAATCGTTTGGCGCCAGCTGGAGCAGCGTCCGCAGCTGCTGGCGCCCCGCGGTACAACCTACTGGTTTCGCCAACTTGGGGTTATCGGCAAAAGCACCGCGGACGTAGCGTCTGCTGGAGAAGGAAGGTAGGAGATGGCGCGACGCGCGAGGGATGGGGAGGATCGGATCGGGGCGAACGAGCGTCGCGTCACACGGAATGTTGCCGCTGTCAGTCGAAACCAGCGACCGCAAGTCTCGCTCGCCCATTCAGCGATGCGCCCCAAAGCGGCATTAGGACCAATGCTCGAAAGGTTTTCGTTTCAGTCCGCGCCCGCCTTTTGTTTAAACAGAGGGAACGACTGATGCGCTGGGTTCTTCACGTAGAAAACGATCCGCTGGTCGCGCGTGCCTACGCGCGAGGCCTACGCCAGCGTGGCTTCCAAACTCGTTCTGTCTACTCGTGCGCGAAAGCGCGCAGCGTGAGCGGCGCCTGGGACGTGATCGTGATGGATATCGAGCTTGGCGACGGTAACGGCATCGAACTCGGGGCGGAGCTGCTAGACCGAGGCCTGTCGGAAAGTATCGTGTTCCTCACAGGCAGCCAGGACGAATTGCTGCTCTCTCGCGCGCGCGAACTCGGCGACGTAGTCAGCAAGAGTGCGGGCTTTGGTGCACTGCTGGAGGCCGTCTCCAGATGCGACCGACCATCCCCTTCGTCCGTGTCCCGCACACGCGGCAGCCTCGACAGCGAACACGACGACGCGCCGTCCGGGCAACGCACGGCGTGAGGTGAACGGCAGGTCAGCCGTCGCTGAACAGCGCCCCGCTCAACGTCGCCACCGCCGCTTGCACGAACAACCCCGCAAGCCCCCACGCCAATCCCAAGAACACCGACGCCACGCTGCGCCGCGTTCGCACGAAGTGAACCCAGACCGCGAGCCAGCTGAACGTCACGATCGAACACCAGTGCGTGGCTGGAGGATACGCGCGGCGCAAGCGCGCCCCACGCAATCGGCGACGGTCGAAGGCGATGACCCAGTGGGGCAACAGTACCCCTAGCGCCAAATAGAACAGCAGCACGGCGAGCACGCGACGCGAACTGTGTCACGACTCGCTCGGCCCATGACGCCAAACGCGCTCCACGGGTGCGGCAGAACTGCGACGCTCTGCCGTACGGCGGCTGAACCAGGGGCCAGTGGCTGCAAACGCAGGGAATATTCGACGTGTGCGGATTGTCTCTGCGTCGCACATCGGGATATACGCGCGCCGAGGCGGTGTGCGAGAAACGCGCTGATCCCGCGTCGCCCGGGTCCTTCAAACGCAACTGAACAGAGAGTTTTCGATGCAAGACGTCCGTGGAATGAACGAAATGGTCGCGAAGGAGAGCGCCTTCGTCGACGATTTGATCGCAGAGGTGGGGAAGGTCGTCGTCGGGCAGACCTATATGGTCGAGCGGCTGCTCGTCGGCCTGTTGACGGGTGGTCACGTGCTGCTCGAAGGCGTGCCTGGCTTGGCCAAGACGCTGACGGTGCGCACCATCTGCGAAGCCATCAGCGCGGAGTTTTCGCGCATCCAGTTCACGCCGGACTTGCTGCCCGCGGATCTGATCGGCACGACCATCTACAACCAAAAGACGGGCGACTTCACCAGCAAGCTGGGTCCCATTTTTGCCAACCTGGTGCTCGCGGACGAAATCAACCGCGCGCCCGCCAAGGTGCAAAGCGCGTTGCTCGAAGCGATGCAAGAGCACCAGGTGACGATCGGCGACCGCAGCTACAAGCTCCCGAGCCCGTTCGTGGTGATGGCTACCCAAAACCCCATCGAACAAGAGGGCACCTATCCATTGCCCGAAGCGCAGGTCGATCGCTTCATGTTGATGGTCAAAGTGGGCTATCCGAACCGCGAAGAAGAGCGACTGGTGATGGACCGCATGACGGGCATTCCCGTCGGCCCCGCGCAGCCCCGCGTGAACCCCGAGCAACTCGTCGAGGCGCGCAAGGTCGTGCGCGATGTTTACATGGACGAACGGGTCAAGAATTACATCGTCGACATCGTGTTCGCGACGCGCGAACCGAGCAAGAGCGGCCTGTCGGATCTGGGTCCGCTCATCGAATACGGCGCGAGCCCGCGTGCGAGTATCGCCCTAGCGTTGGCTGCTCGCGCGCACGCGTTCCTGCGGCACCGCGGCTACGTCACGCCCGAAGACGTCAAAGCGATTGGACCCGACGTGCTGCGGCACCGCGTAGTGCTCACTTACGAAGCCGAGGCAGAAGAAGTGACGACTGAAGACGTGGTGCGTCGCGTCTTCGAGGTAGTCGAAGTCCCTTGAAATCTCCGAGGCGGAGGTGCGCGCCAATTCCCGGCGCCCCTTCGAAGGTCGTGACGTGATACCCAAAGAGCTGCTCAAAGCGCTGCGCCGCATAGAGATCACGACGAACCGGTTGGCGAACGAACAACTGGCGGGCAACTACACCTCTGGCTTCAAGGGGCAAGGCCTCGCCTTTCGTGAAGTACGGCAATACCAGCCCGGCGACGACATTCGCACCATCGACTGGAACGTCAGCGCGCGCATGAACGAAGCCTACGTGAAGGTGTTCGTCGAAGAGCGTGAGATGACGGTCATGTTGCTCGTCGACGTGTCGGCCAGCAAAGAGTTCGGCACTCGAGCGAGCAGCAAAGCCCAAGTGGCCGCCGAAGTCGGAGCGCTGTGTGCGTTTTCGGCGATCAAGAACAACGACCGCGTCGGGTTGATCTCCTTCTCCGATCAGGTCGAGAAGATCGTGCCGCCGCAGAAGGGTCAAAAACACGCCATGCGCGTGATTCGAGAGATCCTCGGCGCGACCCCCGAAGGGCGCGGGACGGATCTGTCGACGGGTTTACACACGTTGGCAAAGGTCGCACGGCGCCGCTCGGTGGCTTTTCTATTGAGCGACTTTTTTGCGGACGACTACGAACGCGCCTTGTCGCTGGCTGCCGCTCGGCACGATTTGGTGCCGATTCTGATCGCCGATCCGCGCGACGACGAGATGCCTGACGTGGGGCTCGCCAGCTTCGAAGATCTGGAAACGGGGCAGCAAGTGTTGGTCGACACCGCGAGCGCTGCCGTGCGCGACAATTACCGCAAGCGCATGCGCGAACATCGTCAACGACAGATCAAGCTGTTTCGCAAGTTCGGGCTCGATCATTGTGTGATCCGCACCGATCGTCCGTATGTCGGCCCCCTGCGCGAGCTGTTCGCTCGCCGAGCCAAGCGAGCGCGCCGATGACCGTTCGCCTTTCTCAGCAATGGACGTCGGTGCTCGTGTGCGCGTTGGCGTGCGCGCTATCGAACGGTGTGGCAGCTCAGCCTGCAAGCGACCCCGCGCCTGGACAAACCGCGCCGTCAGCCACTGCCCCGTCAGCCGCTGCGTCATCAGCCGATTTGGCGGATGCAGCAGCCAGCGCGCCAGCGTTCGATAGTCCAGTCCCCTCCCCCACTGACGTTCCCCCGAGCTCAGCCGTCGCTAGCGCTCCGACTGCTGCGGCCGCAGCGCCTTCCTCCAAGTCGAACACCTGCGTCGAGCACATCCCCGAGGGCAAAGCGCGTCCGAACATCGTGGAGCGGTTTCCCTCGAGCGGCAAGAGCGGGCACCAGGCCACGCTGGAGATCGAAATTGAACACGGGCGGGGAGAGCGAGTGTTGCCTGGTGCGCTGCAAGTCCAAACGCAGAGTGACGCCGTGGGTGAACTCGAACGGCGCGGCTTCTATTTCCCCGACGCCAAAGGGCCAGCCAAGCCGCGCGTCGAGCGCACGGAAACCGAAACCAGCACGTCGACCCGCGTTTCGCTGTCGGTGGTGTTGCTGCCGAGTGAACTCGGGCGCCAAGTGCTGACGTTGCCGCCACTGCCCATCGCCATGGCCCGCGCGAGCGGCGAGGTGATCACGGTTTGCACCTCCGAACACGCGATCACGGTCGATGATCCGACGGCAAACACACCCAACGCCGAGCCGAAGCCCAACCCCGCACCTTCACGTCAAACCGAGTTTTGGGAAGCGCTGAGGAACGCCGTGTATGGCGGCGGGATCGCGCTCGTGATCGCGGCGCTGGTGTTCTTGTTGGTGCGTTGGCTGCAGCGACGGCCCAAGGTGCTGCCTCCACCGCCCCCGCCTCGGCCGCCGTGGGAGATCGCCTACGAGAGCTTCCGGGAGATCCGCGCCGCGCAGTTGCTCGAACGGGGTCTCTACGCAGAACACTTCGACCGCGTTTCCCACGCCTTGCGCTTGTACCTGGGTGGCCGCTTTCACTTCGACGGCCTCGAGAGCACGACCAGCGAGATCATCGATCACCTAGAGCGCACCCCCGAGGCCCACGTGGTGCTGGCCGAGGTGCGCGCGTTCCTGCAAGAGAACGACCTCGTCAAGTTCGCGCACGTCGAACCCACCGCGCATCAGTGCAACGAACAACTCGAACGCAGCGAACGCGTGGTGAACGCCACCGTGCCCGTCACGCGACGCCCCATCGCCGAGCCGAACCAAACCCCGCCGAACGCCGGCCAAGCTGCTTCCAGTCATGCTCCCCCCCACACTGGTGACGCCAGCAAGCCCGACGACACCAGCACGCCGCCGCGGGAGGAGCCCTGATGCGCGCCGCCAAGCAGATGGAAGTCGTAAACCAGAAGAAGTGGCCCGATCTGCGCCGTGCGCTGGTCGTGCTGCTGGCGACCGTCGTCACCCTCGGCGTTGGCGCCGCGTACCCACTGCTCGCGCGCGGCCCCGAATTGCTCGGCGCCAGTTTCGAAAAGCCGTGGTTCTTGCTGGGGCTAATCGTCGTGCCGTTCGTATTCTATCGCGGCACCTACGGTGAAGACGTTCGCAACGTGCGCCTGAAGCTCGGCACCGTGCGCGCACTCGCCGCCGGACCCGTGGGGCTGCGCGCATGGCTGCGCGACGTGCCTGGTGTGATTCGTAGCGTTGCGCTCGCGCTCTTGATCGTGGCGATGGCCCGACCTCTGAACAGCGTCGTGCCGCAGAGCGCATCCGACGAAGGCATCGACGCGGTGATGGTGATCGATCTCTCGGGCTCGATGCGCGCCGTGGTCGACAACCTGCCCGAAGAGCTCGACCGCTTGGCGCCGCGCGCTTCACGACAGTTGCGTCCAACTCGTTTGGACGCGGCCAAAGCCGTGGTGCGTGACTTCATCTCACGGCGCGAGACCGATCGACTCGGCGTCGTGGTGTTCGGCACTGCCGCGTATGTCGTCTCGCCGCCGACGTTGGACTACCACTTGCTCGACACGTTGGTGTCGCGCATGCGCCTGGACTTGATCGATGGCGGCGGCACCGCAATTGGCGACGCGGTCGGCGTCGCGGTAGCACGATTGCGCCGCAGCGAAGCCCGCAGCAAAGCCATCATCCTGCTCACCGACGGCGACAACAACGCGGGCAGCATCGACCCCGACTACGCCGCCCACTTGGCGAACGTGGTCGGAGCGAAGGTTTACCCGATTCAAATTGGCGACGGCGACTTGGTGGAAGTGCAGGATGGCACGGACTTGTTCGGGCAGCCGCGCTATCGCCAGCACCGCTTTCCCGTAAACCCCGAACTGCTACGCGGCATCGCGGAAAAGACCAACGGCGAGATGTACATCGCGACCAACGCCGAGAGCCTGCGCGACAGCTTCCACGACGTGCTCGACAAGCTGGAGAAGACGAAGTTCGAGGCCAATGTCGCCACCTTCGAAGACTTGTATCGTTTCTTGCTGCTGCCCGGCGTGCTGTTGTTAGCCCTCGACGCGCTGCTGCGGGCGCTGGTGTTGCGGAGGTTCCCATGAAGTTTGCCGAACCGCTGTGGTTGTTCGGAACGGGGCTCGCCTTGCTGGTCCTCGGGATCTACATCTGGGGTGGGCTCAGGCAGATTGCAGCCACGAAACGTTTCGGCGATCCGACGACCGTCTCCAAGTTGTTCACGGCGCGCTCCAGCGGCAGGCGTGCGACCAAGAGCGCACTGGTCGTCTTGTCCGTCGCGTTGGCGTTCGTGGCACTAGCTGGCCCGCAATATGGCCGCGGGACGCGACTCATTCCCGCCACCAACCTCGATTGCGTGATCGTGCTCGACTACTCCAAGAGCATGTACGCGCAAGACATCAGCCCGAACCGCATCGAGCGAGCGAAAATCGAGGTCGCGCGTCTGATCTCACGCCTGCCTGGAGCTCGCTTTGGGGCGGTGGCCTTCGCAGGTGAACCCCTGAGTTTTCCGCTGACCAGTGATGGCGGCGCCATCGCGCAGTTCTTCCGTCAGACCACGCCCAACGACATGCCAGTTGGTGGCACCGCCATCGCGCGGGCCTTGGAGGGTGCGCGCGAGCTACTGCAACGCGACCCGCTGTCCAAGAAACATCAGAAGGTGATCCTGCTGGTGACGGACGGCGAAGATCTGGAAGGTAACCCAGTGGACGTCGCCCAGGCGGCAGCCCAAGATGGTGTGTTACTCCACGTCGTGCAGATTGGCACTCGCGCACCCGAGACGATTCCAGAGGTCGACGAACTGGGGAAAGTGGTGGGCATTCGTCGGGATGCCAACGGCAAGCCGCTCACCACGTCGCTTTCGAGCGCTGGTGAGGAACAACTCGCCGAGATCGCAAAAACGACGTCGGGCCGCGTCGTGCGCGCCGAAGCTGGGCAAACGGGCATCGACGAAATTGCCGACGAGCTGAGCACCATGATGACGGAAGAACTCGCCGAACGTGTGGAGACGGTTTACGCGGACGTGTTCTACTATCCACTCGGCCTCGCGCTGTTGCTGCTGCTGGTCGAGGTGTTCGTTTCGCAAACCCGCCGTAAGAAGTCTGCAACCCTGGCGCTGGGGGCCATGCTCGCGTTGGTTGGATGCAAAGATCAGGAGCGGCAACTGTTCACCAGACACTCACCCGTCGTCGATCAGGCTATCGTGGCGATTCGCACGGTAGATGCGGGCACTGCAAATGCACTCTTGTCTGACTACCTGAGCACGGGCAAGTGCAAGGACGGCACCCTAGGCACGCCCGACCGCATTCGTAACCTGCCCAACGCGACTTTGGACCTGGGCCTGACGTTGTTCCAGCTCGCGGAACGTTACGGCGAACAATTCGGACAGCCGCCTCCGAGCGAACAGGATCCCAACGCGGGAGCGCTGCTCGCTCGCCGCAGTGAACAAGTGGACTGCGCCTTGCGTTTGGTGAGCGTGATCGCGGCAGACAGAAGCGTGCCGCTGGAGTTGCGCGCGCAAGCGCATTACCTGAGTGGCAACTTGGAGTTCTTGCGTTTCAACTACCGCGCCGCCGTCGACAGCTACGACGAGGCGCTCAAGCTCTACCCTGGCGGCGATCCCGATGCGGGCACGGAACTGGGTACCAAGGCTGCCTTCAATCGGGCGATCGCATTGGCACGCGCCATCGAAGACGAGAAGAACCAGCCGCCGCCCCCCGACGGCGGAACCCCGCCGCCGAGTGACGGAGGAGAGCCGCAAGATCAAGATCAGGATCAAAACCAAGATCAAGATCAGAACCAAGACCAGCAGCAGGACCAACAAGATCAAGATCAGAACCAAGACCAGCAGCAGGACCAACAAGATCAAGATCAGAATCAAGACCAGCAGCAGGATCAGCAAGATCAACAAGACCAGAATCAGAACCAAGACCAGCAGCAGCAAAGCCAAGATCAGCAACAACAGGAACAGCAGCAACAACAGCCCCAGCCAACTCAGCCGGGACCCACGTTGAGCCAAGACGAACGCATGCTCGATCAACTGGAGCGGGCGCCGATGTTCCAGCACGTACAACAAGGGCAGCCGGGGCGTGTGCGGCCGAGGATGGAGGACAAGTGACGGCGCAGTTGCGCGTGATCTCGTCAGGGTTGTGGCTGGTCGTCGCGTTCGTCGCTTTGCTGACCTCCACCGCCTGGGCGCAGGTGAACGTGCAACTCGAAGCCCCGCAGACAGTGGAGGTGGGAGCGACGTTTCAAGTCCAGGCTCAGGCCATGAGCCATGACGAAGCCCCGTCCAACCCCAAGCTGGTCCGCCCGAACACACTGAGCGTCAGTGGTCCGAGTCTGGGCACCAGCCATCAGATCAGCTTCACCAACGGGCGCATGCAACGCCTGGTCGGGACCAGCGCAACCTGGCGAATGACCGCGCCTCGACCCGGCGAGTACACGATCGGGCCAGCCAGTTTCGAAACCCCGCAAGGCCGTGTCGAAAGCCGCGTGGTCCGAGTGAACGTCGTCCCCGAGGGCTCTTTGCCCAGACGTCAGCGGCGCCTGCGCAGCATCTTCGACGATGACGACGATTGGCCACCAGGGTTCGGGCGTCGCCCTCGCTCTTTGCTCGACGACCTGATGGGCGGTGGACTCAACGAGCCTACGACAGCCCCCGAAGAGTTTGCGGTAGACGTCGCTCCCGACAACGTGGCGTTCCTGCGCGCCGAGTTGTCAAAGCGACGCGCTGTGGTCGGGGAGCAGGTCACCCTCGAAATTTACGCGTACGGCAGTCGTGGCCTGTTCCAAGAGCAGAATCCGCGCGAAGCTCGGCGCCCGAAGTTCTACACGCATGCACTGGTCGATACCTCGGCGCGCCAACCGCACTATCAAGTGGAGATTAACGGGCGAAGATTTACCGCCAAGCTACTCAGGCGCTACGCGTTATTTCCACTCGAGAGCGGTCAACTCGAGATCGGACCGATGGAGATCAGCTTCTACGGCAGCGGATACGTCAGTCGTCAGGCCCCCGAAGGTATCGTACGCCAAAGCCCGCAGCTGACCTTGGAGGTCGTCGATCCGCCTGCGGATGGACGACCCGACGGTTATCAGGCGGGCAACGTGGGCCAATACAAGCTGAGTGCGGATGTACAACCCCGAAAGCTCGACGCGGGCGGCAGCATCAGCGTGGTCGCAACCCTCGAGGGAGCGGGTCACTTGCCGGGCGCACTTTCCACACCCGAGCAAAAAGGCAGCGAATGGCTGGAGCCGACGATTCGCTCGGAGGTCGGCGTCGACGCCAAGGGACGCGTGGGCGGAACGCGCACGTTCACTTATGCCGTCAATCTCACTACGCCAGGAACGATCGACTTGGGCGAACTCAGCCTGCCCTACTACGACGCCGCTGGTCGAACCTACCGAATTGCCCGGGCGAAACTCGGCACCGTGACGGTTGAGCCCGCGGCGGATGCCGCCGCCAAGAAGCAAGAGGCCGAACGCGCAACACTCTCTGCGCTGCTCGCTCCAAAGCCACTCGGTGCCCCCCCCAAACCAGCCACGAAGATAGCCAGCGCTCCGTGGTTCTGGTGGGGCACGTTGGGGTTTCCGTTTGCGATCGCCTTGGGTCAAGGGTTGTGGGGCGCCTCGAGTAGTCTGCGGCGTCGCAATCAGGAGCGTCGGGCTTCCGCCGCTCGCCGAGTTGCCGAAGCTTTGTCTGAAGCACGACGACTTGCCGCTGCGGGTGACGACAAGGGAGCCTGCAGCGCCATCGAGAAGGCGCTGGTGCTCGACATAGAGGACAAAACTGGCTTGAAAGCGCGAGGCATCTTACGCGACGAGCTCGCCGCGGCGCTCCAGCGCGAGGGCTGCAGCGAGGAACACGCCGCTGAAGTTCGCGCCATCTTCGGCGCGCTCGACGAATTGCGTTTCGGTCAAACCCAAGTGACGACAAAGGACCTGATCAAGCGCACGACGTCCGTCACCAAGCGGTCCCTCAAACGTAGCGGGAGTGCCTGACGATCATGTTCCCTCGTCTCGCGCGCGACCCTACGCTCTGGAGCATCGTATTGAGCGGCCTATTGGCGCTCATCACTTGGTCGAAGCACGCACCCGCGGCGACCGACGCCGAGGCGTCCGTCGAGCGCGCGACGGCGGCACTCGAACGCGGCGCGTACAGCGAAGCGATCAGTGAGCTGGAACGGCTCTCGGACGCGGGGTTCGTGCATCCGGACGCGAGTTACAACCGCGCATTGGCTTACTTGCAGCGCGCAGAGAGTCCGAAGAAGCGAGCGGGTGATCTGGGACAAGCGGTCGCCGCACTGCGCGAAGTATTGCTGAGCCAACCCGACGCAAGTGACGCTGAACGCGCACTATCAGCCACACGGCGAGAGATCTCGCGGCTGCGCGCGCAGCGTGGCCTGGATCCCGTCGTCGTCGCGCCGTCACTGGAACGTGCGATCGTCGGTCTACTCCCGGAGAACGTGTGGGCATGCCTCACGCTGCTCGGTTCTATCCTGCTAGGTGTCGGGTTGGTGTTGCGGCGCGCTGAACTCCACTCGCCGCGCCGCCTCGCTGGGCAGATTTCGGCGGCCGTGGGCGTCGGAGTGCTGCTGTTGTTCGGTACGCTGACTGCGCTAGCTGCACACCAACGAGAGTCGACGCGAGAAGCGGTCGTCGTGGTCGATGAAGCCAACTTGCTCGACGAGCAAGGCAAGCGACTTTCTGCCAAAGCGCTCGATGTCGAAGCCTCCGCAATTCCAGAGGGTGCCACGGTAACCGTGCTCGGACAGAGCGGCCGGCTAGTCCGGGTTAACTGGGGAAGCTTCGAGGCTTGGGTGCCTGCCTCGAACCTCAGAATCCTAACGATAGCGGGACGATGACAGTCACACGGCGACGCCGAAACACTCTGACAAGTTCATGACTTGCAACGGAAATCGAACCAGCTTGGGGCGCTCTTGGCACGCTTCGCTGAAAGCAGCCTGACCGCAAGTAATCGGCGGCGCCTGCCCGGGTCTTCGTGCTAGACCTACTTTCGTGTGGGTGAGAGCTTCAGCAATCCGTCCCGTTCCCAACTACGCGCGGGTTCCGCTCTCTGCGTTAGAGTCCGTTAGGCTGAGCATCTCGGAGGACGAAGAAGAAGCTCGCTCGCAGTTGGACGAAGCGTTCGACCGCTTCGAGCGCGAGCAGCCCTGCTTGTCCGCCCACATCGGCGACGTGCTGAGCGAGCCGCTCGACGAGACGGCGCTGGCGTTGGGCTACTTTCTGGCGCTCGCCGTGTGGCTAGCTTTCGAGCACGCGCACGGTTTGCAAATGGAGCAGGTCAGTGCCGAATCCATCAGTGCGACAGGCGAACTGTTGGACCTGGATGAAGAGTTGCGACGTGCCGATCCGCTGGAATCGCTCGATACCGATGACATCATCGGGATGGAGCAGCAGCACCTGCTGGATTTCGTGCACGAGCACGTCAATGCGACGCTAGAGGCCAACGCACCGCACATCGACGTCGACCACGTCGATGTGATCTATCGCGTGATACTGGTCGAGATTCTCGCGCTGTCGTACGCCGTCTATCGCCCCGCGGGTTACCCCGTCGGCAAGATCGAAATCCAAGCCTGAGCACCCGGCCCGCGGCGGGATCGTCGAGATGTCAGCCCCCCGACACGGGTGGGATGAGCGCTACGTCGTCGCCATCGCACAGTGCATGCTCATCTTCCACGAACTGTTCGTTCACCGCAAAACGCACCGTCTCCAAGCGCCCGGTGAGCTGCCCGTACTCGGCCTGAAGCCAATCGCGAAGCTGCGCGATTGTCACCATGGATCCGGGAAGCTCCTGCACGCGTTCACCTTGCCCCATACAGTCACGGAGCGCGGCAAAGAACAGCAAACGTATCGACACGGCGAAGCCCTGTGGGACGAGTTGCGTCAGCCTCGAACGAGCTTCTTGACCTTGGAAAGCAACTCGTCGATGTTGAACGGCTTCGTCAGGTAGTGTTTGGCGCCAGCCTGAATCCCAGCGATCATGTCGGTCGGTCGATCCTTTGCGGTCAGAAAGATGATCGGAATGTTCTTCAGTGCGTCCACGCCCTTGAGTCGCTTTGCCACGGAAAATCCGTCGAGCTTCGGCAGATTGACGTCGAGCAGCACGACGTCTGGTCGTTCCTCGACGCAGACGATCAGCGCTTCCTCACCATCACTCGCTGTCACGACTTTGTACGCGTTGTTTTCCAACGCGCGCGTGAGCAGCGCTGATATCGCGGGGTCGTCCTCGACCACGAGGATCTTGCAAACACGGGCTTTGGTGGGGGGCGCGGCACTCATGACGATTTCGGTCAGTCACGTTAGCATGGATCGCCGCCCTGCCGCCTTTTTGGCTTTGGTCGCGGCGCCAGCCAGACGATTGTGAGGCAGGACCAGCAACCACATGTCAGACGATCAACCCCACGAGTACCGCATCGGCGTCGATGAAAACGGACTAGGCGCCCGCCTGGGCCCGCTGCTCGTCACTGCGGTGGCCGCTGAGGTGCAGCCGCGTGGACTGCGCTGGATGCAGCGGGGCCTGCCTGCCATCGTGGCGAAAGATCTCGACGACTCGAAGCAGCTGCTGGCCTTCGGCAAGCATGGGCTTGGCGAAGCCTGGGCCAGAGCACTCCACCCCGACGCCAACTCACCCGCCGAATTGTTCGAGCGGCTCAGCACGGAAACGCTGACGTCTCTGCAAAGCCCTTGTCCGAAACGCGCCCACGCGCAGTGCTGGTCGATCCCCGACGACGAGTTCTCGGCGGATCCCGACGTCGTGGCGCGCCTACGAGGACACCTGGCCCGATTCGTGAAACGCGGTGTGACGATTCGTTCAGTCCGATCGAGCTCGGTGTGTGTCGCACGACTCAACGAGCTGCGAGCCCAAGGCGTGAACCGCTTTGCCGCGGACTTGCACACGATGGAACGTCTGGTGCTGGGGATGCGCGCAGAAGCGGGACGTGACGTCACGGCGATCCTCGGAAAAGTGGGCGGTATCACCGACTACCCCAAGCACTTTGGACCGTTGTCCGGCCGGCTGCATATTGCGCTCGAACAGTGCCGACAGCGCTCGAGCTACCGAATCGTAGGCGTGGGCGACCTGCATTTCCTGCAAGACGCCGACGCGAGCGATCCGCTAGTTATGCTCGCGTCGATGGTCGGCAAGTATCTGCGAGAGCTGCTCATGAGCCGGATCTCACGATACTACACCAGCAATATCGAAGGTTTGGCGAACGTAAGCGGGTACCACGACCCGGTCACCGCCAACCTGGTGAAACTGACCAAGACGTCTCGCAAGAAACAGAAAATCCCGGATAACTGCTTCGAGCGCACGAGCGACGGATGAAGGAAAGTCTAGTGACGAGCGAAGGCTCGCAAGAGCGCGCACGCCCCGTCCCGACCAAGCCATCCGGCCAAGGTCGAGCGCGCCTCGACACCTTGTCGATGCACCCCAACGTGCGGCGCATCCTCAAAGGTAAGTTGGCAGTCGAGGCCGCTCGCTTCGGTGTCCCACTCGCCATCGGCATGGGGCTGCAAACCACCTTCAACTTGGTGGACGCCTACATCATCGGCAGACTCGATGGCGACGCAGCGGATGCCGCGATGGCGGCCATCGCCAGTTGTGACAACGTCGCCGCCGTCGGCACCATCTTGAGTTATGGCCTGTCGATCGCCGCGGGCACCCTGATCAGCCGTCGCCACGGTGAGGGTGACGAAGACGGCGTGCGCCGCGTGGCCTGGCAGTCACTGCTCATGGTGCTGTTCATCTCGTGCGTGTTCGCCGTCATCGGCCTACTCGGGTCGGACTTCCTGCTGCGCACTGTGATGGACACCAAAGGCCCCGTGGCGGATGTCGGTGTTCCCTACCTGCAGGTCACGATGACGGGCAGTTGCTCGATGTACTTGCTGCTGCACCTGATCACGATTCAACGAGCGCTCGGCAGTAGCAAGACGCCGATCACCATGCTGATCGTGGCCAACGCCGCGAACCTCGTGCTGGCGGTGCTACTGGTGTACGGCCCAGGTGAAGCGCCCGCGATTTTTTCGTGGGGACCTCCCATCGCGGAGGCGCTGAATCTACCGCGAATGGGGTTGGTCGGAGCGGGTTGGGCGACGATCATCGCCCGCACGTTGGCCTTGGTGCCCACGTTTTTCATCACGTTCAAGCGTCACAACCTGTTTCGCGCAGACTCACGAGAGCGCCCCGACCGACGTATCATGCAGAAGGTGTGGGACATCGGCTGGCCCACGAGTTCTCAACTGGTGGTGCGCATCGTGGCCATCCTGGCGGTCGTCGCGTTCGCGCAGCGCGGCTACACCACCGCAACCAACCAAGACACCGCGACTGCACTGGGCGTCGTGTTGCGCTGGGAGACCATGGCCCTGTTCGTCGGCCTCGGCTGGGGTAGCGCATCGCAGACCTTCGTGGGCCAAAACCTCGGCGCGGGAAACCTGACGCGCGCCAAAGCCAGTGGCTGGTACATGTGTGGCTACAACGCCGTGATGATGGCGTTCTTCGCTTTGGCCTGCTTGATCTGGGGCGAAGAGATGATTGCGTTCTTCTCACCCGGGCAAGGCGTGGTCGAAACGGGCCTGGAATACTTCCGCTGGGTCGCGCCGAGTTACGTCGGGCTCGGCATCGGCATCGTGCTCGGCTCTGCTATTCAGGGAGCAGGCGCCACCCGCCAGACGTTCTTGATCGATCAAGCGGTGATCGCGCTATTCCAGATCCCCGCGTGCTGGGTGGTCGTCCGCGTACTCGAGACTAGCGCCTCCGGGCTGTGGCTAGTGGTCGCGATGACGTACTGGATGTTCGCGATCGTCTACATTCTCGTGTATCGGCGCGGCGGCTTCCTCCACACCGCGCTGCATTAGTTTTCGGGGGGCTTTTTCAAAAGCCCCCCTCGCTCGGAAGTGAATTCCTCGCGAGACTCCCCCCATAAACCGGCTGCGCTGTACTCTTGGGGGCTTTTTCAAAAGCCCCCCTCGCTCGGAAGTGAATTCCTCGCGAGAC
>CBFGUG010000034.1:0-74004 GCA_965651905.1 uncultured bacterium | reverse complement strand
GTCGACATGGTGCGTCGACATGGTGCGTCGACATGGTGCGTCGACATGGTGCGTCGACATGGTGCGTCAGGAGAACGCTACGCGACGCGCATCGAGGTCGCGAGTTTCGGTGAAACAGTCTGTGTCGTTCGCCGCGCCGTGTTACATAGGAGCCGAAACGGTGCTCGCTCCCACGTGTTGAGGCTCGCGTGTCGCTGCCGATCGCCTCGCAGGCCATTTTCGAACGCTCAGAGCGTTGCCTTCCCAACAAAACGTTCAGAGGGTAACCAGGCGAGCGTTGCTCGGCGGACGCTGCGTTCGAAAGCGAACGCTCAGAGCGTTGCCTTCTGAACGTTTTGTTCAGCACCGAACGCTCGTAGCGTTCGTTTTTCTGGAAACTGGCCAAAACTGAACGCTCAGAGCGTTACCCTCTGAACGTTCTGTTCAGGATCGAACGCTGGCAGCGTTACCCCCACGAACGTTCTGTTCAGGATCGAACGCTCGGAGGGTTCGGTCCTGAACGTTTTGTTCAGAAGGCAACGCTACCAGCGTTGGATCATTGAACAAAATGGCCGCTGGGGAACGCTGGTAGCGTTCGAAATCGGACGCGGCGTTCGTCTGCGGACCAGGGCCACGGGTTTTCTCGCACAAAACGTTCAGACTCGAACGCTCCGACCGTTGGGGTCTGAACGAAACGTTCAAAACGAACCCTCCGAGCGTTGTTCGCGGGGCATTGAGGCCTCGCCGGGACGTGCGCTCGGGTAACACGTTGCGTTATTCGTTGGCTGGTGTTCGCTTGGTCCACGCCTGGTGCAACGCGATGCGTCGCTTCATGCGGCGTGTTCGCCTGGTCCGCGCCTGGTGCAACACGTTGCGTAGTGGTCGTGGTTCATGGTGCGCATTTGAGAGTGCTGCAGCGAAACACGTGGTGTTGTCTGGTTTGGTTGCGTGCTGAGGTAATGACGTGGTGCGTTGGTGTTCACTCCCAAGACTTACTGTCCGGTCTGGGCGATCTCCCACGCCGTCGATTGATGGTTGCCTGGTATGCGCGCATGTCCTACTAGTGGTCGAGAAGGGAGACCACGCATGGAAGACTATCCGATATACCCACCGGTCAAGCCGGCACGTATCAACGAGGCAGAGCACGCGATCGATTCATTTAGAAAGATTCAGGAGGCTGCGCTCGCGATCCCGATGGAGCGGGTTGGCCGCGTGACGACGGATGTTCCGCTGGCGGCATCGATCGCTTTGGGCGCCGTGTACAATCTCGAGCAGTTGCGTTCCGCGTTCGAGACGGAGCTCAACGATGACGGGGCCGCAGGGAGAGCGCTCGACCGCTTGAAAGATTGTGCTCTCGGCGCGCTCTATGCAGACATGCAGTCGATGGCGTTGCTCACAGAGAACGAGCTCTCCGCTCTATTGGATGAAGCCAGGCCCATCCGGCAGAACCTGCTGGGCAGTGCAGAGTCGCTTGCCAACTTCGGTGTCTTCCCTTCAGGCACCGTCGCCGACATTCGCGAAGGCTTGGGCAATGTGGATGCCGCCAAGGATCTGATCGCGCTTGCTGCGCTGTTCAACAGCAATTGGGAACGTGTGACGGGCAAGGTGCCGTTCGATCGCGACCTGGTCGATCAGGCGTCGTTTTTCGGCACGCGGCTGCTGCGAGCATTGGGCGCGAAAGAAGTGGGCGACGCTCGCTTGGACACGTCGATGGACTGGCACGGGATACGCGCTCGCACGTTCCGCTTGCTCGTCGACACTTATGAAGTGTTGCGCCGCGCGACAGCCTATGTGCGTTGGTACCATGGTGACGGTACGGTGTTCACGCCGTCGCTACACGCGCGCCAGTCGCCCTCCAAAAAGGGCAAAGACAACACTGAAGCCGATGACAATCCCGAGCAGCCGATGCCGCACAGTGATCAGGTGGACGCGAGGAGGGCGGAAGCCGCCGAGACGCAAGCCGCCGCCACCGTCGAGCCCGGCATGCGCGGCGCGCCGCCGTTCGTGCAGTAGCCACTTGCCTTACGCCCAGTAGCTTCGACGGAACACCATGCGCGCGTTTGAACTAGGGGAGTGGCGTTCACTGAATGGGCGCCACTCCGGGCGCTTGCAGCTGCCCGGGCACCACTTGCTCACGCATTCGGTCGCCGTCGGTATGACGGGCAGCGGGAAAACAGGCATGCTCTTCGTGTTGGTTGAGGAAGCGTTGCGCTCAGGCGTGCCTGTGTTGATGGTGGATCTCAAGGGGGACTTGCCGAACCTCGCGCTCTCGTTCGATCAGCCGGGGCCTGAGCCGTTCTTGCCGTGGGCCGCCAGCATGCTAAGCCCGAACGACTCGCGCACGGCGGAGCAGCTAGCTGCAGATCTGGCGGCAAAGCGTCAACAAGGCTTCGACAGCTGGGACATCACTCACCAGCAGGTGCGCGCGTACAACGAGTCCACGCGGATCCGTGTGCTCACCCCGGGCTCCAGCGCGGGGGAGCAAGTGCACTTGCTGAGCGCTCTCGAGCGTCCATCGCAGCGTTGGCACGAAGATCCAGAGGTCGCACAGCAGTCACTCGGCGCGGCTATCTCGCTGCTACTCAACTTGGTGGGTAGAGACGCGGACCCCGTGCGCAGTCGCGAACACGTGCTGCTGTCCGTGCTCGCCAAGCGTCGCCTATCGTCGAAACAACCCGCTGACATTGCCGCCCTGATCCACGACCTGATCGAGCCGCCGCTCCAAGAGATTGGAGCGCTGCCGATCGACGCGTTCGTTTCGAGCGCGCAACGAGGCGCGCTGGCCGCGTCGCTCAACTCGCTCTTGGTCGCACCCAGTTTCGAAAGCTGGCGTACGGGCGTGAGCCTCGATGTGGGCTCGTGGCTGACGCCCACCGACGCTCGCACGCCGGGCGTCGTGTTCAGCGTCGCGCACTTGGAAGACGAAGAGCGGCGTTTGGTCTTGGGGTTGCTCCTCGACGAAGTGCTCAGCTGGGTGCGCAGCTTGACCGGCACGCAGCGCTTGCGAGCGCTCGTCGTGATCGATGAAGTGTTCGGCTTGCTGCCGCCACACCCCGCCAACCCGCCCACCAAAGGCCCCATCGTCTCGCTGATGAAACAAGCCCGCGCCTACGGCGTCGGCATCGTCCTGGCGACGCAAAACCCGATGGACCTCGACTACCGCGCGCTCTCCAATGCCGGCCTGTGGTGCATCGGCCGCCTACAAACCGACGCCGACCGCGCCCGCGTCCTCGAAGGCCTCTCCCTCAGCAGCGCCGCCACCAGCGACCAACGCAAACTCCACCAAGTCGTCAAACAACTCGCCAAACGCTACTTCGTGCTACGCGACGTCCACGACTCTGAAGCAGGTTTACGTTTACTTCAACCGCGTTGGGCGTATTCATTCATGCGCGGTCCGATGACGCGGCGCGAGATTCAGCGCGCGGTGGCGGGGAGGGGGTAGGGTTTGCTCACGTCGGAGGTAAGCTTCGACCGTCGGCGATTGCGTGGCGCCCGGCTAGGGCGGGCGCATCCACCGGCACGCCCTGTCCTTTCTCTGGACGGGTCAGATAGATTGGGGTTCTATCGAGTCTAATGTTTCGGTTGAGAATCTCGCGACCACTACCAATCGTGCTGTCCGTTGCGCTGGGGTGTGGAGATCCAGACGCCGAAGCCGAAACGTCGCAACGCTGCGATCCACAGGATCGAAACGGATACGGTTGCGCCGCAACCTACGACTTCGAGATGGTGCGGTAGTGACGACACAGGGGCCGTTAAGCGGGCGACCTGCGAGGTGGCTCGTCGTTGGGTTGCTGCTCTTGCCAGCGTGCCGCAACATGGACAACTGCTGCGGACTCGACGATGGGGAGGTCTACGAGATCGAGCTGATGAGCGAGATCGATGATGGAACAGAAGTGTACGATTGTTCCCGGGTAGTTGTTCAAAAAGCGGCGGAGGTCGGCGATACCTTGCGCGTCGAGATCCTCAGCCAGCGTTACGTCGAGCAGCGAGACTGCAGTGAGGTCCGGACTATCCGTATACTCTCGGCCAGTAGCGTGCACTTTCAGGATTTGATCGGGCCAGAAATGAGTGGCGGTGCTGGGATTCAGGGCCATTGGTCTTCAATTCTAGGGGGGGGGGCCGGTCCGAGAGCGGACCACCCAGCGTGGCAGTTCGGCGTGTCGGCAAACGGATGTAAGGGGGTCAACAAGGCGTTCGATCCCGAGAGTCCTGACCTCGCTTTCGCTGTCATCTACAGCAGACCTCAAGGCTCCTGCATGGACGCCTGGGAGGCCAAGCTCACTCGCGTCAAAGAGGACGAATGAGGTCCGTCGTGTTTGCCGTGGCCAGAAACTCGGTGTTCAACGTTCGAACCACGAGTTGATGGGCTGAACAACGTCTTCGCGTTCGGCGCTCTCGGGGTGATTCTGGGATGTTTCGAGGAGGAATGGGAGCGCCAAGGGGTGATGGGCCGACTCTGGCGCGCACCCGTTGACGGTCTTCTCGTGATGGACGTCGCGCCGGAGGTCGTCGCGCGGCTCAGCGAGCTTCGTGAGAACGAGCTGGATAGTATCAGCACGGCTCTTGTCGACAAGTGTGGCACTGACCCTGCGGCGACGCGCGCAGACTTGTTACGGCTAGTCGACTCTGCCGTCGCGGTGAGCTCGCTAGAGGGTGGCAGAATCCTCGCCGTGGATTTGGAGTGATCCGCGCGCCTCGACGCTGACGAAGCGCCGAACACTGCATTCTGCCCCAGTCAGGCGAAGAAGCAGAGGCCTTCCGGCAGGAGCCGGGCCATCTTTTCAGCCTCATCAGCGAGGCTCTCGTGGGTTTCGCTGATGGGAAGGATGAACGCAGCCTGCTTGGTTCGCGTGTGGATCTGTATCGCTAGTCCCGTTTCGCCGGTCGTGTTCTGGAGGATGACCGTGATGGCGGCGCCCGTAATAGCGCCCTCCGTAGCTTTGGCCATGGCACGGAGTCTGATGAGTTCCATCGCGTCTTGAAGCGCCAAGGTGGAGTCCTCATCCTGGGGGCGCCACTCCGTGATCGCCCCAGTCGAATCAATGAAGGCGCCATTGGGGTTGGGTATGGAAACACGGGTCTTCAGGCAAAGCGCTGCGACGCTTCGGCAATGGACCAGAAGTTGCTCAAACGGGTCGTGCTTCCAGTCATCATGTAGTGCATCAAGGTTAGCAGTCATGGGTTACTCGCGAGCACAGAGAGCCTACGCGGGAGTTTTTCGACTTGCGAGACGCTACTGGACGAAGCGGTAGGCGCAGGGGGGAATTGGGCTGAAGAGATGCTGAAGGTAGTCGAAAACAACGAAGGAGTAGAGAACGAGTCGGACGGGCGACTGCCAGGGCGTCTCACGTCGCGTACATCGTGATCATCAGCGCGACCCAAACCACGCCGAGGAAGTGCCAGTATTGCGTGCACAACTTGACGCCCTCACAACGCGAACTCGAGTACTCTCGCGCGTAGGCTCGCTGTGACACGATCGCCAGCGGTACGAAGCCACCGACGACGTGCAGGGCGTGGAGGCGCGTGAGCATGTAGAAGACGAACAGGGACAGCGCGTGGTTCGGGTCGGAAGCCGAAGGCGTACAGGCCCGCTCTAACGTCAGTACCCGAGTTCTGCGAGACAAGGTCGCCGCGGGCGGGGCGCCTCCTTCGAGATCTTGTCGCCGTGCAACGAAGTGCAGCTGCGTGCCGTCTCAGCATCGTTCGGGGGACGCAATTGTCCCCTGCTGGGAGCACGGGGGCGGGGTAGTCTGCCCTGATGCTCGCGGGTGACTCATGAACGTTCAAGTCCTGATCGACCAAATTGTACGACAAACCACTGTCCTACTGGCGCAGCTAGCCACTTCGGGAGGGGCTCGCGCGCCGCTTTCGCACGTCGCTGATCGAGTGTTTTTGGAACTCGCGAAGGAGTTGGACAATCAAGGAGTGAGCCGCAAGGTCGGGGCGGACATGTTTGGTGTTGCGCTGCGCAGTTACCGCCGCAGGGTTCAACGTCTCACCGAATCCACCACGCAGGAGGGGCGTTCCTTGTGGGAGGCGTTGCTCGACTTCATTCCCCAAGATCGCGTCGTAACGCGGGGGGAGATCCTGGCACACTTCGTTCGAGATGAGCCGGCTCAGGTTGCATCGCTGTTGAAGGACATGTGTGAGAGCGGACTATTGTTTCGAGTCGGTCGCGGAGACCGTGCTGCCTACCGTGCGGTCACGACGAGTGAGCTCGCGAGCCTGGAGAAATCGGCAGATGGCTTGGAGCAGTTCTTGTGGATCCTGATTTATCGAGAGGGCGCGCTCAGCCAGGAACAGTTGCTCACGATGCTGCCTAAAGAGGCGCCGCGGCTTCCGGAAGCGTTGCAGCAACTGCTCGCTCAGGGGCTGGTCGAGCAACGCTCGGGCAAGTTCTTCGCGCGAGAGGTGGTGGTGGCAGCGGATGCGGATGCCGGTTGGGAAGCGGCCATGTTCGATCACTTTCAGGCATTGATCCGAACCTTGTCCATGCGCCTCAGGGGCGAAGGCGACAGCAAGTGCAACGGCGGCTCCACCTACAGCTTCGACATGAACCCAGCGCACCCCCTGGCGGAAGACGTGTACGGCACCTTGGAGCGGCTGCGAAGTGAGCTCAGCAACCTGCGTCAGCGGGTGGAACGCTACAACCAAGACCATCCCGAACTCGCCACGCCCCAGCTCGTGACCGTGTACGCGGGCCAATTCGTACAGGAGCAGTCCGTTGAACCACCCTCTGAATGAACCCCCTCTGAACGAACCACCGTTGGCGAGCCATCGCTGCACGCTCGCGCTCGTGCTCGCGGCGCTGCTCGGCATGAGCTGCGGCTCGCGCTCCACCGACTCGTCTCCCAACGGCAGTGAGACGCACTTTCTCTCCGCGTGTGTAGATTCGTGTGACTTTGGTCTCGAATGCTTGAACTCGGTATGCACCCGGCCCTGCGAGAACGACTCGAGCTGCGAAGCGCTCGACGCGGCCGCCACTTGCTCCGTGGGTTCAGATGGTCAGTCTTCCTGTCAGGTGTTGTGCACCCAGGACGTTGAGTGTGGCAGCGCGGGAGCAGGGTCGAGCTGCCAGCAGGGGCGCTGCGTACAGGGTCAGAGCCCCGAGGGATGGAGCCCAGCGGGACAGAGCTCAGAGGGTCAAGGACTTGCAGCAGATGACACTGCGCCCGGACCACAGAGTACAGTTTCCGGCTCGAGCGGAGACGCCAGCGGCCAAGGCTCAGAGTCAGCGGGTCCAGTGGGCGTGGGCTGCACCGCGGTGGGCTGTGAGGACGGCGTGAGCGTCATGCTAGTTCCCCCGGATGGCGTCGTTTCCCCGGGGGAGTTTTGGGTGCGGGTCGTCATCGACGGCCAAACGACGCTCGAATGCTCGGCCTCGTACGCGTCGGGCACGACGCGCCCGGACTGTGCCTTCGAAGAGCTGAGCCTCTTCGTGAGCCCCGGCGAAGAATGCCGAGAGCCCGTCCCGTCGGGGGAAGAAGCGTGCGTTCGCAGAGAAGAGATGGCTGTCGGCATCCGGATCAACGGCACGCCCACGCAACTCGACATCGAGTACACCTCCAGCGAGGGCGAGATCTACAGCGTTACGTCCACACCAGAGTACCAAACCCTCCAACCCAACGGCCCCCAGTGCGAACCCACATGCTTCCATGCCGGGGAGACCTTCTTCCTGGAGGAACAGTAGGGCCATCAGCGGTTCCCACTGCGCGTAGCCTTGCTTGCGTTCCTGTCGGAACCTGCGCCCGAAGGCGCCCCGATGTGGGGGCTAGCATCCGCGGCGAGCGTCTCGCCAAGTGTCGGGTAGAACTAGCTCACGGTCATGGCTCGAACTCACGTCGCGTACATCGTGATCATCAGCGCGACCCAAACCACGCCGAGGAAGTGCCAGTATTGCGTGCACAACTTGACGCCCTCACAACGCGAGCTCGAGTACTCTCGCGCGTAGGCACGCTGCAATACGATCGCTAGTGGTACGAAGCCGCCGACGACGTGCAGGGCGTGGAGGCCCGTGAGCATGTAGAAGACGAACAGTGACAGCGCGTGGTTTGGATCGGAACTCGCGTTCATCACGATGATCCAGTTGTACGTCTGGACCGCCAAGAAGCCGAAGGCGTACAGGCCCGCTCGCTTGAGTTCGGTGCGAAGGCCGTCTTGGTCGTTGCGCTTGATGGCGCGTTTTGCGAGTTCCAACGTCAAGCTCGTGGCAGCGAGTGGCAACGCGCCTGCCAGCAAGCTGAGCGGCAAGTGGGCTTCGACCGCGGCCCAATGGCTGTGATTGTAGCGGGTGATCAGGTACGCCACGATGCTGGCGACGAACAGTACGGTCAGCGAAACCAGAAACAACACCATGCCGAGCTGCGCTGCCGACAGTCGCAGCGAAGGCTGCCTGCGCGGGCGGTCGCTGTTGGTCATTTCTCTGGATAGCTCGCTGGGCATGAGATCTGGCGGGACACTAGCACTGTTGGTGGGGCATCACACCTGGCGTGCTCTGGGTAGTGGTGTTGTCGTCCGGGCCACGGTTGTTGCCGAGACGGAATGTCGCGGCGGCGCCCGCTTGCCGGGTGTTTCAGGGGTTCTCCAGCCTAAGAGCTCTGCGGCTCTAGGAAGCCTGCGCTTCGCGGATTTCGGCGAGCACGTCCGCGTCGGATTCCGTCGCCGAGGCTTGCTGCAGAGCTTGCTCGGCTTGGGCGCCGCCGAGTCTGCCGAGCGCCCACGCTGCGTGCCCACGAACGACGGGATACCGGCTTTCGGTGAGGGCGCGAGCTAGCGCTGGAACCGACTTCTGATCGTTCGAGTTGCCGAGCGCAATCGCAGCGTTTCGTTGCAGCTGCGCGCGTGAAGCGCGGCGCAGCGCCGTTCCACGCGTCAATCGCCGATGATCGCCCGTCGACATCTCGAGCACGAAAGCCGCGTCGAGAGTTTCGAGCGTCGCGCTTGGGCTGAGGTCGGGGTCTGCCGTGGGCAGCTTGCGCGACCAGTTGAAGGGGCAAACGGTTTGGCAAATGTCGCAGCCAAACACGTGCTGACCCATCAGCGGACGCAGCGATCGTTCGATGGAGCCGCGATGTTCGATCGTCAGATACGAGATGCAGCGCCGCGCATCGAGCACGTATTCGCCACGGAACGCGCCCGTGGGGCAGGCGTCGAGGCAGCTTCTGCAGGTGCCGCAGCCGTCGACCGCGCGCGGCACGGTGCGCGGCAGGTTGACGTCCACGAGCAGCACGCCGAGCAGCTGACTGCTGCCGACCCCTGGCGTGATCAACATGGTGGACTTGCCGATGAAGCCCAAGCCCAAGCGCTGCGCCCAGGCGCGTTCGAACAGCGGCGCGGTGTCGACGCACACGCGAGCGGAGAGCGGAGCCGACAACGCGTCGCACAAACGTTGCGCCAGTTGCCGCAGCCGCAGTTTGAGCACCTGGTGGTAGTCTTGTCCGCGGGCGTAACTGGCCACTGCCGCTTGGCGTTGCGTGTTGGCCGCGCCGTAGGATAACCCCGCGACGATGACGCTCTTCGCACCCGGGAGCAGCTCTGCGGGCGTGAGTCGGCGTTCGTTCATGTACGCCATGGAGCCCGCGTAACCCTCGGCGGCCCACTTTCGCCAGCGGTCGTCGGCCATGGGCAACAGGGCGCTCGGGCCCACTCCCACGCTCTCGAACCCCAATTCCCGAGCCCAGGTGTGCAGCTCGTCGGCGCTTGGGAGAGAGGGCGCGCCACCACCAGTCGGCGCTAGGCGTTCCACGCCGAGCGGCTCTCGTTCGACCGCTTCTTCCTCGCTCATGATCGCATCCAAACACTGGTCCACATTCCACGACTGGGCTGCGCGAATTGGGCTTGTGCAGCGCGCGCGGAGTCTGGAATAAACCCTCGCGCTCGGCTGTCTTGCAGCCGCTCGGCGCCAGCTGGGCTAGGCCGCCGTTTGGGATGAGGATGCGTCACTGAGATGATTCGAATTGAAGGACTGTATAAGTACTACGGAGCCTACCGCGCCGTGGGGCCACTTTCCGCCGAGATCGCCGACGGCGAAGTCGTCGGTCTACTGGGTCTGAACGGCGCGGGGAAGACGACCACGCTTCGCATCTTGGCGTGTGATTTGCTGCCGTCGGCTGGAACCGTGAGTGTCGGCGGCGTGGACGTCGTCTCCAACCCCGAGCGAGTGCGCGCCATGATCGGCTACCTGCCGGACGTCCCGCCGCTCTACGACGAGATGAGCGTGGAGCGGTTCCTGCGGTTCGTTGCCGAGTTGCGCGGGGTGCCGTCCGCCGACTTGGACAAGAAAGTGCAGAGCGCCATCGACGAAACCGCGCTGGAGGGTGTCGCGGATTCGCTAATCGCTGCACTTTCTCATGGCTATCGTCAGCGCGTCGGCATCGCGCAGGCGATCGTGCACGAACCCAAGCTGGTCGTGCTCGACGAACCCAGCTCGGGGCTCGATCCCGTGCAGATCAAAGACATGCGCCGTCTCGTTCGCGGCATCAGCGGCAAGCGCACCGTGCTCGTCTCCAGTCACAACCTGCCGGAGATCAGCGAGATGTGTGACCGCTTACTCGTGATCGGCGATGGGAAGATCGTCGCGTCCGGCACGGAAGCCGAGCTGGTCGAAAAGCTCGCGGCGGGCGAAAAGCTCGAACTCACGCTACGTGCGAGCGCCTCACTCGACGCGTCGGAACTCGCCCGCAAGCTGCAGGCGATCGCGGGCGTGACGGACGTACAACTGCTCGCGCCGCGTGAACAGGGTACGGGAGTTTACACCTTCGAGGTGTTGACCACGGGCGACGTGCGCGGTGCCGTGGCCAAAGTCGCCATCGAAGGGGACAACGAACTGCTTTCGTTTGGTCGCAGTCAGCGTGAACTCGAAACGGTGTTTGCGAAACTCGCTTCGGGCGTGCGCTCTGAAAGTGAGGCTGCATGAAGGGCGCTTGGCTGATCGCGCGACGCGAGTTCGGCGCGTACCTGAGCTCTCCGCTCGGGGCCATCATCATCGCCGTGGCGCTGCTGCTGAACGGCATCTTGTTCTACACGGACGCGCTGTCGGAACGACTCTTGTCGGGAGAGGCGTTGCAACGCTTCTTCTACAACGCCAGCGGTGTGACGACGGTGGCCGCGCTGCTGCTGTCGTTTCGTTTGATTGCCGAAGATCGGCAGACCAAGACGTTCACGCTGCTCAACACTTCGCCCGTGAGCGACCGAGAGATCGTGCTCGGTAAGTTCATCTCGGCGTTTTCGATGGTTGCTCTGCTGACGGTGCTGTCCCTGTACATGCCGCTCCTTCTGCATGTCAGCGGCAAGGTCAGTTTGGGCCACATCGCCGTGGGGTATCTGGGGCTGTTTTCGATCGGGGCGGCCACTACCGCGATCGGGTTATTCGCTTCCGCGCTGACCAGGCATCAAGTGATTGCGGTGATTGTCGGCGCAGTGATTGTCGGCGTGCTCATCGTGTTGTGGATGGTGGCAAAGGTTGCCGATCCGCCGATCAGTGAGTTCGTGGGGGCCATGGCGTTCCACCACGTGAACTTCCAACCCTTCCAGTTCGGTATCTTGGAGCTGCGTGGTTTGGCTTACTACTTTGCCGTCACCTACTTCTTCTTGCTGGCCGCGATCAAAGTGCTGGAGGCTCGACGATGGCGCTGAAAGAAGAGAAGAAGCCGACCGAGGGGCGCTCGCCCGCTTGGCTCACGCTGTTGTTCTTCGCGGGCGCCATTGCGCTCTACCTCGGGCGGCGAGTCGTCGTGCAGTGGGAGACCGCTTCGCTGTCGCTTGTCGGCGTGGGCGTAGCGGCGATGCTGGTCGCCACCGCGTTGCGTTTTGCGCCCATGTTTCGCCCGCGCGGACAAGCCAGCGAAATCGCTCGCATGATGGACGGTCTGCAGGTGCTCGGTCTGGTCGCGGTGGGCTTGTTCTTTGCGACGACCGAGGCTGGGGTGACGGCACTCGGGTTGGGCGGCAAAGAGCGTGAGACCGCTGTCGCGGCCATCGACGTCACTTGGCTCATCCTGCTCACGGTCAGTATCACGGGGTTGTCGTTTGCGGAGCTGGCGTTGCGGCCGATGCGCGACGCGGCGCACCTGGAGGGCAAACGCGTCAGAGAAGCCGCCGTCAGTGGTATGTCTCTGGCGCTGGCCGCGTGTTACTGCTCGCTGCTCGTGTACGCCGCGGCGCAACAAGAGGCGCAAGCAGACTTTTCGTACTTCAAGACCTCGGAGCCCGGCGAGGCCACCGTCAAGTTGCTCGAAAAGGCCGCAGAGCCCGTGGTCGTGACGGCGTTTTTCCCGACGGTCAGCGAAGTGCGCAAAGAGGTGAGCGGTTATCTCGCCAAGCTGAGCGAACGAACGGGCAACCTCGAGTACAAGCTCGTGGACCGTTTGCTCGAACCCGGGCTCGCCGACGATTTGAAGGTGGTCTCGGACGGCAGTGTCGTGCTCAGCCGTGGAGATTCGCGGCAGACGCTGATGGTCGGCACCAAGCTGGCCAAGGCACGTCAGAAGCTCGTCAAGTTCGACGGCGAGTTCCACGAAAAGCTGCTCAAGCTGCTGGAACGGAAACGAACGGTCTATCTCACGACCGGGCACGGCGAGCTGAACGAAAGCCGCAGCGACGATGAACGCGCTGAGGGGCGTTCGGCGGATCTCGTCAAGCGTTTGCTGGAGCAGAACAACTACCGCGTGCGTGACTTGGGCCTCTCCGATGGCCTGGGCAGCGCGGTTCCCGACGACGCCGACGTGGTCCTGGTGCTCGGACCCACGCAGCCGTTTGCCCCCGAAGAAATTGCGACGCTGAAGCGTTATGCGGACGCGGGAGGCAAGTTGCTGATGGCCCTCGACGCAGACGCCGTCGTCGCGTCGAACAGAGTTGGCGGAGAAGCGCCAGATCTGCCCGTGGGTTCGGGGGCAGGCGAACAGCCCGCTGCCGCCCCGGGCGCTCAGCCTGCAGGCGCCGCGGACGCTCAGCCTGCAGCGGCCGCCTCGGCAGACGCAGCCGCGGGTGAAGCCGCCAAGCCTGCGGCGGCGTGGCTCGAGGAGCTCGCCGAGAGCGTGGGGATGAAGTTCGTGCCGACGGTGCTCGCAGACGAACGCAATCACGTCGTGGCGCGCAACGATCCGTCGGATCGGGTGATCTTGCCGACGAATCGCTTTTCGTCCCACGCTTCGGTCTCGACGCTGAGCCGCAGCTCGGCGCGCGCGGGTGTGGTCGTGCTTGGAGCAAGTTACTTGTCCGAGGCGGGCCCCGCTGCGGGTGGACCGACGGTCACGCTGCGTTCACTTCCGACCGTGTTCAACGACGACGATCGCAACTTCTCGATGAGCCAGGGTGAAGAGCGAAAATCGTACAACCTGGCGATGGCGATCGAACGTGAAGTGACGTCCGAACGAGCGCCGAACGATCCCCCAGAGGGAGCCGACACTCAGGCTGACGCGGGCGCCCAAGAAACCAAAGCAAGTGATACCGAGGCGGCTCCCAAAGATGCTGAGGAAGGCGCTGCGGACGACGCAAAAAAGGCAACGGCGAAAGACACAGCTGACAGCAACGAAAAGGCGGACTCCGACAAGAACGCGGACGGTGAAGAAAAGGAAGCGCCGCGGCTGCGTGGGTTCGTGGTGGCGGATGCCGACGTGTTCAGTGACTTGTTGATGAGCCGCGCCGTCGGCAATCAGATGCTGATGGTCGACGCCATGCGTTGGTTGATCGGCGAGGAAAGTCTGGCGGGTGAGCTCGAGAGCGAAGAAGACGTGGCTATCGAACAGACCAAACAAGAAGACTTGGCGTGGTTTTACGGGACGATCTTCGGCGTGCCGGGCCTGGTGCTGGGCGCGGGTTTGTGGACGAGTCGTCGGATGCGACGGCCGAAGCGACGTGCGAGTGACGAGTCCGGGCGCCAAGCGAAGGCGCGCCAACGCGACGAAGACCAGCGCGACGAAGACCAGCCGCGCAAGGGAGGTGAGAAGTGATGCATCGCGGTTTGGCTGTACACCTCGGGCTGCTAGTGGTCAGTGTGGGCGTTGCCGCGCAGGCTTGGCTAGCGGACGACGCGCCCGACGAAGAACGCACCGTGCAGATATGGGGCGGATCGAGCGACGACTTGAGCAAGCTCGAGTACACCGCCGAGAAGCGTAAGGTCGTGCTGGAAGCGGCACAGGACGCTAGCGGTCGTTACTTCACAGGCCTCGTCGAGCGTGAAAAGCCGGCGGCACACGGCTCGCCGCATTCGCCCGAGCCGCCCGAGGATGCTGCCAGTGGGGAGCGCGAGACGTTGCGTTTCGTGGCGGCTAGCGAAGCGGACGAGTTGGCCGACGCCCTTGCACCCCTCGAGGCGGTGCGGGCGTTGGGTAAGCTCGACCCAGCACGTGACGAAGAGTTCGGCTTCGGTGAGGAAGCGGCCAAACTCGTCGTGACGTTGGGCGGGCAGGCGAGGGAGCTAACCCTCGGTGGCAATGCCCCTGGCGGCGGCCACTCGTACGTCCGAACGACTGCGGGGGAGACGTTCGTGGTTGCCGGGGACTTGCTACGGGACCTGAGCAGTGCGGAGTCGCGGCTGATGCAACGCGAGCTGCACGAGTGGGACGACGACGAAGTCGCCTCCGTGAACATCACCACGGCGAGCGGCAATCGCGCGTTGGTTCGTGCGACGGATAAGAAGAGCGCTTGGGCGAGCGCGGATGCCCCGGGCAGCAAAGACGAGAGCGCGACGAACTGGATGAAAAAGCTCGGGCGGCTGCGCGTCTCGAAGTACGTCGATCAAGAAAGCGTGAACGCGAGCCCTGCCTTCAAGGTCACATTCAAATCGGAAGCGGGTGCCGAGCTCGGGTTTACGGAAGTGGCGAGTCACACGGCGGAAGACGGCGAGCTCGAATACCTGGTGCGCTCGGAGCAGACGCGCTGGTGGGGTACGGTGGTCAAGTCGACGGGTGAGCAACTGGTGCAGGACTCGTCCGCGATCGCGACGCAGCAGTGACGCAGTAGCGATGCAATAACGACGCAGTAGTGCGCGGTCCGGGTGCGGGACGTCGGCGCCTGGGCGGGTCCCGATCCGACGCTTGCGCGCGGCGCGGCGCTCAGGCAGCCTAGGCGCCATGGCGGACACGATTTTCACGAAGATCATCAATGGGGAGATCCCTTGCCACCGCGTTTACGAGGACGACCACGTGCTGGCGTTTCTCGACATCGCGCCGCTGAGCGCGGGGCACACGCTCGTCATCCCGAAACAGCCTGCGCGCACTCTGGACGAGCTGTCCGTCGAGGCCGGCGCCGCGCTGGGCGCTGCGTTGGTCAAGGTGAGCCGAGCGGTGAAGAAAGTGACGGGAGTCGCCGCCTACAACGTGCTGCAGAACAACGAAGCCGAAGCGCACCAGGCCGTTTTCCACGTGCACTTTCACATCATCCCGAAACCCGACGTGAACAGCGGCCTGGGGATCGACTGGCGGCCGACGAGTCTCGATCAAACGGCGGCTCCCGAGCTCGCGCGGCGACTGACCGCCGCGATCGACTGACGGCCGCAGTAGACTGACCGCAACTGACGTCCGCGCTCGAGTGACGGCGCGCCGCGCGTTCACACGGCGGCCGCGTTGAACTGTGCGGCCAACTTGCGCGCCTCGACGATGTTGTCTTCGATCGAACAGTACGTCCATGAGCCGTAACGTCCGAGCGAATACACGCCGCGCGTCGCGAGGATGGCTTTTTTCTCCTCGACGTCACGCACGGAGTCGCGCGTGATGTGAACGTAAGCGGGGTCGAGCACGATGTTGTGTTCGGAGACGAGCTGGTGATCCGTCACGATGCCGACCTTCTTCAGATCGGTGAGCACGCGCGTTCGGTACTCCGCCACGCGCTCGGGCGGCATCGGTTCGTCACCTCCGAAGCCAATTTCGACGTACATGCTCATGCGCGGCGTGTCGAAGATGTTGTCGTAGAAGCCCAAGCGATAAAACACGAGCTCGCGCTGCGGGTAATAGACCCAATGGATGCCCTCTGGCCCCTTCTTGTCGAAGCCCAGGTTGAACACGAGCACCTTGTTGTAGCTGTAGACGGACGGATCGTACGCGAGGCCCGTCATGCTGAGCAGCTTGGGGAAGGGGGCGGCGCTGATCAGGTACTCGAAGCCGATCTGCTCACGGTTGGTGGTCACGACCTTGGCGTTCAGATCGATCGACTGCACCTGCTCACCCAGACGAATGCACTCGTCTGGTACGTCTTGTTGGATGGCGCGCACGTATTCGATCGCGCCGCCTTGGGGGTAAGTGAACGTCGAGTTGTAACTGGCGTTGTCGGAGCGCTTGAAGCCGCGAATGATGTCGGGCACGTCCGCGTACGGGAAGAAGCGGCCCATCGCGTCGACGTCGAGTTTGCTGAGGTCCGTCGCGTACAGCTTTTCGTTGTAGGGGATCAGAAAGCGTTCACTGATCCCCTTGCCGAACTTCGACTGCAACATCTGCTCGAAGTTTTCTGGCGCGCCTTCGGGGCGTTCGAACAGCCCCACCAAACAGTCGACGAAATCGTCGTGGGGCAGCTGATGGATGTTCTTCTGAAACGGAAAGTCGATGAAGCCGCCGTCCCAGTGAATGCGTGAGTCTTTGACGACCTTGCGGACGTTTTCGGCCCCGATGCGGTCGACGAGTAGCTGTTCGATGTCTTTGTGGCGAAAGTGGAAGAAGTGCCCGGAAAAATCCCAAACGAAACCGTCTTGCTTGATCGTGCGGCAGTAGCCGCCCGTCTCGTGCTCGCGTTCGATCATGAGCAGATCGCGGTCGTTCAACGCGGCCGCAAACGCCAGGTTCGTTATTCCGCCGCCAACAATCAGGAATTTCGTTCGCTTCATGCCTCGTTCGGGCTCCTACGTCTAGTGCGCTGCTGCTCAGCGTTGGATGTCCAGTAGCTCGACGTCGAAAACGAGCGGCCCAGCAGGCGCGCCAGGGCGTTCGGGGGTTTCGCCGTACGCGAGATTCGCGGGGATCCAGACGCGTCGCTTTTCGCCTTCGACCATCAACATCAGTGCCTCGGTCCAACCCGGGATCACCTCGTCGACACCGAACGTGATCGGCTCACCGCGCATGATCGAGCTGTCGAACATTTTGCCGTCCTGGGTCCAGCCCGAATAGTGCACGAGCACTTGGTCGGTGCGTTGAGGTCGCTCGCTGCCCGTACCCTGTTTGAGCACCTTGGAGCGTAAACCCGAAGCCGTCACCAGTGCATCGTCAGGGGGCTCCGTCAGATCTTTGGGGACGTCGGGCATCTTGGGCGGTTCGACGATCTCCAGCAACTCGACGTCGAGCACGATGTCACCCGCAGGCCTGCCGGGCATCGGCACGTTGCCGAACGCGAGCGACTCGGGGATCCACAAGCGACGTTTTTCGCCCACCACCATTTGCTGCACGCCTTCGCGCCAGCCGGGTTCGAGCTGTTGCACGCGCATGCGGTCGGGTTTGCCTCGCGCGAGCGTGCTGTCGAACTTCTGCCCCTTGTCGTCCCAACCGACGAAGTGAACCACGACCGTGTCGTCGTTGCGCGGCGTCCGCTCGCCCGTGCCTGGTCGCAAGATCAGACTGGCGAGGCCCGTGCCCGACACTTGAGCGTTTTCGGGGGCGCGCAACACCGACTTTGGCGCCGAGTCGGCACCATAGAGCGCGACGTGAACGAACTCTTCCTGAGTGAGCTCGGCTTGGGGCCCCGATTCTGGAGCGCCGACGGTGGCGTCCCCAAGCCGCGGCTCTGGCTCGGTGGGGGGCGCCTGGTAGCCCGCCGGGCGGCACGCTGCGGCTAGCACGAAGAGCGTCATCACACTGCGATTCATGGGTCCGCGCACCTTAGTGATCATGGCCGAGGACGTCACGGGTTGTCGCCAGCCCCGAACCGCGGATTGGCCGGATCTCGACTCGAGTGGCCCTAGCGAGGTTCGATTTCGACCAGGATTTTCCGCAGTGAAGGACGTACCGCGTAGGCGATGGGCAGATAGCGCCCGGATGCGTCGGTCATCCGCTCGTAGGTCACCACGCCCCCCCGCACCGCGTCCGCGCGCACGCGTGACAACTCGACTCGGACGCTGAGTTTGACGGCTCCCTCGAGCGGCTGGTTGTCGCGCCCGAAGTACTTGCCGCGCTGGGCGTAGAACAGCGTCGAGCGCAGCGCTTTTTTCAGCTGCGGGCTGAGTCGATCGCTCAGGTTCCAGCTCTCCAGCTTTCCGTCAGCAAACTCGAGCTCCAGTGCGGCGTCGAGTCTGCCCAGGGGCGCGGAGTCCCAGCCCGCGTCGATCCCTGCAACGTGGGAAAACTGGTAGGCGAGTGTCTCTAGCAGCCGGCCTTCGGTGGGGTGTTTCGACGGCGCAGTGCTGGGGGCGTCGTTAGCGTCCGCAGCGTGCGTTGGTAGCGAGGGGGGCGTCGATGTTGCGGCATTCGGACTCTCGGGCGGGGCGGAGGGTCGCTCGCGCTCTCTGGCTTTGCGGGCTTCCGCTTCCAGCAGGCGTTGCACGAGCGGATCGGGCTCGGGGGCGCTCTGCGCATCAGTTGCGGCGGGTGACGGATCCGGTTCCGTGTCGAGCTGGTCTTCGATGCGCAGCCAGTCTTCGCCCGTCGGTTGTTCGACGTCGGTCGACTGCGACGACTCGGGCGGCCTTGGAGGGGCGGGCGCCGTGGCGGGTTCGCTCTCGGGCGACGTGCGCGTTGCTGGATCGGTCGTTGGGGGCTGCTCCTCGGGGGCCTCGGTGTCGGTAGGCGCGAGTTTGGGGCTGGGAGGTGCGGCCGTTGCTTTCGGCACGTCCGTCGTCTCTGGCGGCTCTGGCGGCTCTGGCGGCTCTGGCGTTTCTGGCGTTTCTGGCGTCGCTGGGGGGCTCGCTACTGGCGTGGGTGACGGTTCCTGGACGCTCACTGGGATGAACGTTTCTTCGCGCGCAGCAGTTGCGTCGGCGGCGAGCAACTCGCCGTGTTGCGCAGTGGGCTCAGAACTCTCGTAGACGGCCGTCACGGGGGGCTGCTCGGGGGGCGGCTCGCGTAAACCCAGCGCCCCCAGCAGCGCCAAGTGCAGGCACACGGACACTCCCAACAGCACGCCGCTGCGACCGACGCGTCTGCGGGCGCCTGCGGCAAGCGCGGCGTCGCGAGGCTCGGCGACTGCTGGAGACGGCATCACCCATATTGAACCACACTGGTCGGGCGATGCTTGGCCCGGTCGGTGGGGCTCGGCGGCCGCATGGCACTTTGGAGCTCACCCCACGAGGTGCGCCATCTGCGGCTGCTGACGGAAAAAAGCGTTACGATTCGGGTCGTTGAACGCTTCGTAGCGGAGCTCCCAGGGGCTGATGTCCGCGTTGCCGTCTTGCTGGCGCAGCGTCAGTGCCTTCGGCACCACAGCGCGGTAGGAACTGCTTTCGGGCAGGTCGCCGTTGCTCTTGCCGCCCGCCGAAAATAGCGAGATCAGCAGCTGGTGCTCGTCGTCGTAGATGCGTCGGAACCCCTCCACGACTTTTTCGTGCCCGCGAATCAACGTGTGACACCCGATGCGCTGCAAGAATGCCTGACACTGCAGTCGTCCAAACGGGAAGCGCGCCGATTGCTGCTGCAAAGACGCCGGGATCACGTCCGCGCTACTGGGATCGCTCCACATCATTTGGAAGCGGATGTCGAAGTCGTTCAGGCTGGATAGATCCGTGTAGCGCTCCTTGAGCAGGCTGTCGCGTGGAATGCCTGCGTGCACGAACAGGAACTTGTCGAACAACAGCACGTTCGGGAGCATGTCGAACATCGCCATGTAACGTTCGAACACGGCCTGATTGGGGACGTGAGGCTTGAGCGAGTTGATCGCCTCCGCAGGTTTCACGCCGCCATAGACCTGCCCCTTGTGCTGAAAGTAGTACTCGTGGTTGCCGCGCAACATGAACACGTGCTCGGGTGCGCTGGTGTACAGCTGCATGGCGGCTCGAAGTACGCCGTGATAGCTGAACATTCCGCGATCGATGTAGTCGCCGAGCAGCACGAACATCGGGTAGGGGACGGAACCCGGCTGCTTGCGATGCTGCTCGACCTTCTCCAAGAAGCGCGACTGCATGACGGCTGCTTTCAAACAGCTGTAACAACCGTGCAAGTCTCCCAGCACGGTCACGTCGTAACTGACGCCAGGTTTGGCGGGGAACACGTGAACGTGACTGTCGAGGAACGGTTCCCCGCCAGCAAACTCGTCTACGCTTCGTGCACGCCCGAGCTTGCCCGCCCCTCGGAAACGCTGCTCCTCCAGCGTGCTCATGGTCTTTTCGACGAGTTCACGATCCCGTTCGAGCTGCGCGGAGAGCTCACCTGGGTTGACCGAGTAGTGTTCTTCGAGGGCGTTCAGTGCTGGGTCGTCTCGCTCTGGCAACTGCACGGAGGCTGGGCCAGAAACCGCGACCCGTGAACGCGCGTTGTCGTCTTCGAGCAGCTCGACGCCCAGTTCGTCCTCGAGCAGATCCGCGAGCTCGCCGCGAAACTTGAGCTCTGCTGGGTGGAGCTGCCCGTCGGCGCGGATCAGCTCGTCGATACAGTCCATCAACAGCTCTTGGTTCGCCGCGTCGAACGACTGGAAGATCTCGAAACAGCGCAGCTTCAACTTGGCGTGAACGAACTGATTGTGATCCTCACCGTCCGCCACGGCTTCGGTGAATAGATCACGCACTTGCTGATCGGTGTTTTCGAACACCTCGTGAAAGTGCGTGGTGTACTTCGTTCGCAGTTCGTCTCGAAGTTCGACGTCCGCTGCGTCCACGGCGCCGTCGACGCGTTCTTTCACCAGATGTTCGATGTACTTGCGGACGAACTCCTTCTCCGCGTGATCGAAGTCGCCATCGATATACCCGAAGGTCGTCAGGTAGAAGATGACTGCCCGCATCTGGCGATCAGCGGTGGCCCCGTCGTCACTGAACTTCAGCATCGCGGAAAAAGGGTAGTGCTGCCGCAGCGCTCAGACAAACGCGAATTGTCCCGCGCCACCAAACCGATGGAGCGAGGTGAAGCACGACTGTCGCGACCTGGGAGTAACCCCAGATCAACATCGTACCAAAGCAACGGAGCAGCCCAGCCGAACGGTACCGCGTGTCGGGGTCCCGCTCCAAGCAGCGCACATCGGTGCCAGTCAGCGATCGACCCGCCGCGCGGCGCGCGACGAGTCAGCTGCGTGACACGCGACGAAACAATGGCCGCTGCTCGTCCGCTGCTGCTTGGTACGTGACGCTGAACTCGTCGAAGGCGGCGAGCGCTTCATTGATGTCTTTGCCCTCTTGCATGGCAAACGAGTCCATCCCGCAACGCAGCATGTAGAACAGTTGATCGCGCAGGACGTTGCCCACTGCCCGCAGCTCGCCGCGGTAGTTGAAACGTTCGCGCAAGAGGCGCGCGTGACTGTAGCCGCGGCCGTCCGTGAACTTCGGAAAGTCGATGGCGATGAGCGGGAGCTCCGCGAGGTGTTCGATGGCGCTCGGCTCTTCGTCGCTGCGAAGCACCAAACCCGTCTTGCCCTGACGTCGGGAGAGCAGGGGGAACTCTTTGTTCCAGCGCTCGAGCCCGACGATCACGTCGCCCACGTCGGGGATGGTGGCCGAGTCGGTGAGCAGACGCCAGTCGTCGTTCACGACCTGCTTGTCTTTAATTACCTTCATACGCGGCCTCCTTGAATGGCTGCATGCCGACGCGGCGGAAGCAGTGCAGGAACGTCTCGTCTTCCGATTCGCGCAAGCTGAGATACTTGCGCAGCACCTTGTCGATCGCATCGACGACTTGGTCTTGGGGAAACGCTGGTCCGATGACTTTACCGAGGGATGCTTCGTCACTCTCGCAGCCACCGAGCATCAGCTGGTAGGCCTCTTCGCCGTGTTTGTCGATGCCGAGAATGCCGATGTTGCCGACGTGGTGATGCCCACACGCGTTGATGCAGCCGGAAATCTTGATGCTGCATTTGCCGATGTCGTTTTGGTAGTCGATGTCCGCAAAACGCTCGGCGATGGCCAAGCTGACGGGGATCGAACGGGCGTTGGCGAGTGCGCAAAAGTCGAGGCCCGGGCAGCAGATCGCGTCCGTCACACGTTCGAAGTTGGGTGTAGCCATGTCGAGCGCGACCAGCTCGGCGTGAAGCGCAGGCAGATCCGCCACGCGCACGTCGGGCAGTACGAGGTTCTGTTGGTGCGTGACCACGATGCGCCCGAAGCTGTAGCTATCGCTGATCTCGGCGACGCGATCCATTTGCGTGTCACTGACGTCACCTGGTGGGATACCTGGTGTCTTGAGCGAGAGCACCACGCTCGCGTACCCGGGTTGTTTGTGCGGGGTGACGTTGTTTTTCACCCACACCCCGTAGGCGCGATCACCCGACAGAGCCGCTGCAGCGAGCGCGTGTTCGCTGCCCTCGAGCTTTTCGTAGGCAGGCGGCTTGAAGTAGCTGCGCATGCGCTCGATCTCTTCTCGAGTCAGCTGCAATGCGCCGTCTTTGATGTGCTCCCATTCCGCTTCGACCTGGCGGGTGAACTCTTCGGCTCCGAGCTCACTGACCAGGATCTTGATGCGCGCTTTGAACTTGTTGTCGCGCCGACCGTGCAGGTTGTACACGCGCAAGATCGCTTCGAGATAGCTCAGTAGATGCTCGTAAGGCAGATACTCGCGCACCACCGAGGCGATGAATGGTGTTCGCCCGAGGCCACCACCAACCCAGATCTGAAAGCCCGTCTCGCCTGCGGCGTTCTGCACCAAACGCACGCCGATGTCGTGGAAACGAATGGCGGCGCGATCGTGGGCGGGTGTGCCAGTGACGGCGATCTTGAACTTGCGGGGCAAGAACGCGAACTCGGGGTGTAACGTCGACCACTGTCGGATCATTTCGCAGTACGGCCGCGGATCCTCGAGTTCGTCGGGGGCTACGCCCGCAAACGGATCGCTCGTGGTGTTGCGGATGCAGTTGCCGCTGGTCTGAATGGCCTGCATCTCCACGCTCGCCAATTCTTCGAGAATTTTCGGAACGTCGCCGAGCTTGGGCCAGTTGTACTGAATGTTCTGGCGGGTGGTGAAGTGGCCGTAGCCCTTGTCGTAGGTTCGCGCGATGTGCGCCAACTTGCGCATCTGCGTGCTGCTGAGTAACCCGTATGGGATGGCGACACGGAGCATGTAGGCATGCAGTTGCATGTACAGTCCGTTCTGCAGACGCAGGGGTTTGAACTCGAGTTCGGTCGTCTCGCCGCTGATGCGGCGTTCGACTTGCCCGCCGAACTGCTTGGCGCGCTGATTGACGACGGTCTGATCGTAGGTGTCGTACTGGTACATGCGTTCGTGCTCCAGAAGTAGCTGTGCCCCAGAGTCGTTACTCCAGGGCTAGCGTGGGGTGATTCAGTCGGGGCGGCGGATGGGGGTGCTTGGACCCTTGGCTCGAATGTTCTCTCTGGCCGAGAGCGGATCGATGGCGTTGCCGTCGAGTCGAACAGCGAACATGTAGGGGTCACAAACCAACGCTTGTTCGTGTTGGTCTGCGTGAGAAACCAGCTGCTCCGCCTCCTCTTTGGACTCGATCGGCCGCGCGTCAGCCAGCTGCAGACTCCAGCCGCCGTCCGCCTTCAAGTAGACGGGAGCGCCGCTGGCGGTCAGGCCGGCGCTGATGACGAAATGGGTGCCTTTGGTCGATTTGGCCATGGGCTGGGATTGTGTGGTTGGATCTGGCATAATCAAAAGACATAATACTTATGCTATAGATAACCGTTGCTCATACCTCAAAGATCCGTGATGGCATTGAACCTCAACCAGCTGCGCGTCTTCAACGCCATTTCCGACGAACTGAGCATCACGGGGGCGGCGAAACGACTGCGCATCAGTCAGCCCGCGGTTTCGAAACAACTGGCGGAGTTGGAACAGAGCATTGGCACCCCCCTGGTCGACCGACTGCCTCGGGGGATTCAACTGACCGCCGCAGGTAGGCTTCTGGGTGAGCACGCGCGGGCGATCTTCCAACGGGAACAGACGGCAGAGCTGGAACTGGCGCGACTGCTCGGGCTGGAGCGCGGACACCTGGCGGTCGGGGCCAGCACCACCATCGGTAGTTACCTAGTGCCGCAGGTGTTGGGTGATTTCCACGCGCTGCACCCAGACGTCGGGGTGGAGCTGGAGAGTGCCAACACCCAGGCGATCATCAGAGCGTTGCTGGACGGCCAGCTCGATCTCGGACTGACCGAGGGTCTGGCAACCGTGCCGGGTGTGGACCAAGAAGTGCTCACCCACGACGAGATGGTGCTGATCGCCAGTGCCGAACACCCCACGGCGCGTCGTTCTCAGATCGCGCTCTCGGAGCTCGAAGGCCTGCCATTCATCCATCGCGAGCAGGGGTCGGGTACGCGGGAGGTGATCGAGGCAGAACTGGCGCAGCTCGGTGTGCAGCTGACGCCAGCCATGAGCCTGGGAAGTACCGAAGCGGTGAAAAACGCGGTGGTCCACGGGCTGGGCGTGGCGATGGTGTCACGACTGACGGTGGAGCTCGAACTTCGCACGGGACTGCTCGTCGTGTTGGACGTGCAGGACCTGCACATACGGAGAGCGCTCTCGCTATTGACTCGTCGAGGCAAACACCCGAGTCCGGCAAGCGCCGAGTTCATGCGCCTATTGAGGTCGCGTTACCCCGCGCCTGGTCCAGTCGGCGTTGGAGTTCGTTCGATCACGCGCTGAAGCCTGGGGTGCCGCAACTGGACGCGCGTGTGCGTCCGATCTCGTGAGGGGTGCGAGGTAGCCGATCATCCGCGACTCGAGATGGCGCGCCCGAACGTCACCCCTCATGGCAGTTGTCGGGGTAGGTTGCCATCACAGGGTAAAAGTGCAACGCCGTCTCTTCGCCGAGCGAACGGCGGCAGGTTGTCCGTCTGCGACGCGCAAATGCCCGGGTCCTGTCGGGCACATTCGCTACACTGCGGCCGAGGCCTAATGAAGACCACGACAAGAGCTTTCTCACTCCCTTACAAACTCGCCCTGGTGTGTAGCCTAGCCCTGGCAGGCAGCGCATGTGGCGCTGCCGACGAAAGTCCTGGAGACGCCACGGCAGCCGCGACGGGTGGCAACGCTGGTGGTGGGATGGCTGGTGGCGGGGACACGGGCGGCGCAGCGACAGGCAGTGGCGCGGGGACGAGCACGTCACCGGGCGCTTCGGCCACCACGGATTCGAGCGGCGCGACAGGTGCAAGCGCGACGGGTGACTTCGTGTCCGAACAAGACATGGAGTTCATCGCAGACACTCCAAGTCAGACGGATCCCTCGATGGCTGGTGGATTCGTGCCGTCTGAGAAGGTGGACTTGCTGCTCGTCATCGACAACTCGAGCTCGATGGCGGACAAGCAGGCGATCTTCAAGCAGGCGGTCCCCGATCTGATTGACCAGATGGTGAACCCACCTTGCGTGAACAACGAGACGAACGAGTTCTCGGAGTTCCCTGCGGGAGAGATCGCCTGCCCCAGCGGAACGCGGCGCATCTTCGATCCGGTTACGGACATTCACATCGGGGTGCTGTCTTCGAGCCTCGGCCCGCTGGGAACACAGGGTGACGAGATCCCCTACGGCTGCACCGATACCCCCGGCGAGAACGACAAGAGCTGGCTGCTCGGGCGCGTGCGCGCCGATTTGACTGCTGACAGTTACCAGAACTGGGGTTTCCTGGTTTGGGATCCCAAGGGTGAAGCGCAGCCCCCAGGCGACTCTGACCTGTCGACGCTGATTGCCAAGTTCAACGCCCAAATCGATGAGGTAGGCGAGTCGGGTTGTGGTTTCGAGGCTCCGCTCGAAGCCGCGTATCGATTCTTGAGTGAGCCCGATCCGTACCTCACGCTCGAGCGCGTCCCGTGCCCGGGGCGGCCTGACGACGGCAACCTATGCGTCGAGCCACAGGGCGTCGACCAGGATTTGCTCGATCAACGCGCGGCGTTCCTGCGTCCCGACTCGGTCGTCGTGGTGATGTTCCTGACCGACGAGAACGACTGCTCTTTGCGCGCCAAGGGGCAGGGTTACATGGCGATGATGACCAACACGGTGCTGAGCAACGGCACCAACGCGTGTGACGCCAACCCCAACGACGCGTGCTGCCTCCCTTGTGGCGTCGCGCTGCCCGACGGTTGTGACACGGATCCCGCGACGAACGGTTGCGGCGCGGGCCCCGAAGACGTGGGTGAGGCTCGTCCTTTACGTTGTTTCGATCAACTTCGTCGCTTTGGCGTGAGCTTCCTGCGCTCGACGGACGTGTACGTCGGCGGCTACATCTACTCGAACGTCGGTGATCGCGCGGGCAACCCCGTGCAGAACCCGTTGTTCACGCCATCCCGAGGCCGCGAAAAGATCTTCGTCGTGGGCGTGATCGGCGTCCCCTGGCAAGACACCGCCACCGAGGAGACGGTCAACGAAGCCGCTAGCGGGCGCTTGGACCTGATCGAAGCCTCGGAGGTGGATTGGGCGAGGTACTTGCCGACGGGCGGCAATTTCCCGACAGATCCCTTCAACATCGAGGGCATGGGAATGCGCGAAGGCACGCACCCCATCACGGGTGAGGCCGTGGGCGGACCCGGCACCTGGAACTCCATCAACGGTCACGACCGCGTACTTGCCACCAACGACCTTCTGGACGACGACCTGCAGTACTCTTGCATCTTCCCCTTGCCCGAGCCGCGCAACTGTGAAGACGCGGACGGTTACGGAAGTTGCGACTGCGTCGTCGAAACCGATGCTGAAGGCAACGTGTCCAACTACTACGACGGCAATCCGCTCTGTTACGACACGGAGACGGGCGAATACGGGCAAACCCAATATTACGCCAAGGCTTACCCCAGCCCTCGTATGTTGAAGGTGCTTCAGGGGGTCTCCTGTCCGCCAGATCCCAATGGCGGGGAGGTCACCTGCACCGACCAGTCCGTGGTGGCGTCGATCTGCCCACGTCAGGTTTCGAATGTGAACCTGCAGGATTTCGGCTATCGCCCAGTCATTCGCGCGCTACTGCTCAACGTGGCGAAGCGCATCGTGCGCTGAACCCATCCGTGCCAGCGTGAGTCGTCGAAGACGGTGCCCAGTTAGTCTGGGCGCCGTTTTTCTACTTGGGCCGACGCCTGTGCAGCGTCAGTTTCGCTGCATCTCGACGCCCGTTGCGATCAGCTGTACTTCGTTGGCGCTGCCGTCGGCGTTCTTGGACGCAAAACGCGCGCCTTCGCGCTCGAGGTGGCGCACGCGGCCGGGTTTTACCGTGGTGATCTGCGGCACGCCTTCGACCGTCACGGTCGACCCTGCCGAGTCGGTGGGCACGAAGAACGCGTAGTCTGCGAACTTGACTCGACAGCTCGGGGCGTCGTCCGCGTTGGACGCAGCGAGTTCCATCCAGCAACCCTTGCGAGAGCAAACCCGCCGAGCTGTACCGTCGATGCGTACAGTTGCGCCTTCGAACGACTGCGGCTTCGACAGCAGCTCTGCTAGCGGTACCTTGCGTGCGTTGCTCAACTCTGCGCCGAACAAGTCTCTGCCATTTGCGAGCGGCTTCGGTGGGGTGAGCATGCGTGCCGGCGGTTCGGCTTCGGGCGCGGGGCTGGGCGCCTCCTTTTCCGAGTTCGTGGACGCGCCGCGAGATGCGGCTTGTCGTGAAGGTTCAACTGTCGAACTCGACGTCTGGGGCGGCGCTTCTGGTGGCTCGGGGGTCGCGTCGTGTTTCGCTTCACGTGTTTGGCAAGCGATGGCGGCCGCGCAGGCCAAGCCCAAGAAAGTTGGCTTCATGCGTTGATTATCGGTGGCCGTCAGCCGCGTCGCAAGCGGCCGTTTTCGGCTCGCTTCATCACGGGCTGTCGGCAAGCGCACGACAGTGAGCGGACAGCTCGCGCGCGCATGCGCGACGGTCGATCTTGCCACTCGCGGTAGTCGGCAGTTGCAGGGCGATGGCGAAGCGCCGGGGTCGCTGAAACGACGCCAATCGCGCGCGCAGCCAGTCGCCCAGCTCGGGCAGCGTTCGCTCGTCGCGCACCACCAGCGCAGCGGCGACTTCCTGTCCCCAACGCGCGTGGGGGATCCCGAACACACAAGCCGCACGGATGTCAGGGTGCTCCAACAACACGCCTTCCACGAACTGCGGGCTGACGTTTTCCCCGCCCGTCACGATGACGTCGTCAGCTCGGCCCAAGACGACGAGCTCACCTCGTTCGTCGAGATACCCGACATCGGAGGTCCTCAGCCAGCCGTCGGGCTTCAAACCCGTCTCACCGCCAGGGAGGATGCCCGACAGCAAGCTCGGGCTGCGCACTTCGATCAGCCCATCGCGAAAACGCAACTCGACATGTGGCAAAGGCGGGCCGCAGGTCGGGGCGAGCTCGGTAACCGAAACAGCTTCCGTCGCTTTCGCGCCTACGACTTCGTGAAGCTCGTCACTGGGTGCAGCTCGTTGGGCGACTGGACTCCGGGCGAGCGTGACTTGCGAGCACGCCTCCGTGAGCCCGTAGGTGCGGAAGATTGGCCAGCCTGCTTTCAGCGCGCGCTGCTCCATGCTCGGCGCCAAAGCCGCTCCGCCGACGATCGCCACGCGTAGCTGTTCGGGGCAGGCTTGCTCGGTTTCCAGCAGGGCCGCCAGTTGGGCCGGGACCAGGGAGACGTGGGTGCAATGGCACGTTCGCATGGCCTGGTGCTGAGCTGCCGCGTCGAATTGACGTTCACCATCGTCGAGTAGACTCAGCCGCTTGCCCGCCAGCAAACAGCGCGTGACGATGCTGAGTCCACCCACGTGCGCCAATGGTAAACACGTGTGCCAGCAATCGTTTTCTTGCCAGGGTATCGCTGCCGCGGTCGCTCGAGCGGATTGAATGAACGCCCGACGACTGAGTACGACGCCTCGAGGATCTCCACTCGAACCCGACGAAAACACGATCGCCAGCGGCACTTCGGGATCGATCTCTTGGCGAGCACTGGGGAAAGCGATTGACTTCGTGTTCAGCGTTGCTGCATCGGGCAATGTGAGCAGCTGGGCGTCACTTGCAGCGACAGCGCGTTTGCGTTCGGCGCTAGACCATCGCTCGTGCAAGGGAACCGCAGGGATCCCGAGCTCGATCAACGCAAGCAACGCTTCGACTGTCGCCGTGCTCGTTGCTGCGACGAATGCGATCGGCCGCTGACGCTCGCGGCTGACTGCGGGCTCGAACCAGGCCATCAGTTGACGGACGCGACGAGCCACCTCGGATCTCGAGTGAGTTCGCGTGGGAGTGACGATCAGCGGTGCATCGGGATCCTGCTCCGCCAACCGCAGCACTGAAAGCACCTCTGGATTCATCGGGTCCGACGTGAGATCACTCGAGGCCATTCCCACTTTCCTCGGCGAGCGGCTCAGAACGCCCACCCATCATGGGGTTTGGGTCTTGCCGCAGCCCCAGTCCGGGTTTGGAAAGGTCATCAGGCACGACGACGAACTCGTTCCACAGTAGGGCGCCCGCGTGAGCAGCGAGGCCCGGGGCCAGCGCGTTGGCGCTCAGGGCGCGCGCCAAGTGACGATAGGCGGCCATCGAGATCGCACCATCGAAACAATGCGACACCACCACTTTCGCCCCTGCAGCCGCAGCGACACGCGACCAACGCAGTGCTTTGGCGATGCCTCCAATGGCCATCGGCTTCAGTACCAATGCCGTGACCTGACCTGCGTTCAGCCAGCAGCGCACGAGGTCGAGATCTTGCTCGGACTGTAGCGATTCATCGAGCGCCAAGGGGATGGGTAAGCGCCGAGGCGTTCCAAGCTGCCTCAGCGGGCACGGCTCCTCGACGAACTCGGGCTGCAGCGCGGCGAGCTCAGCCAAGACCACGTCGATAGACGTAGGCGGCAGTGAACGGTTGGCGTCGAGTCGAATGGAGAGTTCGGGTGAACGTGCTGCGATCTGGCGCAGCACTTCAACCTCTCGAGGGACGTCGCGCCCGATTTTGAACTTCGCGCATCCACGCAGTGCGGTCTCGCGCGCTGCAACTTCCGAAAGCGTGCGCAGCTGACAGGGGTCTGGCGGCGGTGCGGCGTTCGAGGCGTCGTCAGCCAGCAACTGCCAAACGGGTATTCCTCGGCGTTTGCCAACGGCGTCTAGTACCGCGCATTCGAGTGCGAACGTCGCTGAGCTGCTCAACTCGTCGAGAAGCGGGGAGAACTCGTCCAGGTCGATGGATGCTTGCGCTAGCGTCGACTCGAGACGACGCGCGTCGAGGTTTCGAAGCCCCGCGATGGCCTGTTCCAGCGTGTCGGGCCCGTAGCCTGGAAGTGGTGTGACTTCTCCGCGCCCGAGAACCTCTCCATTCCGCGTGAGTTCGAGTAGCGCACTCTCACGCCGCGCCCACTCGCGCGTGGCGTTTCGTAGTGTGCCCGCAGGAACGTCGATCGCAGAACGGCGCAGATTAATTCGCAACACTGACGCTGCTCCAGGCTAGGCCCGCGGCCAGCAACATCCCGAATACCAAGAGCAACTGCGCAGTGCGTGCCAAGGCGCCGTTCAGTGCCGCACCCGACTGCGCCCTGAGCTGGCGCAGCAACCAGAGTGCCAGGGGCGCCGACAGCAACGGGAGCAATGCCGCAGCCGATGCCAACTTGCCAACGACGATGACGATGGGGATCACGTAGGCCAGCACGAGTAGCGCGGCGTATTCGACCACGCCCGCTCGATGACCGAGGCGCACCACCAGGGTGCGTTTGCCCGAACGACGATCAGTGAGCTCGTCACGCACGTTGTTCACGACGAGTATTGCGCTTGCCAGTGCCCCGACGGGTATGGAACACGCAACCGACAAAGCGTGTACAGTGCCGGTGTTGACGAATTCGGTCCCGCACACGGCGACGAACCCGAAGAAGATCATCACGAACAGTTCACCGAGCCCGTTGTATCCGAGCGGGTAGGGACCACCCGTGTAGGCGATAGCCGCGACGATCGACGTGAGGCCGATGACGAGGATGACTGGCCCGACCGCAATGGTCAGGTACGCCCCGACCAGCAAGGCAGCGAGGAACACCAGCCACATGCCTCGCTTCATGTCAGCGGGGCTGATCCAGCCCGCGGCGACCGCGCGCGTCGGGCCGACTCTGTCAGCGGTGTCTGCGCCCTTTTCGTAGTCGTAGACGTCGTTGGCGAAGTTGGAACCGATCTGCAGCAACAACGACCCGAACAGCGCGGCTAGCGTGGGGAGCGGTCTCAACTGCCCGAAGTGCGCAGCGCAGCTCGCTCCAACGACAACAGGCACGATCGCGGCGGGCAGCGTCTTGGGGCGTGTCGCCGAAAGCCACGCCTGAAACGAACTCGGCACCTCAGTGATGGTCGGGGAAGCGTTCACGACAGCTGCCTGGTTATCACGTCCGCCAAGTATTGAGGACGTTCGAGTACTGGATTGTGCCCGCACGCATCGATCTGGAGCTGCTGCGCGCCCGGAACGAGTGTTGCCATCTCGCGAGCTAGCGTCGTGAACTTGGTATCCAGCGCGCCACTGACGAACGTGACGGGGCAGCGGATCCGCTCGAGATCTCGACGCCAACTGGGCATTTCACCGAGGCCCAGGGTTTCGAGGCTGCGCACCAGCCCAGCGGGACGATGGCGCAGGCGCAGGGCACGCTGCACGGCTAGCTCCGCTTCCGAAACGCGGCCCGCGGTGTCCAACACGGGCGTTCGCTCCCATCGTTCCACGAACTCTTCGATGTTGTCTTGAAGCAACAACTGGACCCAGCGGCTGTCGGCAGTGCGCCGCGCTGCCCGTTCGTCGGGTTCGTCCAGCCCCGGGTGTGCGCCCACCACGATCGCGCGGCGTGCCAGCCGCGGATGTCGGCAGAGCAAGCCCAGGGTCATGCGTCCACCCAAGGAGTAACCACACACCAACCCCTGCGAGAACCCGATGCCGTCGAGCGCGTCCGCCAACACGTCGATGCACTCCTCGAAGCTGGCCGCTGAATCCCAATCAGGATCGAAGTTTGGGCGAGTAGCTGCGTCGCGCCAAGCTGAACGTACGCGCTCGGCGGAGTTTCGGATCCCCAGTCCCGTGTGCCCGGGTAACGCTGGTGCAACCACGTCACACGCGTTCGGCAGGGCGTCGACGAGCGACAGGAAGCTCTCTGGAGCTCCCGTAAACCCGTGCAGCAGGAGGACTTGCATCACGACTCGGGAGGCAGAGCTTGGGTGAGCTGCTGCGTCAACTCAGAGTACATACGCCGCGCGCCGTCGGGTTGGCAGAGCGCTTCTATCCAGAGCGGCCCGCCATCGCGCCGCCCGAGTGCCAACGCCGCGCGCAAATCACCGACGCCATCGACACGCACACCCGGCACTCGAAACGCTTGGGCCAACTCGTACAGCCTCACGTCGTGTGGCGTCGTCCATGCGTCGAGTCGAGGGTGGCCAGCGATCGGTAGGTGTTCGAAGATGCGTCCCCCACCGTTGTTCAAGATCACGCAGCTCAGCTCGGGCCTTCGTGCAGAAAGCGCGCATAGCCCGCCCATGTCGTGCAGCGCGCTGACGTCTCCGAGCAGCAACACGGCGCGCCCCGTGCTTCGCGAACACGCGGCACCTACGGCTAGCGAGACCAGACCGTCGATGCCGTTCGCTCCGCGTTGAGAGAGCACTCGGACGTCCGCTGGGAGTTGCTCACACACGGTGTCGAGCAGGCGGATTGGCAGACTGTTGCCGACGACGAGTAGGTCTCCTGGCAGCAGTTCGCGCAGCAGCGTTTGCACGTGGCAGGCTTCGGGTGGCGGATCCAGGGCAGATTGTGCGCCCAGCCAGTCACGAATGCAGGTCTGCGCGACCTGGTTGGCCTGTTTCAGTCGAGTCAGCCATCGAGGGTCGGCGGGAGGCAGCGCGCTGGTCAGTCGGGCAGCGGTTTCGTACTCGTTTGCGCGGAGCACCAACCTCGCACAGTTGTGCGGGTCGGACCACGCGCTCTCGCAAACTACTGCCCGTGGCACTTGCGGGTTCTGGGTGAGCAACGTCGACCAGGCGCCCGAAGTCGCGGGGTGACCGAACTGCAGAACGAAGTCGGGAACGTAGTCTCGGGCTCGAGGAGTGCGCCACACGCCGTCGAGGGCTTCACACAGCATGCTGGTCGAGCCTTGCTGCCGCAACTGACTTGCAGGCTCCGCGTACACGGGCCAGCGACAGCTTTCTGCCAAGTCGGCGATGGCTCGTGTGGCTTTCGTCTCGTGAGGCGCACGCGGCCCGACGACGATCAGCGGACGTTTGGCGGCTCGGGCGAGTTCGACGACATGCGCCAAGCCCGCGGGACCAGGCGTGAGCTGTCCTTCCAGGGCCACAGAAACGGGAGCGCGCAACAGTGCCGAGACGCGGTCTTGCAATTGTTCATCTTGAACACTCTCTGCGCCGACGGGTTCGAGCGGCTTGGCGGCGGGGAAGTTCAAGTGAACGGGCCCAGCGTGCGGGAAGCGTGCGAGCGAAACCGCTTGAACGGCTTTTCGTGCGAGTCCACGCAAGGCCGCGTCGTCGCCTGCTGGTGTGCCGAGGTCCATGAACGCACGCACTTTGCGTCCAAACAATTGCGCTTGTTCGATGGTCTGCGGCGCGCGGTTCAGCTGCAGATGTGTGGGACGATCGGCAGACAACACGATCAATGGTGTGGCGCTCTCGTCCGCTTCGATCAGCGCTGGGAAGTAGTGAGCTGCAGCGCTGCCCGACGTGCAAATGAGCAGTGTCGGGTCACCCGACAGTTTGGCCTGGCCGAGCGCAATGAACCCCGCGCTGCGCTCGTCAATCACGCAGGTCGTGTCCATGTCGGGGCGCTCGAGCACGGCGGCCGTCAGTGGTGTCGAGCGAGACCCTGGGCTGACGATCACTTGACGCACGCCTGCGCCCGCGAGCGATCCGATCAACAAACGCGCCCATTGCGTGAGCAGATTTCGCGGCATGCGATCCCCGGGCTCAACCACGCTCTTGCTCCCGGGGTATCAGTTCGTCCAGAGTTTCCATCTCAACCCGAGACCTTCACGCTGCCCGCGATAGCGGTGCTCTGCGCTGGCTCAGCTCCCTTGGGTGCGCAACGCACCTAGCAGGGTACGGAACTTGAGCTCGGTTTCCGCGTATTCGGCCAATGGACGTGAGCCGCGCACGATACCCGCGCCCGCGAACAAGTAAGCTCGATCGTCCGCCAACACCCCGCAGCGCAGCGCGACGCTGAAGTCGCCATCGCCGTCGGCATCGAACCACCCTACGGGGCCAGCGTACCAGCCGCGTGGATGAACCTCGTTCTGTTCGATCCAAGCCATCGCCGCGTCATTCGGCACGCCGCCGACGGCTGGGGTGGGATGCAGCGCGCGTACGAGCCTGAGTACGTGGTCTGGATTGCGCAGCTCACCGCTGATGGGTGTGTGCAGGTGAAGCAGATGCTTGAGCTGACACAGCTGAGGCTCGTCGGGATATTGGAGTTTGCTGCAAAATGGTCGCAGCGTAGCCACTACCGCTCGGACCACCGCTTGGTGTTCGGCATCTTCCTTGGGATTGCGCAGCTCTGCGGCGCTCTGTTCACTGCGGTTGAACGTGCCGGCCAGCGCCTCTGAGAAAACGGCGTTACCTCGTCGCAAGACCAAACGCTCGGGAGTCGCACCCAAAAAGGTCGCGCGATCGGTCCGAAATGCGAAACGCGTGGAGCTGGGGTGGCTGTGTTGCAGGGCGCGCAACGTCGCGGGCACGCTGATCGGTGTCGCGAACTGCAGCGTGCTGCGTCGCGCAGCCACGACTTTCTCGTACTCACCGCTGGCGATCCCGAGCAGGATTGATTCGACCATTTCCGACCAGGCGTCGGCTCGAATCGACTGGGGGTGTTCTGCTTCCGAGGGTTTTCCGAGGTCACTGCCCCGTGTCGTTTCGAGTTCGCTGGCGACCTGACGGAGCTCGCGGATCGCGCCTTCGACTCGAGATCGCTGTTCCGCTGACACGAATACGCTCAGCGTCGCTGAGTCGTCGCGCCTGACGTAAAGCATGCGCGGCAGAAAGAACTGCGCGTCGAAGAACCCCTCCCAGGGTGCTGCGGAGCATCCACCAGGCTGAAACGCGAACCCTCCGAACACGCGAGGCTTCGGCGCGCGCGGGGCGTCTGCCACTTCGCGCACGCGGCCGAGTACGGCCCCTGCTTCTCGCTCGATGCGCCGAAAGCGCTCTTCGCCGTTGGCGTAAAAACGGCGCGCCACACCCAAACCCACGCAGCTTTGCGTGCCATCTGCGATGGGGGCGCCTGGCGCCGCAGGAGATGACCAGATGAAGCTGGCGTTACCCCGTTGCATCAATTGCTCAGCCTCGATGCGCGGCGCGGGCACCGAGATCCACAGGTCGCCGTCGGGTGCGCTACGTGCCCGCCGCTCCAGTGGATCGCGTTCCAGCTGAACCCCTTGCGTCAAGGAGCGCCCCCGGTCTCGTCGGGTGGAGCAATCGTCCCGACGTAGAGGTGGCAGACCCCGAACGTGAGCGCTCGTGCACTCACGTCACGCATGCCCGCTCGCTCCATCATTTCGACGAAAGTATCGGGCGGCGGGAACGCCGCGATGCTTTGTGGCAGGTAACTGTACTCCCGACTACCAGACAACAACCCACCGAGCCACGGGACGACGCGGTGCATGTGCCAGCGGGCGAAACTACGAAGGACGCCCGACCGCGGTTCGGACAGCTCGAGAATCGCAATCTTGCCGCCCGCTCGCGTGACCCGGACCATCTCTCGCAAAGCCTGCTCGCGATTCGGGACGTTGCGGATCCCGAACGCCATGGTCACGCCGTCGAATGTCGAATCGTCGAAGTCGAGCTGCTGGGCGTCGCCCTCGAGCAATTCGACCCGCGACGAAAGCTTTGCGGCGTCAACCTTGTCGCGCCCGACGTCCATCATCTTCGTCGAGGGGTCGACGCCGATCACGCGACATTCGGGGTGCGTGCGAGCGATCAACAGTGCCAAGTCCGCAGTGCCCGTAGCCAGGTCGAGGCAGCGGCCAGCGGCTGGTAGCTGAAGCGCCTGCACGGTTTTTCGCCGCCAACCTTGGTCGACACCCAAGCTGATCAAACGGTTGAGAAGGTCGTAGCGCCCTGCGATGCCGTCGAACATGGCGCCCGAGCCAGCCAGGGGGGCGCTCGTGCTGTTGTCGATCGGGGACGTCATGGGTAGTAGGACGCCGGCGTTTCCAACGTGGTCGACCACGGGCCGGCATTGGCTGTCGTCCGTTTAGGTCTCCCAGAAATCCCTGTCAAGCAGCGCCTTGGCTCGGTGGGCGGCGCGTTTCGTCGCACGCCCGTGGCAAGATCCGGCCGTCATCTCAGCCGCCGCTCCCGACGCTGGCGGCTTTGGAGGCGCGCCGTTTCGTTTGGGTCTTGGAACCCGCCTTGGCGGCTCCCGAAGTCGCCTTGCTCCGCCCCCCTCGTTTGCTCGATTGGGTTGGAGAAGTGGCGCGAGAGGGCTTCTTCTTGGTGCCCTTCCCAGGGGGACCTTCGAATGTGAGCTCGGCCAACTGCTCTTGCGCTGCCTCGGCGATTTTCTTGGCCTTTTCGCTGTCACCCCGCATCTCGGGGATGAACCGACTGACGATCGTGGGTCGCGGTTTGCCCCACTTCATCCGCTGTTTCGCCAGGGACAGCGTCAGCTGGTCCTGAGCGCGGGTCACGCCGACGTACGCCAGGCGCCGCTCTTCGGCGATTGACGCCCCGCCGTCGACCAGGGAGCGACGATGGGGGAGCAGCCCCTCTTCGAGTCCGACCAGGTACACCCGTGGGAACTCCAGGCCCTTGGCGCTGTGCAGGGTCATCAACGTGATGGCTTGTTGTTGCGGTTTGTCCTTGTCGTCGCGCTGGTCTTCGCGTCCAGAGAGCGCGGTCTCTTCCAAAAATCCGCGCAGCGTCGGGTGTTCGGAACGCTCCTCGTAGATACCGACCGCGTTGATCAACTCCTCGACGGAATTCCAGCGTGCCTCGACGTCGCTTGGACTCTTGTACAGGCGTTCGATCTCGCGCTTGTAGCCAATCTGCCCGATCAACTTGCGCACGCCCTCGACGAGTGACTCGTGCTGCAGCAATTCTTGGTATTCCTCGATCATCGAGATGAACGACGCGATGCGGCCCGTGGTCGCGTGATTGACGTCGGGGTGGTGTTCAGCGTCGGGCAGCACCTCCCACAACGGGCGGCCTTGCTCGACGGCGCGCGCGAGCAGCACTTGCACGCTCGCGTCGCCGATGCCGCGAGAAGGGGTGTTGATGATGCGCAGCAGCGCCACTTCGTCGGCGGGGTGCGCGAGCACCTTCATGTAACTCAAGATGTCCCGCACCTCTTTGCGGTCGTAGAAAGACATCCCGCCCACGAGCACGTACGGCAGTTTGTTGCGACGCAGTTCCTGCTCGAACAACCGCGGCTGTTCATTCGTCCGAAATAAGATCGCGATGTCACTCGGTTTGACCCGATCCGCGGACTCGCGCTGCACCATGGTGGCGATCTCGCGAACGATCGCTTCAGCCTCTGCGGTTTCGTCGTCGAAGCGGCAGAAACGCGGGGGATCCCCAGCTTTGCGCGCCGCCCGCAGCACCTTCGGGTGCCGCTGGCTGTTGTGCGCGATGAGCGTGTTGGCGAGTCCCAAGATCGCTTCCCGCGAGCGGTAGTTGTCTTCCAGGTAAACGACCGTGGCTTCGGGCCAATCTTTGGCAAAGCTGAGAATGTGTTCGACTTCGGCCCCACGCCAGCCGTAGATCGATTGATCGTCGTCACCCACGACACATAGATTGCGATGTTGCGCCGCGAGAGCCTTGACGATGCGGTACTGCAGCGCGTTCGTGTCTTGGTATTCGTCGATCAAGAGATGATCGAAGCGCGATGCTTCGGCGAATCTGACGTCAGCGTGTTTGGTGAACAGTTCTTCGGTGCACAGCAGCAAGTCGTCGAAGTCGAGCGCGCCACAGGTCTTGAGTGAGCTTTGGTAACGTTCGTAGGCGCGTGCGGCGAGTAGTTCCCGATCACTACTCGCGACTTGCTCGGCGGCCTCCGGGCGCAAGCCGCGAGATTTCCAGGTCGAGATTTGAGAAAGCAAGTCGCCGGGTCGAAGCTTGTCGGCACTCACGCGAATGTCGCGCAGTGCGGAGCGCGCGAGGCTGTCTTGATCGCTGCTGTCGTAGATCGGAAACGCTTTGGGGTAACCCAGCTGATCGATGTGCCGCCGCAGGATGCGCACGCACAGGGAATGAAAGGTCGAAATCTCGGGCGCTACGCGCCCTCGACGTCGCTTGGATAGCAGCGCGGACGCACGCTTTTTCATCTCACGCGCGGCCTTGTTGGTGAACGTGACCGCGAGAATCCTGTCGGGTTTGATCCCGCTCTTGATCAGCTCCGCGATGCGAAAAGTGATGACTCGGGTTTTGCCCGAACCCGCGCCTGCGAGCACCAGTAGCGGCCCGGAGAGAGTCTTGACTGCTTTTCTTTGGTGGGGATTCAGATCCGCCATCAGCGACTTTCGACAAGTGTGACTGCGTTCGGTGCGACCCTAGCGTCGAAGAAGCAAGCAAGCCACCGTGCATGTGATGTTGACGATTCGGTAGCCGTGCGGCTGGCCTACGCCGACTCACGCTTTGGTTCGAACCAGAACGGATCACCTGCTCGAAAAGGCGTCCACTGAAACGATTCGGCAAGCAGCTTCGCGCGAGCGGTCAGACGGCTTGGTAGGGGCTCTCGACGAACGACCGCCCGGAGCCATCCCAAATGAATAGCTTGTGTTCCTCGATTTCGCCCTTGCGAATCGAGGTGACCAAGTACGCAAGCGCGTACGCCGGGTCGCCCTGTCCGCCGTTCGTCATGCTCGCCGCGTCTTCTTCACTGAAGTACGCCCCGCAATCGAGGTGCGAGTGGAAGAAAACTTTCACGGGGCGCGCTTCGGCGTCGCTCGCGTGGATGGCCTTTTCGAATTTGAGCGAATTGATCTTGAAGTACTCACGGCCCGTGCGGGGATGCCCTTCGGGATCGATCTGGTGGTACTTGTTGGCCATGTTCTCGAGCTCGACGGCTTCATCGCACAACGACGGCTCAGCGACGGGGCCGCGCAAGTAGCCGCAAGCCTCTTCATCACGAGCGTACGCAGCTTTCGCGGCGTGTTCGATGACGTCGAGTGCGCTCCGACTGATCTTCAAGTTTCCGTTAATCCAGGGCGTGGCTTGGCTGGCGTTGGTCATGTTTCGTTGTTCCTGTTGCGGTCGGCACGTTGGTGGCGCAGGTGACGTGGTCGACGAAGCGCGCCTGCGCTAGCTGGAGGCCTAGCGGCGTCGCGGGAGCGGACAGCGCTCACCATTCGTACTTTTTTTCCCACTTCATCGGGGCGAAGTACCTGTCGCTGCGATCGCACGCGATGGTGACGACGCAGCCGCCAGCTTTTTCGCGATGCAGCTGTTCGGCCAGGTGCAGCGCTGCCCACACGTTTGCGCCCGTCGAGTGACCGACGTGCAGCCCCTCTTCTTGGGCGAGGCGCTCTGCCATGTCCCAGCCGTGTTCGGTCTGTACGGGCAGTATCTCGTCGGGCACGTGCGGATCGTAGATGTTGGGCACGATGCTCGACGCCATGTGCTTGAGCCCCTCGAGTCCATGTAACGCTTCGGCGGGCTCGGCAGCGATGCACTTGATGGGGCGGTGGTGTTCGCGCAGGCGCCGCGTGGTTCCCATCACCGTGCCGCTCGTGCCGAGCGACGTGACGAAGTGCGTGATGCGGTCGCCTAGGGCGTCGAGAATTTCGACGCCCGTGCCGTGGTAGTGGGCGAGGGGATTGTTGGGGTTCGAATACTGGTCGCTGTAAAAGTAACGATCGGGCTGGCTGGCGACGAGTTCACGTACCTTGCGAATAGCGCCATCGGAACCCTCCATGGGACTGCTGAAGATGAGCTCGGTGCCGAACGCCTGAGTGATGTCCTTGCGCGCCTTACTCACGTTGGCGGGCATCACCAACGCGACCTTGACGCCCATCGCGGCGCCGATCCACGAGTAGGCCACGCCCGTGTTGCCGCTGGTGGCGTCGATCAACGTTTTGCTATCGTCGAGCTGACCCGTTTCGAGCGCTTGCTGCACCATGCGCAGCCCTGGCCGATCTTTGACGGACCCGCCGGGGTTGCAAAACTCCAGCTTCAGGTAGATCTCGACGCTCGGCGCGGTGCTGCCAATCTTGTCGAGTCGAACCAGCGGCGTGTTGCCGACGCCATCGAGCATCGACGACCAACGACGGGAGCGAACACGACGAGTCACGACAGATACTCAGTCTTCCGAGATATCGACGGCCACACGCAGGTGCTGCAGTGCGAGGGCAGTGCCGCGCCCGAAGTCGCGGGCCTCAGAGAAACAGAAGTGTTCGGCGTGCGCAAAGTCACTGCCTTGGCTGTCGACGTTCGAGAACCGCTGCACGCCCGCTCGCGAAAGGTACTCGCGAGCGATTTGGGCCGCGGCACTCGAATCCAAGGAAGCAACGCTCTCAGCGATTCGACGTTGGCCTTCGGCGCCAATCTCCGGGAGCTGGCGCTGACGGGTATAGCGGTCCTCGAACGGCAGCACTTTCACCCTCCCGCGATCGCGGGCACGATGCTCAGCTCGGCGCCGTCCGACAGCTCCGTGTCGAGGCCGTCGAGGAATCGAATGTCCTCGTCGCCCAGGTACACGTTGACGAAGCGACGTACGCCTTTGTCGTCGACGATGCGCTCTTTGATGCCTGGAAACTTGCTCTCCATGTCGTCGATGGCCGCTTTGACGTTGGCACCATCGACGCTGACCTCTTCCTCACCGCCAGTGAGAGTTCGAAGCGGGGTGGGAATTCGGACGGTAACGCTCATTGTTGTTCTCCTGGTTTGGCTCGCCGCACGCGGCGGTCTAGTTTGAGGGGTTGCGAAGCTCAGGCCGCGCAGGTTTGCCGCAGGTAGCGGCGTTCGTCGAGATCGGAAATCGTGGTGTGAGTGCCGCACAGCGCGCAGTCGTGCCGCGCGCTCGCCTGCAGACTCCTCAGGCGATCGGCCTTGGCGTCGTATTGGTACAAGATGCCGAAACGCGGACGTCCCACGAGGACCGAGAGCGCCTGATCCGCCATCAGTGCGCCGATGAATCCGGGTAGTGGCCCGACGACTCCCGCCGAGTCGCAGCTGAGGTGCGCACCTTGCGGGATGTCTTCGAACAAGCAGCGATAGCACGGACGGCCAGTGCCGCTCACCGTCCACGCGGTGCCACGCCAACCGATGGCAGCGCCATGAACGATGGGGCGCCCGCACAAGTGCGCGGCGTCTGCTGCCAGAAACTTCGTCGCGTAGTTGTCGGAGCCCTCGAGCACGATGTCGGCCGCTTCCGTCAGCTGACGGGCGTTGTCCGGCAAGAAGCGCGAGCGTACGAGCTCGATGTCGAGTTTGGGATTCACCTGCCGCAGCCGCTCAGCGCCCGCGTCCAGTTTGCTGCGTCCGACGTCTTCGGTGGCGAACAACACCTGACGATGCAAGTTGCTCTCGTCTACGACGTCGTCGTCGGCGATCACCAGCTGCACGCCCGCCTGCGCCAAGATCAGGCTCGCGGGACAGCCGAGACCACCGAGCCCGATGATGAGCGCCCGCTTGTCTCGCAGTTGCGTTGCGGAAGGCTCAAGCTTCAAAGTACTCATCCAAGCTGAAGTAACGTTCGCCCGTGTCAGGCAGAATGACGACCACGTTTTGCGTGGGTTCGAGCTCGCGAGCGACCTCTGCCGCGACGTGGACGGCTGCACCAGCACTGATCCCCACGAGTAGTCCCGAACGCCGCGCGAGCGCTACTTTGGCGCGGTAGGCGTTCTGATCGCTGACGGTTCGCACCTCGTGGGGAACGTCTTTCGCATAGTTGGTCGGGATGAAGCCCGCCGCGAGTCCTTGGATCTTGGTGGGGCCAACTTCACCGCGGGTGATCGTCGCGCAGCTTTCGGGTTCCACACCGATGATGCGGCACTCGGGCCGCTGCTGCCGTAACACGCGACCCACACCCGAAATCGTTCCGCCCGTGCCTACACCTGCCACGAAGGCGTCGAGCGTTTCGCCCTCGAACAAGTCGAGGATCTCGCTGGCGGTGTGGCTCGCGTGCACGTCGGGGTTGGCGCTGTTGTCGAACTGCCGAGGAATGAAGCCGCCATGAACTGTCGCCAGCTCTTCGGCCTTCTCGATCGCGCCCGACATTTGAGCCTCTGATGGGGTCAGCACCACTTCGGCGCCCATCAATTCCAGTAGCGCACGGCGTTCCAAGCTCATGCTTTCGGGCATGGTCAGAATGCAGCGGTAACCTTTGCTGCGACACACCAGCGCCAAGCCGATACCCGTATTGCCGCTCGTCGGCTCTACCACGACGCCGCCCGGCTGAAGCTGTCCTGATGCTTCAGCACGTTCAATCATCGCCAGACAGATGCGATCTTTCACCGATCCACCAGGGTTGACCGACTCGAGTTTGCCCCACACCCGCGCGCGTGGAGCGTCATCACCCAGCCGCAACTCCACTGATGGAGTGTCGTGGATCAACCCCAGAATGTTGGGGTAGACGAGCGGGTGGTCTTTGAGCTGGGGACGCGCGGACATGGCTCAGATCATGTAGACGTAGCTCGTAGGGGAACCCTTCGGAAGGCCGCGCTTTTCGGCGAGCTGACACAGCTGTTGCAAGCTGACGCCGTCGAAACACTCTTGGATCTTGCCCGAGAGCTCGTCGAAGACGTCTTCGGTGATGTCGCGTGCGCTGAGCTCCTCGCTTTCGGCGCCTTCGTCGCGTTCCTCGGTCAATGACACACTACCTTCCGTGACCCGCAACACGCGCCCGACGCTGATCTCACTGGGCTCTGCGAGAAGGCTGTAGCCCCCTTGCGGTCCACGCTTCGACCCGACCAGACCCGCGCGCTTGAGGTCCTGAAAGATCTGCTCCAAGAACCTCGGAGGGATCCCCTCACGTTCCGCTATGTCTTTGACTTGCGTGGGCTTTCCGTCGTTGAAGTAGGCGATGTCGAACAGCGCTCGCACCGCGTATCGGCCCTTGTTCGACAACTTCACCCGGGGGGTATGCAATTGTCTATCGGGATTGTCAAGAACTGCCCGGCGGGGTGGGCCATGGAAACTCAGCTCACAAGGGAAGCGGACCTCGGTGCGTTCCTGCACCCAACACAACTCTGGCAGCGGGTTCGAAGCGCCATGTTCAACAAGTCTTTGCTGTGTCTGGCCACACTACTTCTCACCTCGCTGCTCAGCACGTCGGCGCTTGCCCAAGCCGCGAGCGACGAACCGATCGTTTACGAGTTCGACGACGACGACCTGATCGGACAAGCCTTCGCTGGAGACGGCGACTTGATTCGCTTGCGCTTGGGTCCCGCACGCACGCTGCTGATGCGGCCGCGGGCGGCGTTCGTGACCGAGATGCTGAAGAGCGTCGAACACTTGTGATGACGTCGGCACTGGCTCCAGGTTGCGTGCGTACTTGGCCACGCGAGCAGCGCTCGTGACGCGTTGCACAGGGTACCGCGCCATCACTCGCGTAGCCGTCACGTTGCGCTTCGCGACGCCGCAGTCACCCGCAGCACTCACTCGGCTGTGTCGCCTCGCAGCTCTCGCTCGCGTCCACTCGCCACACCTTGCGCTTGCAACTCGACGTGCAGCTGCGTAGTTCGATGCCGCAGCTCTCGTCACTCGAAAAGTCGACGACTGCCTCGTCGTCGGCGCCACTCTGTTCGACTTCGTCGAACTCACACTCTTGTTGAGTCTCGTCCGCGCCGCGACAGCAGGTGGCGTCATCACAAGCCATACATTCGCACATGCGCGTGTGGGTGATGCTGCTGCCGGGGCGAGCCGGGGGGCGGGGGCCCCAAGTGATACCGTCTCTGGCGGGCTCGTCGCTCTGGTGAGCTCGGCAGGCGAGCACTCCCGCGTAGGTTGCGAACATCCAAACGAGCAGGCGCTTCATCAGACGATCGACACCAGCGGCAATTGGGTCTTGGACGTCCGATGAGCGGGAGCCTGGGGCAATCTTCACATGCCGACTACGGCAGTGGCTTCGGTTCGGGGAGTGAACTCGTCGAGCGCACGTAGGCGACGATCACGTCTATCAGCTCCTGGTCGAGCTTCTCACACTTTTTCGTGACGGCTCCCATCGACACGCCTTTGCACTCCTTGCGGCGCGCGATGTACGTCGAGTTGACCTTTTCGTCTTCGCGTAGGGCGTCCTGCATTTTCTCACCGATCCACTTCCACTCGATTCGCGTCGTTTTGGCTTTCGGCGGTGTGTTGGTCGTCAGCTCTTCGCCCTCGAGGCTCACGCACGAGCCATCCCAGCGAAGAGCGTCGTAGCTGCCAGAAGCGGATCCCACCTGGATGCCGCCTTTCTTCACGGGCCGATGGCGTAGGATGAGCACCTCTTCGTCGAACGCCAGTTTGCCTGCCACCGAAGCCCCTCCCGACGCGTTCACCGCGTCAGTTTCACGGGTGAGGTACATGCGTTGCCAGGGCGTGCCCGACTGAAACATGAACAGTGCGACGTCCGAGTGAACGTCGGCGCACAGCTTGGAGACCCACTTGCCGGGCGGCGTGCAAACTTCACCCTTCCCAGAACACTCGGTGGGGATCTTCGTGATCTCTTCTTCTGCGCTGGCCTCGTCGTCAGCTTCTTCTGCTTCGGGCGCTTCGTTTTCGCTAGGGCTCTCGCTCTCTTCCCACTCGCCTTCGGACTCGGTTTCGGGAACTGCAGCGGGCTGTTTTTCTCCACCGCAGCCGAGCGGGAGGGTGAGTGCCAGTGAGACGGACGCCAACGAGATGAGTGGCAGCGAGAACGGAGCTGTGCGCAACATGGGGCGCGATGAAAGCACTTCTAGACGGGGCTGTCGAGCCTGCGCCCGAGCCCGCTCGCTTGCAGTTTCTGCCGTGCTTTTTCGAACTTCGGCTCATTCCAAAACACCAGGCAGCCATTGCAGCCCAAGCCACAACAACCATCGATACCCAGTTTGGGCGCGGGCCGCGCGGCTTGCGTCGCGCTGGCTCGCTTGATTGACTCGAGGGGGATGAGCCCCAGTTCGGCTTTTTGAGATTGTTGGTTGCTGCGGAGCAACTGGTACTGTTCGTCGGTGAGCACGCTGCGCTTGCGGATCACGGTTCCCTCGGGAAGTGACTCGGATACGTCGAGTGTCTCGGCGTGGAGCGCGGCGCGTGGGATCCGAATCGCGCGACCTTGGCCAGCGGAGATCCGACGCAATCGTTCACCCGATTCGGCGTCGACGAATTCGTAGAGCCGCAAGCGAACGACTTGCATGTTGCCCGGCACCAAGAACTCGAGGATGTCGCCTTCCACCAATCGATTGCGCACCTCGACGATCAGATCGTCGCCCGACCACTCGCGCACGAAGCCCGCAAACTCGAACGCGCTCAGCGACTGACCGTTCTCGAAGTCGTGGCCCAAGTTCGACAGCCTGCCCTCGTGAAAGCCCAACGTGAACCCACGCGAACGTGAGGTGTCGAGTTCACGCATGTACGGCGTAGGATCCCAGGACTGTGGATCCGCCGCGTAGGCGTCGATCGCCTGTCGGTAGGCGCGGGTGACGACGGCCAGGTAGTATTCGTTTTTGTTGCGGCCTTCGATCTTGAGCGAATCGATCCCCAGCTTCAGGTACTCGTCGAGCTTGGGCATCAAGCACAGATCTCTCGAGTTGAGGATGTACGAACCGCGCCCATCCTCCTCGATCGGGTAGAGCTCGCCCGCGCGGAACTCTTCTTCGAGAAAAAACTGGTACTCACTCAAGTTCTCGTCAGTGACCTCCAAGAGCTCCTGCTGACCGTCGGGGCGCCGCACTTTCAGCTGGTACTTCCAACGGCAGCTGTGAGCGCAGCTGCCTTGATTCGAACCTCGCTCGGCCATGTAGTTCGAGAGCAAACAGCGCCCCGAGTAGGTCATGCACATCGCGCCATGCACGAAGGTTTCGAGCTTGATGTCGGGGCAGCGCTGGCGAATTTCCGTCAGCTCCTCGAAGCTCACCTCGCGAGCCAGCACGCACAGCGACGCGCCCTGCTTGCGCCAATAGTCGACCGTGAGCCAAGAAACGACGTTCGCTTGCGTGGAGATGTGCAGCTCGAGCTGTGGCGCGCGCTCGCGCACCAGTTGGAAGACGCCAGGGTCGGCAACGATCAATCCATCGGGTCCCAGCTCCGCGATGGTGTCGAGAAAGCGCGGCAGCTTTTCGACGTCGCGATTGTGAGCAAACAGATTGAGCGTCAGATAGATGCGCTTGCCCATGGCGTGGGTGAGCGCGATGCCTTCCGCCAAATCCTCCAAAGAAAACTGCGACTGCGTGCGCAGCGACAAGTCGGGCGTGCCCGCGTACACCGCGTCGGCGCCATACAACAGGGCCGTCTTCAGCCGGGACAGAGACCCGGCTGGCATCAGCAGCTCGGAGCGAACGTTGGCCATCGGCGGGCCTTGTAGCACGCGCAGCGGCAAGCTACATCCCGCATCAAGACCATGGCGCGAGACCAACTCTTCCAGAAACCCGACGCGGGAAACGAACCATTTCGGTTCGATGCGAACGTCGCTGGGGTTTTTGACGACATGATCCGTCGTTCGATCCCCGGCTACGACACGCTGATGGGGCTGCTGCCACTGGCTTCGGCGCGTTTCGCCAAGCCCGATACCAACGTCTACGACCTGGGTTGCTCGCTCGGCAGCTCGACTATCGCGCTCTCCCGAGGCGTACCACCAAGCACGAAGCTCATCGCCGTCGACCAGAGTGACGCCATGGTCGAACGCTGCCGCGCGCGGCTGGCAGCAGACCCCGCGTGTATCGACGCTGAGGTGCGTTGCGAGGACGCTCGCCACACCGACTTGGGCGACGCCTCGCTCGTTGCGATGAACTTCACTCTACAGTTCATTCCGCTCGAAGATCGCACGACGATGGTCGAGCGCGTCCACCGAGCATTGCTACCCGGCGGCGCTTTCGTACTGTCCGAGAAGCTGAGCTTCGAGCGCGACGCCGACCGCAGCCTGCTGGAAGGCTTCCACGACGACTTCCGCCGCGGCAACGGCTACAGCGATCTCGAGATCAGTCAGAAGCGCAGCGCCCTGGAGCGCGTGCTCATCTGTGACACCGAAGCCGCACACGTCGCGCGACTCGAACAGGTGGGTTTTCGTCGCGTACTGAAGCTATTTCACGCGCTGAATTTCGTGTCGTGGCTGGCGCTACGCTGAGCTGTTGGCTGCGGTCGGCATTGAAGACTTCGTGATGACGAACGACCGTGACTCTTGGCTGCATGAACTGCACACGCGTCTGGTCGAAGCCCCGTGGCGTCGGTGGACACGTGCGATCGCACCAAACGGCACGAGCCTGCAAGCGCACGATGAGTTGCGTCAGGCGTGCTTGCGCACGCTGAGCCCCGAGCGTCACGGAGATCTGCGGCGTTGGTTCGAAGCGCTCCAAGAGGTGCCGCGTGTGAACGCCGTGCGCGTCGAGCTGAACAGCGCTGCCCCCAGCTTCACGACGGATTCAGCGAGCCTCCCTGAGGTTTCGAGCCTCCCTGAGGTTTCGAGCAGACCTGGGGTTTCGAGCCTCGCTGAGGTTTCGAGCAGAGTCGACCGCTCTCGAGTGCGTGAGGCGCTTAAGAAACTCAGTCCCTGGCGCAAAGGGCCGTTCGAGGTACTTGGCGTCCAGATCGATGCCGAGTGGCGCAGCGATTTGAAGTGGAATCGCTTGGCAGACGCGGTCGAGTGGGTAGGGAAGAGCGTGCTCGACGTGGGCTGCGGCAATGGCTACTACATGCTTCGAGCGTTGGGGGCAGGGGCTGGGAGCGTGCTCGGCGTGGATCCTGCGCTGCTGCAGCTGATGCAGTTTCACGCAGTCACTGGCTCAGCGGAGCTCCCAGCATTGCTCGCGCCTTTGCGCTTCGAGGATTTGCCGCTCGAGTGCGGGCCGTTCGACGTGGTGTTGTCGTTGGGGGTTTTGGGCCATCGCCGAGAGCCATTGCAACACTTGAAGCGCTTGCGCCACTTCGCTCGTGCTGGCAGCCGTGTGGTCGTGGAAACACTGGTCGCGGAGGGGCCTGATGGGCACATCTTGCGCCCCGAAGGCCGTTACGCGTGCATGCGCAACGTGCACGTGCTGCCCAGCCCTGCCACGCTGCTCGATTGGATGCGGCAGGCGGGGTTCGCGGATCCTCGTGTGCGTCATCTGCGTTACACGAGTGTTGAGGAACAACGTTCGACGCCGTGGATGACCTGGAAGTCGCTCGGCGATTTTCTTTCCCCAGGCGACCCGGGCAAGACCGTGGAGGGACATCCCGCGCCGCTGCGCGCGGTCGTGACAGCGCGAGTTTGACCCCGGTCGAGCGAGCAAAAGGGTTTGCTCGGGCAGTGTCGTCGTCCTACCTTGCGACGTCTCGCTGCGGGACGTTGCGGATTGGACAGCCCAAGAGCTCACCCGACGACCGAACGGCGAGTAGACCAGCGGCGAGCGACGAAACAGGTCGAATATGAGCGGAAACAGCCAAACGACTCAATCCCAAAGCGGTCACGAACCGTGGCTAACAAGTTTGCGTCAACGTCACGGTGTTCACCTAGCTCTTGGCATCGCGGCGTTGCTCCTGTGCGCGGCTGGCTGCTCCAGCAGTCGCAAGCTGCCCACGGAAGATGACGCCGTTCGCGACGACTCCACGGACGACACGCTGGGGGAGTCCACCACGGACGAACCCTCGTCGAGCGACGACGAAATTGACGAGGGGGCGAGTCGCGACGACGGTCCCGCAAGCGATGATGCCAGTAGTTCTGACGACGACTGCCAGCCTACGCCTACGAGCGACAGGTCTGACGACGAAGTGACGCCGGACGCTGCGGGCGTAAGTCACGACGCAGGAACCGACGGCGGAGCGCCACCGAGCGTCCCGGATGACGCGAGCGTAGCCATCGTCGATGCGGCGATCCCGACCTGCGTCGTTTCAGACAGCAGCACGCCACCAGGGCAGAGCTTCGATCCCCCAGCGCGCCCCAACCAGAACACTGAGCCCTTCGAGTTGTCGTTCGAAGGCTTCCCGCTAGAAGACGGCATCGAGATAACCGACGTCGAAGCGCTAGAAGCTGGGAAGGAGTTTCTCGTGATCACCAGGCACGGCTGGTTGCAACGCTATCGTTTCGATCCCGCTGATTTTGCCTTGCTCGACGCGTTTCTTCTGGAAGATGCGAGCGGTGACCCGTTGTTCCAGACGCCCCACGACTGCGGCGGCATCGGTATCGCGCTGGCTCCCGACTATGCGCTCACGAAACACGTCTACATCAGCGGCTGCAACGACCTGGAGAGCTCGTCGATCTATCGTCTGGAGTTGTCTTTCGACGACTATCAGGCGAGTTTGGACAGTTTGGCGGAGGTGCTGCGCGTGGGGCGCGATGGTGCCCGCTCCGGGATCCACAACGTAGGCGACATCGACTTCGATGAAGACGGCAATCTGTGGGCCCTGTTCGGCGAGAAAGATGGCGCGAGCCACGCGCAGAACACGTCGAACCTGCTCGGGACACTCGTACGCATCGTACCCGACCCCATGTCGGGCGGCACGAGCGTCGAGTATGAACCCAGCCCGGGCAATCCGTTCACGATGAGTGGTGGTCGCGCGGAGATCTTCGCCTACGGGCTACGTTCGCCGTGGAAAGGCGCGTTCGACGGGCTGGGGCGGTATTGGATTGGTGACGTTGGTGCCAACGCGGTGGAAGAGATCAACCTCGTAACCGAACCTGGGCAGAACTTCGGCTGGCCCGACGCCGAAGGGCCGTGTGATGACTGTTCCAGCGTCAACCCCTCGCTGTTTTGGGTTCACGACGACGAAAGCGGCTACCTGGGGGACTCACCACGTTCGACCCGCGATGGCGCGGGGTTCGTTGGGCTCGAGTATCAGCCGAACTCAGCTGACCCCTATCGCGGCCGACTAGACTACCGCATGATCTTCGGCGACTACATCGGAGGCTTCATTCGCGCCGCTGAGATCAGCGAAGCAGGCGAGGTGCTGTTCGATCATCACATCGGCTACTTGATCAACGCAACCGCATGGCTCCAAGGACCTGACGGCTACCTGTACGGCTTCCGCCGTCGACGTATCGACATTTTCGAACCAGGCATGGACGTCGTGTATCGCGCGACGCTCGCCGAGGAATGAAAGCCATGAGGACACGCTGCCTCGACGTTCGATTGTCGTCCAATAGGGCGGGGCTCGCCCGGTGGACTCAGGGCTGGGTTGCGATTCTTGCTGTTGCCTGCAGCTCGAGCCGCCCGCTGCCCGAGACGGACAGCGGAGTCGATGACTCGTCCGATGTCGGCGCTGATGATCCTACTGGGGCGATGGGCACGGGGACGACGGGTCAACCAGCAGACGAGCCTGCGGGCCCAGATGCTTCAGCCGACGCTGCACCCAATCATGACGCCAGCATCGAGACGCCAAGCGTCGACGGCGGCTTGGGGGACTCCAGCATCGCACCAGGCCATGAATCCGGCGCCCATACTACCGAGCAGCCCGAAGCGGGTGACCCAAACGAAGCGGGTGCGTCGCGCCCGAGCTTGCTCGACGATCCGTTGGGTCCTTTTCCCGAGCGGTTTTCAGACGTCGGCTTGTACGAAGAGCGAGGAAAATTCGAGCGCACCCACGCGCGCGCACTCAGTTACGAGCCTCGCTATCCCTTGTGGTCGAATGGCGGCGACAAACAACGCTACCTGGTCTTGCCTTCGGATTCGCAAGTCGACATAAGCGATCGACAGCGTTGGCAGTTTCCCGTCGGCACGCTGCTGTTCAAGACCTTCTTCTTCCGTACTGAGGTCGGTGGCTCACCCCGAGCGATCGAAACCCGCGTGTTGCGTCACGGCAGCGAGGGTTGGGACTACGTCGTTTACGTCTGGGACGAAGCACAAGAGGAGGCGTTGCTTTCGGACATGAGCTTACCCATAGCTGCCCAGGTGCTCGGGCCCGAGGGCGAGGCCTTCGAGCACCTGGTACCGTCAGGCAGGCAGTGTTCGCGCTGCCACGACGCTGGGCTCAGCAACGTGCTGGGCTTTTCCGAACTACAGCTGAATGACTGGGATGTCGCTTCGGAAACACAACTCCACGCGCTGAGCGAAGCGTCCCTGTTCGAACAGCCTCTGGAGCAGCCCGCGCTTCGCGTCGAGTTCGAAGACCCCCTGACGCAAGAAGTGATCGGCTACATGCAAGGCAACTGCGTCCATTGTCACAATGGACAGGACAGCGAACTGAACGCCTTCGACATGCGCCCGGACGTCGCGCTCGCCAACCTGATCGATCAACCCACACAGAGCAACGCTTCAGCGTCGGGTATTCGCGTTACCCCAGGCGATCCCGAGCAGAGCGTCGCGTTCTTGGCTCTATCTGGGGAGACGGATAACCCCGAAGTGCAGCAGATGCCGAACGTTGGGGTGCAGCTGCGCGACGCCGAGACCATCGAGCTGTTCAGAAGTTGGATCCTATCGCTCGAATGACGAACCGGGCGTTGCGCCTCATGCGTACAGCGCGTCGAGCCGGTCTTGGTAGCGCTTGACGACCTCGCCGCGTTTGATCTTCATGCTCGGCGTGAGCAGGCCGTTGTCCGTGGTGAAGTCTTCGGTGAGCAGGGCGATCTTCTTCGGCTTTTCGTAGCTCTTGAACTCGCCTGCAAAACGGTCGATCTCCGCCATCAGCAACTGGGTTACCTGCGGACTGTCGGCGACGTTGTCGACGCTGCCCCCCGTCTTCTCGCTCCACTCCTTCAGCGCCGCTTCGTCGGGAACGACCAACGCGACGTTGAACGCCTTGTTCGCACCGAACAACATGATGTTGGCCACGTACGGAGAGAGCTTGAGCTTCTCTTCCAGCGCCGCGGGCGCGATGTATTTGCCCGTCTCCAGCTTGTAGAGCTCCTTGAGGCGCCCCGTGATGTAGACGTAACCGTCTTCGTCGATGCGTCCGAGATCACCCGTACGGAATGCGCGATCCTCTGTGAAGACGGCTGCATCATCCTCGGGACGATTGTGGTAGCCGAGCATCACGTTGGGGCCCTTGATGATGATTTCACCTTCGCCAGGGTTGTCGCTCTTACTTTCGTCGATGCGAATCTCCACTCCCGGCAGTGGCCTGCCCACGCTACCTATCTTGCGTGCGCCCGGGAAGTTCACGGCCGCGACCGGCGAGGTCTCGGTCAGGCCGTAGCCTTCGTAGACCATGATGCCGAGGGCGTCGACGAAACGGGCGACCTCGGGGTTGAGCGCGGCACTGCCACTGATCACGAGTTTGAGGCGACCGCCGAACTTCGCGCGTACCTTCGAGAAGATGAGCCGTTCAGCCAAGCCCAACACCAGACGTTCTCCGAACGACAAGCTTTCGCCGCTGTTGCGGCGCCCTGCGAGTTCCAACCCGCTGGCAAACAGCTTTTGAATTGGGAGGGGTTTGGCGGCCATCTGCTTGTTCACGCCATCGTAGATGCGATTGAAAATTCGCGGCACCGCGACGAGCAGTGACGGGCGGACCTCGGGCAGATTGTTCACCAGGCGAGTGACGTCGTCGTTGATTGCGATGGCGTGCCCCTCTTGGGTGAAGAAGTGCAACTCACCCGTTTGACCCAGAGCGTGGGCCCACGGCAAAAATGCCAGCGAACGTTCCTTGTTCAGCGGAAAGACCTCGCGACAAGCGTCACAATTGCTGCACAAGTTGGCGTGGCTGAGCCGCACGCCCTTGGGCTTTCCCGTGGTGCCCGACGTGTAGATGAACCCCGCCGGGTCGTTCCGATCGGGGTACACGACGTCAGTCGGGTGGGCGCGTCCCTGCGCGAGGAAGTGCTCGTAACTGTCCTCGGCCCTCGCAGCCCCAGCGAGTGAGATGACGTGACTCAGCGCGGGCATGTTTCCGCGACGCTCATCCAGTGCTTTGGTGATCTTCTCGGTGGCCGTAAACACCACTTTCGCTTGGCAATCGTTCAGGATGAACTCCCACTCTTCGGCAGGCTGCGCGGTGTACATGGGCACGTAGATCGCTCCGAGCGTGTAGGCCGCATAAGCGCAGGTAGCCCACTCGACGCAATTGTCGGCGATCAAAGCCACGCGATCGCCGCGCCCCACCCCGAGCTGGGCCAACCCCGCGCGAGCGGCATCCACCAGCTCCTTGAACTCCGCGTAAGTGATCCAAGACCACTGTCCGTTCTTGCGCGTCCCCAGGTGGGGTCGATTGGCGTATTTTTGGCAGCTTGCCTCGAGCAGATGGGCCAGACTTTCGTGCACCAGAGCCTCCCTGTTTTCTCCAGATCCGTGGACGGTCGGTGCCCACGCGATTTGCCGAGGCACCCTAGTGCAGTGCGCGCGATTCTGGAACGGATTTCCCAACCGCGGGCGTCGCTGGCCGTCGTGGCTCGTCGGAGCTCGGGCCAGGACGGAACAGCCGGGTTCGCACGCTGCGCGCGGACTCCAGCTTCGCAGCGATTCCGGGCTGGCAAACCGCCGAGGTGTGTGCTTTCTCTACGCCCTTCCGCTCATCATGCCTCGCTACAGCATCGTCACTTTCGGCTGCCAGATGAACGTTCACGACTCCGAGCGCATCGGAGAAGTGTTGCGGGGGCAGGGGTACGTCGAGGGCGACGACGTGCGCGACGCGGATCTCGTCGTCGTCAACACCTGCAGCGTGCGAGAGAAAGCCGAGCAAAAGCTGCGTAGCGAAGTGGGACGCCTCGGGGTTCTGAAGCGTGACCGGCCCGAGCTGACCATCGTGGTGGCGGGCTGCGTGGCTCAGCAAGAGGGCAAGCGACTGCTGCGCAACCTACCGCAAATCGACGTGGTCGTGGGCCCAGACAACATCAGCGAGCTGCCCGAGCTACTGCACGCTGCAGGCGGCGGCGCGCCTGCAACCGTGCGAACGGTGTTCGATCACGACCGCCCCGCGTTCTTGGCGGCTGCCCCCCACAGTTCGTCGACCAAAGCCAGCGCTTTCGTGACCACGATGAAGGGCTGCGATGAACGCTGCACGTTCTGCATCGTACCTTACACGCGCGGCGCGGAACGCTATCGACCGTCGAGTGAGATCATCGACGAGATCCAGCGCTGGGTGGACGTCGGGGTGCGCGAAGTGACGCTGCTGGGTCAAACCGTCGACAGCTACCGCGACCCGTCCGCGCAACTACGCGCGGCGCCGTTGGCGGGGGAGGGCGTCGTGCGCTGGGGGCGGCGAACGCTGGACCCCAACGACGAGACGGAATTTCCTGCGCTCCTGCGCGCGATCGCCGAACGCGTCCCCGGCTTGGCTCGCCTGCGCTACACGAGTCCCCACCCACGACACCTGACGCCCGCACTGGTGGCAGCGCACAGCGAGCTCGAGCTGCTCGCCAAACACGTCCACATGCCCGTGCAATCCGGGTCGGACGCGGTGCTCAAGCGCATGGGGCGCCGCTACACGCGAGCGGAGTATCTGGAGCGCACCCAACTGCTACTCGAAACCGTACCGGGCCTCACGCTCTCGACGGACATCATCGTCGGCTTTCCGGGTGAAAGTGCCGAGCAGTTCGAAGAAACGCTGAGCCTGGTTTCCGAGTTGGGCTTCGTCGGCGTCTTCGGGTTCAAGTACTCGCAGCGCCCCTACACCCCTGCGCTCAAGTTCCCCGACGACGTCAGTGAAGAGGCCAAGAGTGAACGGCTGACGCGTCTGCTCGATCTGTCGGAGCAAATTCGCGGTCGTCACTTGCAGACGTTGGTGGGCTCCGAAGCGCAGGTACTCGTCGAAGGTCGCAGCAAGACTGGCGCCTTCACAGGCCGGACCCTGCGCAACGAGATCGTGCACTTTGGCGCCAAGGGCGATCCGACGGGTGAGTTGCTCGACCTGCGTATCGAGCGCGCGCTCAAACATTCGCTGGTGGGCGAGCTGATGGATCCGCAGCGCCGCGTCAGCTACGAAGATCAGCTGGCGCAAGTCGGCAGCAGCGCGCCCGCCACAGCCACGCTGCGCTCACTACCTGTGCTCGGTTGAGAGTGCGCACAAGCGATCCATCAGCGCGTCGACTTCAGGGTTCACTGCTTCGAAGTCGGGGTTGGCGGCGTAGAAGCGCACGATCTGCTCGGCGCCGCGAGCGAAGGGAATCGTCGCCGCGAAATCGGGCACGAAACGTTTGAGCTTGCTGTTGTCGAAGATCACGCTGTGCGCCTTGTCGCCGAGAAGCCCCGCGCCCCACGCGGGGTGGTGTTTGGCGATGACCTCCGACGGCACGTGCACGATCTTGGCGGAAACACCAGCGGCGCGCGCGATCAACTGAACGATCTCGTTCCAGGTGAGCACTTCGTCCGAGGTGATGTGAAACGACTCGCCCAGCGTCTTGGGGTTACCCAGCAGCCCCACGAAGCCTTTGGCAAAGTCCTGGTGATGAGTGAGCACCCACAGCGAAGTGCCGTCGCCGTGGACGACCACGGGCTTGCCCTGCTGCAACCTACGCAGCACGGTAAAGCCTGCTTGGTAGGGATCGAACGGCAGCAGGGTCTCATCGTAGGTGTGTGATGGGCGCACGATCGTCGCTGGGAATCCCGAGTCGCGGTAGGCCTTCGTCAGCAGCTGCTCACACGCGATTTTATCCCGTGAATACTGCCAGTACGGATTGTGCAGGGGGGTGGACTCGACGATTGGCCACTGGTCGACGGGCTTTTTGTAAGCGGACGCGGAGCTGATGAACACGTACTGCTGCGTACGGCCAGCAAATAGTTCGATGTCCGTTTGGATGTGGTCCGGGGTGAACGCGATGAAGTTGCACACCACGTCGAACTGCTCGTCGCCGAGAGCCGCTCTGGCGCTGGCACGATCACGGATGTCGCCAGACAGCACGCGCGCACCGCGGGGGAGCGGGCGCGGAGACTTCCCGCGGCACAGCAGCGACAGTTCGATGCCTCGGTCGAGGGCGAGTCGCGAGCACGCCGAGCTGATGATCCCCGTTCCGCCGATGAAGAGTACGCGCATGGGCCGGGGTTAGAGCACGGGCGCTCGGCGGTCAATCAGGCTCCGTGCGTTGCTGGCGCCGTCCCGCCGCGGGCCACGCCTGCGCAGACGCGGCCGAGGGCCCCGGCCTTCGTTGGCGAAAGTTGGTAGGGGCGTGACGCGGTGTTGCAATTGCTGTTGCAACTAGGCCGTGACTGGGTCAGCATTGGCGGGTGGTCGCCAAGCAGCAGACGGAACAACTCAAGGAACAGCTTCGAGGCGCTGGGTTGCGCGCCACCGCGTCGCGTCTGGCCGTCATGCGCATGTTGCGCGGCGCGCCACGTCCCCTGAGTCACGCGGACGTGGTTGAGGGCCTGAAACAGCAGCCCTGGGATCGCGCCACCATCTATCGCAACTTGGTGGATCTGGTGAGTGCCGGGCTCGCTCGCAAAGTCGAGCTCGGGGATCGCGTGTGGCGTTTCGACGGCTCGGCGGACAGCGAAACCCACGACGCCGCGTTGCACCCGCATTTCGTCTGTACGAGCTGCGGCTCGGTAGAGTGCCTGACGGACGTCACGATCACGTCACCCCGTCGGGGTATCCCGCGCGCGCTGGCCACTCGCGACGTCGAAGTTCACGTGCGTGGCGTCTGCGACGGCTGTCAGTAATTTTGAGCGGCAGTCCGGAAAACGCGGCCCCGTTTCACTACGGCACCCAGAACGGCCCGAAGGCCAACCAGTCGTATCAGCACTGCTATTGCGACCGTGTTGCGAGTGCATCGATGACGCACTAAGCTCGGCGCCGTGACGCACCATCACCTGACGCATGCCTCTGGCGCGCGCTGGCTGCCCGCCCTCGACCGCTTCGCGATCGTGTTGTCGGCGGCTTGCGCCGTGCATTGCGTGGCCACGCCGATCTTGCTCGCAGTCGCGCCGCTCTTGGGTTCTCACGCGTTCGAAAACGGCATGCGACTGCTGCTCGGCGGTCTGGCGATTGTCGCAGTGGGCTTCGGCACAGCGGTTCACGGCAACTGGCGCACGGTACCGTTTCTTGCCGTCGGCATCGCCATCTTGTCGACGTTGTGGGCTACGGATCATCACGGTGACGGAGAACTGGTTTTGTCGCTGGCGGCTTCAGCGGCGCTGATCGTCGCCCACGTTCTGAACTCGCACGCCTGCCGAGCTCGCGGGCGTGCCGGCGCCAAGGCCTGAGCGGCGCTCGGGCTTCACGCTGTCGCGAGCTTGGGCGTGAGTCGTCGAGCGTCGCAGCAGCAGAGCACTGCGCTGCGGTTTGAGTTATCGTCGAGCCGTTGCGCACAGAGTTGAAAGCGACGAGACGGGTCCTGCAGCAGTGGGGGATCGTAGCTGCCGTCTGGGCAAGCGCCTTGGTCGTCGGTGGCGTGATGCCGCTTTTCGTGGGCGTGTGGCTGCTTGGCCTCGCCGCACTCGTGGCGCTCGGCGCGGCGGGATCTTCTCGCAACTGGCCGCTCGCGGTATGGTGGCTGGGCGGGCTAGCGGTATACACCGCCGCGCAGTGCGTGCCATTACCGCTATCAGTGCTCGAAGCGCTCGACGCGACCAGCGCACGCATCTGGTCGGACGCATTTTCGCTGCTCGAAACCGACCGACGTTGGGCGCCCATTTCGATCGAACCCGAGAGCACCCGGCTGGAGGCGGCCAAGTGGTTGGGGTACGCGGCGGTCTGGGCACTCGCCGCGAGGTTCGCGCGACACCTCGGACTGCGCGCAGCATTGGGTGTGGTTTGGGCGCTGGCGTTGGCCGTTGCGGGGGTTTCGGCACTTCACCAGTACCTCGACGCCAAACGCGTCTACGGTCTCTACGAACCGATTTCGGCTCCGTTCGCCAGTGCAGGACCGCTGTTGAACCCCAATAACCTGGCAGGGCTACTCAATTTGGGCACGCTGTGTGCACTTGGTTGGGCTCTGCACCCGCGCTCCAACTCGAGACAGCAGAGCCTCGGGCTACTGTCGGCGGCAGTTCTCGGAGCCACTTCACTCCTGAGCGGCTCCCGCGCGGGAGCAGGTGTGTTGTTGCTCGGTGTCGTCGGGTACTCGGGCGCCATGCTGCTGGGGCATCGTCGAGATCTGAGAGGGGCGCGCGCAGCAGGTCTCGGCGCAGCGCTGGTTCTCGGGGCTGGGTACTTCTGGCTGGCCCTGAGAAGTTCTCTGAAAGCGGATCTGCTGAACGACGATTTGGCGAAACTCGAGGTCGTCCGCGCGGGCGCAGCCGTCGCTCTCGAGCACCCCATCGTCGGTGTTGGGCGTGGCGCGCTGGCTCCTGAGATCGGTCGCTTGCTCGATGTCGAGGCAAACACCGAAACCATCGGCGCCGACGTCGTGTTCGTGCATGCAGAGAACTGGGCAGTCGAGTGGCTCGCGGGCTGGGGGCTCGTGGTTGGCGGCGCGTGTCTCCTAGGGCTGTTGTGGCTGCTGCGCCCGCGGCGTGCGTGGCTGAGCGACGCTACTCGGCTCGCGGCGTACGTCGCGATCCTGGTCGTGCTCGCACAGAACGTGTTGGATTTGGGGCTCGAGGTACCTGGCCTCGCCGTGCCTTTGGTGTTCGTCTTGGCCGCGGCAACCACGGCGGTCTCACCTGGTGGTGCATCCGCTCCGAGCTCCCGTAGTTCACCCAAGCTGCGCAGTGCTACGCCGCCTCGCCGCGATTGGCCTCTCGTGGTCTTGGCCGCGCTGACGTTCACGGCGGGCGGCGTCACCTGGGCGGCGGTCCCTCGTCTTGCGGAGTTCGACCACCACAGGTTGCGCGATGTCGTGCAACAGGCGGAAGGGGCAGCTTCGCGAAGAGCGGCGGTGAATCAGGCGTTGCTCCGACATCCTGCGGACGCGTACATCATGCGATTGGGGGCGCTGGTGCTACTGGATGAACGAGACCCGGGTACGCTTCGTTGGCTCAACCAGGCGTTGCTCACGCAGCCGAACAATGGGCGAACCCACCTGGTTCTGGCGGAGGCCCTGAGGCGCCTCGGCAAGTTGAAGCAAGCGTTGCTCGTGCTGCGGGTTGGCATCGAAAAACATCCGGCAACGGCTGCGGCTGCGGCGCGCTGGGCTCTGACCCACGCGCCACAGCGTGCGCACGAGATCATCCCGAAAGGCGCGCTCGAGAGTTGGGCTACCATGGCGTTGGCTCAGCACGCTGCAACGCCGCAAGCGCGACGTGACTGGACTCTGCGTGCGCAGCTTGCGCTACCCGCGCAAGAACGTGACTACTTGGCGCTGGCGAACGCCACGCTCGCCTCGCTCACCGCAGGCCAGGCTCCTTGTGATGCCGAGCGTGAGCGCTGCCTCGACGAAGTTCACACGGCACTGGACGCTGCTCGGGCGACGGGCATGAGTGAGACGTCTCTGTTGCTCCCCCAGGCCGAGCTGCTGCTACTCGAGGCGCGCCACCCGGACGCCTTCGCGCGGCTGAGCGCCCATTGTCCAAGACATCCCGACCGCCGCCGCTGCAGCACGCTGATGCTGGAAGCCGCAGCGGCGCTAGGTGAACGCGAACTCGAAATCGCCAAAGTGACGTATCTCGACGCGCATTGCGATGCCGCAGAAGCCTGCGCGAACGCGCATCGTCACTTGGCGTCGCTCTACCGAGGGCAAGAGCGTTGGTTGATGGCCTTGGAACACGCAGAGCGCGCAGCCCAGCGTCAGTCGTCTTGGTCGACCTGGCTCCAAGCATCCGAACTCGCCACCCGAGCAGGCAAGCCGGCGCGAGCTCGGATCCACCTCGATCGGGCCTCGCGCCTCGCGCCTGGCGATGATGCCGACGCCAAGGCGCGATTGCAGTCCGCACGTGCCGCGCTGTTGCAGGGCTCTGCCGCGGCGGACGAGTGACGTTCAGGCGACCTCAGCACATGACCCGTCAGTCAGGCCGTCATCCCCGTTGCTTCGACTGGGCTGTCCACGGGCCACGGCAAGTGCCGAGCGTCGAGCTTCTGCCTCGCCTTGTGCAGCGCTGAGCGCACTTCGGTGGCGCTCGGGCGATGGCGGAAGTCACGTCGCAAACAAGCGCCCAACACCGCTGCAATCGGCCGCATGCCGTCGATCTCCGCCAGCTGGGCCAACGCGTCGGGCCAACCATCGTGAGAGAGCTGTTGGGACATCAGCGCGGCTTCGTCGTCCGCGTCGAACAGCAAGCGCCCCGTGAGCAGCTCGAAGGCCATGCACGCGAACGCGTAGACGTCGGCGCGCGTAGGATCTGGCGTCGCGCCGTCCGGGATCACGCCCAGCACCTCGGGAGCGCAGTATTCCAACGTGCCGCAGCCGGGTCGCAGCTGTCTTCCACTGAGTCCGAAGTCGACGAGTACGGGCGTTGACTCGTCACGTACGATCACGTTCGACGGCTTGATGTCGAGGTGCGCGACTCCCGCTCGATGCATCGCGATGAGGCCGCTGAGTAGTCCGTCCATGTAGCGAAACACGGTCTCCGCAGCCAGCGAGCGACGGAGCAGCAACCGTTCCAGCGACTGCCCCGCGATCAGCTCCATCACCAGAATCGGCTTGGGTTTCGCAGCGACGTCGAAGTTGACGAAACCCGAAAGGTTCTCATGTCGTGGCAGACTCAAGAGCGCGCCAGCTTCGTCTCGGAACATGTCCAAGAACTCTTGTTCGGACAAGCTGCGTGCGGTGGTCGGGTCGTAATGAGGGATCTTCAGGGCGTAGGTCTCCGCATCGGGATCCTTTCGTTCCTCGATGCGTTTGGCGACGAACACGGTACTCACGCCTCCAGTACCCAACGCTCTGACGACGTAGAACCCCCCGATCGTTCTGCGCGGGAGCAGCCAGTCGGGCAGCGCGGTGCGACGCTTCTTGAGGGGGATTACCGCCACCTCTCGCGCGAGCTGATGCGGCAGGCTGACGAGGCGAGAACAAAGCTGGGTGATTGGTTCGGCGAGCGCCTGGGGAAGCCCGGCAACCATGCGAACCAATGCCGTGTCGAGATCCGTCTTCGGCAGCGTCGTAGCAGCGCTGACGCAGCGTTCTACCATCGACGATAGCGGTTGCCCGGAACGCACTGCGACGCTGCGCTGCTGGGTTCGCAGTCGAATGCCGCGCACTCGCGCCGATGCGCCCTGGATCAGCAATTGTAACCCGTCAGTCGCCGTTTCCAGCTCCTCCAGCCAGTTACGCTGTCCGGACTCGTCGGGAACGAATTCGGAAAGAGCCCGCGCCGCGACGATGGCCTCCATGGCTCTGCCCAGCCGCAGCAGCGACTGACGAAGGGCCTCCCCGCGATACGAGCCCCGCGCGGCTAGCTCGCTACTGAACTGAATCACCGCGCGAGCGACGCGTTGATCACGCCACACGCTGGTCTCGTCATCGCTTTCTTCGTCACCACGCACCGCGGCGAGCAGCTGACCATAGGCGTGCAGACAACGCCGCATGTCGATTTCCGTCGAGCCCTCCATGATGGCGTTGAGGCTATTGTGCTCATCCAGCCGCGACATCACGACCAGCAGCAGATCACTGGGTTCGATCATCGACTCGCGCACCGCAGCGTCGAAGCTGCGCGCGAGAGCCGCGCACATCACTCGATGCAACGTCGCATCCGGCCCTTCGACGATGTTCGTCAGCAGTGTCATCATCGAAGCCCGGAGGCGTTGGCGCACGGTCTTGCCGTCTTCTTGGCGTTCGACGCTTTGGGTGTCGAGCAAGTGCAGGAAGATCACGAGCTTGCTGCGACGCAACAGACCCTCACTGGCAGACCAGGGCCGGGACTCCGCCTGCGCCAGCTGCTCCGAACGCAGGAGCCAGTTGCCCAACCGATCGAGCAGGTTGTCGTACTGGGGGACGACTGCGCTCAGATCCCCTGGCTTGCGCCCCAGGAGTAACAGGTCGTGCAAGCGACTGTCTTCCAACAAGCTCACGCCCAAATCGGCCAGCTCTGGATAGACCTCCAAGAGCCCCGCCGGGCTCTCGGCTGAGGCGGTTTCTATCTGGGTCATCAGCTTGTGCGCCTGTTCGAGCGCACTTGCCGCGAGGTTACACGCTCGTAGGGCGTCATCGTTCTCGTAGGCTAACGACGCGGCTCGGAGTTCGTCCGATAGTTGGGTCGCTTTGGCGTCGCCCACCAGCATCGCCCGGCAGCGTCGAGTGAGTGCACGCAGGGCTGGATCCACGTTCGACTGTTGTCGTTCGAGTGTGGCGGCCAGTTGTTTCGCGGCGTCTGCTGCGAAGTCGGGGTTTGCAACCTGACGCCGCAGCAGAGCCAGCTCGTCGGCGACGTCTGCGCGACCTGTGGCAGCCAACAGAGCCACCGCCTCCTCCGCGAGTTCGGGCTCTGCTTCGATGACGGGCGGTAACCCCCAGAGTGCAGCGGAGAGTAGCCCGGGGTGTTGCCGCGCGATCTCCCCCGAGAAGAGGTTCCGACATTGCGGTAACGCCGTATCTGCGTCATGGCTCAGACACGCCATCAGACTGACGGCAGCCCGCCGCCACTGCGCAGGAGACAGCTCGGGATCGAGTTGCAAGTCGATCTCTTCACGCAACGACGGGTTCACCTCCGCCAACGTGCCGCGGGCGACCGCCGCGTGACGCCAGACGAGCGGCTCACGGTCGGCAAGTAACCGGTCGAGCACGGGACGCACCTCGGGTCCGAGCAACCAGGTGAGAGGCTGCGGATCACCCGCCAGTGAGCGACGCACGGCTTCTCGACTCGCCCGCTCCAGAATACGCGCCGACAGTCGGCGTTTGGGTAGCGGCCCCGTGGACGGCTGCCCCACCCATGCTGCAAATCGCTGGCTGCCAGACACGAGCGCGAGTGCCAGAGGATCGACGTTTACGGAGCTTCCCACGGGGAGCGTGAAGCACAAGCCAACCCGTGCCCTCAGGGCTGCGCTCTCGAGTTGCTTGACGCCGCTCCAGGCCATGCGTTGCGCCACGGCGACGAACGGTCCAGCCGGGCCACCAAAGGTCCGCTGAAACACGCGTTTGCCGAACTCGCGCCGTTCATCTCCCGGAGGCAGCGCGGTTGTCAGCTCGTAGAGCGCGACGATGGCTTGTTCGCCGCCAATCCAATCCAGATCATCCGCCAAGCCGTGGCTGAGTGCCGTCCGGCAGGCTTGTTGGACGACACCGACATCGACCTGGTCGAGTGCGGGGGGGCCGTCGATTCGAGGCTGCTGGCCGAGAAAAGTAAACGCTTGCCGCCAGCTTGCCCTCCGTTCGTTCGGGTCATCGACCCGGGGCAGACTGGCAAACGCTTCGATGGGGTTGGGGCGGAGACGCATCGATTCTCGGGGATAGGGACGACGGCGTGCGTTCGAATCAGAAGCTCGGGCGCGGAGCGACACCCCCGCCGCCAATCGAGCTTCACGCAACGTCAAGTTCTAGCTCGAATTTGTAGAGCTCGCACGGCTGACTCACGCTCGCGCGAAAGAAAACACGACTGCTCTCCACGGGTGAGCGACCGCTACGCATCGACGCCACAGTCGTCTTTGGGTCACCGAAGTGCGATAGGGGACGATAGCGTCGGACAACATGCTACGACGGCCATTGGATTACTCTTCAGACTGGTCACCAAAGGCGGATACGCACCATGGACGGGATTCTCTTTCTTGCGCACGGAACCATTGGCGATACTTCCGAACTCCCCGAGTTCTTGAAGCGAATCAGGCGGGGCCGAGCTGCCAGTGACGAGTTAATCCAAGAGCTCAGGCGCCGCTACGAGACCATCGGAGGCTCCCCGCTATTGGAGACCACGAAGCGCCAAGCAGATGCCGTGTCGGAGCTGACGAAACTTCCCAGCTTCGTGGCGATGCGCCTGTGGCACCCGACTGTGGAAGAAGTGCTGCCGCGCGTGCGTCAAGCAGGAGTGACGAGACTGTGTCTACTGCCCCTGGCGCAGTTCAGCGTCGAGGTTTATGCCAACGCTGCCCGCGAAGCGATCGCTGCCCGCCAAGCGATTACTGGCAGTGGTGACGCCAGCATGGATCTGGTCACGGTCCCCAATTGGAGCCAGGATCCCGCGTATCTTGACGCCCAGGCGCAACTGATCGCGAGGCACCTACCCGATGAACCGTGCACGTTGATCATGACAGCCCACAGCTTGCCGATGGCGGTGATCGCCAGGGGCGATAACTACGCTCGCGACGTGGAGGCGTGTCATGAGGCCATCACAAGCCGTCTGGGGCACGCGGCGCACCTGGCCTATCAAAGCGAGGGCGCAGATGGTGGACAGTGGCTGGGGCCCAGTCTGAAAGAGACGCTCGAACACTGCGCAGCTGCGGGTGAACGCCATGTGGTCGTAGCGCCCATCGGCTTCCTCGCGGATCACGTCGAGACGCTTTATGATCTAGATATCGAAGCGAGGGAGCACGCGCGTGCTCTCAACTTGCAGTGGACGCGCGTGCCCGCGCTCGGACTCGATTCAGCGTTCATCGCCGCGCTGGCCGATCTAGCTGAGCGCACGCTGGCTTCAGCGCGTTGACGATCCATCCATGGCGCGTGGTACTCACTGCCCGTGCTCGCCCTGTGGCTGCTCGAGCTCGCGCTGTTCGTCTCCCTCAGCGCTTACTCATCGAGACCCGCCAGTCCACGGGCAGGTCGAGAAACCCTTCGACGCACAAGCGATCGTACATGCCCTCGCAGATCACTTCGCAGGTCTCGCTGTAGATGTGGGCGTTGGTGAAGAACGCAATGGTGTCGTCGCGCACCATGTCGTCGCTGCGGTCCACGCGTGAGATGAATTCGTCGCCACAGAAGTGGATCATCTGCGTCATCAGCACCCGTTCCCAAGCGGCGCGGAATCCAGCGAAACGGTCGGCGTGTATCTTGTAGGGGACACTGTTCGGTTGGTGCGCGGTGAGTGACTTGCGGATCGTCAGACGTGACATCTGCTCCAGTCTCGAGGGCAGATGCTTCTGAAAGAAGTCCGTCAGCACCCCCGTGAACACCCCCATCACACGGTTGAGCTCGGGTGAACGCCTGGACAAGAAGGCCACTTGCAGGTCCCGCTCGATTTTGGTGAGCAGTTCCACGGTCATCGACTTGATCTCGTCGCTGCCGTACTCGAAGCCATCGAGCTCCGTGCGCAAGCGATGGCGGTAGCGTTTGAGCACGTAATAGACACCCTGTTCGGGCAGGTGAATCACCTTATCGCGGTGCTCTTGCGTTTTGGCGTGCAGCTCGCTTTCGAAGAACAGCTTGGCTAGCCGCTTGCCTATCGGCTGAATCGCGCGCGTGGGATAACTCATGTCCGCGATCAGCGTTTCGTGCAGCAAGCGATGCAGCATGCCGATGTGCGCGTTCTCTATCAGCGCTGGGTCTTTTTCGACGGGTTGTTCTGCGGCAGCGGCTTCTTGCAGTTGACGGATCTGGTTGACGACTTGGGCCGTCACCGCGTCTAGTTCGGGGCTCGTCTCGAGTTCCGCCTTGTAGTGTACGATGCGCGCTTCGACCTGCTCGCGTAACAGCCCGAGCGCTTTGAGCGTGAGCTCCTCACGCTCATCGGGCGTCATCGGTGGACGACTTGCCCTAGAGGGCGGCATCGCAGGGCGTGGAGGGGGCGGGACCGGCGAGGGTCTGGACGGCTTCGGCGGGGCACCTCGGGTCACAGCGGCATGATAGCGTGCTTCGAGCAGGAAATCCGGGAGCTTTGGGCACGGTTTTCGTCGCAGTGTTGAGCTGGCCAGATAGCCGACGAGCCAGCATTGTTCGTCTCGAGGCCTCGCCGAGCTTGCCGAAAACGTGACGCTCCACTCGATTCACGCTCCAGCCTCGATGCCGCGCGCGTGCTTGGTATAACGGACGACATGCTGGAGCCCGCGAAACTACGAGAGCTGATCGAACGACAGTTCCCCGACGCTCAGATCGAGATCGACGATCTGACGGGAACACGAGATCACTACGAGATCAGCGTCGGCTCCGATCGCTTCGCGGGGCTGAGCCCGTTAGCGCAACACCGCTTGGTGTACGAAGCGCTAGGCTCACACATGCGAGGTGACATTCACGCGCTGGCGCTTCACACCTACACGCTCGAGGCCTGGCAGCGCCGCAGTGCGAGCACGTAACCGCTGCGACCCCGCTTCCCGTAGCGCATCACTTCAGCGATCTTTGGCGATCCCGAGTTGGCGAGCGACGCGAATGCTCGAACGGGCAGCGCGGTTCGAGTCCCGATACGGAAACTGCAACATGGTGCGCCCGTCGAGGTGACTGACCTGACCGTCGTCTTTGCTCAACCACACCGCCAGCTGTTCCCGTGTGACCCCTTCGGCCCGTTCCACGATGGCCGACAGTGAAGCAAGTGCTGTCGTGGGTAGCGTCTCGCCGTGCTGCGCGCTCTCGCCGTGCTGAGGGCGAAAACCCGACGCCAGCACGGGCGCTGCGGAAAACGCGGCATCGTAGTACACGAGCGCGGCGGCGGCGGCTCCGTCGTTTTGCCCGACGTACCAGCTGCCGATGTGGTGCGACGTTTGATGAGCGCAGCGTGCGTACAAGCCACCGAACTGCGCTCCGACGTGTTTTGCAAGTGACGTTGCCAAACCGCTGCCATTCTGCGCGTTCGCTCTCTGCGAAGTAGCTTCGTACGTAGCCCCCGTGAAGGACGAACTTGGTCTCCCGCTTCGAGTTGGAGCGGCGCTCGACGAGTTCGACGTGGCCGTCGGTGATCTTGCCGAGTTCGGGGCTGCCGTTCCACGACACCGCTAGGTGATCACTCGGCAGCGGCGAGAAGAATTCACCCGTGGGCGGCAAGACGTCGCTGGCAGCCGTCACTAGTGACAGCTCGACCAGCCATCCTTCGTGGTCCGCGACTCCAGCGGTGGCACCACGCATGACGCGTGAACGTGTCGTTTCACAGACGCCGGCCGCGTGGGTAGCGCGTTGTACGATGCTTGTCGAAACGGGGCGGGGGCCTAGCGTTTCTTTCGGCACGGCTCCACGGACGAGTGGGATCCCCAGACCCAACGTCACGGCCGCGATCACGAAGAGAGGAACCACCGTCGTCCACCAGAGTGAGGTTCGTCCCTGGTCCCAACGGGACGTCAACTGCCGAACGAGGTGACCTATGCGCTTGGAACGTTCTCCGCGGGGCAATTGCGGCCAAACGTGTGGAAGGTCCGCCAATGCGACTTCCGCGCTGCGTTCGTCCGCCTTCAAAGTCGCGCACTGGTCCGTGAGCGTCAGCCGCGCGGTCACTCCCCGTGCAGCCAACGCGGCCGCCAACGTGTCTTGGATTTCCCGGCACACTTGTCGCTTGGATTGGGAGGCCATGGAACCCTGAGCGAGCCTACTGCTCGAGCGCGCCCGAGGCAAAGCATGAAGCCACCGAGCGGGCTGTCGTCAACCCTGACGAGGGGTCAGACTGCGACCCACCTCGGTCGCTCCAAAGCTGCGCTATTGACTACGCCTCACCCCTGTACTTTGGTGCAGCTCGCCAGACCGACGAGTCAGACACGCTCTCGCAATCCCGTGACACCTCCAAGTTGCTCCGATGTCAGAACCGCTGATCCTGCTTTCCAATGACGATGGTCATTCCGTCCCAGGCATTCGCATGCTCGGCCAGGCCCTCAGAAGGTTTGCGCGCGTCGTGATCTGTGCGCCCGCAACCGAACAGAGCGCTACCAGTCACTCGATCAGCCTCAATCGGCCACTGCGATTGTACCAACCCGAGCCCGACGTTTTCGTGGTCGACGGCACGCCAGCAGACTGTGTGTACGTGGCACTCCATGCGGGCGATCGTGTCGTGCCTCGTCGCCCGGATCTCGTCGTCTCCGGGCTCAATCACGGGCTCAATCTCGGCAACGACGTGTTCTATAGCGGCACCGTGGCGGCGGCGCGTGAAGGCGCCTTGCGTGGCGTCGATTCGATGGCCTTCTCAGCGGCGCTCACTGCCGATCTGCATGCGGCGTGCGACATGGCGGCCAAGCTCGCACGCGCGGCGCTCGATCACACCCGCGTAAAGTCAGGGCAGGAAACGCCCATGCTGCTGAACACCAACTTTCCCGCTGGCGACAGTTGGAAGGTGAGGGCGACACGTCTCGGAAACCGCGTGTACGAAGATGGCGTCGACTTTCGTAACGATCCGCGCGGCGGCGAGTACCTCTGGGTGGGTACTGGCGGCGTTCGACACAGCGGCGACGAAAGCTCCGACACGGCTGCCTTCGATCGAGGCGAGGTCGGCGTGACCCCCCTTTCGCTACAGCTGTGGGCGCCAGAACACGAAGAGTCCACGGCAGCGATCATCAACCTCAGCGGCGTGGACGAGACGGAGTAGCTTCATGGCAACCCGCAAGCGCAACCGAACGCAAAAACCAGTGCCCGCGCGTCGCGCCCCAACTCCGCGCGGCGTTGGGGTGTCCGCGAGTATCGCGGCAGCCAGCGCGGAACGGCGTGAGCTCGGCCCTGCACTCGCGCTCGAACCGATGCGTTACGCCAAGGATCTCATCCGTGACATTCCCGACTTTCCGAAACCCGGCATTCTGTTCAAGGATCTCACGCCGTTGCTTGCCGACCCGCGTGGCCTGGCGTTGATCGTCGACGCGCTTTCGAGTCGTTTCATCGGGGAGGCGCTGGATGCAGTCGTCGCGATCGAGTCTCGCGGGTTCATTTTCGGGGCCGCCCTCGCAACCCGACTGAATCTGAGCTTCGTGCCCGTGCGCAAACCCGGCAAGCTTCCCTTCAAGGTCGATCGCGTGTCATACGACTTGGAGTACGGCTCAGCAGAGTTGGAAATGCACACCGACGGACTGGTGGCTGGGCAACGTGTGATTGTAGTCGATGACTTGCTGGCTACTGGGGGGACGGCAAGCGCAGCGGGTGAACTCGTGCGTCGGCGACAAGCGACAGTCATGGCTTACGTCTTCGTGGTCGAATTGTTGGGCCTGTCTGGGCGTGGTGCACTCGACCCCACGCCCGTACTTTCGTTGATCCAGTACAGTTGACCTCCCGACGAGCGGGCTTCACGCGGTCAGTGAACGTGACCCTGCCGAGGTCGACACTCCGTTCTGGCCAAAACGAAACGAGACCAACGCGCAGGAGAACTCACATGACCGTCACGGACTTGGCCAAGTTGCGGGGTTTGTCGATGTCGAAGCCTTTGGTCAGAGCGACGTAGTACGCGTATAGCTGTAGTGGGATTACGTTCAGCATGGGTGACACGGTCGGATGGTGTGGCGGCACGGGGATCACCACGTCCACGAGCTCGGCCACTTCCGTGTCGTCCGCAGCAGCCACGGCGGCAATGAACGCTTCGCGCGCTTTGAGTTCGCGTAGGTTGCCGAGCATGCGCTCGCGCGTTTCATCGGGAGGGACCAGTGCCCAGACGGGGAGACCTGGCTCGATGAGCGCCAAAGGCCCGTGTTTCATCCCCCCTCCAGACAACCCCTCCGCCGCAAGATACGCGATCTCTTTCAGCTTGAGAGCGCCTTCGCTGGCTACGGGAACGTTCAAGCCGCGACCGATGAACATCGTGAACTTGGCGTCACTGAAACGTTCTGCCAGCTCCTTACACTTGGGCCAGGATTCGAGCATCAGCTGGGTTTGTGCGGGCAACTTGTTCAGTGCCTCCACCCAAGCTCGGCCTTCACTCGCGCTCATGTCACGCATGCGCGAAAAGCGCAACGCGAGTAGTTCCGCGGCCAGCACCTGTGCGGTGAACGCTTTGGTCGAACACACACTGATCTCGGGCCCAGCGTGCACGTACGTACCGAAGTCGGTCTCACGAGCGAGGGAGCTCCCCACCACGTTGGTGATGCCCGCGACGAGACCCCCGCGTAGTCGTATTTCGCGTAGCGCGCCAAGCGTGTCAGCGGTTTCGCCGCTCTGAGAGACTGCCACGTAGAGGGTGTGGCGGTCGACGATGGGGTTTTGCACCGCCAGCTCAGCGGCGTCTTCGGCGGTTGCGGGCATGCGCGCATAGCGGTTCATCAAGTAGGCACCCACTTGTGCACTGTACAAGCTGGTGCCGCAGGCGCAGAACACCACCCGCCGAATGTCGAACAACCGCTGCTCGTGGCTCGAGAGCCCACCCAAGCGCGCCGACCCCATCGCCGCATCCAACCGTCCGCGCATCGAGCGATCGATGGCGCGGGGCTGCTCCCAAATCTCTTTGAGCATGAAGTGCGCGTAGTCACCTCGTTCGGCTTCCTCAGGCTGATGAAGGATCTTTTCGACGCGCTTGTCGCGGTCCCGCTGGTCGAGATCGATGGTGCGTACACCCGATGGGGACAGCTCCGCGATCTCGCTGTCTTCGAGCACCACCATACGATCCGTGAACGGTCGCAGCGCCAACGCATCTGATGCGACCCAGCACGCGCCGTCTCCCAGTCCGATGACGACGGGACTGCCCAGTCGCGCCGCCACCATGACTTCGGGGTTCATACGGTCGATGGCAACGATGCCCGCAGTACCGTCGATCTGCTTCATGGCTCGGACGACCGCCTGCTGCAGAGAAGTGTCGTCATCGAGCTGGCGTGCGATCAACTCGGCGAGCACTTCGCTGTCGGTCTCGGACTTGAAAACGACCCCAGCTTCGAGGAGTTTCTTACGTAGGGCGTCGACGTTATCGATGATGCCGTTGTGCACAATCGCGACCCGGCCGCTGGAGTCGAGATGCGGGTGACAGTTCTCTTCACTCACGCCACCGTGGGTGGCCCAGCGGGTGTGTCCGATGCCGACGGTTCCGGGCAACCCGTCGGGCTGAGCCTCCTCCAGTTGCCTCAGATGCCCTACGCTGCGAGCCAACTTGAAACGTTTGCGGACGACTGTGACGATGCCTGCGGAGTCGTAGCCGCGGTATTCGAGTCGCCTGAGACCGCTGAGCACGACCGGCCAGGCCTGCTGACTCCCCACGTAACCCATGATTCCACACATTTGTCTGTCCCTTTCACCCGTAGATTCGGCGGCGCAGTTGACGCGCACTCAGGTCGGGAGCAACGAAGCGCAGCTCCCCCAGCTCGTCAGCAAGTCGCTGATAGATGTGCTCGTTGCCAACGCCCTGGCTTTGGAGCTCGCGATGGCGCTGTCTGATGTAGTCGTCGACTGACCATCGAAAGCAGTCGAGGGTCTCGCCAACCGCCCGACGCGCGTCCCGCTCGGGCAGCCCGAGCAGGACCACTAACCGTTGGGTCGCATCCGCGATGGGATCGAGCATGGCGGCAACATGCCAGATGTTGCCTTCGACGTCACATTTTCTACCCGAAAACGGGCAAGAATGTCGGAAAGAGCTGCGAATGAGCCTGTGTTGCAGCCTGAGCAACCCTCCGCGTAGCCCCTGCGCGGTGTGCTGGGGCTCGATGCAGCCCGCGGGACGATTGCCATACACCGACAGCGTTTCGGTGCAGCGCGGGACTTCCGAACGGACTTCACTGATGGGCGGCTCTCGAACGCGCCGACGCTGCGGTTTCGCATCCCGATGAGACGTGAGTCTGTTAGCCTGTCAGCGACCGCGTCTGAGGGGAGCGCAGTGTCGAGTGAAGCGACTGTTGGGAGCGAATGAATGCTGAGACTACTTGGGGTTTTCGTGATGTCTTGCTTGCCCTCGTTGGGCTGTGTCGAGTTCGAAGCGGGCCCACCTGCGCAAGACTTGCCTACCGACGATGATGACGACGACGACGACGATGACGAACAGCCCGTCGTCGAGGCGGGGTCGGCCGACGACGGAACCTCGCTACCAGCGGCCGTGGTCGCAGCTTTGCCCGACAGTTTGCCGCAAGAGTTCATCGAAGGTGGTCGTCTGGGCGACGAATGTAGTGACGCTGCGCCCTGTCGTGCAGGGCTGAACTGCGATGACGAAGTGTGCGTCGCAGAAGGGCAGACCGAACTCGGTGATCACTGTATCTTGAGCCTCGAATGTGCTGAAGGTCAGTGCGTCGACAACGTTTGTGCTCCGTTCGGCGACGGCCAAGAGAGAGATCACTGCCTGAGCGCCGCCGAGTGCGGCCCGGGCTTGCGTTGTGGCGTGGTCAACCTGTCGACGCAGTGTATCCCTGCTGGCGACGTTGCGATGGGGGGTGAATGCGCGAGTTCGAACGACTGCGCCGCGGGCCTCGCTTGTGTGAGTTCGCAAGGACGAGGCAGTATGTGTTCACCCGCGCCAGGGGCGCCCGCCGCCGTCCCCGAGGTGTGGCCGGGCGTCGAGTGCGAAGAGCCGAGCGAAGACGACATCCGTGCCTACTTCGAGATCCCTGGCGCCCCCGACGCCGAGGAGTTCGATTACTTCCGACTCCCGTTTCCGAATGACGTGTTGATGAGTTCGAGCGGCCGCGTCGAGGTTTCCGATTTTCCGACCCCGGGTGTAAGCCCCGTCGTGGGTGTCGATCCGATCGCCCCTTACGTCCGAGCGATCGATGGCAGCCGCGGCTGGGGCACCAACGGCACCGTGACGTTCCGCTTCTCGGGACGCATCGACCTCGACAGCTTCAACGATGGCGATGGCGCCGAGTGGGCCGACATCACCGACCCCGAGTCGGTCCGCACGTCCGGGATCCGCTACAAGTACTTCAGCGGCCGCACCAATTACGTCTGTCACAACATGCTGTCCGTGAGACGCAGCGACGGCTCACCCATGGAACCAGGTCACACCTACGCGATCTGGCTCAGCTCAATCGGCAGGACTAAAGACGGCGACCCGATCGAACGTTCACCGAACTTCGAGGCGATGCTGCGAAACGCGGTGCCATCGGACGCTACCCTGGCGGCCGCCCACGAACGCTACGCGCCGTTCCGCGCGTACCTCGAAGCACAGGAGATCGATCCCGACGACGTGCTGGTGGCGTCCGTCGTCACCGTGGGTCCCGTGCGCGAACCAATGGCAGACTTGGCCGCCAGCGTGCTCGACACGGAAGTCCCTACGGCGAGCGACTGGGTACTCTGCGACGGCGAGTCTGAGTCGCCGTGTCCGCAGGCCGAAGGCAGTCGCGCGTGCGGTGACGGGGACTCGACGTTCGACGAGTACCACGGGCTGGTCGAGCTGCCGATCTTCCAAGAGGGCACGCCACCCTACATGGAGGAGGGCGGCTCAATCGACAGCAGTGGCCCAGTCCGCTCGGAAGAGGTGTGCTTGTCGCTCACGGTGCCCAAAGGTGAACAGCCCGCTGATGGTTGGCCGCTGGTCGTGTACGCCCACGGCACTGGGGGGTCGTTTCGTGGCCATGTCACCAACACCGCTGTGGCTCGCGCCCTGACGAATGCGGTGACCCCGGACGGAGAGGTGTCGTTTGCCGTGCTCGGCTACGACCAGGTTCAACACGGGCCGCGTCGGGGCGATTCAGAGGAGTCCCCCGAGAACCTCTTCTTCAACTTTCTCAATCCAGCTGCGGCGCGTGGTAACCCCCTGCAAGGCGCCGCTGACGTGATCTCCATGGGGAGGTTCGCCGCGTCCCTCGACATCTCCCCCGAGGAGTCGGGAGACGCTGCCATCAGCATCGACCCCGAGCGAATCGTGTTCTTCGGGCATTCTCAAGGTTCGATGCACGGAAGCCTGGGTTTACCGTATTCTCCCCACTACAAAGCGACCGTGCTCAGCGGACACGGCGCCAGCCTGATGCACTCACTGCTCAGCAAGACTGAGCCCGTGAACATCAAGTCCGTAGTGCCGTTGGTCGTCAGCGACGGCGTGGAAATCGATCTGGCGCGGGGAATCGTCGCGGGCTCGTTGCCACAAGAAGACCATCACCCCGTGCTCTCTTTGATTCAGCAGCACATCGACCCTGCCGATCCGCTGAACTTCGCGCTGCAGATTTCGAGGCAGCCCGTCGGAGAGCTGCCTCCGAAACACGTGTTTCAAACCTACGGTCTGAATGATTCCTATTCGCCACCGCAAACCATGGCGATCTTCGCCAAAGCAGCAGACCTTTCCGTGGTCCAGGCTCACAGCTCCGCGGGGAGCGGCGACGATCTGGGCGAAGAGGAGAGCGAGTTCCCGTTCGCGTCGTCGTTCACCCATGGGCCAGACAACACCGAGTACACCGCTGGAGTGCGTCAGTACGGACCCTCGAGTGACGACGATGGGCACTTCGTCGTGTTCGACGTCGAAGCAGCCAACGAAGACGCTTTGCGGTTCTTGGGCATGTCCGTCAGTGGTCAAACGCCGCAGATCGGAGAGTAGGTTCTCTCGCTAGACCACCGAGCTCGAACGTCACCATCAACCACACGGCCAGCGCGTGTTGCCGCGTGGGCGCAGTGGTGTGGGCGCAGTGGTGTGGGCGCAGTGGTGTGGGCGCAGTGG
>CBFGUG010000033.1:0-75595 GCA_965651905.1 uncultured bacterium | reverse complement strand
AAAAAAAGAACCCCGACCGGTTGACGTCAGGCCCGACTCATAGTCGAACGCCGGGGGGGACCTCGCGACGTAGCCCGGCTTCCGAACTTCACTCGAAGCTAGAATCCGTCGACCCCTCGGTTGCACAGTGATGCGCAGGCTTGGTTTGATAACCCGGCCTGAGCAGTGTTCCCGGCTGCCGGGGGTCGCTGACCCTCCGCGCGACCCAGCAACTGACGCTTTTCGCAGGGTTGCGCGGGGTGCGTCGCGAGTGGCGCTTGCTGCGTGGTGGCGTGATAGGGTCGCGCATCTCACGCGTTGGCAGTTTGGACATGCGCCCGATTGATGGCGTCAATTTGCGCTGGTTGGTGCGTGTGCGCTGGGTGGCGTACTTGGGCTTGCTGCTGCTGGTCTCGAGTTTGCAGCAGTTGGCGCGCGTGCAGTTCGATCAATCGCTGGCGTTGATCGTCGTGGGGGCGGGGCTGCTCACCAATCTGGCGGCGTCGTTACGTCGTGTTGCCTCGCGCGCAAGAGGAGTCACCTCGTGGCTCTTATTCGCGGACGTGGGTTTGCTCACGCTCTTGCTGTTTGCCATGGGCGGGCCCGCGTCGCCGTTGGTGCTCGGGTATGTGCTGCTGCTGGTGATCGCTTCGGCCGTCGTGCCCCGCGGTGTGCTGTGGCGGCTGTGCGGGCTCGTGCTGGTGGCGCTTTTGCTGACTGCGCTGGCGCACGCGCCCGTCTCGCTCGATCACACGCACGGCGCGGGTGAGCACAGTCATCATCCCGAGCCGACCATCGAAACGCCGTCCGAACACTTGTGGTTGCACGTGCGTGAGTTGTGGTTGGCTACGCTCGTGCTCGTCGTGCTCGTGGTTTACGTGGCGCGCTGGGCGTTCGATCAGCGTGAGTCGGAGCTCAATGGTTTGCGCGCCGAGCTAGAACGTAACGCGCGCTTGGCGGAGTTGTGGACACTCGCTGCCAGTGCGGCACACGAGTTGGGTACGCCCCTTTCGACGATTTCCGTCGTGGCGAGCGAACTCGAACGCCGAGCCCAGTCGAGCGAGTGGGGCGATCAGGTGCGCGAAGAGCTATCCGTGATCTGTGAACAACTCGAACGTTGTCGCGCAGTGCTCGGCAACATGACCAACGACGCGCGCTCCACGGGGCGCGAACCCAGCGTCGAGCTGTCGCTGAAACAGTTTCTCAGTGAGGCGCGCGACGCGGCCACCGCCCCCGATCGCATCAGCGTGCAGGTGGGTGCTGATGCGGCGGGCACGCGGGCGAACATTCCGCGTCGCTTGTTGCTCTCGGTCACGCAGAGCTTGCTCGACAACGCACTCGACGCCGCACCCGCCAACTCGCGCGTCGAGCTTCGAGCAGATGCAGATGAAACGTCTTGGTCGATGCAGATAACGGACTCGGGCGCTGGGCTTTCCGCGTCCGACCTGAATCGGGTCGGCGAAAAACCCTTCTCACGAAAGAGCGAAGGCATGGGGGTCGGCTTGTTTTTGGGGCGCGCGATCGTCGATCGCTTGGGTGGCACCTTGGAAATATCGTCGGGCGATTGGGGGACGACCGCGCGGCTGCGGGTGCCCCGCGCGCTTTCGCCGTCTTCGGCGCTTGCATCACTGGGTGAAGCAGAGTTGACTTGATGGCGCAGCGTTAGCTCGCGCCCGCTCACGATCGATGAAACCCAGCGCTCACATCTTGGTCGTCGATGACGACGCCACGTTCACCAAGTACCTGGTCCGCGCGTTTGCCGACCGCGGCTTTTCGGCGGTCGGGGCGAGCGACCATGAAAGCGCGATGCAGCTGGTGGCCGATCGAGCTCCCGAATACGCGGTGATCGACTTGATGTTGGGGGCGGATGACGGGCTCAGCTTGTTGCGCGACGTATTGCGTGCCGCGCCCGACGCGCAGGTCGTGATGCTCACGGGTTACGGCAGCATCGCCACCGCCGTGAAAGCCGTACGGCTAGGTGCGAAAGATTACCTGAGCAAGCCCGCCAACGCCGACGATCTGCTCGCGGCGTTCCGCCACGGCAGCGACCTGTTCGAGCCCAAGGCGGACGACAGCACGCGCAGCCCCACCCTGGCGGACGCGGAGTGGGAGCACATTCAGCGCGTCCTCGCAGACTGCGCGGGCAACATCACGCATGCGGCTGAACGGCTTGGGCTGCATCGACGATCGCTCCAGCGCAAGCTCAGTCGCGGCCGCGGCTGACGCCTTACGCGGCTGAGGTTTCGCGCGGCCGAGACTTCTGCCCGGCTGCCTTTGCGACGTACGGGTCCGAAGGCCAGACCAAACGCGGCACAATGTCGCGTCGATTGGACGTACGCTGCGGCTTTCGGCAGCGTGCGCGCCCCCATGGGCCGCCGCTGGACGTTCTCTGATTTGTCGCCGCCACGTCGACTTCCACCACACGTGGCGGTGCTTTCTCGCAGGCGGTTGTTGCTGTGCGGTGGTGCGTTTGGCGCTCGAGTTACCGCTACTGCAGTTTCTGCGGGGCTGAGTTCCTGCGCTAGTAACCCTGGGGAGCAACGTCGCGTGACCATCGAAACTTGGTTGGGGACCGAGACGCTGACCCCGTTCGAGAGCGCCCAGGGTTACGAAATCACTTTGGATGCGGTCGAGCTCGGGATCGACCATCTTTACTTCGTCACGGGCGATCCCGTTGGCGGTAGCGTGTCGCGCCTTTCGTGGGTGTCGGTCGCGCATGCTCACCCGGGGCACTACGCGGCGGGGGACACGCTGGGAGAGATGGACGAGCCCAAGAGCCTCGACCTGCTCGGCGAGTCACGCAGGCTGACCCGAAGGCCAGGGGTCACGGGTGACGCGCACTCGTGTGTGTTGCGCTTCGGACAGTTGGATGCCCACGACGCGGCGGTGTATGTCTCGGGACGAGCCGCGAAGGATGACCAAGTGATTCGTTTCGAGGCGATGGCAGCGCTCGACGAACTGCTCAACAGCGCCAGCGACCTGCCCGAGGTGCCCGGCGTCCCGCTCGACGACGGGTTCATCGACAGTGATGGTCGCATGACGTTTTCCGCGTCGCCCAGTGTGTGGCTCGACCAAGTCGACTTTTCGCAGCTGACGCCTACCGACGATGACGATGAGCCGCTGCATTTCGAAGCGGACACCCAACCCCAAAACGCTTTCGTGCGCGGCGTTCTCAAAGCCGTTGCGTACCACGTGACTTACGACGAACTGACATGAGCAAACAACGACAGACTACGACCCGCGAGCTTGGTTTGGCATTTTCTTTGGGGTCGCTCTTGCTCTTGGGGCTGCCCGCGTGCGCCGCCGAGCAGGGCGACGTGCAGTTCGAAGTGTGGGGTGAGGAATACATCGAAGACGAGATCCCGGAAGATGAGTTCGAAGATGGTTGGAGCGCGAAGTACGATCAGTTCCTGGTCGTGATCGGCAACGTCGTGGTCGCGGACGGAAGTGACGTCGGCGGCGAGCTCAGCGAGACGCGGCTGTACGACTTGACTAGCTCGGGACCCCACGACGTGGGACGGCTCGACGGACTCGAGGCGGGGCAGTGGAAGAACGTCGGGTACGAAATTCCCCAGGCGGACGACGACACCAAGCGCCATGGCAGCGCCAGCGCAGACGATCTGGAGATGATGCAAGACAACTCCTATTCCGTCTTCGCGTCCGGGACGGTCACGAACGGCGATCGCGAGTTCACATTTTCGTGGGGTTTCGACGGCGAGACGCGTTACGAAGACTGCGTGGACGTACGCGACGGACAACAGACGCGCGGCATCGTCATCAGTGACGGCGGCAGCGACACGCATCAGCTGACGGTCCACGGCGATCACCTTTTTTACGACGACCTGGCGGCAGAAGACGCCGTACTTCGTTTCGAAGCGCTGGCTCAGGCGGACACGGACGGCGATGGCGATGTTACTTTGGCCGAGTTGGATGACGTGTTGCTGAGTGAACTGTCCAGCGATCTGGGTTCGTACGGCGTCGGAGCGTTCGACGTCGATACCTTGGGTGACTTCGTCCGAGCCTCGACGACTAGCCTCGGTCATTTCGACGGTGAAGGACACTGTTCGGCCAAGCTACGTTGACGCGCGCGGCGGGCGCGTTGGTCGTCGTCGCGACGATCGGAATTGCCGCGCAGGGGCGCGCGGCAGACGCCGCGCCCGCGTCGTCTTCGGAAAACGACGCGACGAACGCTGAAGAAGTCACCGCGTCGGGTGACCGTGCGGCCACCGCGACGTCACCCGAAAACGCAGCGGCAGAAGTCGAGGACGACACTCGGGTGGAGGTTGTGGTGCGCGGGCGGCCGCGGCCTGCCACTGCAGGGCGCCTGACGCGCGATCGACGGCTACTGTCTGCCGCACCTCACGGCACGGGCAGCGATTTGCTTCGTACGTTGCCGGGCATGTTCCTCACGCAACACAGCGGCGAGGGTAAAGCGCATCAGCTCTTCTTTCGCGGGTTCGACGCCGTTCACGGTCAGGATCTCGAGGTCACGGTCGCAGGCGTGCCCGTCAACGAGGTCAGTAACGTTCACGGACAAGGTTACGCCGACCTGCACTTCGTGATCCCCGAGACCGTACAAGAGCTGGAACTGCTCGCTGGGCCGTTCGACCCCGAGCAGGGAGACTTTGCGGTGGCGGGCAGTGCACGCTATCGGCTGGGTTATCCTACGCCCGGCATCTCGACGAAAGCGGGGCTGGGGAGTTTCGGGCAGCGGCGAGCTTTGCTCGCGTTTCGCCCAGAGGCGCGTCCCGAGAGCGACTTTACCGCCGTCGAACTCTACGACAGCGATGGGTTCGGCGTTCGCCGTGCCTCGCGGCGCGTCAGCTTGCTCACTCAAGCGACGGGTGAGTTGAGCTCACGCACGGCGTGGCGCGTGATGGGCGGCTATTACGCAGGTGAGTTCGAGTCGCCAGGCGTGTTGCGCTTGGACGACTTGCGCCGAGGACTGATCGGGCGCGGTGCGAGCTACGATCCCAACCAGGGTGGTCATTCGATGCGCGCCCAGCTCGTCGGCGAGATGACCTGGGTGCACGCCGACGGCGAGACGCGCCTGACCCCCTACGTCGTGCGGCGCCAGCTCGGCATGAGCTACAACTACACGGGCGCGTTGTTCAACCCGACGACGGATTTGACGACTCAGTCCAATCGCGCCACGACGTTCGGGTTGTCGAGTGAGCACCAACGTCGAGTGCCGCTCTTCACCGACCAAGACAAATGGCGCGTGGGCGTTTCGGCACAACACGATTCGATCGACCAATCACAGGTCGTGGGCAGCTTGCCCACGCGCGTCGTCGACGCCGACGTTGCTGCGACGCGTGCGGCGCTGTGGACGGGGCTTTCGCTCCACGGCGTGCCGCGCACGGTGGTTCACGCAGGCTTGCGAGCTGACGCGCTGTGGTTCGAGACCGCCGACGCGCTCGCCGACGTCACGCGCGAGTCGCACGGCGTGCACGTCGGGCCGAAGCTGGGCGCGGACGTAGCTTTGGCACCCGGTTGGCGCTTGCAGGTAGCTGGTGCACGCGGGTTTCGTTCTCCCCAAGCGCGTAGCCTGGGAGACGGTGAGGCAACGCCGTTCACTCGCGTCACTGCTGCTGAAGTTGGTACGCGTTACTCGTCGGGCCGCAGGTTCAGTGCGTCACTCAGTGCCTTTTCGAGTTGGCTCGAAGACGACCTGGTGTTCGATGAGACCACGTCACGCAACGAGCGCGCGCCGAGCAGTCGCCGCAGCGGCATTGCCGTGGAGTTTACGACAATCACCCGACAACTCGCGTCGAGTTGTGGCGGCACCTTCACCGAGTCGGTGTTCACTGCTTCCGACCAACGATTCAGCGCGGGTCAGTCGATTCCCTACGTGCCGCGGCTGGTGGCGCGTTGCGATCTCGAACGAGCGCACGCCCTCACCCAGTGGTCGGGCCACACGCTCGTCGGCGGTTACGGATGGGGGCAGCAGCTCGTTTGGCAGCGGCCGCTGCCGTACGCGGAGGTAAACCCTGGGTTTTCTCTCACTGATCTCTCGCTATGGCTGCGCTGGTCCGCGTTCGAACTCCGTCTCGACGCGGAGAACTTGTTCGACGCGGCTTGGACGGACGGTGAGTTCGTGTACGCATCCAATTTCGCCGAGGCCACGCCGTCCGCGTTACCCGAGCGTCATGTCACCATCGGCGCCCCGCGAAGTTGGATGCTGACCCTAGGGTTCAACGGGTTACGATTGTGATTTCAGTGTCTTATGAGCTCTGGTGAGGTGCCGTGCGGGGGCGGACTAGGCGGAGTCCTGCCGCGTCGCACCGTATCGAAGTGTGTCGTGGAGGACGGAATCAGCGCCGCGCACTTGCGTTGCCTTGGTGGGGGCACAAAGCCGTGGCGTGGCCCGGCCGCTTCATGGCACTGGAGCCCGAGACTCGATGAAAACCACGATTCTGCGCTTTCTCTTGCCGCTCCTGATCCTCGGTGGCGGCTTTGGTATCTCTCGTTGGATCGCCACTCAGGCGCCCCAAGTGGAGCGTAAGGCCGCTCCCAAGCAGCCCGTGCTGGTCGAGGTCATGACCGTCGAGGGCAAAGCCCAGCAGGCCAGCGTCCAAGCCACGGGTTTGGTCACCCCAGCCCAACAGATCGTCTTGATCCCGCAGGTCACGGGCGAGGTGCGTTATCTTTCGCCATCGATGGTGCCGGGTGGGCACGTCAAGAAAGGCGAGCTGCTCGTTCGCATCGACCCCAGGGACTACAAGCTGGCGGTCGAACAACAGCAGGGCAACTTGCGCTCGGCAGCGTTGCAGGTCGAGCTCGAGCAGGCGCAGGCCGAGCTCGCACGCCACGAGTGGCAGGTGTTGGGCGAAGAAGGCGCGCCTTCACCACTGTTCTCTCGCGACAGCCAAGCGGCTGCAGCCGAGGCGAATCTAGAGGCTGGAAGAAGCACGCTCGATCGCGCCAAGCTCAGCCTTTCACGCACCAGTCTGCATGCGCCGTTCGACGCCACGGTGGTCTCCGAAAGCGTCGACATCGGGCAGGTCGTGGGGCCCCAATCGCAGTTGGCGCAGTTGATCGGCACGGGTGAGATGTGGGTGATGGTTTCGGTTCCCGTGGAGGAGTTGGCCTTGTTGCAGATTCCGGGCGTCAATGCCGAGCAAGGGTCGAACGCCACGGTCTCGCAACGTTTGGCGAATGGCAAAGCCATCGAGCGAACGGGGCAGGTGTCACGTTTGGTCGATCAGCTCGATCAGCGCACGCGACGAGCGCAAGTCGTGGTGTCGATTTCGGGCGCCATCGATCCGAAGTTGGGGTTGCCACTGCTCGCTGGCGCGCACGTACAGGTTGCCATCGAAGGGCAGGAGTTCGAGCGCGTGTTCCAAGTTCCGCGCTCTGCCGTGTACGAGGGGAACACCGTGTGGATCGCCCAGGCGGACTCGACCATCGCCCCGCGAAAGTTGAGCTCCGCGTGGGGAGACGCCGACCACCTCTACGTCACCGAAGGTCTCGAGGACGGCGAAGAACTCGTCACCACGCGGCTCTCGGCACCGATCACGGGAATGGAAGTCACCAAGACCGCTGCTGTCGCTGCCTCGAAGCCCAGTCCCGTCGAAGAACAAGTTGCCTCCGCGGAAGATGCTGAAGCGGCAGCGCCGTCAGCACAGTCGGGTAAGGCGGAGCCTGAATCGAACGCCGCGGCTGAACCACAGCAGCCTGCGAAGCCCAAGATCGCCGCGGGGTCCAAAGCGGCAGTCAGCGAAGGAACCAAGGCGAACTGATGTCGTCCGTCGATTCGAGCGGATCCGAGTCGTCGACGCAGGCGTCCGGGCCCGTCGCCTGGATGACGCGCAACTCCGTCGCCGCCAACTTGCTGATGCTGGTGGCGATCGTCGGGGGTCTGCTCTCGGCTTGGTCGCTCAAGCAAGAGGTGTTTCCCGAGTTCGATCTGGATGTCGTTTCCGTAACGGTCACGTACCCTGGCGCCAGTCCGAGCGAGATCGAACAAGGCATCGTGCTGGCTGTCGAGGAAGCAGTGCGCGGTCTCGATGGCGTCAAACGCTTGAAGTCAGTCGCGGCTGAGGGCGCGGGCAACATCAGTATCGAGCTACTGCTCAACGCCAACCCAGACAAGGTGCTCGCGGACGTCAAGAACGCCATCGATCGCATCCAGACGTTTCCGCTGGATGCCGAGGAGCCCACGGTGTCACTCATGTCGCGCAAGCGGCCCGTGATATCGATGATCTTTTCGGGCGACATCGAAGAGGCGATGTTGCACGACGTCGCGGAGAAGGCGCGCGACGATCTGCTGTCGATGCCCGAGATCACTCAAGTCGAGTTGGTCGGGGTCCGGCCGCTCGAGATCAGCATCGAGGTACCGAGGCAGCGGCTCGAAGCGTACGGGCTCTCGCTAGAACAGATCGCGCAGCAGGTGCGAGCGGCGTCAGTCGAGCTTCCTGGCGGCGGTATCGAGACCAAGGGCGGCGAGCTTTTGGTGCGCGTGGCGGACCGCCGAAAGCGCGGCAGCAACTTCGGCGACATCATGCTGCGCAGCCCGACGAGTACGGAAGAAATTCGCCTCAGCGACATCGCCACCATCGTCGACGGTTACGAAGACACCGACCAAGCGTCGTTCTTCAACGGGCAAACCTCCGTGCGTCTGACCGCCTACCGCGTGGGTGACGAGACACCGATGGCCGTAGCCGACGCGGTCAAGGCGTACGCCGAGCGTCTCGACGAAGAATTGCCGGACACCGTGTCCGTGGCGGTGTGGGACGACGATTCGGAACTTCTGCGTTCGCGCATCGACTTGCTGGTGAGAAACGCCAAGAGCGGGCTGTTGCTCGTGTTGGTCACATTGGCGTTGTTCCTGCGGCGACGACTGGCGTTTTGGGTTGCGCTCGGCATTCCCATTTCATTCTTGGGAGCGTTCATCCTGATGGGGTCGGCGAACGCGTCCATCAACATGGTCACGTTGTTCGCTTTGATCGTGACGCTGGGTATGGTCGTCGATGACGCGATCATCGTCGCGGAGAACATTCACAGCAAACGACTCGAGGGCATGCCCCCGTTGCAAGCGGCCATCGAAGGGGCGCGAGAGATGGCGGTGCCCGTCACCTTCTCGATCCTCACGACTTGCGCTGCATTCGCGCCGCTGCTGTTCATCCCTGGGGTGATGGGAAAAATCATGAGCCTGATCCCCGTGGTGGTGATGGCGGTGCTGTTCGTCTCATTGGTCGAGTCGTTCTTCATCTTGCCTGCACACCTGGCGCACGAAGAACAAGCTGACGGTTTTTGGAGCAAGACCTTCGGACCGGTGTTGTCGATCGTCTTTCGTCCGATCGACGCGCTGCAGAGAGTGGTCAGTGGCGCGCTCGAACGGTTCATCGGCGGCGTGTATCGGCCGCTGGTCGCGAGTGTGTTGCGCTGGCGTTACGCGGCTACGGCGTTTGGCGTCGCCTGTCTGATGATATGCGCCACGCTGGTCAAGAGCGGGGTAGTGCCGTTCGCGTTCTTTCCCGTACTCGAGGGAGACATCGTGACGGCAAGTGTCCGCTTACCTTACGGCACGCCCGTCGAACGTACGTCGGAGGTCGCGCGTGTGCTTCAGCAAGCCAGCGAAGAAACCGTGGCGGAGTTTGGCGGTGACTCAATCAAGGTCGGCTCGTTCACCCTCGTGGGTGAAGCGGCGCGCGGACAGGGGCCCAGCGCGAGCCCTGCGGCAGCGGGTAGCCATCTAGCGACGATCGAAGTGGGCTTAGTCGGATCCGAAAAGCGAGACTTCTCCAGTCAAGCGTTCGCGGATGCTTGGCGCGCGAAGTTGCCGCCGATTCCTGGTGTGGAGGCCTTGACCATCAGCGCGGCCTCGGGACCTGGCGCGGGCAAAGCGGTTGACGTGCAACTCAGTCACCGTGACACGCGGGTGTTGGCTGAGGCGTCCGAGCAACTCACGGAGCGCCTGCGTGAATATCCATCGCTGACCAACATCGACAACACCTACGCGGCGGGCAAACCGCAGCTCGACTTTTCGTTGCGGCGTGAGGCACTGGGACTCGGACTCACCAGCAGCGACATCGCGCGAGCTCTGCGCTCTGCGTTCTTCGGCGCTGAGGCGCTGCGCGAACAACGCGGTCGCAACGAAGTGAAGGTGCGGGTGCGTCTCCCCGAAGAGCAGCGCAGCTCCGAGTACGATCTCGAGCAACTGACGGTCGCGACGCCCAGTGGTAACTTCGTGCCGCTCACATATGCTGCCGACTTCACGCGAGGTCAGGCGCCGACAGCGATCACTCGCGAAGATGGTAGTCGAAACGTCAACGTCTCGGCTGAACTCATGTCGGGCGTGGCTTCGTCGCGCCCCGTCTTGGAGTCTCTGGAACGCGACGTATTCCCTGAGCTGCGAGCACAGTACCCGGGAATCAACATGACGCTCGTAGGTCAGCAGCGTGAGCGTGCTGACAGTTTCAGCTCGCTCGGTCCCAACTTCCTGTTCGCTCTGTTCGTGATTTTCGCGCTGCTGGCCGTGCCGTTCAAGAGCTACATTCAACCCGTGATCGTGATGGCGGCGATCCCCTTCGGTGTTTTTGGGGCTGTGATGGGGCACATGCTGATGGGTTACGAGCTGAGCTTCATCAGCGTGCTCGGGATCATCGCGCTGTCTGGTGTGGTGGTAAATGACTCACTCGTCTTGGTGGATGCAGTCAACCAGTACCGCAAGCAAGGCGCTTCGGCGTGGGACGCCGTGATCGATGCAGGCGCGAGGCGTTTTCGTCCCATCTTGCTCACGTCGCTCACGACGTTCTTCGGGCTATTGCCGATGATCTTCGAGACCTCGCGGCAGGCTCGCTTCTTGATCCCGATGGCGATCAGCTTGGGCTTTGGCGCGTTGTTCGTTACAGCGATCGCGCTCTTGCTGGTTCCCGCGCTTTACATCATCGTGGAAGACGTGAAGGGATTGTTCGTGGTGACTCCGTCCTCCGAAAACGCCCACGCTGCCGCCGAGTGACGCATTGGCAACGCATCCTGTATGGGGAAGTGCACGGAGCCCTGAACGCTGAACGAGGCTGTGCGAGGACGGGTAGGACCTCAGGGGATCAGGCTTCCAGGGGCGCGCCGCCGCGGCGGGTGTTCCTTGGCGACCCAGCGTTCGTGGGTCGAGGCCGACGGCCCGCTCAGTGACGTGTTCGGCCCGGGGCTTGCTGTGACGCCGATTAGATCGAGCGTTTGATGCTCAGACGCTTGCACCTTTGTTCACTGATTCGAGTGCGTTCATGTGGCGTGGCGAGGCCCTCACGAGGGCGATTCGTGCCCAAGAACGTTGGAGAAAGTTCCCGAGTCGCGCCTCGCGTGGTGGCGGGTTCCCGAGAAACACTGACGGGATGATCACCCATTCGAGTGAGCTACGCGCACTCGAGGTGTTTCTGCAGAGTCGCTGGAACCGACGCATTGTGACGATTGACGGTAAAGCTGACGGACTGAGTCGCCGTAGCCAGCTACACACAATGGGGGGAGCCTGGTGGCTCCCTGTTCGGCTCGGGGGTGCTGGATAGGGAGTTGCCAGGCTGCTTTTTTTTGTAGTCCGACGAAGAATCGTCGTTCGGCACGCAGAGTTCGGTGAGGTGTAACGCGGCCCGCACTCGAATACCGCCAGCGTCCGGTCCTCGAAAAACGCCCACCCCCGGGCGGTGAAAGGACTCTGATGAAAACGACGCTAACCTGGCTTGGCGTGGGCGCTGCCGCGACCAGCCTGCTGGCATGCGGGAACGATGCTCCCCTGCCTGAGGTCGACAACGAACAGCAAAACGCCGAGGCGTTGCAGCTGGATCGCCAAAGCTTCTTCAAACCTACGATCGACCCCGTGGGCACGCTGATCTCGCTGCTTCGCAGTGACCAACTGCTGTCCAATTTGCGCGACGAACGCCCGGGCCGCAACTGCGCGGAAGGTGGCGTCCGCATCGACATGGGCTTGGACAAGAACCGAAACGGTCGACTCGATTCTCACGAGGTCACCGAAACCGCGTACGTCTGTGACGGGGCGCACGGTGCTGACGGGACGGACGGAACTGATGGCGTCGACGGGGCCGATGGCGTCGACGGGGCCAATGGCGTCGACGGGGCCGATGGCGTCGACGGCAAGGATGGCGTCGACGGCAAGGATGGCGTCGACGGCAAGGATGGTCGCGATGGCGCGGCTGGGGTGGCTGGCTTTCGCCTGGTTTCCAAGTTTACGGCGAGTGGTGGTCCAGTTGCGGAGATCGTTGCAGCAACACCCGATGGGCTGACGTTGGCGTACACCTCCGCGGGTGAACAGACGATCGGGCTGGTCGACCTGGCTGATCCCAAGCAGCCTGTCGATCTGGGCACCGTCGACGTTGCGGGCGTCGTTCCGAGCGGTGAGCCTACTGCCGTTGCGGTCACTCCTGACGCACGATACGCGGTCGTCGCGATCAAGAACACCACGGACCCGGTCGCGAGCGCCGACCCCGGCGCGCTCGCATTCATCGATCTGGAGACGTTCGCGATCGCTGGCACGCTGTCGATCGGTGTGGGGCCAGACAGTCTGAAGCTGACACCAGACGGCAGCAAGATCGTGGTTGCGATCGAGGACGAGGAAGATGGCGACAACAATGGCGTCGAACAGGCGCGTCCTGGTAGCGTGCAGGTGATCGAAGTCGACTACGCCGATCCGAGCAGCTCGAGCGTGACCACGATCGCCCTGGCGCCGGACGTCGGCAAGTTGGTCGGAGATCCGCAGCCAGAGTTCGTCGACATCACCGCTGACGGCAGCACGGCGATCGTCTCTCTCCAAGAGAACAACGTGATCGCGGTGATCGATCTCACGAGCAACAGCGTCGTTCGCTACATCGACGCTGGTACATCGCCCCACGAGTTCGCGGATCTGACGAGTAACGGCGAGGTTCAATTCACGGACCCCAACTTCGAGGGGACCCTCGAGCCCGACTCGGTTTGCTTACTCTCGGACGGAGTGCACTTCGTCACCGCCAACGAAGGGGATACGGAGAACGGCAGCTACATGGGTTTCGAGTCAGGTGGGCGTGGGTTCTCCGTGTTCACGATCGACGGCGAGCGCGTCTACGATTCGGGGGACGCCGCCGAGTTCGCAGCGATTCGTGCAGGCGCGTATCCCGAAGGCCGTTCAGCAGACCGCGGTATCGAAATCGAAGGATGTGCGACTGGCGTGTTCGGGGGCGTGGACTACGCTTTCATGCTGGGCGAACGTAACGCGGCGTTGTTCGTCGTGAACATGAGCACGCCGAGCGCGCCCGTGATTCAGCAGCTGCTCGGCGCGCCCATGCGACCCGAGGGCGCGGTGACCTTGCCCGATCGCAACCTGGTCGTCGTTAGCGGCGAAGGTGACGGAACGGGAGGTGGCCTGTGGATTTACGAGTCTGTGCAGAACCCTGCCGACGTGGGGCATGGCGCGGACGTCTACGACACGCACTCGACGGGCACGCCCTACGGCGCGATCGGCGCTTTGGCATACGAGGCGAGCAGCGGCTTGCTGCTTGCCACTCCCGACAATGCCTTCGATTCCCAGCGCATCTGGTCCTTTTGGGTCGACCACGGTTCGCGCAAGCTCGAACTGGTTCGAGAGCTGACGCTGGCTGACGAGTCTGGAAACCCGCTGACGGGCTACGATCCCGAAGGCTTGGTGACGAATCCAGAAGGTGGCTACATCGTCGCGAGCGAGGGCACCTCCGCCAATGGTGGGAGCGTGAGTTGTGTGGGTTCAGTGAACAGTAACCGAATCCTGTTCTTCGATGCTACGGGGCGTTTGGATTCGACGTACGCTGATGGTGGTATCGTCGACTTGCCGTGTGGTGACGAACCCAACGCGATCGACTGGTCCACGGTCAGAGGCAACGGTTTCGAGGGCATCACGGTCGTCGACAGTACGCCGAATACACTTGGGGGTCTGAAAATCTACGTTGCCGTTCAGCGGGCGCTCACCACCGAGGGTCAGAATACTCGAATTGGTGAGTACGACGTGGATTCCAAGTTGTGGAACTTCTACTACTACACGCTCGACGACAATCCGGGCGGGGCCGCGGGCAACACGTTCCTCAGCGAACTGATTCATGTGCGTGGCGATCAGTTTGCAGTCGTGGAGCGCGCGCAAGGTTGGGCGGGCGAAGCCGTCAACAAGACGATCCGCACTTTCCGCTTGGGTAGCGGCACCGTCAACGACCCCACGGATCCAGTGGACAAGGTCACGGCGTTCGACCTGCTGGATACTTCCTTCCGTTTCGATCAAGAGAAGATCGAGGGGCTGGCGATCGGCGCTGGCAGCCTATGGGTGGTCAACGACAACGATGGCGGTGAGGCGCTCAACTTCTTCATGAAGCTGAACCCCTCCGTGCTCGACATCGACGTGCCCGCGAGCACCGACGGTGGAACGGCTGGAGTCGTGCTCAACGAGGTCAACTCTCAGGGCGACGACTTCGTCGAGTTGTACAACTCCAGCGCGACGGACGCTGACGTTAGCGGCTGGACCGTCGGAGACGAGGGCGGCGGGGTGTTCGTGCTGCCCAGCGGCTCCGTCGTGCCTGCTGGGGGTTACCTCGTGCTAGGTGATGCGGCTGGCTCCGCTTCGACCCTGGGCTTCGGTCTGGGTTCGGGTGACGGGGTGGTCGTTTCGACGGCGGGTGGCACGCTCGTTGGCCAGCACAGTTGGACGTCACACGTCGCCAGCGCCAGCCGTTGCCCGAACGGTGCAGGTGCGTTCGTCGATCCAACCGAGCCGACGCCAGGTGCCGCGAACGCGTGTCCCGGCAGCAACGCCGACGTCGTGCTGAACGAGGTGAATTCGGAAGGTGACGACTTCGTGGAGCTGCTCAACGTCGGGGAAGTCGCTGTAGACGTTAGCGGCTGGACGTTCACCGACAATGACGACACTCACGTGTTCGCGTTTCCGCTGGGATCCGTGATCGAGCCCGGGCAATACCTGGTGATCGGTGACGTAGCTGAAGCGCTAGTCGAGATTGGGTTCGGTCTAGGCAGCGCGGACTCTGCAATCCTGTACAACCTCGCGGGTGACGTCGTCGACGAACACACGTGGGGGGCGCACGTGGCCAGTGCCAGCCGCTGCCCAGAGGGAAGCGGCGAGTTCATCGCACCACGAAACCCAACACCCGGCGCCGCGAACGACTGCCCTGGTGTGATCGGAGCCGATACGGTCGTGCTCAACGAGGTCAACTCTCAAGGTGACGACTTCGTCGAGTTGCTCAACACGGGCGACTTCAGCGTCGACCTCAGCGGTTGGATCATCACCGACAACGACGAGACCCACGTGTTTGCGATCCCCGACGGAACTCTGCTTCCTGCAGGCGCCATAGTCGTATTCGGAGACGACTCGGCGGCTGTCGCTCCTCTCGGGTACGGTCTCGGCTCGGGTGACTCGGCGATTCTTTACACGCCGCTGGGTGACGTCGTCGACTCCCACACTTGGCTCGAGCACGTCGGAACTGCGAGTCGTTGTCCCGATGGTTTCGGCGCTTGGATCGCTCAGACGCCGCCAACGCCCGGCGCGGCCAACGAGTGCCCAGCCGTGACGGGTGAAGACGACATCGTGATCAACGAAGTGAACTCGCAAGGCGACGACTTCGTCGAGCTGCTCAACGTTGGAACTTCGGATGTCGACGTCAGCGGTTGGGTCATCACTGACAACGACCCGACCCACGTCTTCACGTTCGCCAGCGGAACCGTCATTCCAGCAGGCGGGCTGTTGCTCGTTGGTGATGCAGCGGGTTCGACGGTTGCACTCGGTTACGGCCTCGGTAGTGCCGACTCCGTCGTGCTCTTCACGCCATTTCTAAATGTCGTCGACGAGTACCACTGGACCGAGCACATCGCGAGTGCGGGGCGCTGTCCTGACGGAATTGGCGCGTACCAAGCGATGAGCCCATCGCCCGGTGGTCCGAATCTCTGCTTGTAGCGCATGAAGTGAACAGCCCTCTGGGTGCCGAGTGCTTCCCAGAGGGCGTGTTGGCGCGGAAGCTGATGAAGTGGTGAATCAGCTAGCTCACTCGGGCTAGTGGAGAAACTGCCCCTGGTAAACCACAGGCACCTACCGCTCGATATGAAACACAATTCTTGGTTTCTAAATACCTCACTTGACGCGAGGCGAGGAACCAAGGAACTTGAACCTCATGGTGAAGGGTGCGTTGGGGTTACGGGGCGTTCATGTATTGGTACTGGTGCTGATGAGCGCCATGGGCTGGGGGGCGAGTGCAGGGGCGACTGGCTACTGGCCAGTCGGTTTCGATCATGACCACCCCAGTCACGAGCTCTCGCGAACGCGCCTGACGATTCAACAGGGGCACGCCGAGTTGAACCGCTTCGACGTCATTCGAATCCAACGCATGCCCCATCGCAACCGCTGCTTGGGGGCCCACAGCCTAGGTCATCATCACGGCGGTTGGCATCGAGCCGACCCAGCGATAATCCTACTTGCCCCCTTTGGGTTCCCCGCCGAGTTTTGGGAGCTGACGGACGATGGCTCGTACGAAGATGCCTTCGCGCCACAGCTAGCGCTCGCGGGGTACGACGTTTGGCTGGTTGACAGTCGTCTGGCAGCCGCAGAGCCAGGACAGTGTGAATCGGGTGAGCTGGACTGTTCGGTGATGGTCGACTGGGGTGTAGAAACCGCCGTGAAGGACGCGATGTACGTGCGCCAGCTCGTGCGCTTCGCAAACCCTCGGTCGCGGCCAGTGATCGGTGGCTTTTCAGGTGGGTCGTCGACCGCGCTCGCAACCATCAATCGGCACCCCAAGCAGTTTGCGGGGCTTTTCTTGTGGGAGGGGACGCTGCACAGCGACGATCCCGACACCCAAGCCCGAAACGCCGCATTCTGCACCGCGGACGAAGCTTTGCTGAGCTCAGGCGTCGCGTTTGATGCCTCGGTGCAGGTGTTCAAGACCTTGTTCGTGTTGGCCGAAACGGATCCGAGCGGTCCCAGCCCCATCCCCGTTTTTCCCCCTGGAACGACCAACCTTCAGGCACTTCTATTCGCGTTGACGTTGCCCGACGCGACGAATCCGCTCAATTTCACGGACGGCTTCGTGCGCTTCGTCGGCGATCCGATTGCGACTACTCTCGCGCATTCCGACTTGGACCGAGTCTTGGGGTGGGGTGACTTCGTCGGAAACTACGCTCCCATCGCGTTCATTCGTGACACGCATTGCGCCATCGGTGGTTCCGACACTTCGTTTACCAATCGTCTCCACAAGTTCAAGGGCGACGTGCTCGTTTATTCGGCGGGTCTCGGCTTCAACTCCATGATGCTGGACACCGCTGCCAAGTTGACGCGCGCTGATGTGACCATCGAGTATCAGCCTAGCTTCGGAGAGAGTGACTTTTACGCGCACGTCGATTGGGAGAACGTAGCGCTCGACCCGCTACTCGACTGGCTCGACGACGTCTACTGAGCGCGTCGGTGCGCGGTCGCAGTCTCATGGGGGAGCAAATCCCATGGCTTTCGCGTTGTCGTCCGCCCCAGGCAGAGGATCCTCCTTGTTGTTGATCACGGGAAGGGAGGCAGCGCGCTCTCGGTTGATCTCCACCCACTTCTCTTCTTCGCGTGGGATCGTGCCTTCGCCAAAGATCGCTTCCACTGGGCATTCGGGGACGCACGCGCCGCAGTCGATACATTCGTCGGGATCGATGTAGAGCATTTCAGCATCGCCATGAAAGCAGTCGACAGGGCAGACCGCGACGCAATCCGTATAGCGACAGCGCTGGCAGTTGGACGTCACGACGAACGTCACGAGAGCGCTCCTGCAACAGCGCCAGACTCGATCCGTTGGAGCACATCGGAGATGGTCTGGGGCGCCGACCAGTGAGCGCTCAGTGTGGGCCGACTACTGCCCTCGAGTGGCGTGATGACGGGGGCCGAGCCGTACATGGCAGATAGTTGCTGCTGCGTCGCTTCCGCGAGGCGCTGTGCATCGAACCCTCCAAAGTCGGTGGCTCGGCGGTCGATCACGCTCAGCTCCAGCTGGCTGACGTCGAACCGTAAGCCAGGGACGGCAAACGCTTCCTGCAGGAGCTGACACGCGCGCAGCGTGCGAGACACCACGCGCACGAGTGGGTCACTCGACACGGCGTCACGCTTATTGAAGCAGCTGAGCTGAAATCGTCCTCGTGGGTTACTCAGGTTGTAGTTCGACTCGAGCCCCACCAGGACTATGCCAGGCCCCTGTGGAACGTGCCGATAATCAGCCACGTCAATCAGGACTTCATCCAGGGCCCGGCGGGTAATCCACGAGTGAAAGATCTCAATCGCTTGGGTCGTTCGACTCGGGTCGAAGCCGTTGGCGCGAAAGGTGAGCTGAAGCTTCTGTGGGAGGCTCATGACGGGGACTCCGATAGCGTTGCGGTTGGAGCAGCTGGTTGCGCAGCCGCCGAGTGAAATGCGTGCGCGGCGTCGATGAACAGTTGGGCCTCTTCCACCCGCTTGCGGGCCTGGACGAGATCCAAGTTGCGAGTATCCGCGCGGCGAGCTCGTACGAAGTGGCGTGAGAAGCGCCCGCCAGGGGAGGCCGCATCGAACAGCCCCGTCTGGCCCAAACGTTCGTCGAAACATGCGGCTATCGCCTCTGGGTCATCGCTCAGGCTCGGTACCTGCTCCAGGCAGACGGCGCGCGCTGCCGAGAGCATCGCCGAAAGCGCGTTGGCGGCAGCTTGGTCGGGCTTTTTCTCATCCAGCCCCAATTGGGCCTCGAATACCAGGCGTTCACTCTCAGCAAACGCGAACTGTGATGGAGAGATGACCTCGCCCGCGCACTCTCCGATGCCGATGTCGCCGATGGTGAAAACGCGCGGGTCGCCCCAATCACGATACAGCTCGGGCTCTGTCTCGAAAGAGGGCACCGCGGCGAGTTCGGAGACCAGTTGCTTGACGTGGCGGCGCCCCACACGATGCGCCCAGTCTTTGAAGCTTTCGTCGCCTTGGCGTTCCCGTGCGAAGGTTTGCGTGAGTAACTTGACGGCGTCGGGCACGCGCTTCGAGGGGATGGCTCCGATAGCCAGTCCAAACTCGCTACCGTTGTTTTCCCAGGAGCCACCCACGACTAGCTGAAAGTGAGGCACCCTTCTGCCCTTGACGTTGCGGCTGACACCGAGAAACCCGATGTCCGCGACGTGGTGTTGTCCGCAAGAGTTGAAACAGCCGCTGCATTTCACGTGGATGTCGCGAGCCTCAGCTGACAATTGCTCTTGGTAGGTGGCCAGGCTGCGGCGTAACTCGCGAGCCAACCCGCGAGACGACGAGGTTCCGAGCTTGCACGTGTCGGTACCCGGGCAGGCCACCACGTCGGTGATGCCGCCGGCCCCTGCCTCGGCGAGCCCCAGCTTGGCTAGCGCGGCGTAAACGTCGGGCAAGTCGTCGTTGCTCACCCAACGCATCACGATGTTCTGCTCGACGGTAGTGCGTAAGGTTTCGCCCGCAAATCGTCGGGCCAGCGCGACGATTCCGCGGCCCTGCGCAGGAGTGAAGTCACCGAGGGGCAGCTTGATCGTGACGACGCTGTAGCCTTCCTGGCGCTGAGCCATCACGTTGTCCCGAAAGAAGCCCGCGGTCTTTAGCGGTTCGCGGCGTGCACCAGGAGGTCGCAGCGGTTCGTCGAGTGGGTGTTCGATGTCGCTCACCAGTTCGGTCCAGCGCGGGTCGGGCTCCAGCTGCGCGCGTTCTTCGGCAATCCACGTCTTCAACTGATCGATGCCAGCCTTCATCAGCACGAACTTCAAGCGAGCTCGCGAACGGTTCTCACGCTCGCCGTGACGAGAGAACGCCCGGCAAACGGCAAGCGACAGCGGCAATAGCTCCCGGGCGGGTACGAAGTCGTCGATCAACTCCGCCGCGTGGGGGACCGGACCGAGGCCGCCTCCAACGTACATCGCAAAACCGCGTTCGACGCGCCCATCGATGGTGCGCGTCTTCGCGATGCACCCGATGTCGTGAAAGCCCGTCAAGCCGCAGGCCTTTTCCGCGCAGCCCGAGAACGCGACCTTGAACTTTCTGCCCATGTCCTGCGTGCCCGGATGACCGAGCAAGAAGAACGTGAGCGCATGGGCGTAGGGCGCAACGTCGAACGCTTCGTCTGAACAAACGCCTGCCAGGTGGCAAGCGGTGACGTTGCGTACCGAGTTACCACACGCCTCACGGGTCGTGATGCCGACGGCAGCCAGTCTGCGCATCAGGTCTGGCGTGTCGTCGAGGTGAATGTAGTGCAGCTGAATGTCCTGGCGCGTAGTCACGTGCAGGATCTGATCCGAGTACTCTTCCGCCAGGTCGCACAGCACCTCGAGCTGCTTGGTCGTCATGCGTCCATAGGGGATCTTGATCCGCTGCATGCCGGGCGCGTCCCACAACGTACTCGGTCCCTTCGTGAGGGCGGGGTCGAAGCCCAAGGTTTGCGAGTCCGCACCATTGTGACGCTGCCCGTTGTCGTAACGTTGCCCGTACGCGCCGCGACGCAGGCGCGTCTCGGCGAAGACCTTGTCGTCGAGTCTTCCCTCACGCTTGAGCGCCAGCTGGCTCTCGTATGCGTCGATTTCGCGGGCCCAATCCTCTCGGGTAACTTCGGCCAGCAACTCTTTCCAAGTCTCGTGTTCCAACTTCGTCTCCTGAGCTTTGCGGCGTTTCGATGACGCCTGCGCCTGGGACGGCCTCGTCGCAGACGTCGCGCGGCTGACCCTTCGTTCCGTTCATCTTGGGGCGCATCTCGACTCGTCGTGTTCCTGGCACCACCTGTTGAATGCGTCTGAGGAGTGAGCGACGGCAGCGCCCGCTCGCATTTCGGCGGCGACCCACATGGCTTCCGCGAGGTCGCTTCCGCTGGCTTCACGGTCGATGGGGGCAGTTTGGGTGCCGGATTAAATCAAGACAAGCAAATTGTATTTGTCATTCAATCAATGAAGTTCTATTCGTGGTGCGTGGACATCACTCTCGCCAAGACGTTTCTCGAGGTTGCCGCCGCTGGTAGCCTGGTGCGCGCAGCGCGCCGCTTGCACGTCACCCAGGCCGCGGTGAGCGCACGCCTGCAGTCACTCGAGACGCAGCTCGATCAGCAGCTGTTCGTGCGCAACAAGGCAGGCGCACGCATGACTCCAGCGGGGCGCGCGTTCCTTCCGTACGCGACCCAACTCACCCAAGTGTGGGAGCAAGCGAAGCTCAAGGTGTCAGCCCATGCTGGTCATCAAAGTGCGCTCTCCATCGGAGGCGAGTTCAGTCTATGGAGCGCCTTGCTTCTGAGTTGGCTAGTGGAACTCAGAACGAGCCGACCGTCGGTCGCGCTACGCACGCACGTCGATACCGTGGATCGGCTGCTCGATCAGGTGCAGAGCGGCGCCCTGGACATCGCCATCGTCTACTCACCGCATCGACGTCCAGGTATCGAACTCTCGCCCCTGCTCGAAGAAGAACTCGTCGCGGTCTCGAGTTCCCCCGACTGCGAGAGCTTGGAGCCGAGCGAGTACGTTTACGTCGACTGGGGACCCGACTTTCGCGCGCAGCACGACCGCGCGTTTCCAGAGCTGCGGGACTCGAGCACGTTCATCGCCCTGGGTCCGCTTGCTCTGCGTTACATCTTGGCGATAGGTGGAACAGGTTACTTCCGCACGCGCGCGGTCGAGCCTCACATCAAGAGCGGTGCGCTGCACAGGGTAAACGGTGCGCCCGTCTTTTCGTACAGCGTGCACTCGGCGTTCTCGAAACGGGCGGATCGCGAGCTGCTCGAGTGGTCGCTCGAGTGTGCGGGAGCAGTGGCGCGTAACCCTTCCGACACCTGGGCCTGAATCGCGCTGGGTACCGCGACTCAGCCACACTCATCCGTGCAACTCGTCGCCGTCTCAACATCGAGTCGTCTGGTGCCGCTGTGCAAAGCACGCAGCCGAACCCAGAGCGCGACCTCGTGGACAAGCTCGCGGGGCCGTGACACACGTTCAACATGAAGCTTCAGGAGCAGAGTCTTGGTTCCACCTTCGTACGGGGTGCCCTGCCGTCGGTGTTGGCAGTTTGTTCAGTGTGCTCGTTCCTGGCCTGCAACGAGTCGTCCGAACCCGCAGCAGCAGAGCCAGACTCGGGTGGAGCCTCGAAGCCTGACGCCCAAGCTCCGATGAGCGACGCGAGCACCGCCCGGGACGCGGCGCCTGATGCGTCATCCGAACCGGACGGTGACTCATGCGACGAAGACTCGCACTGTGTTCTGGTCGACGATTGTTGCGAGTGTTCGGTGCGGCCAGTCAGCGTAGACAGCGGCGAATGTACGGTCAGCTGTGAACAGACGCAGTGCGAGCGTTGGGGAATATCGGCGGATGACGTCAGCTGCTCGCCAGCGGGGCTCGGCCGAAAACGCTGCGTCATAGACAGTCTCGCGGTGCCACTGTGCGGCCCGCTCAACACAGTCGACGCGCGAGAGCGTTGCGAGGAAGGCCCGCCCGAGTGTGACGAAGGGACCATTGCGGAACTCGACGAGACTCTGACGTGTTGGTCCGGGCGCTGCGTGCCCGTCAACTTGTGCAACAGTGTCGATGGTTGTGCGCAGTGTGAAGCTGACGAAGTGTGTCTGGCGAACGTGATCACGGGATACAGCATCGCACTCGGCGAGCCTGACGCTGATGGCGAGTACGAAGAGGTCGACCGCGTGACGTTTAGTTGCGAACCCCAGAGTCCCGAGTGCGAATCCGAGTCGACCTGCGAGTGCGAATCCGACTTTTGCGGCAATGGCGATTGTACTCCAGGCCCGCTTTCTGGATGGCCGTACGACACGGGCATCGGCAACCTCGACGAGCTGAGCGAAGGCGCACTGATCTGCATCCAATACGATGGCTGAGGCCCGAGCTTCGAGTTTCTTCAGATTTTTTCTGGGGAGTCGAGCCGCGGCCCCTGCGCGGCTCCCGCTACGAAAAAAGCGTCTGGGGGCGGCTCGCGACTGCAAGCGACTGACGGCGCGCTGGCTGCCCCATGGCTCCCAGCAAAGAAGGCACCACGTGGATACGGTCGCGCACCTCTTTGCAGAAGATGAACGATCGGCACTCCACGACTACCATCGTCTTGCGTGACGATGCTTCGACGAGGCTCGTCCCGATAGGGGCGACGTGGGGTTAGCCTCCCAGGCTGTAGGCAGGCACCTACTTCGCAGCCGCAAGCTTCGCGACTGACGTGTTTTGCGACGACTCGATGGCCTGCCTCTGGTATCTTGCCGCCGTGATGAGGTGGCGAAGAGGGGCGCGTGCGAGCGCGCTTGGTGGGCTGATGATGATCGCTGGCTGCATGCAGGACAGTGGTGAAGGCGAAGCTACTGACAGCAGCCAAAGCAGCCGCGGTTCCAACGCGAACGGCTCGGCGTCAGGCGGCAATGGTGTCGACCCTGCGCGGCCGAGTGAGAGCGACATCAGCGCTGCAACAGCTGCCGCGGCGCCCGTTGCAGAAGGGGACTTCTGCAGCACGCTGACGCTCGCGGTGTGTGATGCTCTGCAGAGCTGTTGCAGTAACCCCGAGCGGAAGTTTGCGGACCGCGCCGAGTGTTTGTCGAACATCAACGGCTGCTTCGATTACTCGTTGCCCGAGCTGGCCGAGCCTTACGACCCTGCGCAGGCGGGAGCACAGCTGGAGTTGTTTCGTCGCTCCGCGCAGGAGTGTGCGATCCCATATCCGCGCATCATCAACGAAGACGTGCTGGAGGCAACGGCGAGTAGTGGGCTACCAGCTTCTCCTGGGTACACGACTGGCGTGACGGGAAGCCCCACTGGGTTACCCCAGACTCTTTGCTCCGAAATATGCGACGTCGGTCAATATTGCGTGGACGGAGGTTGCGCGCCGCAAGGCCTGCAGGGCGAGCCATGCGCGGTTGCCGATCAGTGCGTCACGGACTTGGAGTGCCGCTACGCCACGACTTCGGCAACCGAGCTTACCTGTAATCCCGCTCCGATGCGCGGAGAGCCATGCAACAACCGGGCGTACTGCGATGACTTCGAGCTGCGCTGTCGGCCAGTGACGCCAGGCGCTGCGATGACCACTTGTGAAGACCTTGCGGAGCAGGGCGGTGGTTGCGTCAATGACGAAGATTGTGTGACGGACTTGGGGTGTCGTTCGGAGGACGGGACTTCTGCCAAGGCGTGTTTGCCAACCGCTGGCGAAGGTGGCTCATGTACGACGCGCCTGCACTGCAGTGATGGCTTGGCGTGTGTCGAAGGTGAGTGCACGTCGTGCACCAGTCACACACAGTGTGCATTGGAGATCGGGGGGTTCGCGTACGCCGGCCTGGGTGACATCTGTGCGGAGGGGCAATGTCGCCCGTCGGACGAGGTGTTTGGCGTGTTTTCGGATGGCGCGACCTGTTTCGAGCACCAGCATTGTCAGAGCGGTTGGTGTTCGTCGGGCATCTGCATCACGCCGACACCCGACGAGCTGTACTGTCTACCGACTGATTGAATCGCGAAAACGCCAGCGTGGGGAAGCTACAGCGCGGGGTTTGCGTTCTTCACGAGTTCGACGAAGTACGGGTGAAACCATTGCCCCGCTTCGGGGGCGCCCGCGGTCGCGTCGGGTGACGCGCAGTTTTCGTCGAAGCGTGCCGCGTTGGGGTTCGCAGTGCCGTCGCTGTCGCCGGGTGGTTTGATCCAGAAGTAGGCGTCCACACCATCGCGCGGCGCAATCGTGGGACGCTCGCCGAGGCCCGCGCCCTTGATGTTGCACCAGTTACCCCAACGTGAACGGATCCCCGCTTGCCCATTGCGACTGGTGTCGACGATGAATCCCTTGTTGGTGATGCCCACGTCCGCCAAGGTGCGACGGAACATTTCAACGAACGCCAGCTCGTTGGGTGACGGGTTACTGGGTTCGAGCTTGTTGCCCCAATCGCCCTCGAGCGCGTTGTAGTTGGACACGTTGGTCGCGAAGCCGCGGATACGGTCGACACCGCCAGCCATGTCGAGCACGCGCCTAAGTAGCTGCGCCATGCGGCGTTGATTGGCTTCCCACCCCAACCACCCAGCGTGGGCCGCGTCGACGTAGAGGGCCACGTTCGGAAGTGACAGCTTCGAGATGGCATACGCTATCGAATGCACGTACACATCCTGTGAAACCGCGCACTTTTCCACGCCCAGGTTGCTGATCAAGTTGGGTAGGCTGTCGGGTTCGATGACTGCGACGATACGTCGTTCGGGGTGGGCCGCGAAGTGATCGGCAATCACGTCGATGTACTCTTCGCGATAACGTCGTTCGCCGTCTTCTTCGATCTTCAGCTCGCCGTTCGAAGCTTTGGCCGCACAATCGCGATTCGGTAAGTTGTAGACCACGAAGACTGGGACGGCAGGATCACCTGCGCTCTCCGATTGACGCCTGGCCTCCTCGAGCCAAGCGGGTACGTTGGAAACCGCTTCGATGCGATCGAGCCAAAGCGCCGTGGGTTGGCGCTTGACCTCGTTCATCTGGTCGGCGAGCTCAGGGGCTGCTTCGATCGATGTGTTTACCTTTTCGGTGTACATCGGGTCGACGAACATGCGTGCGCCAGCGAACGGGTTCGCGGCGGGGTACGCCTCACCTTGCGCGCTGGGTACGGCCATCGCTGCGATCGCCGTCGGTTGCTGTCGAGTGGGTTGTTTGGACATGGAGATGGCGGCGCCACTGCGAGGCGAACAGGAAAAGAGCATGCCCGCGAGGGTCACCAGGGTGAACGCTCGCGCAGTCAGAGCGCCGAGCGAGAGGGACGTGAGTGCTGTTGCTGAATGTTTCATGCGCCCAACTTGGACTCTTGGTGGGAACCGGGCTTCTCGTTCGGCGACGAACGCGTCTCACCCGCCGTTCGTCGACCAAGGACCGCGTTGCCAGCGGAGCTCTTCGTTCTTGCGCGGGAAATCGTGAGCCGTTCTGTCGGGGAGGTGCGTCCGGGTTCTTGTGGGAATCGCAGACACGTTTGTTGGCGGAGAGGTCGAGGGTTGCGGGTTTGGATTCAGTCCGTTGGCACCTCCTGCACTGCCTTTGCGCGTATTGCGCGAGAGTTGGCCGCCCGTCCACGCAGTGTGCGAAGGCGGCAACCAGCCTGCAGCGGGTCGGGCGCAGTCGAGCCAACGTTGGCTGAGCGTGCTCGCGGCGGTCGACGAGTTGCGCAAGTATCGCGACCAGGACACGCTGCTTCGGCGTAGCGTCGAACTGTTGCGCGACAGCGTGGGTATCGAACGCGCGGCGATCTTCTTGCTCGGGGCCGCGGGTGAGCGACTGTACGGCACCTGGGGTACGGGACCCGCAGGAGAAACCACCGACGAACGGCGCATCGCGTTCGACGCGGGTGCGTCCCATCGTGAGGCCTTCGCTCACGCCTCTTGCGGTACCGCACAGTGGTCGAGGTTCATGGACGTTCCGCTGTTCGCCCAGACCCAGCAAGGTACGGTGGTGCTTCGCCAAGGTGAAAACGTCATCATTCCGATTCCAGGCTCCGACCGCAGCTTGGGCCTGGTGGCGTGCGATTGGGCGCTCTCGGGAAGACGCGCCGACATCGAAACGTTGCTCCGCGCGGCGGTGTTCACCCGGGTGCTGTCGCCCCTGCTGCAGCTGCTCGCTGCGAAAACCACGCAAGTCGAGGTAGCGAACGATGCTGCGCAGCAACCGCACGACGCGTCTCCGCGAGACGTAGAGTTGGCCGCGCGCGCCGCCCACGCGTTACACGCCAACCCTGGCGAAGATCGGCGTGTGCTCGCTCGACGTTTGGGGACGACTGCGGACAAGCTCGGGCGCGCGTTCAAGGCGACTCTCGGCGAGTCCGTACGCGACTACCGCAACCGCTTGCGACTCGGGCGCTTCCTGTCGTTGGTGGATCCGAGCGGTGGTAACTTACTGCAGGCCGCACTCGACGCGGGGTTTGGGTCTTACGCGCAGTTTCATCGCGTGTTTCGTAGTCAGTTCGGCTGTTCTCCCATCGAGTACTTGCGGCGCGGGCACTAGGCGATCCAGGGGAGCAGACCATGGGCGCCGCCCGCTCCGACGTCGATACGGCTGAGGTTTCGGCGTGTTGTGACGCGAGTCGCGTCGGGCGGTGAGCCTGCGAGGGAGTGTGGGAGTTGCTCACGGTCCAGGGGCGCGGGTACTACTGGGGGTATGGCGCGAATGTTTCATGCGTTGGTGGTGCTGGGCAGTGGCTTGGCTGGGTGCGGTGGCAGGGCGTCGTCAGACGCTGACGTGACCGAGCGCCAGGTCACCGACGAGGGGACGAACACCGACGAGTCGAGCGCCGCTGACGATTCGGCGGCGAGTGATGACGACGCGTCAGAGGACGAAAGCGCGACGTCAGTCGACGATACGGCGTCGGCAACCGACGACGCGGACAACCAAGACGACACGAACGGCAACGACGACGCGACAGCGGACGACGCTAGCTCGACGGATGACTCCTCTGAGGACGACGCCTCGGCGGCTACAGACGACACGAACTCCACGAACGACGCCAGCTCGGGCGACGACTCCTCAGCGACGGACGACACGGTCATCGTCGTGGAGCCACCCGACTCGACCGATCTGCCTGCCGCGCCATGGCGTCCCGACGATTGTCCGCCAGCGCAGTGGCAGTGTGCCGTCGAAGGTTGCTTCAGCGGACCGTCGTGTATCGACGTTTGGGACGAAACCATCGAGTCATGTTTGCTGGCACCGCCAGAGGGTTGCACCTGTGCGCCCGAACCCGCGCCGCAACCCAACTGCGGAGACGAAGAGGTGTACACTTGCGCTGCGGGCCGGTTCGAGGGGGCGGGTGATGCGGGCGCCGCGCAGGTGCTGGCGTTCGACTGTCACTGCGTTCCTCGAGGTTCTGATTGCTCCGACGCGTGTTACGCCCACCCGATTGGTGGCTACAATCGAGCGTGTGTCGAGGAAGATGGCTTGGTGTTGTGTGGTGGCTGCATCTGGACGGGGATCTTGCGTTGACTTTGCGCGATCCATCGACGCTGAGCGACGAGCAACTGCTACTCAACGATCTCGACACTGAGGCGCGCGCCGCACTCATCGACTTCTGGGAGCGACGAGCCGACGGCGAGTGCACGACGGGTCGCGCCCTGCAACACGTCAGCGATGACCTATCGGCGCTGAACGCCCCAGCGATGCTGATCGAGATGGCAAACGTTGCTGTGTCCGATGAACGGCGTCACACGGAGTGGTGCTTGCGCATGTCGGCGCGAGTCGGCGGCAAATCGCGCTTTGAGGCTCGCGTGCTCGGTGACAAGCCGCTGGCATTTTCGGGCATGGCGCCGCGTGAGAATCGTGTGCTGAGGGCGTTGTTCGCGGGTTGTATCAGCGAAACGATCGCGCTGCACGTGTTGCGCGAGTCGCAGCAGGATATCGAATCAGCGGCGCTGAGGTCCGTGAATCGCCAGCACATGGCCGAAGAAGTCGGGCACGGTCGCTTGGGCTGGGCGTTTCTGGCGTGGCTCTCCGAATCGGGCTTGCTCGAGCCGTCGCTGAAGAAGTGCCTCGAACGCGCGCTGCCCGTATTACTACAACTCGCGAAAGACTCTTGGCGTGGCGGCGGCCGCGAAGGTTATCCAAAGCTGGCCAAGCTCGGGTTCCTCCACACCAGCCACGTGGAGCGCGGCATCGAACTGGCGTGTGACGAAGTCATCCTGCCCGGCTTCCGTCACTTTCAGATCGAACTGCCGCCGATGGACCGAGCTGCCGAGCAGCGCCCAACGAGCACCTCGGGGTAGCGATGGCTCACGGCGAGTGGTACGAGTTGGAGCGTGGTTGACGTCGAGGCGGGCGAACTCGAAGCGGAGTTCTTACAGCGGGCATGCATCTTCTCGTGGGGAGATCAGTTGGATGCGCCTCGTAAGTGGCGTTCAGCGCGGCGGCTCCTCGAACGGAACCCAGCGTTAACCCACGGTAGCATTCACGTCGCCGCGGTCAGTGGTGACGATGAACGCGTGGCGGAGCTGCTGCGTGACGACCCCAACCTGGTGCACGCATCTGGCGGTAGGCAGCAGTGGACTCCGCTGCTGTTCGTCTGTTACGGCCGCTTGGGAACAAAGCCAGTGGCGGACAACTCGCTGTCCATCGCTCGGCGCTTGTTGGACGCAGGGGCCGACCCGAACAGCCACTTCATCACCGACGATGATTGGCGTTTGCGTTTCACGGCGCTGACGGGCGCCATGGGCGGCGGCGAAATGGGTCAGCCCGCTCACGTGCAAGGCGAGGCGCTGGCGCGAATGTTACTCGAACGAGGCGCCGATCCCAACGATGGGCAAGGCCTGTACAACACGCACTTGGGGTCAAATGACGACACGAAGTGGCTCGAGCTGTTGTTCGAGTTCGGACTGACGGGCGACTCCCCTGTCAATTGGCACGCCGAGGCGGCCAACGCCGAAAAGTCTGGTGCAGACAAGGTGCGCAGCATCGCCGACTATCTACTGGCGCAAGCGGTCGATCGCGGCGAAACGAAACGTGCACGCATTCTTCTGGAACACGGTGCGGACGCCAACGCACGTAGTATGTACACGAACAGAAGCTGCTACGCGATGGCGCTGATGGGCGACCACCAAGAGATTCTCGAGCTGTTGCGCGCTCGGGGCGCGACGCCGTCCGAACTCGAAGGACACGATGCCTTCGTTGCCGCGTGCCATCGTGACGACCGAGAGCTCGTGCGTGAACTCGTCGCGCAACATCCTGAATACCTAAAGGACGCGCAGCCTTTGGTCGACGCGGCAAGAGCGGGTAACCTGCAGGTACTCAGCTTGCTGCTGGACCTCGGCATGGATGCCAACGGTGAAGACAAACACGGTCAACGCGCGCTGCACAACGCCGCGAAAAACCGGGACGCGTCACAGTTGCTGCTCGACCACGGGGCTGACGAGAGCGTGCGCTGTTACGGCGGGACTCCCGCGCAGTGGGCCATTTTGGGTGACGATGTCGCGATGGCGCGCTTTCACGCCGAACGTAGCCGCTATCTGCTCGACGCAGTCATCTCTGGACACGTCGAGTTAGCGCGGGAACTGCTGCAGGAGGATCCAACGCGTTCGCGCATGCGCAGCCCTTATGGAGACACGCCCTTGCATCTGCTCCCCGCAGATCCCGCGTGGGCGGAGCCGCTAGCGACCACACTGCTCGACGCTGGCGCCGAGCTCGACGCGCTGAACGACAACGGGCAAACCCCGCTGAACAGACTACGCGAGCTCGGCGCGTACGACGCCGCGGACCTGTTGGAACGCGGCGCCTGATTATCGCGTCAACTCGCGGTTTCCCGATCCCAGGCGCGATGCGTTCGAAGGTCGTCCAAGAAACCGTTCAAGTTCTCGCCCACGTTCACCACGCCGATGGCATCAGGAGCAACCTGAGCTGCGTCGAGCAGCGGCATCGACGACTGCGTGAAGCCGATGAACTTCAGGTGCGCAAAGGCGTCCGATAGCCAATGCGCTGCAGTTCGCTGCATGGTTGCCGAGAGTTTGTCTGGGTCGGCGGCTACGATACACGCATCGAACAATACCGATGGGCCGCCAGTCAGCGCCTGGTCGATGGGCAGAGCGTCCCCCGCCGACGATTGAATCCCATCGGCACTGGGCGCGACGTATGCGATTTCGAACGAGCCTTGCTTCGCAGCCTGCTGGAGTCGTTTCGTCAACTTGGCGTCGACACCGTTCGTCACCAATACGCCGATCTTCTTGCCGTCGAGACTCTCGGGCGCTTTGGAGATGAGGCTCAGCGATGGTGAGCTGGCGAGCTTCTTGGGTTTCTTCGCTGGTTGGATCACGTCCGCCGAGTTCGGCATGCCCAGCTGTTCGGCGACTCGTTTCCCGAGTTCAGGCTCGATTAGGTTCAGGTGTCCGAGCATCCGCGTGCGGATGTGGGGCATCTCGACTTTGCCGAGTTCGAACGTAAACGCATCAGCGATGTGGTTCTGCTCGGGCGTCGTCATCGAGTGCCAAAATTGACGGGCCTGCGAGTAGTGGTCGGCGAAACTCTCGGCACGAATCCGTAGCGTTTCGCCTGACTCTTTCGCTGGGAACGAGGAGAACCCGGCCTCTGGCGTTTCCCGCGGGTGCCCTTCGTCCAAGCTGTTCGGCTCGTTGGCAGTGCGCCCTCGACTCACGGTCATGCGCATGTGGCCACCGCGTTGGAGGTTGCGGAACGGACACTGCGGCTTGTTTACGGGGATCTCGTGAAAGTTGGCACTGCCGAGGCGGCTCAGCTGCGTATCCAAGTAGGAGAATACTCTACCTTGCAGCAGTGGGTCGTTGGTGAAGTCGATGCCCGGCACCAGGTGCGACGGGCAGAACGCAACTTGCTCGGTTTCAGCGAAGAACTCGTCCACGTTGCGGTCCAGCACCATCTTGCCGAGGACCGTGATGGGTACGATCTCCTCTGGAATGATCTTCGTGGGATCGAGTACGTCGAAGTCGAAGCTGTCTGCCGTTTTCTGATCGAAGGCCTGGACGCCGAAGTCGTACTCGGGAAAGTTGCCGCTCTCGATGGCATTCCACAGATCCCGACGATGAAAGTCGGGGTCCGCTCCGCCGAGCTTCAGCGCTTCGTCCCACACCAGCGAATGAGCTCCCAACTTCGGACGCCAATGGAACTTCACGAAGGTCGACTTCCCTTCGTCGTTGATCATCCGAAACGTGTGCACCCCAAACCCTTCCATCATGCGAAATGAGCGAGGGATCGCGCGGTCAGACATCACCCACATCAGCATGTTCATGCTTTCGGGCATGAGCGACACGAAGTCCCAAAAAGAGTCGTGTGCAGATTGTGCCTGGGGGAACCCTCGGTCTTGAGCGGGCTTCACTGAGTGGACCAAGTCTGGGAACTTGATCGCGTCTTGAATGAAGAACACGGGGATGTTGTTGCCGACCAGATCGAAGTTGCCTTCCTTGGTGTAGAACTTGACGGCAAACCCGCGAACGTCGCGCGCAGTATCCGCCGAGCCCTCGCTGCCCGCGACTGTCGAGAACCGCACGAAGACGGGCGTCTTCACCTTGGGCGTGCGTAGGAAGCTGGCTTTCGTCAGGTTGCCGTTGTCTTGGAACGGAACGAAGTAGCCGTGTGCCCCATAGCCACGTGCATGCACGACCCGCTCGGGGATGCGCTCGTGGTCGAAGTGCGTGATCTTCTCACGCAGTATGAAATCTTCGAGCAACGTAGGACCGCGGGCCCCCACGCGCAGCGAGTTCTGGTTGTCGGCAATTGGGGTGCCTTGATTGGTGGTGAGCGCGTTCTTCGCGGAGGTCGTTTGGTGCGTTTCGCCACCCGCTCCAGTCGTTTCGCCACGCGGTTTGGTTTGGGACTCCTGCTTCTTCTTCGGCATGCTTGCTTCTTTCCTTGCTGCGACGAGTGACCGCGCTGGGCGCGAATCACTCCGACGTTGAAGTTGCCGCGCACTTGCACATGCAGTGCCAGAGTCAGGAGTGTTCGTGGGGTTGTTGCTCAGCCTCCCAACGCTTCCATCGTCAGCTGTTTCTCGCGTTCATAGCGAGCCTCGATGTCCTTCGCTGCTTGCTTGCCGAACATGCCCTGCATCTGAGGGAAGTAGTGGGGTTCCTCGCGCTCCGCGTGAGCTTCGACCGCCCTGAGCAGGCGTTGCACGCACTCTGCCCAAGCGTCCGAGTCGTATGCTCGGGCATCGACCTCTGCGATCAATGACTCGAGTTCCTGCGCGCTGCGCGCGTGTTCGTCGGTGATGCCGATACCACTGAAGGTCGGGTAAAGGACGCTGCGCTCCGCCTGCTCGTGTGACAATAGTTCGCGTCGCACTTTGACCCAGAGGTCCTGACGCTTGTCTGCACCATCACTCGACAAGGCGCTTTCGAGCAGTTTCTTAGCTGCCTTGTGCTCCTTCGACAGGCGTACGAACACGCCTTGCAGGCCGTTGGCTAGCGCCGTCGCTGCGCCCAGTGTACCCGCACCCTTACTTACGATATCTTCCAGCACGTTTGCCATCGTCTGAGCCCTTTCGCTCCATGGGATGTCGCTCGATGTCACATCTGAGTAGCTTGGACTTCGAGCCAATCGTTCAATCGTTATCTGCCAACGATGGTGCACGTCTCATGCCGACGGCCCAGCGTCGGCCCAAGGCGATCGAGCACGAGATCCTCTCGCACTTCGCGGTGTGAGCTGAGGCTCGATGGGACGTCTCGTGGCAGAAAGTCTCCACGCCGCCTTTGTCGACAGTGATCTGCGCGGCTTCATCCCCGCAAACTCGAGTGTCGCTGGCACGCGGTCTGCACGCCTAAACCGCGTGGCAACTAACAAAGCAGACGAGAGCCTGAAGCAGGTCCACCAGCGCTTCCAAGAGATGTACGCAAACTCCCATCCCACCCGCGGTTTGCTCGCGTTCAGATTGATGCTGCACGCCGCAGGCTTGAACCCTTCCGAGGTAGACGACGATTGGCTGAGGAACTTGCGCAAAGAATGGGTCTACGGCCAGAGCGAGGAGCCGTTCTGGGAAGACAGTCTGAATCGAGCGTACAAGGACGCCGTGCGAAGCATGTTGCTCGCGTGAGCTGGGCGTGAGGGGCGCTAGGCGCTAATCAATGAGCCATGGCGTCATCTGCGCGCTTCGGGTGCTGCGTTTCGCATTCCTGAGCAAGCAGCTGGTCGAGTGGCGCCTCTCTGTCTTCACCTTCCCATTCGTACGTGACCAATCCATCTCGTTCGTTCAGCAGTGTCACGCGTCCTTCGAGCTTGTACGCCTCGCCGCACTCCAGGTGGTGTGATTCGTAGCAGCCACACTCCTGCTCTCCAGGCGGTGTGCAGTTATCGTTCACGCACTCTCGGTACGCTTCGCAGTTCGAGTCGTCTGGGTCGTTGTAGTGAAATTGTGCGAGCACTGTGGCCCCGACGGAAGGTGCGTCACCCCCAGGACACAAGTGGCGAAGCTCGCCGCCAATCACGTCACCGAGTTCGATGTTCCACAACACGTCTACCAGTTCGGTCACTTCGAACCAGACTTCGGAGTCGCTCACATCGGTGACCGCTCCCCGCACCAAGCCCCCTGAGTAGACGTCGGCGATCTCGTCGTATCGTCGGGGATACTCCCGCGAAGTCAGGCAAGCACACGGACCAACCTGTCGCACGGTGACGCTAACGCCCTGAGTATGTTCGTCTCCCGCACCATCTTGTTCCGCATCGTCGAACTGTGGCTTCGCGCCGACGCACCCAGTTAACAGCACGAGGCCCGTCGAGATCACCCAGTCCTTCCACATCTCGCTAACGTAGCACACGTAGTGGCGCAGGTTCCGAGTGAGCTGGCGGCGCCCGTGAACCGTGTCCGTGTCACCGCTTTCACCCTGCCGACTGAACGAGCGCTGCAGAAGCGGGTTGACGAACACTGGCTGAGTCGTCCTGCGACTCGCAGAGGCGCTACATCTTTATTTCTGCTTCTTCGAGACGCAGTAGTTGTTGAATGTCCCGCGTGAGCGCGCCGCGAAGGGCGGCTGTCTCTTCGAGAACGCGGCTGGCCCGGCGTCGAAGTTCACGCCGGGTCCTGCGTTGCGGTGACGTCGCGATCACCGCCACTGCCGCCGCGCCAAGTGCGGCGGTAACGAGAATGTTCATCGTTCACTCCCCATGATCAATAGCTCTCCCGAGCGGCACGTTCGGGCTAGGGCCTGTCGCGTCGCTGGCGTTCGAGGTTGGAATTGCGTTGTCGAATGCAGCACGCATGCCACGGCTGTGGTGAAATTGGAGGCGATTTGACGGCGCTCCGATTGCCCCTCGATCCAAGCGGAATCATGACGATCGTGCTCGGCGAACGACACTTGAAGCGCGTGCAATGATCGTTCTTCCGCGCGCCATGCCTCGGTCCCGACGCAGAATTGCCGCGGCTTTCCTGCGACGCTGGGCGCTATTGCCCCGCCGCCCAAAAGTTCAGGTTCCCGTCGACTGGAGAGTGCCAACGACGGGTACCTACGGGACACTGTATATCGTTGGCGCACGGAATGTGGACTGGTTGCCCCGGGTCCGTCGAGACCCATCGTCGATGATGCAGACGCAAGCTGAGCTCCTCGCATTGCGCCTTTGGTTGGGCTTGGCCGACTGCTCCGACATCGACGAGTGGTTGGATGAATACGTAAACACGGTTGCGGAGCCCCACGCGGATGCGCTCGAGTTCTTCGAACTAGAGGCCAGTCAGCTCGAGCCCGCGTTCATGGCATTCGCGCGTGAACATTTCGGATTCGAGCCCGAGAGCGAACGCGGCTCTCGTTTGGCGACGACCCTGCTGGCTCAGTTGTGCGAACGCGCGCTGCGCGGGGAGATCAGCGTCCCGCGCTTCTGCGAGCTCATCTCTCGAGTGGACGCCAAGTATTTCGATCCCGCGCTTCGCGCGCCGCAGCCCGTTGGCCTCACCGAACTTTGGTGTGGGTGCGACTGGTGTGAGGACAGCTGGACCCTAGAGGACCCCCCGGGCACGCGCGAGATCCTGCAACATCACATCGATTTGGTGCGACGTCAGCAATCTGACGAATAGTGTTGGCCTCCCCCTGCAGCTAGCGCGCCGTGCTCGGTGTGCATACATAGCCCGCACCTCGACGCGTATTCACGTAGAGGGAGCCGCGCACTGGCCACACCTCGACTCCCCAGGTAACCCGACACCAACGACTACAGGCGGGTGTAGTGCCACGGAGCCATGTCGAAGTGAAAGTGGTCGGCATGACCAGGTTGTCCAGGACCCACCAGACCTCGGAACACGTCTGAACGACCTGTGAGCTCTTTTATCATTCTGCGCAGAAACGTCGCGTGCAGCTCGGCCGTCTGCGAGCCCGTCGCGTCCCAGTGTTTGGCGACGCTCACGCGAAACGCGCGGCTGAGTGCTTGCGGGAGATCAGGTGGTAGTGGGCTCTCTTTCGTGCTCGCGGGAAAGTCGAACCCGGTGACGTCGACAGCATTGCCCAATGCGTGCTCGCTCAAGCGCGTGGGACGATTTCTCGACGTGCGACAGGCAAACGCTCCCAGGTGACGCACGCGATTCGGAGCGCGACCATAAACCTCCGTTGCTGTTTCGATGACGATCGATTCGAAACGTTGCAAACGGGCTTCGAAGGCCGTCGTGATGGTAACCCCACCCCCTGCGTACTTCAGCGTTTCGCCAGAGTAGCGCACGAGATGGTCTCGCTCGCACTTCACCTCGGTGCCCGCGGGGAGCGAACGTTCGACGGCATCCAGCTCGTAGGCATCGCCGCGCCAAGCGTTCCACTTGGCGCGGATCTCGTTGGGGGAGAGACCGAACCATTCACCGATGTTCGGAGACTCGGCACCTTCGACGTCGGTTTCTGCGTCGGCTCGTGTCGGATTCGGCTCGGTAGAGGGGTTTTCAGGGGGCTGCGTTTCCGATCCGCGCGGGCCGCCGAGCGACCAGGGGCTGTCACAGGCTAACACGAGAGTGAGCGTCGCGAGTAGCGGGGTGAGGCCCTTTTGCTGGCTCCAGATACTACGCTGCACCTGGACGCACTCGCTCGCCGTTGGCGTGTGGTGATGCAGTCGGTTCATGCGCGGGCGCGTCGAGTTCGGCCGCTTCGCTCGATACCGCTTCGGAGTAGGGACAGCGGACAGTGGCACCAGTTGGATGGGCCGCCGCCTGCGTGAGCTGGACGCGTTGGATCAGAAAGCCACCGCGGGGGCGCGTGGGGATCCGTGCCAAATCGAAGTCAGCGTCTTGACTTGGGACTTCGTACTGCAGGTGCCGCGCCAATGTTTCGAGCGCGACGCCAAGCGTGGCCGTCGTCAGGTATTCCCCCGCACAACGACGTCCGCTGAGACAACCCCCACCCCCTTGGGGGATGAAGGCCGCTTGATTCGCGCCGCTGACGAAGCGATCAGGATCGAAGCCTTCAGAGGCAGTCATGCACGCGACGCTTTCGCCGAGCAGTCGCGTCGTGAAGACGTCCGATCGCAGGCGTCTGCAGGTATTGGCGATGAACTCGTAGCCTTCGAGACCAAGCGAGAGGGTGCTTTCGGCAAACCATGGGTGAGGTGCGAGGTTCATGAAAGTTCGTCCGAGGGGCTGAGTCTTGTGCCTGGAGTCGTCGCAAGTTGCGTACCAACCATCGAAACGCGTGCTGCGAGCTGGTTGCGTGAGGGGAGCGGGTTGGGAGAGCCATTTCGCAACGCGTCTCGTCGCCACATCGGGCCAGGAGGCCGCAGCTCGATGCTCGCGCCTCCTCGGTTCGCGGATCTTTTCTGACAACCCCTGGATGGGAACGGCCGAGTCACCTGCACGCGGCGAGAAAAGCCGTCGAACAGGAGAAATCATGAAGTCTTATTCAGTCAAATATCTCATCCCGTCCCTCGCCCTCCTCGCTTTCGCAAAGCCATGCACGGCCAACGCAGCGGAGGCGTCTCCCGCGAGCGCCGACGCGCCCGCATCGAACGACGGGGCATCGCCTGCAGCCAGTTCACCATCGAATGCTGCTGCGACCGACGCCTACTCGGAAGTCGAGTCGAGTAGTGTCCGCGCGGAGTTACCTGCCAGCGACCAGCAAGACCCTGCGAATCAAGACGCTGCGAGCCAAGACGCTACGAGCCAAGACGCTACGAGCCAAGACGCTGCGAGCCATGACACGAAGTCGGAGTCTGCCGCGATGGCGTCCGCTGAAACCGCAACCGTCAGCGATCAGCCAGTTGCCGGACAGTCGACTGAGCCGAAGACCCATGGCTTCACGTTCGAAGGCGGGATGGGCGTTGCGCTGCCGTTCGGTAGTGTAGCAAGCGACGCAGAGCCGCTCGACTCGATCGTTACAGCGCTGCTGACGGCGCACGTCACGATGGGCTATCGCTTCGGTCATCTTTGGCTGGGTGGTTCGGCGCTTGGCGGCGCAGGGCCCACGAGCGAAGAGGGCGACCTGTCGCCTTGTGGACGGGACGACGTCGAGTGCACGAACGCTCTCGTTCGCGTGACGGCCAATGCGCGCTACTTTCCAACCCCTGGCGCACAGATCGAGCCGTTCGTCGGGCTCGGCGCGGGCTACGAGTGGTTTGGGTCCACAGTCGAAGTCGACGGAGAGAAGATCGCCGGGATTCGTGCGCGGGGGCTGTCACTCGTTTCCGTCGAGGCGGGCGCCCAGTTTTGGCATCGCAGGAGTAGCGCGTTCAACGCATTTCTGAGTTACTCGGCAGGCGAATACGCACACCGTGAACTCGCAGCCTTCGGCGAGTCGATGTCCGAATCGATCCCCGGCGGAGTGCGTGAGCTGCACCACTGGGTAGCGCTCAACCTCAGCGGAGTGTTGATGCCTTGAGCTCACTGTTGCTTCGATGAGTGGTTGTGGGTTACCAACCATCTTGCAGCGGTGAGACGGATGCCCGAGTCGAGACAGCGAAACGGACTCATTTCGACGTGGGTTCGTTTCGTTGACGGGAACTCTCGAGAATGGCCACGCGATGGCCAAATTCGTCACCTGAGCGCCAGTGCCAACTCGTGTTCGGTGAGGTGACTGCGGGGTGCGGGCATGCAGGTCGTGTTGCCCGTCGGAGAGAAGCCCAAGGACGTATACAATGTGATGGCGGCAACGTTGTGATCGCCGACCTCGAGCAGTAAACGAGCGAACCCACCTTGCTGTGCGAATTCGATCGCCGCTTCGATCAAAGAACGACCGACTCGCCGTTTCCGTGCCTCTGGCGCGACCCACACGGAATACACACCCGCATCTGAGCCTTGTGCGGGAGCAACCACGGTGAGTCCGACATCTCTTGCATCCTGCCTGGCGACCAGCGTGGCAGCGGCAGCGTTGCCCAAGCGGATGCACCAAAAGTCGTCGGGTTCCGTCTGTTCATCGGCCAGCGTCGAGCCGAAAGCATCGGGCGATTCAGCCAACGCTGCCAGGCGCAAGGCACGGTACTGGCGCCAGTCGTCGGCTCCAATGCGGACGATCTGCACGTTACCTCGCGGCCAGAGCGTTGTCGGAGTCGTCACGCAGGTCGACACTACCACCTGAGCGACCACACGTGTGCTGGTTCAGGCTCGGTTCACGCTCTGAGGGAGTCGTCTCCCGCGGTTGCCTCGATGTTTCGGCGGTGTGGTCGTGGGCAACGGTTGCGTTCCAAGCTCGGCTGTTCACAGGAACGACCGCGCGGATGGGTCGCAGGGCGGCGTTGGGGCTTGACAGGGATGGCGTTTGCGTAAGATGGCTGCCGCATGAGCACTTTGCACTTGGTCGGTGGGGAAAAGGGCGGCGTAGGCAAGTCGGTACTGGCGAGAGTGCTCGCACAGCACTTCATCGACAGAGCGCAGAACTTTGCGGCGGTGGACGGCGACACCTCGCATCCTGCACTGGTGCGCTACTATCGCGAGTACACGCAGCCTGTGGACTTCGATAGTCTTGCTAGTGCGGATCAGATCATGGATCGCGCGTTGGGTGCCGATCGGCGGGTGCTCGTCGACTTGCCTGCTCAAAGCATCCGCAAGTTGCGGCGGTGGATCGAGTCAGGCGAGGTGATCGGCTTCGCCCGGGAAATGGGCGTGCAGATCGTGTTCTGGCACGTCACGGACGGTGGCTACGACTCGGTTCAACAACTGCAAGATCTGATCGATCAGTTCGGCGACTCGGTAGCCTTCGTCGTGGTGAAGAATCACGCGCGCTCCAGCGACTTCAGTCAGCTGGAGCAGTCGAGCACGGCTCAGGCAGTGCGCGACGTGGGTGGGCGCTTCGTGGACCTGCCAGCGTTGGACGGCGCGGCGATGTACAAGATCGATCGGTTCGGCTCGAGTTTTTGGGCAGCCATCAACCTGACGGATGGAGATCAAACCCTCACGCCCATGGAGCGCCGCCGCACCAAGTTGTGGCTGGAGAACTGTTACGCGGCGTTCGATACCGTTCGTGATTGGCTCTGACTCGCCTCGAGCGAGCCCTGAGGGCTAGCAGCCGTCCATCACTTGTTGGAGTTGCAGCCGTGCGGCGCCGAGCAGCACTTGGTCTCCGCTGGCTCGAGCGTAAACGAAGCGGTTGGGTTTGCCTTTCAGCACGCGAATCAGATGGAAGTCTGGTGGCGTGACGACGACTATGTCCGCGAGCTCCGCGTGGCGGGAGACCACGCTCATGCTTTGGAGCATCGCCCACGCGATGTGCGGATTGAGAGTGCTCCCGCTCTGCCCGAAGCAACACCCGAGCTCGCGATCCAGAATGGCTACTCCGCTGATGCCCTCGCACCCCATGCAGCGCGCGAGCAGTGTCGTGGTTTCTTCGTCGGGATCGGCCTGAGGGAACGCGCTGCACCAGTCCGACGTCAGTTCGAGCTCAGTTCCAGGTCGTGATTCTGAGACCACGCTCGGGGCTACCTCTTCCAGATCGAAGAGCATGTCATCGGCGTAGTGTCGCGCGTGGGGCACGAACAGTGTCTGCGGTTGACGAAACCCGCTGATCGTTTCCAGTTTCTTCATGATCCAGTTTTGCATCGAGTCGCGCAAACTCGCGCGGTCGGTCAGCCCCCAACTGACGAGGACATCGCTCAAACGCGCACCCGTCTCGCGGCACTGCTTGACGATGTCGCGAGCGGCCTCCTTGTCGAGCCCCGACTCGGGTGAAAGCAACTCGAACAATGCGTTGCGGTCGTCGGAAATGTGGGCCCATGCCACGGCGCCTTGGTGAAAAAAGACGTGACCCGTAACCTCGCCGTCGCGAATTAACAGCTCGCCGCTGCCCTCCGAGCGAGCGCTCATCAGTGCTCGCTGTACGAGTGCGCTCGTTCGTCGCGAACCTCGCTGCAACTCTGCCGACCGCAACCTCGCGATCAGTACCTCGGGAGCGATGGGTTTGCTGAGAAGATCGTCCGCCCCGACTCCGAGACCTTCGACGAGTTCGTCGCGTTGGTTCTTGACGGTAACGAGCAAGATGTACGGCTGACGGCGCAGCGGTGCCGCACGGACGCGGCGGCACACTTCCGTACCAGTCATCCTAGGCATCACCCAATCCAGTAGCAGCGCGTCGGGCGGGTCGTCCGACAGCGCCAAGTCCAACGCCAGGTCGCCGTCGGCCACGGTCGTGACCTTGTGGGATGTGTGTTTTGTCAGCGTTCGCGCCAGTATCGCACGCGTCAACGGGTCATCATCCGCCACAACGATTCGCATCTACCGCCCCCTCCGTTCTCGAAGAGCTTTCTAGCCTTCGGCTTTCGCCTTGCCTCTCACAGTACGGCCAGCGTAGCCTCTAGCTAAGCCCGCGCAACGAGGCCGCGAAAGCTGCGCTTGGGTATCGCTCCGACGGCTGGTAGCATGCGCAGTGGCGTGTAGAACATCTGGCCCAGTCAGGTCATCCTCGCGCGTCGTCGACCCGGACAGCGCCGTGCTAGGCGGGCTCACTCGAGGGTGTTATGGTGCGCGGGGAGCTTGGGGATGAGTAAGAGTTCCAAAAGTGGGGCGCTTGCTGCGGAGCACCTGCAGCTGCTTCTCGACTCGCTGGAAGATGTCGCGATCTTCGCGCTGGATCAGCGGGGCTTGGTCCAGTCTTGGAACACGGGAGCTCAATTGCTGAAGGGTTACGCGGCGGACGAAATCATCGGTACCAGCTTCCGCCGCTTCTATACCGAAGAAGCACAGCAACAAGGTGAACCCGAACGCTTGTTGCGAAGGGCCGAAGAGACGGGGCGAGTCGAAACCGAAGGCTGGCGGCTGCGCAAGGACGGCAGTCGCTTCTGGGCGCTGGTGTTGATCCGAGCAATGCGGGACTCTGCAGGTGCTCTAGTGGGTTTCGCCAAGATGACCCGAAACCTCACGGACCGCGAGAAGGAACTGCGGGAAGTAAACACATTCCTCGACTCGATCGTGGAGAACATCCCCTCGATGGTCTTCGTCAAACGTGCCAAAGACTTGCGGTTCGTTCGTTTCAACCGCGCTGGGGAAGCGTTGCTCGGCATCACTCGCGATCGTCTGATCGGTAAGACTGATTTCGACCTGTTCGATGTTGAGCAAGCCTCGGCCTTTCAAGCGCGGGACCGCGAAACGCTAAAACAGGGGGAGACGGTCGACATCCCAGAAGAACCGATCGACACGGCTTCTGGGCAACGTTGGTTGCATACTCGCAAGGTGACGATCTTGGATGAACACCAGCAGCCCGCTTACCTGCTCGGCATATCTGAAGACATCACCAGGTCCCGGCGTTTGGCACGCGAGCTGCGCGACGCTCACGGCGCTGCGATACAAGCGCGCAACGAACTCGAGCAGAGAGTCAAAGAGCGAACCGCGGAGCTGGCCCAAAAAGAGAAGACGTTTCGCGATCTGTTCGATGGTTCGGCGGACGCCATCCTGGTCGTCGCCGAAGGCGGGGCGATACTTCTCGCGAACGCGGAGTCCGAACGGATGTTTGGGTATCCCCGTGGAGGGCTCGTGGGCGAAGCCGTCGAGAAACTAGTGCCCGAACAGCAACGCGGGGATCGTGTGCGTTTGGGTGACGGATATGCGGCGGCGCCACGACGACAGATGATGGCGAAGGGACAGACGCTTACGGGGTGTCGTCGTGATGGTACTACGTTTCCCGTCGACATCTCGCTCGCGCCCACGCTTCACGAGGGTAAGAACGCGACCCTTGCGACGATTCGAGATGCGTCTCAACGCGTGGCGACGGAATCGCAACTGCGGCAAGCGCAAAAGATGGAGGCAGTGGGCAAGCTCGCGGGGGGCATCGCGCATGACTTCAACAACATTCTTTCCGTCGTGTTGAGTTACGCGGAACTGCTCAGGTTGGAACTCGGCGAGTCAGATCCGAATCTTGCGGCTGTGGACGGGATTTCGACTGCGGCAAAAAGAGCGACCGAACTGACTCGGCAACTGCTGGCGTTCGGTCGGCGTCAGATCTTGCAACCTCGAGCGGTTGATCTCGGTGAGATAGTGTCGGGTGTCGAGGGGTTGCTACGGCGTTTAATAGGTGAACATATCGAGATGAGCATCGTCCTGACCTCGAAGCTCGAACTCGTGCAGGTGGACGCGAGTCAGATCGAGCAAGTCATCATCAACCTCGCGGTCAACGCACGCGATGCGATGCCCCACGGAGGTTCCCTGGTCATCGAGACGGGCAACATCGCGCTCGACGACGAGTACGAGGCGAGTCACATCGGGGTGCCCGCGGGCCGCTACGTCGTGCTCGCGGTGTCTGACACGGGCATGGGGATGGATGAAGCGACGAAGAGCAGAATCTTCGAGCCCTTTTTCACCACCAAACAAGGCCAGCAGGGTACTGGGTTGGGGCTGGCAACGGTGTTCGGTATCGTGACGCAGAGTGGAGGGCACATCTGGGTTTACAGTGAGCTCAATCGTGGAACGACATTCAAGGTCTACTTCCCAGTCTCGTCCGCAGAACGACCGCAACGCGCCGAGAGCTCAGACGCTCCACCTCGGGAAACTGGCTCAGAAACCATTCTATTGGTCGAAGATGACGCGGCGCTGCGTGAAGTCACCTCGATGATCCTGCGGCGGCAGGGGTATCACGTGCTCGAAGCCGCGAACGGTTTGGAGGCGCTGAGCGTCGGAACAGCCTACAAAGATAGGATTCATCTGATGTTGACCGACGTAGTGATGCCGAAGATGAGCGGACGCGAGGCAGCAGAAGCGATGCATGCGATTCACCCAGAAGCTAAGGTTCTGTACATGTCCGGGTACACGGATAATTCCATCGTTCACCACGGCGTGTTGAAAGATGGAATCGCGTTCCTACAGAAGCCAGTGACACCTTCCAGGCTAACGTCCCGTGTGCGGCAGTTGCTGGATGAGTAGTGGTGCTGGATGAGTAGTGGTGCTGGATGAGTAGTGGTGCTCGAGGAGGAGTGGTGCTCGAGGAGTAGTCGGGGTCACGCTACTTGGAGTTTGGTCTTGCGTGCGGTGGACATCCCGCTCGAACTGATCTACCCGTGTTCGTATGAAGGTGCTGCTTTGGGGAAGTGGGGTCTTGCTGTCGCTCGCGTGCGCCGCGGGGAGTGAGTCGTCTGAGCCGAGGGAACCGAGCCGTGCTCCAGCGCCGCCCGCTAGCTGCGCTCCCGCGCCTGAGTCAACGCCGCAGATGAATGGCAGCTTAGAGGGGTTCATGACGCAAACGTGTGACCAATCACCCCAGGCAGACGGGGGGCGCTTCGATGACTGGGTGCGGGACGACGCTTTCGCGGGATACAGTGGCGACGCCGCAGCGCTCGACCGATTCTGGTGCAAATTGGATGCGACGCTGTCGGCGGACCCGAATCATGCCGCGGCGTTGTCCTGGCGCGGGGGGCTGTACAACTACTTGTCCGGGTTCGCTTACCGGGCTGGAGATCTCGCGGAGGGGAGTCGTTTGCAGGCCCTAGGGGCTGCCGATCTGAAACGCTCGCTAGCCATCGCACCCGATGACGTTGGTGTTCGCATTCAACACATGATGAGCACGCTTGCTACGCTCCCATACGCTTCGGGAGAGGATCGAAAGCGGCAGCTGGCTGAGGCGCAGAGTGACCTAGACTACCGCCTCGCAAACCTGCCCGATGACTTGTCGCAGCATTCGCGTGGCGAGTTGTGGGCCGTGCAGGTCCAGCTGGAGCACTTCCGCGCGCTTGACGCGGCCGGGTCGCAGCACGCAGCGCAGCAGGCCCAACTTCGAGAAGTGCTCGACAGCGCGCATCGTGACCTAGCAGGCTCGCCGTACGCGGCCGCAGCCGAGTGTTGGTCTCAGGGGTACACCGAGACCCAGATCGGCTGCATCGGCTGTCACGATTGAAATCACGGGATCAGCGCCTCGCGGCTCAGTCCGGGTGCGCACGCCAGCTTCGGCCTTGCCTCGAGTGTTCGCGCGGACCAGACTCCGAGTGAGGGAGCGAGTTTTCGTTCGTTCGTTTGCGGTCGAATTGGACGATGCTGGATCCGCGAGGCAAGCTCGGGTAGGCGAAACGGTGGGTACGGATGACAAGTAGGGGAGACTTACGGCCGAGCAAGCCACCTGAGGACGGGGACACCCCGAGGTATGCTCACGGGCGCCAGCTCCGCACCTTGGCGTTCGATGCGTTACACCAGTCGGTGTTGTTCGCCTGCGGCAGTCATGAACTAGACGACGACGAGCTGGACGTGTACTTGCACTTCGTGCATGCGCGGGCTGCGCGTTGGCCTGACATCCGTGTGCTGGTTGCCTCACCCGTGGTTCAGCCGTCCGCCGCGCAGCGCAAGCGCCTCACGGATGCGATGGACGTGTACCTACGTCGAGGGAACGACATCCGCGCGGCCATCCTGACGGATTCGGCGAGCGTACGCGCGGCGGTCACCGCTCTTTCGTGGTTCAGCAAGGGCGTTTATGTGACGTTCCCCACGAGCGCTGTTTCCGAGGCGATCGACTATCTTGGACTTTCTGTACACTCGGTAGCGCTACGAAGGCGCCTGAGCGCATTGCAGCATCACCTCTCGGGCGTGCGCGTGGTGAGCGAGTCACAGTGACGCAGTCTGGCGTCGCAGTCCATCCAGAGACACGGCGACCACGATGATCAGCCCCGTCAGAATCTCTTGCACCCAGTTGGGGACGCCCACGTGGGTGCAACCAGCGGCAATGAACGTCATCAGCAGTGCGCCCAGCAGCGTACCTGCGATCGAGCCCTGACCACCTGCGAGCGAACCCCCGCCGATCACCACGGCGGCGATCACCGCGAGTTCGAGACCAATCGAGTCGGTGGGATCGCCCACGGTCAGGTACGAAAACTCCATCACGCCCGCGACGCCCGCGAGCAGCCCCGCGACGACGTAAACCGCGATGGTCACCCGCGGCACGTTGATGCCACACAGCCGCGCGGTCGCGACGTTCGAGCCTGTTGCGACCAAGTGACGACCAAACCGTGTCCACGCCAGAAGCACCGCCGCCAGCCCAGCCAACAGCAAGGTGAGCCACACGCCCAGTGGCAACACCTGCCACTGTCGATCGAGCGGGGGCATCGCCATCAGCTCACTGAGTCCGCGATCGTCGGCGTCGATTTTCTGTTCGTTCGCGAGGCCCTTGGCCGCTCCGCGCAGCACGCTCATCGAGCCCAAGGTGACGATGAACGGCGTGATGCGAAGTGCTGCGACGAGCACGCCGTTGAACAGCCCGGCAAGTGCGCCGACCAGGCCTCCGATGAGACAGGCGCTGACTGGTCCGAAGCCCTGTCTCAGTGCTTGCGCCACGACGACCGTCGTCAAGGCCACGCTCGAACCCACAGATAGATCGATCCCGCCCTGCACCATCACGAGCGTCATGCCGAGCGCGGCGATGCCGACCACGACGGTTTGTCGCGCCATCGTGGTCAGGTTGATCCAGCCAGTGAACGTCTCGGGTGAGAGGAGCGCAAACAGCGCGTACACCAGCAGCACGGCCGCGAGTGGTCCAACCCACGCCTGGCGCGCGATCTGGCCGCGGCTTGCGACGCTCGGGCGTTTACTCTGGAGCGTGCGTTTCCCTGTCATGCGCCCGCCGCCTCACGCAGTATCGCATGTTCGTCCAGGTCCCCAGTTACTCGGGCCGAGCCGAGCCGTCCGCGAGACATCACCGCGATTCGATCACACACGCCCATCAGCTCTGGCAGGTAGCTCGAAACCAACAACACTGCTTTGCCGCTCGAGGCGAGCTCTTCGATCAGCTGATGCACATCAGCACGGCTACCCACGTCGATGCCGCGTGTGGGCTCGTCGAGCAAGAGCACGTCCACATCTTGATGCAGCAACCGAGCGATGGCGATCTTCTGCTGATTGCCGCCCGACAATTGCGCGATGGGCTGATCGGGATCGCTGAACCGCACGCGCAGGCGCTCGAGCAGGGCGATGGCCGTGCGTCGTTCTTCCGAAGCACGAACGAACGGACCCCAGCTGACCCGTTTCGACATCACCAAGTTCTCGACTAGAGACAATTGCATCGCCAAGCCTTCGCCCTTTCGATCTTCACTCAGTAGGCCAACGCCCTGCTCCAGGCGTTTGACGGGGGAGGCTGGGCCAACGTGAACACCAACTTTGATCTCGCCGCTGGCAACCTTGGCTAGGCCGAAGATCGTGCGCAACAGTTCGCTGCGTCCCGCGCCAACCAAGCCAGCGATGCCGAGTACCTCGCCCGCACGCAGCTCGAGTGAAGCGTGTTTGGGAAGTTTTTTGCCCGCCAGTTGATGCACGGACAGCACGACTTCTCCGCTTGCGGAGCGACTGTCACGCTCGACCACAGCATGGCTCGTCCCCCCCGCCATCAGCGCCACTAGCTCGTCCACGCTCGTGTTCGAGATGCTGCCATCGCCCGCGTTCTTGCCATCGCGTAACACGCAATAGTCATCCGCGACACGCATCACCTCGTCCAGAAAATGTGACACGTACAGTACGCACGTACCCCGAGCTTTCAACCGCCCGATGACGTCGAACAGGCGTTCGACATCCGTCGCGGTGAGACTGCTCGTCGGCTCGTCGAAGATCAGTACCTTGGGTTCGGCGACGGCAAGTGCGCGTGCGATCACCACCCGCTGGCGTTCACTTGCCGAGAGCGATGCCGCAGGTGCGGCGGGGTCGATACGACTGCTTGCGTCCGTGACCTGTTCTAGCGCTGCGTATGCTCGGCTACGCATCGTCGACTTGTCGACGAAGCCGTACCGAGTCGGCTCCGCGCCGAGTACGACGTTTTCTTCCACACTCAGGTGAAGCGCCAGCTCGGGCTCTTGCGGAACGAGAGCGATACCACGTCTGCGAGCGTCGTCCGGGCTGCGCGGGGAGAATTGGTCGCCGCTCAGCGTCATACTCCCCGAGTCGGGTTCGAGCGACCCGGCAAGCAGCTTCATCAGCGTGCTTTTTCCCGCGCCGTTTTCACCCAACACGGCAACCACGCGTCCAGCGTTCACCTCGAGCCGCACGTCCGTGAGCGCGCGCGTTCCCCCAAAAGCCTTGCTCAAGTGTTCGGCGATCAGGGTGCTCATTTCAATCGCGACCAGCCCTCGTCTGCCTCGTGTACATCGCTCAATCGAAAGCGAGCTACTGGCCCAGCCATTTGTCGAGATCCGGGTTCAACAGGGCTTCCACTTTGGGATCTCGCAAGTTTCGCTTTTCCACGAACGTCGAGCCAGTATCGACGACCTTCTGTACACTTTTCCCATCCAGATGCTCGACCATCGTCTTCACGCTCAGGTAACCCATCTGAAACGGATCTTGCACCACCAAGCCATCGATCTTGTCCGCCTTCATGCCCTCGACCAACTTGCTCGACGCGTCGAAGCCGACGAACTTCAGCTTTGAGGCGAGGTTCGCCTTGTCGAGGGCGAGCAACATTCCAAACGTGCTCGACTCATTCGGGCAGAACACGCCGTCGACACCTCCACTCGCGGCGCCCTGGGCCATCAAGAGGCTTTCACTCGCTTTGTGCGCCGTCTCCGTGGTGGGCCCCGCGTATTGATTGTCGCTCTTGACGGTGATCCCTGCTGCGCCCTTCATCGCCTCGAGGAAACCCTTTTCGCGTTCGTGGGTGCTCGCCGAACCTTCCTGATACCGCAGCACGACCACGTTGCCCTTGCCGCCCAAGAGCTGCACCATCTTTTCACCCGCGAGGCGCCCTGCTGCGCGATTGTCGGTGGCGACGAAACTCGTCTGTTCTTCCGCGTCCAACGCGGAGTCGAAAATCACGACGGGAACCTTGCTGCGCGCAGCGTTCTTGACCGCGCCGCGCAAACCTCGACTATCGAGGGGTGCCAACACGATCCCCGAAACACGCTGCGCGGTGAAGCTTTCGACCAAGTCGATTTGACTCTTCAAGTCGTCTTCTTTGAGCGGACCCTTCCACACGATTTCGACGTCGAACTCACGCGAAGCTTTCACGGCGCCCGCGTGAACACTCTTCCAAAACTCGTGGGTCGTGCCCTTGGGGATCACGGCGATGCGACGTTTGGCGGGGGCTTCGCTTGCGCTCGGTTTGCTCTCGCCTTCCGTGCCCGCTGCGCGCCTGTCCGAATCGGACTTGCACCCGACGAACGTCATCGCAGACACCACTTGCGCGGCGGCTACGGCCAAAAACTCACGTCGCTTACCAGCCCAATCTCCCATGGTGCGGTTCTACAGCTTCACGCGCCCGCCATCAACTTGCGATACGTCGCGGGTTCGAGATGGCGTGGGACGCGCCCCCGCTGCATCGTGTGAGGCACGGAAGTCGGACGTTCGCCAGCGGGTGCGACATGACCGCTTCGTGTGCGCGCGAACGTCCGCTTGCGGTTTGGCTGTGGTGGCCGTGGCGACTACGCGCGTTTACCCAAGATGCGAACCTTGAAGCCCAGCTCTTGTGACAGCGCAACCATCTCTTCGAACACGTCGCCGTATGCCACAGCCACGTGGTTCGACCAATAGTGCGCCATCAACGTTTCTTGCGTGATGCCCATGTCCGCCGCCATGAACGGCCACTCACGGGTCGTACCATTCCACCACTCGTCGCGAACCTGCGGCGGAAGTTTGACGACCTCACCGCGTCCGATGTCCATCCACAGCTGCCCCTGGTAGAGGTAAGTCCGGGCCCAGGTCATCTCTCCCGGCAAGCTTTCACCCGCCAGCGTGCCGCCTGGAGTGGGGAAGTAGAGCTTCGGCTGTCGGTAGGAGTGCGCTCCTGCCAAGGTGTCGGCGTCGTGGTTGAAGGCGTACGCCCCGCACGAACCCGAGTTGAGCAACACCCAAACGAAACGCCCGTCGTGTTCACCGCCCCAGCGCACGTCGTGGAACATCACACTCTGGTTCATTCCCTTCTTCTTCAAGATGCGCTTCATCAGCTCCATGGGAATGACGTTGCCCTGGTCGGCCTCGGTGGCCGTGGCAACCGTGTCACCGTTACTTTCCGGGCGACACATTGAGTTCAGCAGACCTTCTGACAAGTCCGACGGTGGACGAAGTGGGATGAGACCGAGCTGATACTGCCAACCCAAACAATCGCACTTGAACTCGTCCAGCATGTCCAGCACGGTCAGATAGTCGCGCAGCTGTTCACGACTGGCGGCTTCGTCGAAATCGTCGGCGCCGTTTTCTCTCCAGTGAAACGTCAACCCCTTGCTCTGCACGAACGAAAGCGCATCGTCGATTCGTTTCTCGTCGATGCGGCGCCCGCGGTCGATGAGCCACGCTTGGTCGATCTTGTGTTCCGAAAAGCCGTGCGGCGCGAGTAACCTAGGCCCGAAATAGCCGTTGATCATGCCCATCGACGTGTCTCCGAGCATCATGATCAGAATGCGTTTGGCTCGGATCTCGCTGGCGACGTCAGCGGCGATGTTAGCCGCCGCTTCCGAAATCGGCGCGTGGTAGCGGATCTCCGCCTCCGAGTAATCGATGCGGCCAGACGAACACCATTCGTCGAGGCGCTCCATGAAGATCTCGTCGGTGGTCCAATCTTCTGCGCTCGTCCACGCGCGAGAAAACTCACGCCCGACCGTCTCCAAACACGCCCCCGTGTTCAGCAACCCCACCAGGCCCGGCCAGCGTCCGCTGAAGTTACTCGCTAAGAGCAGCGGGTTGTCCTTGCCGACGACTCCCTCCGACGTGTGTTGTCCGTAAAACCAATGCACACAAACGCCGATCATCGGGTCGTCGATTGGCCCCAACTTGTCGATGCCGTGATGCGGCGCCGACAGGTAACCCTCCACTCGGTAAGATTCGCGACCAAGTTTCTTCAGCGCGCGTTCGAGCTGACGCGTCGCTTCTTCGATGTTGGGCAGCGCCAACTCGTTGGGGATCTCTCGCGCATCACCCGGCCAAAACAACGCAACCTTTTTCGCCATTCGAACCCTGCCTCCTGCTCCCAATGGTGTTTCTAGTGGTGCTTTTCCGCGGACTGACTCAACCGATGTCCAATGACGCGCAATCAGTCGCGAGCGCGCACCGTAGCATCTTCGTTGCCAGTTTTCAGTGAGTCGTCGCTGATTTCGTCTGACCCAGATTGATTGCAAAAAATTAACAAAAATCAGGCCCGTCGGAGCCTGTTTTCGACGCCGCCTGCCCTCCGCTGCAGTGTGCCCTCCAGCTTGCCGACTCACTCCAAGCCTGCCTAACGCAACGTTCCCGACCGCAGGCGTTCGCTGAGTTCCGTCCCAACCCAGCCCCGCGCGCCGACGCGTCTCGATGCGACAGGGCCGCGACCGTTACGCGAAGCGGTTAGAACGCTCCGACCGTTGCCGCGGGAGCCGGCTAGAACGCTCCGACCATTGCACGAACCCTGGCGAGAACGGTGCGACCGTTGCGGCGGGGGAGTGGCAGGAACGGTCCGACCGTTGTCGCGCGGAACGGTGCGACCGTTCGCTGGAACCCCGGTGAGAACGGTGCGACCGTTGTTGCGGGAACGGTCCGACCGTTGCGCGCTCGCAGAAAGGGGCGCGACGCAAACGCGAATGACGCGACGCAGTGTCATTAATGTTAATCAATATCAGTAGTTTATGCTCGTTCAGCCCAGGGCGCGCCATGCGCTCCCCTGGGTCATTCTCGCGCTAACAACGGTCCGACCGTTGTGCAGGCGAGAGAGCCACCGTTCTCCGTTCGTCACGCGTGCGCGACACAAGCAACAAGTACAATAAGATCAATCTCTTACGGGATATACGCAACAATCCGTCGCGGCTTCCACGCGTCGTACGGAACGGTCCGACCGTTGTTCGCGGAACGGTTCGACCGTTCCGGGGTGGCGACGCAACAGACAAACCGCACAAGCCGTCGAGGCGACGTTACGCTGCGACGATGACGAGAGCAGCATGCGTTCGTTCGGCGCTAGGTGGTGTGGCGCTCGTGCTTACCACCCTAGGCTGTTGCCCGAAAACCCAATCGCAGTCCACGCATGGCGCCGCCGTGCCGCCTCAACCAGCACCCACCGAGACCCAACCAGCGCCCTCCATGACACCCGAAGAAAGCGCACCAAACCAAACGAGCTCAGCGGTCAGCTTTGCCGACGAGGTGAACTTCCTACGACAGCACGGCGACGTGATCACCCTCGACACGCCCTCGGGCGGAGTCGTCGCGCTTTCGGCGAAGTATCAAGGCCGCGTCATGACCAGTGCGGTAAGCCCCGACGGGGTGAGCCTCGGCTACGTCAATCGCGACTTCATCACGGCAGGCAAAACGGGCACGCAGTTCGACAACTACGGCGGCGAGGACCGCTTCTGGCTCGGGCCCGAGGGCGGGCAGTTCGCGTTGTACTTTCCCCAGGGTGCGCCGTTCGCGTTCGAGCATTGGCAGACGCCGGCGGCGTTTCAAGAGGGCGCGTGGGAAGTGACCGCGCGTGACGAGCATCGCGTCGAGTTTACACGCGAGATGAGCCTGACCAACTACTCGGGTGCCCGATTCGACATGCGCGTGAAGCGCGTCATCCGAGTTCTCGACGGAGCTGCGGTGATGGCGTTGTTCGGAGCTGGACCACCACCTCTCTCGGGGCTGCGATGGGTCGGGTTCGAGTCCATCAACATCATCGAAAACATCGGGACCAACGCGTGGACAGAGCAGGACGGCGCTCCGAGCGTTTGGATCTTGGCGATGTACAATCCATCGCCCGACACTTGGGTGATTGTGCCGTACGACCCCGCGGGCAGCGGAGAGATCGTCAACGACGCCTACTTCGGTAAGGTGCCGCCCGAGCGACTCGTCGTGGGCGACTCGGCATTGTTCTTCAAGTGTGACGGCGACTACCGCAGCAAGATCGGCGTTGGTCCAAGTCGCGCCAAACCGTTCGCTGGAAGTTACAGCGCGTCGAGCGAGTTGCTGACGTTGGTGCATTACGATCGCCCCGCGGGTGCAGATCGTTACGTCAACAGCATGTGGGAGACTCAGGCTGAGCCGTTTGGTGGAGATGTCGTCAACAGCTACAACGACGGTCCCGTCGAGCCTGGAAAGCCCGCGCTCGGCGGGTTCTACGAGATAGAAACCAGCTCGCCAGCTGCGACGCTGAACCCTGGCGCGTCGTTAGTGCACACGCATCGTACGCTGCACATCGTAGGTGAACAGGCGCAACTGGAGCCGGTCGCACGGCACGCGCTCGGCGTCAGTCTGGCGGAAGTAGCCGAGTTGACGCCCGAGTGACACAGGCGCGCGTTAGCCAAGACAGGGCGCGCGTGTTGCTCGCCAAAACCTCAGGCGTGGGAGTGGCGGTCGGGGCTGCCGAGGAGACCCAGCAGCTCTGGGAGTTCACCCGGGCCAAGAACACCTAGCGCTCCGCTCGCTGCGCTCTCTTCGCTGAACTCGGCCTCTTCGGTGCTTTCGGCGTTCCAGGTCGCGAGGAGCAGCGGCACGGGATCCGTCATGTGATCTCCAGTGACGGACGAGGTGCCGTGGTCTGCGCAAACGACCACGCGCAAGCGTCCGCTCAGCTGGGGGTTGTGCTGCAGAAACCTACCGAGGGCGGCGTCGATGGCGCTGATGAAGTCACGCTTTTCGACGGGGCGACGATCGTGAGCTGCGACGTCGGCACCCTTCACGTGGACGACTACGGTATCGCACTCTCGTAACAAGTCACCTGCGCTTTCGAACTTCGCGTCGAGATCCGTGTCGAGGTTCCCCGTCATGCGGTGCGAGGTGGCGGTCTTGAGGCCCAAGTAGCGCGCGACGCCCAAGGCTGTGTTGCAACGGGCAACCATCGCCCCTGTCCACTGTTGCACTGGGCGCTTGTTCGGAGGCGCAGCAGCGCCTCGCGTGATCAACGCGTTGGCAGCAGGCAAGCCGCGGGCCAGCCGCTCGCGGTTCACAGGGTGGCCTTTCAAGCGATCGGCGACCGTCGCCAACAGCTCACGCAACGCTTCGGCGGTGCGTCCTGCCTCGGGTGAATCATCCGTGGGGTGGGGATCGAGTACACGCTGAATCTCCGCTTCGCTTCCCGGATCCGTGTCGGTCACGGCGGGCGAAAGCCCGGCGCCAATCAACATGACGAGTACGCGATGTTCGTGCCCGGGGAACAGCCGTGCGGTGATACCCCCCGACAGTTGAACGCTCCCCAGGCCCGCCAGCAGATCCTCCACGCCATCGCGGATGCGTCCTGCGCGGCGATCGACGATGGCGCCGTCGGCCTCGACGGTCGCTAGGTTACCGCGTAACAGCACACTACCGATGGGGAGTGGAATGCCCTTACCCGTCGCTTCGAACAGCCCACGTGCGAGTTTCGTCTCGCCGTCTGGTTCGCCGAGGAGCGCCAAGATGCCTGCGTCTGTCGAGGGCACTTCGCCATCGTGATTGCCCGTTCGAATGCGGCCCTGCCCGCCCGTTGCGGCGAGGTGGCGAAGCGTCGGTTTCGTCGCGGCGGCAAGCGGAGTGCGATTACCCAAAACGGGGTTGGGCTCGTCACCCATGCCATCGACGATCAACACCAACGTGGGAATGCCCGGACCACTCGGGGTGGTTCGCGTCTCGTCGTCGTTTCGTTCGGGTTCGTCCACGGGTAGGCCACGGCTCAGGATGTCGACGGCGCCGATCATCGTCGAGCGTCGATCGACGTTCGAGAGGACAACCGTTTCCGCGTCCTCTGCCATCCGCAATAGATCACTCTGAATCCAGCGCACTGACTGAAATGCATCCAAGTAGGTAACGGCTGGTCGTTCAGGTTGCGTGGTTGAGCGTTCGCGGAAGCGTCGTTGATGCTCTCGTTCGTCTGGCACCGCTAGCACGAAGCCTGCGACGCGAGCGTCGGTGCCGACGGGCAGGTATTGCTCGAAGGGGGGCGCCATGTGGATGCCTTCGATGATGATGTGGGCGTTCTCCATGATGGCGCGGGAGATCACTGCTCGTACGCCCACTGCCACTTGCGCAGCCTGTTGGCGAAAGCCTGCCACCACTCGCTCGCGGGGGTCGCTCAGCACTTGGCCGCCTACCAGCATGCCGCGAAACGAATGATCGTGAAGGCCGGGTACCAGTGCAGGCGTCACCACGGCGCGCATGGTTTCGCGCACCAGGTCGGTACTCGTGACCCAGTGCACGCCCAAGCGATACGCGAGCTCCATCGCCAGCGTCGACTTTCCCGTACCCGTCGCACCTCCGATCAAGATGATCAGCGGCCGTTCACTTTCGCGCACCCACGTGGTGAAGCGATAGCGCCGCGCGTATTCTTCACCGTGACGTTCCGTCAGCGTGCGGACGACCTCCTCGTGCAGACCGCTCTCCCTCACGGAACGCGACTGCTGCTGTCCGAGCCAGCGCCCCAAGTCGTCGACGACGGCGGTGGCAGCTTCCAGACCCACGCCCGCCGTATCCAGGTGACGTACGATCACGCCCTTGGAGAACGGAAACGTCCCACTGGACGAGGCGATCATCGGCATCGTGCGCGGCGCAGCGGAGGGGCGCGGTTGCAACATCGCGTCCGCGCCGAGCGCACTGGTCACGACGCGGTCGATCTGCGCTTCCAGTTCGCGTGTGCCGATCTCCTGTCGCGTATCGAGCGAATCGCGAACCTCGCGCGCCATTTGCATGGCGACGGACATCGACAGTCCTCGACGCAACAGCGTGGCGGTGACCATGCCCGTTTGAAACGGATACTTGCCGTGTTTCCCCACCACGACCGTGCGGTACTTCCGCTCACTCATCTCACGCAGGGTAGCCAAAAGACGGTGATTGCGCCCGTGCGTTGTCACGCTTCTGTTGCAAACCTGTCACAAGGCATTGATAGCGTCCCGCTCGCCAAATCCCCGGCTTCGTTTCGGTGGTGTGGCCAAACAGCTCTACCCAGATCCGAGGTTCAACCATGAGAACACTGAAACCAGGGCTCGTAGCAGCGGCCTCAATCCTGCTGATCGGCAGTGCATGCTCCCGCAAGACCAAACAGTCCCAGCAGCAGGGTGCGGAGCTTGGCGCGGACCAACCAGTTGCGGCCGAGGCCAAAAAAGGCGATCGCCAGGTGCTGCAGAACAAAGGTTCAGATACCCTCGTCAACGTCGCTCAGGCGTGGGCTGAGGAATACAAGAAGGTCGACCCCTCGATCGCGATCGCCGTCAGCGGCGGTGGTTCGGGGACCGGGATCTCGGCGATGCTCAACGGCACAGTCGACATCGCCAACTCGAGTCGCGCGATCAAGGAAAAGGAGACCAAGCTCGCCGAGAGCAAAGGCATCCATCCACTGGAGCACACGGTCGGATACGACGCGCTGGCTGTGTACCTACACACGGCCAATCCCCTCAAAGAGATCAGCATGGAGCAACTGCAAGGGATTTACGGCGAGTCCGGCAAGCTGGTGAAGTGGAGCGACTTGGGCGTGAAGGTCCCCGGCTGTGACAGCGACGAGATCATCCGAATCAGTAGGCAGAACAACTCGGGAACGTTCGCCTACTTCAAGGAAGCCGTGCTCGGAAAAGGCAACGAATACAAGTTGGGCTCGCGCGACATGCACGGGTCCAAAGACGTCGTCGATCTAGTGGCGAAGACGCCCTGTGCGATTGGCTACAGTGGTCTGGCTTATGCCACGCCCGAGGTTTCCATGCCTTGTGTCAGCAGTGGAGACAAATGCGTGGCTCCGACGGTCGAGACGGCGATCGATCAGTCTTACCCCATTGCGCGCCCGCTCTTCATGTATACCAACGGCGAACCCAAGGGTGCGACGAAGAAGTACCTGGACTGGATCAAGAGCACCACTGGTCAATGCATCATCAAAGACAAAGGCTACGCCCCCGCCACCAAGGTGGATTGCGGCTGATCTGGCTGGGTGAGCAGCCTGTGTGAGAGGTTCTCGGTCAGGATCGCGGCGTCGCTTCAGCTGAGATTGCGCCGAGGAGATTTCGAATGAGTGGCTACGAGCAACGACTGGCCGAAGACAAGGCGGAGATTCGCCGACGAGTCGTCGAAGTGGGCAATCGTGTGGGGCTGGCCGTTTCCAACGCGGTCGCCGCGTTGTTGGCTAGCGACAAATCATCCGCGTACCAGCTGGTCCTGGGCGATTTGCCCATCAACCGCGAGGTGCGGGCGCTCAACCAACGCTGTCACGCCTTCATCGCACGGCACGTGCCGTCGGCGGGACACTTGCGGTTCGTCTCTTCAGTGCTGCAGATGAACGTGGCTCTGGAGCGCATTGGCGACTACGGTGTGAGTATCGCTCGCGAGTCGGTCAAGCTGAACAGCAAGATCCCCGATGCGCTGGTGAGCGATCTGACGGCCCTTTCCGCACAAGCTGGCGAACTCTTGCGAGATGCACTCACGGCGTTTTCGGAGCGCGATGCCGAACTCGCACGCAAGACGCGTCCGCGCGCAAAGGCAGTGGAACGCAGTTACGGCCAGGTGCATCGTGATCTCACGCGTGAGGGAGCGTCGCTGCCGCTGTCGGATGCATTCGCGCTGCTGTCGGTCTTTCGGCGTTTGGAGCGAGTTGCCGATCAAGCGAAGAACATTTCCGAGGAAACCCTGTTCGAGCTCACGGGCGAACTCAAAGCGCCCAAAAAGTACAAGATACTCTTCGTCGACGACACGGGTGCGGTGCTGTCTCCATTGGCCGAGGCGCTGGCGCGTCGCGGGTTTCCAGAGAGCGGTGACTACACCAGCGCTGCGCTGAAACCTGGAGAGATGTCCGCGGGTCTAGCGGAGCTCACCGAGCGTCGTGGTATCGACTTGGCAGACGTTCGCCCGCAACCCTTTTCGGAAGAAGTCCCCGACCTCGAGCTCTATCACGTGATCGTCGCGTTGGGCGAGGGCATCGGCGACCAGTTGGGCGAGATTCCCTACGCGTCGGTGCTTCTCGAGTGGAAGTTGTCCGCGCCGAGCGAACCCACCGCGGAGGCTTTCGACGACATTGCCAACGAGCTCACGCGCGAAGTCCGGGATCTGATGGTGCTCATGCGCGGAGAAGACGCGCCTTAACCCGTTGTAGTCAGCGTTCGCTTCCCCCCGACAATGCCGACCCCCACGACGACTACCGATCCGGACGACATCACAGACGTCCGTGATGCCGCCTGGTACATCGACAAGCTGGTTGCCGTACTGGTGTTCGTGGGTGGCATTTCGGCCATTCTGTTCATCATCGGCATTTTCGTTTTCATCGGTCGCGAAGGCGCAGGCTTCATTGTCGATCGCCTCGACGTGGGCGAGTTTTTCGGTTCCACAGCTTGGCGCCCGACGTCTGACAGTAACCCGACGTACGGCGCTCTCGCCCTGATCGCGGGTACGGCCAGTGTCACGGGACTGGCGATGTTGATCGCCGTGCCGTTCTCCCTAGGCGCAGCGATCTACATCGCCGAATTCGCCCAGGGCAAGACACGCGAAACCTTGAAGGTACTCGTCGAACTTCTGGCGGCGATCCCCTCGGTGGTTTGGGGGTTCATCGGTCTGACCATCATGAACCCGTTGATCATCGACGTGTTCAACGTTCCTATTGGGCTTTGCGTGTTCAACTCGGGTTTGATCTTGGGGCTCATGGCCGCCCCGATCATGACGACGATTGCCGAAGACGCGCTCAAGGCCGTGCCTGACACTTTCCGCGAAGCAGGCGAAGCACTCGGTGCCACGCGCTTGCAGGTGACGTTACGTGTCGTGGTACCCGCCGCGCGAAACGGCTTGGTTGCGGCAGTACTCTTGGGGGTTGGACGCGGCTTCGGTGAAACCATGGCGGTCTTGATGGCTAGCGGTCACGCCATCAACTTGCCGACCAGTGTGTTCGATTCGGTTCGTGCGCTGACGGCGACTGTCGCAGCGGAGCTCGGCGAAACCGCGATGGGCGAGGAGCACTACCAGGCGTTGTTTACCCTGGGCATCTTGCTGTTCGTCGTGACCTTCATCATCAATCTGACAGCCGACGTGCTGGTGCGCAGGAAACGATGACGTCCGATACCTCGAGTACAAGCGCCGAACGTTCGATGTTCGAAGCGACGGAGCTGAATCACAAGAACGAACGCACGCAGAAGTTGGCGGCGCTTGGTTTACTCGCCATGACAGCCATCCTGATCTTGCCTGTGATGCTGATCTTGGGAGTGCTGATATACGAAGGGGCTCCCGTCATTTCTTGGGCGTTCCTCACCCTCGACCCAACCAACGGCATGACGGAGGGCGGAATCTTTCCCGCGCTCGTCGGCACGATTTGGATCGTGTTGGTAGCGCTGGTGGCTTCCGTACCTGTTGGCGTTGCAGCGGCCGTGTACTTGAGCGAATACGCACCAGACAACTGGCTGACGCGCTTGATCAACCTGGCCATCATCAACTTGGCGGGCGTTCCGTCGATCGTACATGCGTTGTTTGGCGTCGGGGCATTCGTGCTGTTCTTCGGCTTCGGAACGAGCATTCTCGCCGCAAGCCTGACGCTGGCCGTGATGACCCTGCCCGTGGTGATCGTCTCCACGCGAGAATCCCTTCAGGCTGTCCCCAAGTCGTTTCGCGAAGCGTGTTGGGCGATGGGCGCGACCCGTTGGCAAACCATTCGCACGGTCGTGTTGCCCAACTCGGTGAGCGGTATCTTGACGGGTGTGATTCTGGAGGTATCGCGTACGGCGGGCGAGACTGCGCCGATCATGTTCACGGGCGCGGCGTTCTTCCTGCCGTTTCTGCCCGAGAGTGTGTTCGATCAAACGATGGCGATGTCGCTCCACTTGTTCGTCGTCTCGACGCAGGTGCCCAACGTGCCAGAGGCGCTGCCGTTCGGCGTGGCGTTGGTGCTGATTGCCATCGTGCTGGTGATGAATGCAGCGTCGATCGCGCTTCGTACCTACCTGCGTGGAAGGAAAAAGTGGTGAGCGACTCCCACGCACACGAAACCCGGTCGATCGAGGTTTCCACTCGCCACCTCTCGATCAGTTACGGGTCGAAGACGGTGCTGTCGGGAGTCAACCTCGAGATCCGCAAGAACGAGGTGTTTGGCATCGTCGGCCCTGCAAACAGTGGCAAGACGTCGTTCTTGCGCGTGCTCAATCGCATGGACGAGTTCACCACGGGCATGCGCTTCGAGGGTGACGTCACCATCGGTGGCAAGGACGTCCGTCAGTGGAACAACCTGTTCGCGTTGAGGCGGCGTATCGGCGTCGTGTTTCCGCTCCCCGTCGGGTTACCGATGACGGTTTACGACAACGTCGCGCTCGCTCCACGTTTGGCGGGCGTGAAGGAGCGCGCCAAGCTCGACGAAATCGTCGAACGCTCGCTGCGTCGCGCGGCACTCTGGGACGAAGTGAAAGATCGATTGAACGCCTTGGGTAGTTTGCTTTCGGGTGGGCAGCAGCAGCGTTTGACGATCGCGCGGGCGCTTTCCCAGTCTCCCAAGTTGCTCCTACTCGACGAGTTTTCGATCGCGGTCGATCCCGTGACGACGATGCGCATCGAGGACGTGCTGAAGGAGTTGCGCGAGGAAATGACAATCGTGCTGGTCACTAACCTGGTGCAACAAGCCCGCCGCCTCGCCGATCGAACGGCGTTCTTCTTGACGGGAGACTGCGTCGAGATCGGAGAGACCGAAACACTCTTTTCTGGGGGCGCCAAAGATCAACGCACCCGAGACTACCTGGAGGGGCGTTTTGGCTGACTCTCGAGCGGTGGCCCTCGAGGTCGAAAAGCTGAACCTCTGGTACGGCGATTTTCAAGCGTTGCACGACATCGACTTACGGGTCGAGCAGGGCAAAATCACGTCGCTCATCGGACCGTCGGGTTGCGGCAAGTCGACGTTGCTTCGCACCTGCAATCGCATCATCGAGCGATTGCCCTACGTGCGCATCGAAGGACAGCTGAAGGTGTTCGGCGAGAACGTATTCGCCGAACAGAACGAAGTCGTTCAAGTGCGCAAGCAGATCGGGATGGTGTTTCAGCGGCCAAATCCACTACCGCTCTCGATTCGAGACAATGTCTTGTTTGGGTATCGTCTTCACGAGGCGAAGGGAGCCAGTGACAAGCAGCTCGACGACATCGTCGAACAGGCGCTGCGTAAGGTGTTGCTCTGGGATGACGTCAAGGATCACCTGAGCGACCCAGCTGGGCGGCTCTCGCTCGAGGCTCAGCAGAAACTCTGCATCGCGCGCTTGCTACCCGTGAAGCCGAGGTTGCTGCTGATGGACGAACCGTGTTCCGCACTGGATCCGGCCGCAACGTCTGCGGTGGAAGAGCTGATTTGGGAGTTGCGCGGCGAGTACACGATCGTGATCGTCACCCACAACATGGCGCAGGCGCGCCGCGCCAGCGAAGAGTGCGTGTTCATGTTACTCGGCAAGATCATCGAACACGGCCAGACCGAGTCGGTGTTCGTCACTCCGAAGAGCCAGCAGACGGCCGACTACATCGAGGGGCGCTACGGCTGACGAAGCTCAGCCGACGCGCGACGCCAAGATCACTGCGGCTGGCAACAGATAGAACACTGCCAACACGTAGAGCAGGGCGCCGCGTCGAGATGTGCTGAGCACTCGTGCGAGGCGCTCGGCAATCCGTACTGGTACGCCCCGCACGCGTGGTGACGGATAGATCAGTCCGACGCCCACCAAATTGAACAACAAGTGTGCGGTTGCCGCCTGTACGGCCAACTCGGCGGTTTCTCTCGGAGCAGCCAGCGCTGCCAACATCGCGGTTACCGTGGTCCCGACGTTGGCGCCGAGCGTCAACGTGAACGTGTGTCTCAGCTTGGTGAGACCCGACGCGGCCAGGGGAACCAGCACGGACGTGGTCGCGGAACTCGACTGAATGATCGCCGTCGTGAAGGCGCCCGTTGCGAGATTGAGCCCAGGGTGTTCGTCCAATGTCTTCAACACCACGAGCTTCATCGAATTGGCGACGCCGCGGAGAACCTTGGTGATGAACAGCACGCACCCGTAGATCATCAGTGCCGCGATCACGAGCAAGCTGCCATACGCCCAGCTGGCGGAGGGCGTGATGGATAACAACAGTCGTTCTACGGGGGCCACACAAGCCGCGGTGCTGCTGCCGATGGGGTTCGGGAGCTCGAAGCCCCAGCGATAAGGTTGCGCGAGTTCCGCGATGCTTCCACTCGCCCAGCTGAGAGCTCCCGTGAGCAGTTCCAGTGGAAGCAGCAGGAGTACGATCAGTATGTTGAAGACGTCGTGGCATGTCGCGGCGGCCAGTGCGCGTTCGAACTCGCTCTTACGCCCAACGAACCCCAACGCGACTAGGCTGTTCGTCACGGTCGTACCGACGTTAGCGCCCATCACCATGATGATCGCGGAATCGATGGGGAGACCGCCGCCAGGTACCGCAGCGAACGTGACGACCATCGACGTCGAGATCGACGAACTCTGCATGATTGACGTGGCCAAGATGCCAACCGCCAGAGCCACCACGGGGTTGGTCACAGCAGCGAAAATGCCTGTCGCCATGTCCGCGCCCAGCCCCTGGAAAGCCGCCGACATCGCCCGCAACCCGACCAGGAAAGCGAACAACAGCAAGATGGCGCCCAGCGCGCGCGCTGCGCGGTGGCCTGAGACCCTCCGAACTCGGCTGGCTCCGGTTCGAACCGAGGCGCGCACCGCTGGTGTCATGCGACCGCAGACCCTAGTGGGTCATTGTGACAAATCAGTGACACAGGGCCTACGCAATGCCTCCAACTCGGCTGGATCACGCTTCGTCAGGTATCGTCAGCTCGCAAGCTGGTGTCAAAGCTTCTCATCTGAGCCGCGCCCCCTTGCCAACAGCGCATCACGACACAGTCTGGGGCACGTGCCGCGATTCGATCAGCTCACGGTTTGGATTCTGGCGGGGGTGCTGCTCTTGCAGTTGTTCGTGAGCGTTCGGGTCTGGCGCAGTCGCCTCTACCGCCCCGCGGAGCGACGTGCCCAACTGCGGCTGATTTGGCTGGTACCACTGTTCGGGGCCAGTCTGTCGTTGGCGATGCTGGCGAGCGACAGGAACCACCCTCCCCGCGACGACTCGCCATACCAGGCCTAGTTCTACTGCCATAAACTCTGCTGGAGCGACGTGCGCAGATCCCGGCTTTTTTCTGTGTTTTGGCTGCGTTACGGTGCTCACGTACAGCAGTACGCTCCGCTCCGTTACTCGCCGAAAACCCTGCGCTCGTACCCAGTCTGCCAAGGCAGCCTGAGACCCGCTCGCGAGGGGCCCGCAAAAACCGGGCTTTGCGCACGGGCGTTCTGAAGTCTCTGGCAGTAGGGCTAGCGCCCAAGACTTCACGTTCCAGGGAGTCGGAGCACTCCGATGCTTCTCCGCGGGCTGCGGGAAGAGATCTCGTGAGCTCGGCGTAGCAGGAGGAACGATGGTTAGGGACGAACGGGTGAGGCTGACCGAAGATCCTGCTGGCTCATGTGTGGGTGGCCGCGCGCGGCCACCCGGGGGTGGGCGGAGCGCGCAGCTCGGAGCGCTGCTCGCTCATGTTTCGACTGCAGCTGTGCTCTTTGCCGCCAGCGCTTGCGGCGGATCGCAGGGGGCAGCACCGAACGGCGCGGACGGCACCGCCGATACCGAGGTGAACGTCTGCTCCGAGTCCGAAAACGAGAGCGAAGCCATCTCTTCCGAACATGGGGCGACGGTCGCGCTTGCTCGACGTTGCGGGCGAACGATCGCCTACGTGGCCGACGCGGACGCAGAGGTCCTGCGCACGGTGGACGTGGACTCGAACGCCGAACTCGCCGTGACTGAGTTGGCAGGCGCGCCCTCGCAATTGCTCGTTCTACCCAGTGGCGAGGTGCTAGTTGCGTTGCCCGATCTCAACCACGTGCAGCGACTGCGAGTTTCCGAGAACTTGTCGCATCCATTGTCGAGTCACGCAGCGATTTCGACTCCGCTCGAGCCCGTCGGTTTGGCACTCACTCCCGATCGCAAAACGTTGCTCGTCACCTCACGCTGGGCGGGTACGTTGACGGGTTACGACGTGGGAAGCGGCGAGGAAACTCTGTACGCAGAGCTGCCGCGTGACCCCTACGCGGTGATGTCGAGTGACGACGGCAGCAAGGCTTTCGTCTCTCACGTCGTCGGATCGCCGAGCGTGGTCAACATCGGGCCTCGCCGCACGCGCCCCCGCCCGCTCACCCTGGAAGGGCCAACGGAAGGTTTTCGCTCCGAGCGACGTGTCAGTCGCCAAGGTTACGCCTTTGCAATGACCAAAGACGGCCGCCTTCTCGCGCCGCAGGTGCTCGTCGATCCGGGAAACCCCGAGAGTACGTCGAGCGGATACGGTTCGGTCGCGAGCCCTCACGTGCCGAACATCGCCGTCGTGGATCAAGACAGCGAGTCACCGCTGACCAGCTCGCTCGAAGAGGGACCGCGACTTCGCGCGGGTTGGACGGAGTTGAGTCAGCGCTGCCTGTTACCACGCGCCGCGGTGGTTGACGACCGCGAGCAGACGTTGCTCGTCGCGTGCCTCGGGATCGGCAGCGTGATCGAGTACGACGCGATGTCTGCGACCCCGAACGTATCCGAGTTGCGGCGCTGGCACGTGGCAGCAGGTCCGACGGGGATAGCACTAGACACCGCCAAACATCGCGCGGTGGTCTGGTCACAGTTCGAACAAACTCTCAACGTCATCGATCTCGGGCACGAGGAGAGTTTGTCGAACGACCGCGCGCTGGGAGATGCGAGCGGCGGCATCGAATACGTTGCCTTGAGTCGTCAAACACGCGCGGGCATGGGCGACCTTTCGCTAGGCAGGCGACTCTTCCACACGGTCGCAGACACCAACATTTCGAGAGATGGTCGCACGTGTGCCAGCTGTCACCCCGATGGCCGCGACGATGGCCTCACTTGGTCGACGCCCAACGGACCGAGACAGACGCCGATGCTCGCGGGTCGTATCGAGGGGACTGCACCTTATGGTTGGGAAGGTGCGGGCAGCGATCTCGCCGGGCACCTCGAACAAACCTTTCGGCGTTTGGGCGGCGATGGACTGCGCGGTCGTGAACTCTCAGCACTGATAGCGTACGTGAGCAGCATGAAGACCCCTGCGCCAGATCACCAGCGTCCGCTGGAGGCGCGCGCCAAGCTGGTTGCGAGAGGCGCCAAGCTCTTTCATTCCAGTGAAACCGCCTGCGCTACGTGTCACAACGGCAAGCACATGTCTGACGGCCAAAACTACGACGTAGACAGCAAGGCCAACGCTGATCGCTCGGACAAGTTCAACACACCATCACTTGCGTCGATCGCGGCCACGGCGCCGTACTTTCACGATGGACGCTACGAGACGCTCGAAGAGTTGTTGCGCGGCAGCAATGGCAAGATGGGCCACACCGCGCACCTTTCCGACGCCGATATCACTGCGCTCACCGCGTACATGGAGACGCTGTGATGCGGCGCGAATTGATCCGGACGTTGAGTCTCGCTGGGGCGCTACTGTCGTGTTTGATAGCCGTGAGCTCGGTAGCAGCGGCGCGCACTGTGATATCGACCTACTCGCTTACGGAGGGTGAGGTTCCCTCGCTTCCCGAGCGTTCGTCGGCACCCATGAGTGTCTCGAAGAGCAGCAGCGTCGAGCGCTTGAAGATCGAGAACAACGATACCCAAGTGCAAGTTGCGCCCACGGACGCGCGCACGTGCGTGTCGCTCAACGTTTCGGACGTGCGCCCCCGGCACTACTTGCAACCGTCCACGGGGCTCACCGCCGTGCGCGCGGAACGCATCGAATACCATGATGAAGGGGCCGAGTTATCCATTCACGACTACTGGGTCGACACGACCCGTGGCGGAGCAACCCTGGCCAAAGTCACACGCATCCCGCTCACACACCTGACCTCGAAGTTGGACGTCGATGTGTTCGCGTTCCGCGATGGGTCTGCTCTGGAGGTGGTTGCGGCCACACGACACGGCGTCGTGATCGACGCCCAAGTGGATGCAGCTCGCTGTGCACACGCCCGTTCACGCCTCACTGCGAGCCCCAAAGACGGCGGGATTTTGCGATACATCGTGGCGGTTGCGCGACCTACCGCGGACTTCGAAGTCGACGACGCTCGCCGCCACAGCGTTTCGTCCGAGGAACGCTTTCATCAGCTGATGACTGGCGTCAACGTGACCGTCAGTATCAGTCAGCTCAGTCGCGATCGCGCCCCCGTGATCAGCGCGGCGGTAGGGCGGGCTGATGAAAACACGCTGCAGTTCACCCATGGGTTCATCTCATCCGACCACTATTCGCAACTCGCCGAGGGAGCGAAGCGCGAGTCGCCACGCGAACGACGACGCAGGCGAACGCAAGCGAGTGCGCGTCAGCCGTCGACCGACGTTCGAACGATTCAGCTGCGCGAGAAACGTGCTTCATCCGAGCCCCGCGGGCGTCAAATCAGTACCCGCAAGAACGATCGTGACGTCCCCCCCGCGCCTATCGCGCGCGCCAAACCGCAAAAGAAGAGCAATGCCGCCTCCAACTCGGCAAAGGCTAGCTCATCGCGAACCAAAGAGCCGAAAGTCGTCAAGATGCGCTTCCGCTCGACTGCGGATTGAGCGCACGACTCACTGCCCTTGGCGCCTGGGCGTGTCCGCGCGGTTCGTGCGGCTCAGTGCTACGCAAAATCAAGGGCCAGCTCAGGGGCGGCTGGCGTCCGCGATCGCGAACAGATAGCCCTCTTCCGAGCCGACCAACACCGTGCCGTCAGCGGCGATCGCGATGGGTGCGGTCAAGGGTGAACCCTTGCTGAGTTTCCACGTGCAGCCGCCGGCCGCCGCTTGCATCGGTTCCGAGACGCGCGCTGAGGCAGCTTCACTCAAGTGCGCTTGCCACAACAACGCTCCGTCACTCGCGCGGAGCGCGTACAGGTTACCGTCGAAACGCGGCAAGTAGACGACGCCCTGAGCGGCGGCCGCGCTAGCCCACTGCGGGAAGTAACACTGACCCACCCGAAAGCGGAAGCCGAGCTTACCGTCGCTGACGCTCACGGCAGCGACGTCTCCCGAGTAGGTCTCGCCGTAGATCAACTTGTCGTCGACCACGACGGGAGTGCTGCGAATGTTGCCCCAGCTGCCTTCTCCCGTCGACTGCCACGTGATCTGCCCGCTGTGACGATCGAGTGAAGCTATCGCGGGCCAGTCGTAGGTGGTGTCGCGAACGAACGGAACGAGCAATTGTTCACCATGCACGATTGGCGGCGAGTACGTCACGATTGGCGTTGAGCTACTGCCGCTGAAGGTGGGGCGCTCGAGTATGCCCTTCCACACCACCGTGCCGTCCAGCTTTGCGGCGACACCTTCGCCCCCTTCGGAAATGGCGTAGACGTGCTCGCCGTCACTGGCCGCGCCGCCGCGGATGGCGCCTTGCAACTGAATCTCCCACTGGGGCACGCCGTCAGTGGCGCGGTAAGCGCGCAACATGCCGCTGCCGTCGCCGACGAACACACGCCAACCCACGATTAGCGGGTGCGTGTACATCTTGCCCTTGCCGCGCTGCTTCCACAGGATCTTGCCGCTGGCCAGATCCAGGGCGTAGAGGTGGCCGTCGTCCGAGGTGGCGAGGGCGTGAACCGCGGTGATCGCGACGCCGTTGGCGTCTTGGGGTAGCCTGCGGTGCCACTTCTGCTTTCCCGTGTTCAGATCGATGGCGTAGATGCCGTCGGCGCCGTCGCTGCGGTTGTGACGCGTACCCGAGCTCGGAACCAGCACCAGGTTGCCCTGAACCACAGGCGAGTTGAGCCAGCCCTGGATCCCCACCTTGGCTTTCCAGCGAATGATCGGGTTGGTGATGACGGGCGCAGGTGAGCGCCCAGTTCGCGCGATGTCGCCGTGGAACATCGGCCAGTCCAGTGACTCCTTCCAGTACTGTTTGACCTCGGGAGCTGGTGGCTGTGCGGGGGTGGTGGCCGCGGGGGCGGGGGCGCCAGGCGCAGCTTCAGGTGATGAGCTGGCTGCTGGTGGCGGAGCGCTCGAACCAGGTGCGGCTCCTCCCACCGAGACTGACAGCTGAGCGTTGGGGGCGGCAGGTTGACTGCTGCCACCACAGGCCGTCGCCAACACCGCCGCGCAAGTCAGCGCACTACCGTACGACCACAAACGTCGACCTGAGGCACACGGCGTAGACCAAAAACGAGCACTCGCAAAGTTCCACATCGGCGCCATGCTAACGCGGCAACCCGAAGAATCGCCACAAAGTAATCGGGAGTGCTGGGTTCAGGACAACCAGGGTCGTCAGGAAACACCAGCCACGGCTCTCGCAGCCCTGGCGTCGGGTGAGGCGGGACGCTACGAATCTTCTGTGATTTGGGATGAGCGCTACGCGGAGGAAGGGTTCGCCTATGGCGTGGAGCCCAACTCGTTCCTCGAGCAGCACGCGGCGACGTTGCCCAAAGGACGCGTGCTCTGTTTGGCGGAAGGCGAGGGACGCAACGCGGTCTACCTCGCGTCGCTGGGCTACGACGTCGTTGCGGTGGACGGTTCGAGGGTAGGGCTCGAGAAAGCACAGCGTCTCGCGCATGACCGAGGGGTCCGGATTCGAACCGTGGTCGCGGATCTCGCGGAGTATTACATCGAACCCTCGAGCTTCGATGCGGTGGTCTCGATCTGGTGCCACGTGCCGTCGGGGTTGCGGCGAGAACTACACCGCCGCGTGGTGTTCGGCTTGCGTCGAGGAGGCATGTTGCTGCTCGAAGCCTACACGCCGCATCAACTCGACTACGCGACGGGTGGACCGCCCAGCTCCGACATGATGATGTGCCTGTCAGGTTTGCAGCGTGAGCTGGATCAGCTCGAGTTCATCATCGGTCACGAGTGCGAACGAGACGTGCGCGAGGGCAAGTACCACGATGGTCTGAGTCACGTGGTGCAGGTGCTGGCGCGTAAGCCCGAGCTGAAGCGCTGACCAGTGCGCCGCGACGTCGGGGCTGGCGTCAGCTTCGTCGTATGTATGCCTTGTTCGAGGCGTTGGAGAGCTCAATCGCGGTCAGTGCGCTCCGAGTTTGCGGTCAGCCAATCGAGTCCCATCGAGGTGAACGGTCCCGCCAAATCGTCGGGAAGAGGGGCGCGCACGTCTAGAGCCTCGCCGCTCGTGGGGTGCGGCAGTTGCAGGCGCACGGCGTGTAAACACAGACGTTGCACCCCGAAGCGCGAAGCCAGCAAACGATTGTGCTCGGCTTTGCCGTAACGCACGTCGCCGATCAACGGGTGACTGAGGTGCCGCAGGTGTCTTCGGATTTGGTGCAAGCGACCCGTACGTGGCCACACACGCAACAACGAATAGCGTTCGAAGTTGGCGATGCGCTCGTAGTCGGTGACGGCGTGCTTCTTGGGTTTGCCCTTTTCGGGGGCCAGCGGGTAGTCGATGTGTCCGCGTTCGGGGGTTGGGCCTCGCACCAGCGCGAGGTACTCTTTTTCCCATCGCCCCGCTTGCAGTTGCTCCTGCGCTGCCCGAGCCACCTCAGGGGACAAACCGAACACCAGCACGCCACTGGCGCTGCGGTCCAGACGATGGATCGGGTAAACGTGCTGGCCCGCTAGGCCACGCGCGACCGTCAGCGCCGTCACCTTGTCGTTTGCCCAGCCGCGATGCACGAGCAGTCCCGATGGCTTGTTGAGCACCAAGAGCGCTGCATCTCGAAAGAGTACTTGCGCTGACGCCGCGGTGTGCGTGTGAGTCATCGCCCGCGTCGGTTTCCGTGTTTACTTGTCCGCTGTGGGGCTTCGCCGTGCGTCACTCGTCGAACACGACGCCAAGCGACAGTCGTGCGGACAGGTACAGCGGGTGCAAGGGATCGTGGAGGTTGAAGGTGTCGGGTCGACTGCCCGCGCGCACAGGGTCTAGCGCGATCAGGAACTCGTCTTCGTCACAAGACGGGTCACTCGAAGGGTTACCGCTGTCAGTGAAGCAGCGGCGGTGGTCCCCCAAGTCCCATTCCACTCCGATGCCACCCGCTATCGTGAACCAGCCCCACGTACGCCCCGAGCCGATCCCGAAGTGCAAACGACTGGAGTCGAGCGTGACTTCGTCGAGTTGGTCTCCTACGGATACCGCGTCGATTGAGCCGTTCGCTGCGTAGTCTCGGACCGCGCGAGTTTCGAACTCCGTGCTCTGCGCCATCAGGCCCAGCCGCAGAGAGGTGCCATTGAACGAATCACCGCTGAGCCAAAACGCAGCGACCAGACTGCCGCCGGAAATTGGACCCAAGCCGCCCGAGCTTTGGTGCAATTCATCGAGGCTGTTGAAGACCACGGGCTGTTCACTCACCACGAAAAACGGAGAGGCTTCCACGGTCATCCACTCGAACACTTCCACCTCCAGCTCGAAGCGCAACGAGCCATACAAGAGCCAGTTGAGCGGATCGACGCGAACCGAGAAGTCGGGCATTTCGAAGCTGCTGCCTGAAGATGTGGGTGGAGGTGGGGAACTCGGTGGCGGTTGCGCGGCGTAACTCGGCGTCGGTTCGGCAGGCGGCTGCCCCGCATACGGCGGTTGCTGAGCAGGCGGCTGCCCCGCGTACGGCGGTGGTTGGGCGGGAGCGGGCTGGGCGTATGGCGGTTGCTGCTGGGGAGGAGGCTGCCCGTAACCTGGCTGAGGCGCTGGTTGCGCAGGGTACTGCTCTGGGGGTGGGTGTTGGGTTGCTGGTTGTTGGGCAGGCTGCGGCTGGGCTGGCGGCACTTGCGCTGCCAACTCCGGGGTCACGAGGAACAGCATCAGCAGCGGGCGAAGCAGCTTCGTTTGCATGCGGCGAGCATAGGCTGGCGCGAGCATCACGCCCGAATAATTTGCGAGCGCAACGAGCTCACTAGCGTGACGCAGCGCCGCAGTGCCGTTCCTCGACTGGTAGATGGATTGCCATGGGCTTGAAAGTCCACTACGTTCGAGCGATGGCAATCACACTCGAGCTCAATTCGAAGGACGTGCAAGGCAGCGCTGCGGACGCACTCGCCGTCTTGGTTTTCGAAGGACCGCTAGATAAGCAGAGCCACTTCGCGGCGATTGACGCGACCGTCGACGGCGCGCTCTCGCAGCGAGCCACCAGCAGCGAGTTCATTGGTGCGGCTGGTCAGGTGCTCGACCTCGCGCAGCTCAGCGACGAGCCCGCCAAGCGCATCGTTTTGGTGGGCCTCGGCCCGAAGCGTGGTTTTTCGGATGCCGAGCTGCGTACTGCCGTGGCGATCGCCGCTCGTTGCGCGCTTTCAGACAAGTCGCTCGTCTTGGTGTGCCCCGACCAGGTCAAAGGCGCCTCCTGGCGTGCCATCGGTGAAGGGCTCGGTCTCGGCGCGTATCGCTTCACCAAGTACCTCACGGGAGAGCGTCGACCCAAGCAAACGCTCGAGAGCGTCACGGTGCATCGCAACACACGCCCGACGGCTGCAGAACGCAAAGCCATCGAGCTTGGCTTGCGGGTTGCTGATGCAGTGGCTGTAGCGCGTGACGCAGTCAACGAGCCTCCGAACGAGCTGACCCCCGCCGCGCTCGCAGCAGTCGCCCAGAACATCGCCAAGTCGGGCAAGCTGAAGGCGAAGATCTTGGACAAGGCGGGTATCGCCAAAGCGGGCATGAAGTTGCATTACGCCGTGGGGCAAGGCAGTTCGAACGAGCCACGATTCATCCACCTGCAATACACGCCCAAGCGCGCCAAGAAGAAGGTCGTGTTCGTCGGTAAAGGGCTCACCTTCGATTCGGGTGGCCTTTGCATCAAACCCGCCGCTGGCATGGGGGAGATGAAAAGCGACATGGGCGGGGCCGCTGCCGTGCTCGGGCTGATGGCGGCGGTGTGCGAAACCCGACCCAACGTCGAGGTTCACGTCGTGGTGGGCGCAGCAGAGAACATGCCTGATGGCACCGCGTACCGCCCTGGCGATGTATTTGGCTCGCTGGATGGGCGCACCGTCGAGATCATCAACACTGACGCGGAAGGGCGGCTGGTGCTGGCGGACGCGCTGACCTACGCGCGCGGGCTCGAGCCCGATTTGATCGTCGATGCCGCGACGCTCACGGGCGCTTGTGTGGTCGCTCTCGGCAAGCTGTATTCGGCGTTCTACACGGCGGACGAGAAGCTCGCTCGGCAGTTTGCGGGCGCCGCGAAGTCTGCGGGAGAGTCGTTCTGGCGTCTGCCGCTGATCGAAGAGCTGCGGGAGCAACTCAACAGCGACGTGGCGGATCTCAAGCACACGGGTGAGCGCTGGGGCGGTTCCATCACCGCAGCCCTATTCCTGCGTGAGTTCGTGGGTCAGGTCCCATGGATCCACTGCGATGTCGCCGCGCCCGTTCTCTATGATCGCCCCCGCGGGATGTATCCAAAGGGCGGCACGGGGCACCCAGTGTTGACCTTCCTGGCCCTCGTCGAGGCTCTGGGCTGAGGGGCGGCGCTCCTGAGCGGAATGCTGCAGATGGCGCAGGTCGAGCCAGTTGGCAGCGTCCCGGAAGAGGGCTCGACCGCAACAGTTCGCCTCAACCTCTTCATTTCAGGTCTGTATGCGTGGCTGGCGACGGTGGCGTGGCCAGCCTTCACGACGCCTGGCTGGGGCGTCAAACTCACCGCGCTCGGGGCGGTGAGTTTGTTGATTGGGGGGCTGCTGCTGGCTCCGACTTTCCCGCGCGTGGGTCGTGGGGTGACGATGGCGGGCTTCTTGGGCCTGAGCGTTCTGACCTGGGTGCTACTGGGGTCCGCGCTCGACGTCGCGCTGCTCGAACCCGTGCGCGCGGCGTCTGGTGCGCTGGGTTGGATGCTGTTTGCGTTCAGCTGGGGTTCGGTGCGCAACGTCAGTTCGGTTCCCGAAAACGATCCACGCGTGATCAAGAGCGAGCCGCTGCACCCCCGCCGTTCACTCCCGCTTTCGACATCTGTGGTGTTTGGCGTGTCGATCGTGGGCGGACTAGTCCCGTGGTTGCTGGCTTGGCGGGTCGTGGGGTCCGAACGCGCACTGCTCGCCCACTCGGCGGGACTGCTCTGCGCGATCGCCGTGGTGGTTGCTGCGGCGCACATCGCCGTACGTCGCGGCAAGCCGCGACTCGCCACGCGGCCGAATCAACGTCTGGGCGCTGCGTCGAACGCGCTCGCGGGTTTGGTGATCGTGGCGGCGTTGGGTATCGTGCTCTGGCTGGTGAGGCGTTGACGTGGGAAAGCTGATCGATCTGCTGAGTATCGTGCTGCTCCTGGCGGCGATCGCGGCCTTCGCGGTGGGCATGATAGCGCTCGGCGCGCAGCAAGACCTGGCGGCCATGTACTGGTTGGTCGTGGGCGGGTTGGTTCTCAAAGCCTCCGTCGACCTGCTGCGACCCGGGGGCGCTGCGTGAAACTGCCCGTTCGGGTTGTTTGGTGGATCGCGCTGTTCGCGCTTTCGTGTTCGACGGACACGTCGTCCACCGAGACGACGCGCGGTCAGCAACCGACGGATCCCGATCTGATCGCGACCGTGGGTGACGACACCATCACGACGCTGGCGGTGGCTGGCGTCAGTCGAGCGCAGGGCATTCGCCCACGAGCCGCACTGCAGGCGCTCGTGGGCGACGTCCTGCTCGGAAAAGAGTTGGAGAAACAGTCGCCCGACAAGGCAGACTACTTGCGTCGCGTCGTGCTCGCACGACGCTTGGTCGAATCGATCAAGGCGGAGGCAATTGCTCGGGGTGCGCCCACCGACAAAGAGGTCGAGGACTTCACCCGGCGCCACTGGTGGGAAATCGATCGCCCCGAGTCGGTCAGAGTGGTCCACGCGGTCGTTCAGTGCGACGAGTGTGCGGACGTGGCGGGCGCCAAGGCGTTGGCCGAAGAACTCAGGCAGGCGCTGGTTGGCGTCACGGATCCCGAAGAGTTCATCAAACGTGCGCTCGAGGTCCCAGCCGGGGAGCATGAGGTTACGGCTGAGACGCTACAGCCCGTTGCGGCTGATGGTAGAATCGTCGGGCTCAACGCGCGCCCCAACGCGCAGTTTCAGTTCGGCTCCTATCATGAGGCGTTTGCGTCAGCGGCAAACGCCATCTCACGGGTTGGCGACCTTTCAGCCGTCGTGGAGAGTCCATCGGGTTACCACGTGGTACTACTGGTCGAGCGAATTCCCGAAAAGCGCCTGACGAAGCTGGAACGCACGGAGCTACTCGAGCAGGAGATCCTCGACGCGCGGGCGCGTTTGGCCGAACAGGAGTTGCTCGAGCAAGCCAGAAAGACGTCGGAGATCGACGTGTCGCGGTCGTTCGCTCAGGACACGGAAGGCGTACTGGAGCTGTTGGAGCGTCGATGATGAGACGTGGGTCGTCGTACGCCAACCGCGACCAGCCTCCTTCGAAGTTCGCTGCAACTCTCGGCCGCCTCTGCGATTCCCTGCCTGCCATAGCTGCGGCGATCGTCGATGGTGACGGCGAGACCGTCGACTACGCAGGGTACCGACCTACCGAAGACATCAAGATCATGGCTGCGGTGCTCCAGCTCTTGGTGGCGGATGCGCGGCGAGCGATCTGCCTCGGCGGTGAACAATGTCGAGATCTGATCGTGCGAGCCAAACACTGGTCGTATGCGGTCGTCACGCTGGAGACTGAATACTTCTTGGTTCTGCAATTGCCGCTGCGAAGCTTCGCGCTTTCTCAGCGGGCGCTCACGGAAGCCGTGCGAGAGCTGTGCAAAGAAGGCCAGCTCGAAATCCCAGCGCGCTACGCGCGGCTCGATTGGCTACGCGTAGACGTGCGAGAGGACCCCACCGAAGCCCGACGGCCCCTCGCGGTGTGGAGTCGTGAGGGTTGGGCGCCGCTGGAAGTGCTGGGGCGCTATCACGGCGAGGACTTGCACCCACGTGAGGTGGCCTACCGCGTGCGAATGACCAACGGAATGGAGGTCACCGTGGTTCGGGAGAGACTGGGAAAGTGGTATTCCGACCGTCAGTTGCCGTTCTGAGGCCCAAATCTCGGGTGACGGCCACGTAAACGGAGCGAAACGCGCTCGCGCCAGACTCTGGCCGAGAATGCTACGAGCGCCGACCAACGCACCGCGTCGCGAGGGGACGCGCGGATCCCGTCGCCTAGACAAGTAGACACCCCGAGTTTGACTCAAATCCTGCAGTTCCGTTCAGTCTCAGATGCCCACAAATCCACAGGATTTCCAACGTTTGCCCTCTTCGAACCCCTTTCGACGCGGGCATGAAAAAAAAAGCTAAAAGTTCTTTGACAAGGGGGGGGGCCGGAGATAGGTTCCGCCTCCCTTCGGGACGGCAGCTCAAAGCCCTCAGCGGCACCGACTGCCAAGCCCCTCGGTCCTTGAAAACTGAACCTTATTCCCGCGATAGATATCGCGGGTCCCGGTCAGCCCGGATACCCAATTCGGGCGAGAACCATGAGCGAATATTTCGGTGGTTCGTCGGAAATCGAGGCGCAAGTCTCGACCGTCGCGAGGGCAACCTCGAGACGACGCTGCGGGGGCAACCCCAATGCACGGCGGATTGACCAACAGGATTTAACTGGAGAGTTTGATCCTGGCTCAGAACGAACGTTAGCGGCGCGCTTAATACATGCAAGTCGAACGAGAAAGGGCTTCGGCCCCGGTAAAGTGGCGCACGGGTGAGTAACACGTAGGTAATCTACCTTCGGATGGTGGATAACACCTCGAAAGGGGTGCTAATACAGCATAACGCAGCTGTGCGCTTCACAGCTGTCAAAGCGGGCCAATCCTTGGAAGCTCGCGTCTGGAGATGAGCCTGCGGCGTATCAGCTTGTTGGTGGGGTAATGGCCTACCAAGGCTAAGACACGTAGCTGGTCTGAGAGGATGAACAGCCACACTGGAACTGAGACACGGTCCAGACTCCTACGGGAGGCAGCAGTGGGGAATATTGCGCAATGGGCGAAAGCCTGACGCAGCCACGCCGCGTGTGTGATGAAGGCCTTCGGGTTGTAAAGCACTGTCGTGAGGGAAGAAGACCTGACGGTACCTCACAAGAAAGCGCCGGCTAACTCCGTGCCAGCAGCCGCGGTAATACGGAGGGCGCAAGCGTTGTTCGGAATCACTGGGCGTAAAGCGCGTGTAGGCGGCTTGGCAAGTCGGGT
>CBFGUG010000032.1:0-76336 GCA_965651905.1 uncultured bacterium | reverse complement strand
CCCGCGTAGATCGAGTAGCTCTTGAACAGCCCCGCTGGGATCACGAGGTTGTTGAAGATGTGTAGGATCGCGACGGTGACGATGGTGGCGATGTAAAACCAGATCGCGACGTAGATGTGCCGCTCTCGCCGCTTGGCGATCGTCCCGAAGAAGTTGACGGCAAACGCGACCCACACCACCGCTATCGCGATGTCTATGGGCCATTCCAGCTCTGCATACTCCTTGGACTGGCTGATGCCCATGGGTAGCGTGAGAGCGGCAGAGACGATGATCGCTTGCCACCCCCAGAAGTGAAACTTCGAAAGGCGGTCGTCGAACATGCGCGCTTTGAGCAGGCGCTGCGTCGAATAGTAGACGGCAGCGAATACCGCGTTACCCGCAAAGGCGAAGATGGCAGCGTTCGTGTGCAGCGGGCGCAGCCGACCAAACGTGAGGTACGGCAAATCGAAACTCAGTGCGGGAATCACGAGCTGCAGGGCGAGGGTCAGCCCTACGAGCGTCGCGACGACGCCCCACACCGCAGTGGCGAACGCAAAGGCCCGAACAGTAGTGTCGTCGTAGGTGAATTTGTCGACTCGGGAAGACATACGTCTGCGCGCCTACGCAAGAGGCGTGCCGCATCCGCAGAAACCGCGCGCGGTGCGACGTGCTGACGCTGCGGTCCAGCCGTACATTTTGCGCGAAGTACGGATTCGCTGACGAATTGCGCCCACCCGGATCATTGCACGAAAATACTGCGCACTCGCCAAGCGACAGCCCGTTTCCCCAAAACCCAAACTCCGCAAAGGTTGCGCCCACCCGACCCTGCGGCGCAGGTTCGTCGTGTTTGCAGATTCGCCGAACCCGCGCCGCTTGGTAAATCGTGCGCGAAGCGATCGCGCAACGGACTCAGCGCGACGCGCTTCTCTCTGCTCCCCCGTCGACGCGCATCGTTGCTCACTCCGTGGAGGAAAGGCGCTGTACGCCTTGATGACTCCTGGCATGAGCCTTGCTCACACGTGCCTCGACGCGCGCCACGCTTCGTGACTGGCGTCGTTCATCTCCTGTAGCCTCACCATGTCACCCGAGTTACCCGCTTCTACGTTGACCTTCGATGTCGTTTCACTGGTGCGAAACGCGTCTGGTCCGATGCTCGCGCTCTCTCTCCTGCTGCTCTTGGCGTCAGGCGTCGTGTGGTTCATGATCGTGCTGAAGGTGCGCCAACTTCGACGGTGGCAACGCGATGAGGAGCACTTCGAGGCGTTGCTCGTGGAGGCGCACTCGGTCGCTCAGGCTCGTCCGTTGATCTTGGCTCATCGCAGTGCCATCGCTGGCGAGTTCCTCAGTCAGTTGGCCGCCAGCGGCTCACACGATGAGCTGCTGGAGTCGGAGGCTGACTATCTGGCGAACATCCAAGAACAACGAGTGATGTCAGGTTTGACCGTGCTGGCTTCCATCGCCTCGGCAGCGCCGCTCGCCGGCCTATTCGGAACTGTGTACGGCATCATGGAAGCGTTCGCACGTATCGGGGCGACCAAGAGTGCGTCGCTGCAAATCGTCGCCCCGGCCATCGGCGATGCACTGGTGACCACCATATTGGGGCTGTTCGCGGCAATCCCCGCAGTCGTCGCAGTCAACTTGTTGTCTCGAAGAGGCGACGTTCTGCTCAGCCAGTCGCGCGCCTTCGCCCGCGCTTGGTTGCAACGCACGACCAACGTCACCCAGAGCCGATGAAGGGTTTCGAGAACTTCTCCGACGTGAACATGACGCCGCTCGTGGACGTCATGCTCGTCGTGCTCGTGTTGTTCATGATCACGTCGCCGATGTTGCTGGCGGGTCCCGACGTAACACTTCCCAAAGCGCCCGTCGATGTCACACCCGTCACGGATGCGAATGCCGTGCTGACGGTGGCGCGCGATGGCCGCGTCTTCTATCGGGAGGTCGACGTAACCGCGAACGTAGCAGAAGTACTGAGGCGAGACGAAGAGCTCCAACGCCATGGTCAACTCTACGTCCGCGGCGATAGGGAAGTGCGGTATGGCCTCATCGCCCAGGTCATGGCAGAGGCGCGCGCCGCGTCGGTCCGGCAGCTGAACCTCGTGATTGATCCGGACCTGATCGGCGGAGCCGCCCAGCACCAAACCACCATGGAACGCGTTGGGAGGTAACCTTGCGGGTGGGGTTGATCCGCAGCGCGACACGTCGCGACCTGTTGCTCGCGCTGTTCGTCACGCTCAGCGTCGAGGGGCTGGCGGTCCTGGCGCTCGGCTCGAGTCACGAACAGAGGTCGGCAGCCACCCTGCAGCAGCCGTCTTGGGCCGTTCCCATCAACCTGCAGGCGTCGCTAGCGCCGTCTCCCGAAGCGCCGGCTTCCCCAGCACCGCTGAAGAGCCCCGAGATCAAGCTCGGTGGTGGTCGGCCGGGACGAAGTCACTCCTCCAAGGAGGCTCCTCAGGTGCTCGAGGCGACCTCCCCGCGACAGCCTCGCGACTCAGCTCCCGTCAGGCACGTCCAACCGATCGCAGCGCCACCTGGCCCGACGACAGCCACGCCACTCGCGCCACCTCTCCCCGAATCGATCGAACCCGAAGTGGTTGACGACGACGCCCTCGCGACGGAGGGCAACGACGCGCCAGCTGGCGAAGGGTTTCCTGATGGTGAAGCGGACGGTACGGTCACCGACCCGCTACAAGCCCACGCCATCCGACTCTACCGCTCCCGCGTGCAGGCATGGTTCGCGTCCCGCTTCAACCTCAAGGGTACGGGCCTGCCGCAAGCAACGCTACGAAAGTTGCGCGCGTCCGCCACCATCAGCGTAGACGCGAATCGAAGAATGAGCGGGTTTTCCATGGTCAGCAGTGGCAACAACGAGTTCGACGCGGCGGTGCGACGAACTCTCACGGCGCTACGAGGGATGGAGCTTCCTCCGTCGCCAGCGCATTACCCCGGAGCCGTACAGGGACGAATCAACGTCGAGTTCATCTGCGGAGAAAGCACATGCGACTGAATCATCGATCTCACCAGCGTTCACATTTGACCGTCCTGCTCGGGATGGCGCTCTTGTTCGTCTTCGCTTCTCGCGAAACCGCTGCGGACGTCAAACCCTCAGGTGCTAGCGAAGCTGAGGTGACTGACATCCTGGGCACGCTCGTCGTCGAAGCCACCCAACCCGAACAGCTGGGCCGCACGCTGGTTTCCGTTGCGGTGGAGCCATCGCTCAGCGCAGCACAGCAGGATGTCGTGCTGCACACGGTCGTCAGTCGCGACCTCGAGCTGAGTGGCGACTTTCGTGTGCTCTCGGCGGATCGCGCACCCGCTGGAGCCTACACTGACGCGACCCGTCCCGACTTGGACGCGTGGCGTCGCACGGGCGTCCAAGCGCTCATTCGTCTCAGAGGTAGTGCCCCCGCTCCCGGTCAGAACGAGCTGATGGCCGAGATCTATTGGCTCGCAGGCAGTGCTGAAGATCGCGCGCCCTTGTTCACCCACACGCTCTCGCCGTCTACTCCGCAGTTGCGACGGGGGGCGCATCAGGTGGCAGACGCCGTCATCGGTGCTCTCACGGGACACACGGGGGGCTTCGCCAGTCACTTGACGTTCACCAGCACGACGGGTGGCTCACGCCGGGCATTCACAATCGATTCCGACGGTCACGACCTCAGGGTGGCTTCGGGTTCACACGAGGTCGTAGCGGCATCGGGCTTCGACGCGAACGACGAACTACTATTCACAGCCAGTCGAGCCCATGGCCCGTTTCTCTTGTATGAAGCAGGCAAAGCGGTACCCTGGACCACCTCACCCCCAGGCTCGATTTATGGGTTCGCGCTCGACCACGCGCGCCAGAGATTCGCCGTCGCGCTGGGTGTGGACGCGAGCGTGCACGTCATGTCAGGCAACTCGTCGGACCGTCGCCTGACGCGCGTGAGCAAGAACGAGATGGCGTTTCACCCAGCCTTTTCGCCAACAGGCAAGCTCGCTTACGTCGGCGTCGACGGCACCCATTCGCGCATCATCGTGGAAGGCAAGCCAGCGTCGCCACGCGGGTTGCGAGCCACTGCGCCCGTGTTCTGCAATCACCCGAGCGGTACTCGGCTGATCTATTCCGTTGGCGTCGGGGACAGAACCGATCTCGTCGCGGCGGACGAAAAAGGCAACGGCGCACGTCGCCTGACGAGAGGCCCGGGCACCAACAGCCATGCGGCGTGCAGCCCCGACGGTCGGCTCGTTGCGTTCTTTTCCACTCGTCATACGCACGACGGACCTGGGCTCTATGTGCTTCCACTGCTCGGTGGAAAGCTTCACCGAATCAGTGCGAGTCTCGGTGATTCACTGCGTTGGGAACCATTGAGACGCCCGCTCGACGAGCTCGAGCAGTAGCTACGTTCGAAAGTAGCCGCCCCGCCGAACCCGAAGGATCTGCAGGCCCAGCGTCGCACCACCGCGAACCTTACGCGTTTCGCAGCGAGGAACCCGAAAAAGTTCATCGTCCGCTGCACCTCGTTCGCCGCTCTCACGCCGAGTTCCACGCTGATACCGATGCGAGCCCGGGTGCATCGTCTCCCTACGCCAACAACGCCGCCTCTGGCATGGCCCTTGCTCGGTCGCAGTGTGAAGAACACGGAGAACGCCAATGCCCCCAATGCCACGAGTTCCGCCAGGCCTCGACAATACGCTGCTGCCCACGCGGCAAACGCAAAGCGGCCCATTCGAACGCGACAAGGTTGCCGAACGACACCTCGTGTTGTGTCCGATGGAGCGCCAAGAGGTATCCCTCGAGCGATGCGAACAGTGTAGCCACGGCCACGACTGGATCTACGACCAAGTCTCCAACCAAGTGCGGCTGCGCTGTTCATACTTGGCCAGACGCGGCTGATGCCCCCCAAGCCAGTCTCGCACTCGACTCGCGACGAATGGAAGGCAAAGATGCCCAGAGCCAGTGAACTACGCTGTCGAACTCGAAGCCACACGTCCGCTGTAGGTTACCAGCAGCTCCCAACCCGTAGCTTACAGTCCCGCTCGAGCGCTACCGAGCTGGTGCTCGACCTACGGCTCTTTGCGGGGAGGCTGGACCGACTGCTTTCGGACATCGAGGAAGCGGAGCGAGCCGACGCTAAACGCTCCGTTGGCGCTTGTGGCGCTTCACTGGAGCAGCCGAATCCACCTCGGACACGACAATGCCGCCAACCTGGCTGAGCACCAGTACGCGCCTACGACAAATGGAAAAGCACATGACCAAACCCCGACGACGCAGTACCCAAAAGCACATCCGTTGGTTCGCTGACGTCGGGATAGGTGACGTCGCCCTCGTCGGCGGCAAGAACGCGGCACTCGGTGAAATGTGGCGCGAACTCGGCGACCTCGGCGTGGGACTCGCCGACGGTTTCGCCGTAGTAGCCGACGCCTATCGTCAGCTGCTGCAAGAAACGGGTGTGGGCTCGGAAATCTACCGCCAACTGAAGGACCTGGACGTCGAGAACGTCGGCGACCTTCAGCGGCGAGCGCGCCAGGTGCGGCACGCCATCCTCGCAGCCACACTTCCCGCGAGTCTCGAAGAGCAAATCCTGGCCGCATATGACGAGCTCAGCGGCGACGAACCCGTCGATGTCGCTGTACGCAGCAGCGCCACGGCAGAGGATCTGCCGGATGCGAGCTTTGCCGGTCAGCAAGAGACGTATCTCAACGTGCAGGGACACGCGGCGCTGCTCGACGCTTGTAAGCGCTGCTACGCGTCGCTGTTCACTGATCGCGCCATCTCATACCGCGTTCACAAAGGCTTCGATCACTTCAAGGTCGCGCTATCCATCGGCGTTCAACAGATGGTTCGCTCCGACCTGGCGACGTCGGGCGTCATGTTCTCACTCGATACGGAGACGGGCTTCAGGGACATGGTCTTGATTAACGCCGCGTACGGCCTGGGAGAAAACGTCGTTCAAGGCGCGGTGAACCCCGACGAGTTCTACGTATTCAAACCGACCTTGCGAAACGGGTTTCGCCCCATCGTTCAGAGGACACTTGGCAGCAAGGAATTCAAGCTCGTCTACGATCTCGGGGGACAGCGCCAAACGAAGAACGTGCCAGTACCTCCCGACGATCGCAACCGCTTCGCCATCGATGACGACGACATCCTGACGCTCGCGCGCTGGGCGTGTATGATCGAAGAGCACTTCACGAAACGTCGTGGCGTCGCGACCCCGATGGACATGGAGTGGGCCAAAGATGGCCGCACGGGTGAGCTGTTCGTCTTGCAGGCACGTCCGGAGACTGTGCAATCGCTGCGACGGGGCGGCACGCTGGAAATTCATTCGATCCACGAACACGGCCCGGCCCTGGTGCGTGGACGGAGCGTGGGTGAAAAGGTCGCTTCTGGTACCGTGCGCGTGATCAAGGATGTCCACCATCTGGAAACCGTACAGGCAGGGGACGTGCTGGTTACGGACAAGACGGATCCGGACTGGGAACCCACGATGAAGAAAGCCGCTGCGATCGTCACGAACCGCGGTGGTCGCACCTGCCACGCTGCCATCGTCAGCCGAGAACTCGGCTTGCCGGCAATCGTCGGCACCAACGACGCTACCGAGCTACTGCGTACGGGTCAAACCGTCACCGTCTCGTGCGCCGAAGGAGAAGTGGGTTTCGTCTACGACGGCTCAGTGGACTTCGATGTCGAACGTCTCGACATCGAGAACCTCGAGCGACCTCGAACCAAGATCATGATGAACGTCGGTAACCCCGCAGAGGCCCTACGGTTGTCCTTTCTGCCCAATGACGGCGTTGGACTGGCTCGAGAGGAGTTCATCATCACCACCTACGTCAAGATTCACCCACTGGCGCTTCTCGACTTCGACACCACGCAAGACCCGTCAGTGCGAAAGCAGATCGAACACCTCACGATCGGCTATCGCGACAAGTCGCAGTATTACGTCGACAAGCTGGCTCAGGGGGTCGCGATGTTGGCCGCGGCCTTCTATCCCAAAGACGTGATCGTGCGTCTGAGCGACTTCAAGACCAACGAGTACGCCAATCTGATCGGGGGAGCCCCTTACGAGCCGGTCGAAGAAAATCCCATGATCGGCTTTCGCGGGGCATCGCGGTACTACGACGCACGCTACCAACGCGCGTTCGCGTTGGAATGTAGAGCGATGAAGATGGTGCGCGACACCATGGGTCTACGCAACTTGAAGCTCATGGTGCCGTTCTGCCGCACGGTGGACGAAGGCAAGAAGGTGCTGGCAGAAATGGAGAAAAACGGCCTGAAACGTGGCGACAACGGGCTCGAGGTTTACGTGATGTGCGAAATCCCGAGCAACGTGATTCTAGCCGACGAGTTTGCCGAGATATTCGACGGCTTCTCAATCGGTTCGAACGACTTGACGCAGCTCGTGCTCGGAGTCGACAGAGACTCCGAAATCGTGGCGCACGTGTTCGACGAGCGCAACGCCGCGGTCAAGAAGATGATCGCCAGCGTGATTCAAGCGGCAAGAGCCAGCGGAACGAAGATCGGCATCTGCGGACAAGCGCCCAGTGACTATCCCGAATTCGCGCAGTTTCTCGTGGAGCAAGGGATCGACAGCATCTCGCTCACGCCAGATGCGATCGTCAAGACTACCGCCAATGTCCTAGCGCTTGAGCGCTGCAAGTGAAGTAGCGCACGATGCACGTCGATTCATCGTTCACCACACAGCAGTCGCCAACCACGTCGGCACAGTCGCCCGCAACTGGACGCATCGTCGAGATCACGGGCGCAGTAGTCGACGTCGAGTTCCCGAGTTCCGACGTCCCAGCCTTGCGAGAGCGGTTGGAGCTGGAGAGCGAACATGAAGCTGTCTTCGAGGTGCATTCTCAGCTCAGCGCATCCCGCGTCCGCGCGGTTTGCCTCGGCAATACACGAGGACTACGCAGATTCGTGGCGGTTCGGCGCACGCACGAAGGACTGACGGTACCCGTTGGCCCAGGCTTGCTAGGACGCGTCATCGACTGTCTCGGCAACCCTCTGGATGGCGGCCCATCACCCAGTTGGGAACGACGCATGCCTCTGCATCGAAGCCCACCGCCGCTGCATCAGCAGACGGGTCGGTTGCAGATGATAGAGACTGGGCTGAAGACCATCGACCTACTCTGCCCCTTCGTGCGCGGCGGCAAGACCGGACTGTTCGGTGGTGCGGGCGTCGGAAAAACGGTGTTGTTGATGGAGTTCGTCGACGCGGTCGCGCGGGCACACGACGACATCGCCGTCTTCGCCGGCATCGGCGAACGTATTCGGGAGGGACACGAGCTGTGGGAGCAGTTTCGAGAAGCGGGTCTACTCGACAAGACTGTGATGGTCTTCGGGCAGATGGACTCCGCCCCCGGCGTGCGCTTGCGCGTGCCACACGCAGCGCTAACGATTTCGGAGGCGCTCCGAGACGAGGGAGAGAGAGACGTGATCCTCCTGATGGACAACATCTTCCGCTTCGTCCAGGCGGGAATGGAGGTGAGCACCATGCTGGGCCGTCTGCCCTCTCGTGTCGGCTACCAGCCAACCCTAGCCACCGAGCTAGCTGAAATCGAAGAACGCATCGCTTCGACCATCATCGGCAGTGTGACGTCCATCCAAGCCGTATACGTCCCCGCGGATGACCTGAACGATCCTGGAGCTGCAGCCGTGATTCGACATCTCGATGCGCGAGTCGTGCTCTCACGTACGATGGCTGCGGCCGGTCTTTACCCCGCCGTCGATCCGCTGGCTTCCGATTCGCGGCTTCTCGATCCGAATCTCGTCGGCGAGCGGCACGCGCGCGTCGCACAGGACGTCAGGACGAGCCTGGCTCACTACAAGGATCTGGAAGACGTGATCGCGATGCTCGGCTTCGATGAGCTCTCGCCCGCGGATCAACAGGTCGTACTCCGCGCACGACGCCTGCAGCGTTTTCTGACGCAGCCGTTCAAGATCTCGGAAGCGTTCACCGGGCGTGCGGGGGTCCGCGTAGCGCTCTCTGACACGCTCGACGGTTGCGAACGCATCCTGTCGGGCGAAACGGACGACGTGCCAGAGCACGAGCTGTTCATGATCGGCGCGCTCCCCCGACGCGCTCGGGCCAGCGGAAGCCACAGCGAAACCAACAGCATCAGAGGTGTGCCGTGAAGGACTCGAAGATAGCTTCATCGCAAACCGCCAAGTCGCCAGACTCGAAGCCCACTCTTCGCATGGAGCTGCGCACACCGACTGGGCTGTCGTATTCGGGAACCATCAAGCGGTTGCGTGCCGAGGACCTGGACGGATGGTTCGGGATAGCGCCCGGGCGCCCGGATTTTATCAGCGTGCTACCACCAGGCGTACTCGTCTTCGAAGATGAACAGGGCGAAGGATACGTCGCCAGCGCAGGAGGGGCACTGTCTCTGACCGAGGGTGTATGTCGCCTCGCCTTGCGGTCAGCGGTGGTCGCACGCAACTCACGATCCGTCGCTGAGGCTCTGGAAGAGCAACGCGACAGCGCGCAGCAACACATACGAAGCGATCAACAAACGCTCGGGGTATTGCTCGACGAAGCGATGCGAAGAGTGGGGGAACCTGGGCCCCACTGAGATGCGGACGGATGAGCCAATGCAAGGACAAGACGGGTTCGACGACCGAACACTCCTGGCAGGACCAAGCCATCAGGAAGGTGACGCGCTTGCGCCGCGCCCGACGCCAGCGCGACGAGGCGCTCCATGCATTGGCACAAGTTGGTTCTTTGGCTTGGGTGTTCGTTCTGCCAGTGCTCGCGGCGGGTTGGATCGCTCACGTCGTGCTGCGACAGACTTCGCAGCGCTGGCTAGCCGTGCCCATGTTGCTAATTGGCGTGCTGACCGGCGGCGGCTTGGTCAGGCGCAAGATCCGGCAACTGCTGGAGAGGGAGCGCAACGATGACCTCGATTGAAATAGCTGCAGGGATTGGGCTCGGTCTGCTCGGGTGCGCGTGGCATCTGGCATGGACGTACCGCCGCGCGCGCCTGGCCGTGCATGGGCGTCCCGGCTCGGCGTGGTTGTCCGTACCTCCAGCGTTGTTGGGACCGGCCATCGCCATCGGTATCACAGCGTGGATGCATCCTCGCGTAGCGTGGCTGGGTGCCTTCGTTTTGATCGTCAGTCACCGAGCCGCGATTGCGATACTGCAGCGAAGACTGACGACGCAATTCAAACCTCACGAGCCACCGTCGAGCCGAGTTCACACATGAACGGGCCTTTCGCGAGGCAGCTATTCGAGGTGTGGGGGATCCCCATCTCAGACACGATCGTCACCACTAGTTTGATGTCGCTAGTCCTGCTGGCGCTCGCATACGCGGCTTTGCGCGTGGAGCGTTGGCGACAGCTGATCGAAATCACCTACGAAGGCCTGGCCGCGTCGATTCGCAGTTCCGTTGCCGTGGATGTCGAACCCCTGGTGCCACTGATTCTGACGCTGTGGGTGTTCATCGGCATGAGCAACCTCGTCGGACTGGTGCCCGGACTCAGAAGCCCCACGGGTGACTTGTCGATGACTGCGGCGCTGGCGATGGTGGCGTTCTTTGCGGGACACGTGTACGCGTTCAGGACGGAGGGGGCGTCCTACTTGCGACACTATCTCGAGCCCACGCCTTGGTTGCTGCCGCTGAACATCATCAGCGAACTCAGCCGCACCCTGGCGCTGGCGTTGCGCTTGTTCGGCAATGCACTCTCCAGCAATCTGATTGCAGCGATCGCCGTGTACTTGGCTGGCCTGATACTCCCCGTGCCGCTGATGGCGTTAGCGCTACTGACGGGCCTGGTCCAAGCCTACATTTTCGGGATTCTGACCTTGGTCTTCGCAGCCAGCTCCGTAGCTACTGCGCGCACGAGCAATAAAGGAAGCGACTGATGAACGACACCGCCTTAGCCATTGCCAGCACTGTCACTGCAGGTCTGACCATCGCCATCGGCTCTATTGGCCCCGCGCTGGGTGAGGGGCGAGCTCTCGCCAACGCGCTCGATGCGATCGCACGCCAACCCGACTCGGCCGATCGCATCACGCGAACCTTGTTCGTCGGGTTGGCGATGGTCGAATCGACGGCAATCTACTGTCTCGTGATCGCGCTGGTCGTGCTCTTCGCCAATCCGTTCGGAGGCTGAGATGGGCTTCTCTTGGACCACGTTCGTCTTCGAACTGATCAACTTCGGGCTCTTCCTTTGGCTCCTTCAGCGCATGTTGTACCGCCCCTTGCAAAAGACGATTAGAGAGCGTCGGCAGCAACAGGAGCAAGCGGAGCGATTGGTGAGCGACCTCGAGGAGCGCGCTCGGCTCCTGGCTGCGCAGCAGGCTGAGGAACACGCCGTGTTGGCAGAAGAACGACAGCGTGTCCTCGCCGAAGCTCGAGCGGATGCGTTGCGGGAGCGCGCCGCCATTTTGAAACGCACAGAAGCTGAACAGACGGATCTGCGTCGGCGCGAACGAGAGAACCTCACACGTGAACGGACCGAGGCCGAGCAGGAGACGGCTCGGGCGAGCTTGGAGGCGGGGCGAGCCAGTGCAGAGTCCCTGTTGCGAGCGTTACTCGTACCCGAGATGAACGAGCTGATGATACGACGGCTGGTCGACGCCATGATGCGGGAGCCGGGCGAGTCGCGCGAGGACGGGGACGCCGAGTTGCAGTGCGCTACGCCACTGAGTCGAGAACAACGCGCGCAATTGAGTCAGGCCATCGCTCGACAGCTCGGCAAGCAGATCAGCCTACGGTTCACCGTCGAGCCCAAATTGATTTCGGGACTTCGCTTGCGTCTCGGCAACACCATCTACGACACCTCTATCAAGACGCAGATGGACCACGTCGTGAGTGAAGCAAGGCGTAAGCTCGGTCTCGAAGTGGCGGGAGTGTCGAGCGCGCTCGGAGCGTGAAGCATGAGCCACCCAGCGAAACCCGTGAGACTAGTCGAGACGTCGATGGCGGCCCGAGCTGCGTTCGAGCAGGCGGCTGCTGTCCATCAGCCGTCGGTCGACGTCCAGTACGACGGTCGAGTCGAGAGCACGGTCGACGGGATCGCGAAGCTTTCGGGCTTGGACCTAGTGGGGTACAGCGGCCTCTTGCAGTTACCCAACAGTCGGGCACTGGTCATGGGCCTCGAGTCGAAAGCCGTGGTCGCCGCGTTGCTGGACTGGGACCCTGCTGCCCCACCGAAGGTCGGTGACCGCGCCCATCAAACGCTCAGCGAACTCAGCGTACGCGTCGACGATAGCGCCATCGGTCGTGTCCTCGATCCGCTGGGTGCGCCCGCCGACGGGGGGCCCCCACTGGTTCACGGCCAATGCATGCTGCTCGAACGGCGCGCCCCTCAAATCTTCGAGCGGGCTCACGTCCGACACCCCCTTCACACGGGAGTACTGGCGGTAGACGCACTGTTTCCGATCGGGCGGGGGCAGCGCGAGTTGATCGCTGGTGACGAAGGCACGGGGAAGACATCTCTCGCGGTGGACGCGATGTTGTCACAGGCCGACAGCGACGTGATCTGCGTCTACGCGGCAATCGGACAACGGAGGTCGGAAACCTGGCGCATCTACGAACTTCTCGCGAAGAACCGCGTCAAGTTCGTGATCGTCTGTGCTCCCGAAGACAACAGCCCGGCGTTGCGCCACTTGGCCGCCTACACCGCAACAGCCATCGGCGAGTACTTTCGCGACCGCGGACGACATGCGCTCGTCGTCTACGATGATTTGTCGGCCCACGCCGTTGCTTGGCGCGAGCTGTCGCTGTTGCTACAACGCCCGCCTGGTCGCGAAGCGTACCCCGGCGATGTATTCTACCTCCACTCACGCCTGCTCGAGCGCTCGGCGCAGCTGTCTGACGCGCTCGGCGGCGGATCGCTGACGGCCCTTCCCATTTGTTCTCTCGAGAGCGGTCGTCTGACGGCCTACGTGCCGACCAACCTGATTTCGATCACGGACGGCCAGTTGGTGATGAGTGCCGAGCTGTTCGCTTCAGGACAGCGACCTGCGATCGACGCGGGGCTGAGCGTCAGCCGCGTCGGTGCACACGCCCAGCCAAAGCTGCTAGCTACGTACAGCGGGCGTCTCAAGTTGGAGTACTCTTCTTTTTTGGAGCTAGAAGCTTTCGCTCGCCTCGGCACGCGCCTCCAAGCCGAGGCGCAGCGACGCATCGAGCTCGGTCGGCGGCTGCGAGCTTTGCTGCTCGCACGACAAGGCGCCCCGCTCGGGCTGCTGGAAGAGCTGGTGGCGCTCTCCCTGGCAGGTCAGCCTGATCTGGTGTTGGGTGTGGACGTTGACGACGTGCGCTCCGTAGCGTCCAGCGTTGCACTGGCTCTACGCCAGGAACATCCAGCACTCGGTGCAGACCTCGCCGCGGCGGCGAAGACGACCTCTGAACTCGATGAGCTGGTCCGTGTTGAACTAACGAGAAGCCCACGTTCGGGAGGTCACTCATGGCTGAGCCGAACGACCTGAGCGCGGTAGAACGCCGCATCCGCGCGACGGCAACTGTGCGCCGAATCATGCACGCCATTTGGGTCGTCTCGCGCTCTCAGTACGCGCGTGCGACGAAGCTGACGACTGAATCAATCACGTACTACGAGTGGCTGGACGACGCGATCAGCCGTTTGGCGGGCGACCCAGTGCGCAAGGATGGCGCCACCCTGCGTGTCGTGTTCGGCCCTGAGCGTGCGTTGTGCGGCCGCTTGGTGAGAGAGTTGTGCAGCGCAACTCGAAGTACGGACGCGTATGCGCTGGTGGGCAGCCGTCTACTTGCCCACGAACGACTACGAAGTCGCGCGGTGTTCGCGACGAGTGGTGTGATATCGGAAAGCGCATTCGAGGACAAGGCCAGGGAGCTCGAACGCTTGATCACCACACACGCCGAAGGGCGCAGTGTCGAACTCGTGTTCGCCGTCAACGCGCGGGGCGAACTACACCACGAACTCCTGCTGGCAGAGCGGCGGTTGTTGCCGCAAGCCCGCGTCGATAGCTACTCGCCTCCCGAACAGCTCCTCTCCTCACTCATCGCGCAGGCTTTCTCTGGTCGCATCACACACGCGCTCGCCCAGACGTTGCAAGCCGAGGTAGGAGCTCGCGTGCTAGTGGCGCAGCGTGCTCGTTCGAACTGCGACGATCGTCTTCGAAAGCTCTCCGACCAATGGCGCATGGTTCAGAAAGATCAGGTCACGACCGAGCTGTGCGAAGTCGTCGCTGCCCGTCGCTAGCCGTACGCGCAGTTCGTAGCGGCCACACGTCGGCTTGCATCGACTGATCGACGTTTCTCACTCGTAGGCGATGCTGGTAATGCGACCTCGCCAGTAGGGCCGCGTTCCCTCGGGCAGTACCCAAGCGACCTCGCCTTCGAGCGGGATCAGGGTCTCGTCCTGCATTTCGTACTCGCCGAAACGCCCTTCCCAAGGGGTCGGGATCATCTCATCACCGACGGATCTCCCGCGCGCGTCCGCGCGCACACGCTCGAGCAAACCATCGTCACGGAACTCGAAGACCAACGCGACCGTCAGATCGGCGTCCTGCAGCGTCGCGGTCGCCGATCGATCGTCGATTGGATCCCAGTGTATGCCGTTACCGGGTAACAGAACCGCCGGGTACCAGGGGCTCTCCGCCAGAAACCGCATCAGCTCGCTTGCCGCGAACGTTCCGCCGCCCTCGACTCGTGCGACCGACACCAGCCCAAGCACCGCAGCATGAAGGTATCCGCGGCCGTCGTGGTACGCGTCGTGAACTCGCACGCCAACCCCCGGCATCATCCGCATCGTGGCGTTCCAGTCGAAGCCAGGCCGCCTGAGCGCAACGCGTTGGTCAGAAGTAAACGGTACCCATTGCTGCGCTTGCTCGCTTTGGTTGAACGTCCCCTCGTGCGTAATTCGTACCGACGTGGGGATTCGGCTACCCGCCGTCAAGACGCGGTTCAAGTACCGCTTCACTGGCTCGGGGTACTCCGCGATCACACTCAGGTTTACGGTCTGCGGCGATGCCGCGTCGCTCCGGTCGAGGCGCTCGCGAAGCTCCCGGGTCAAGTTGCTCCAACGCCATGAGCCCAGCAGGGAAGCCACTAGGTAGACGGTAACCAGCGCGCCCAAAATCAGTGCTGCGATCTTCATCGTACTCGGCTCCCGCTGCTGACGAACGCGCTGATGGTCAGCCTAGCGCTTCCACGAGCGAAGCATGTGAATGTAGTTGCCGCGCTCGTACGCACCGGGATCGGGTGAACGAGCTAGGTTCATACTACCTCGCAGTTGCTCGAGCGATTCGTAGTCGTGTTGCTCGAGCCAGGCTGATAGGCCCTGGGCCAACGCCCCTAGTCGGGCTGGCCCATTTCTCAACACCTCGGAAACGAGCTGTACGGCAGTAGCGCCCGCCATGATTGCCTTGATGGCGTCCGACAACTCGTGCACCCCGCCCGTCACGGCGAGGTCCGCTTCCAACTGAGGGGACAGGATCGCTAGCCAGCGCAGTCTCAACAACAGCTCGGAGGAATCGCTCAAGTGCAGTTGATGAGTCACCGCCAGTCGTTCGATGTCGATGTCTGGCTGGTAGAAGCGATTGAAGATGACGAGGCCTGCTGCCCCTGCGCTGGTGAGTCGCCTGGCGAAATGCGGCAGCGACGTGTAGAAAGGCGAAAGCTTGACGGCGCAAGGCAACTTGGTGTTCTGGCGCAGCAACGCCAACATTTCCAGCGTATCGTCCTCCACGGTCGTGGCATTCATGGACGGATCCGTGGCCAGCGCGTAAACGTTCAGCTCGAGCGCGTCCGCCCCCGCCTGCTCGATGAGCTGGGCATACTCCAGCCAGCCACCGTTCGTCGTCCCATTGAGAGAGCCGATGACGGGAACGTCCACGACCTCTTTGATCTTGCGCAACTGCTCCAAGTACTGGTCTACCCCGAGCGCGTAGTCGTCGAAGTCTGGCAAGTAACTGGCGGCCTCTGCGAAACTCTCCGTGTGAACGTCGACCGCGTGGTGATGAAACGCTTGTTCCGCACGAAGCTGCTCTTCGAACAATGAGTGCATCACGATCGCCGAAGCCCCGCCGTCTTCGACCCTGCGAACGGCGTCCAAGTCGTCGACCAGCGGTGACGCGCCCATCACGAACGGATGCGCCAAGGACAGACCCAAGTACCTCACACCGACGTCCATCACCGCTCTCCGTCCGAGTCTCGAGACGTTTCACCCACGCAGGCTGCGTCCACGCCAGGAGGCACAATCACACGCGCGAGCTGTTCGTAGATACTCGTGTGTTGGCTGGCGTAACGTTCAGCCGCTTCGATCAGCTCCTGGTAGCGCTTGGGATCCCGCTTCTCGATCATGCGGAATCGCATCTCGTTCTGCATGTACTCGCGCAGCCGCTTGGTGGGGTGGGTCGAGTCCAGCATCAGCGGCGGCTCGCCGCGCGTGGCTCGGTGCGGGTCGAAGCGGAACAGAGGCCACGCCCCCGACTGCACGGCGAGTTGCTGCTGCGTTGCGCCGTGACGCAAGTCGTATCCGTGGGCTATGCAGGGACTGTACGCGATGATGAGCGAAGGCCCGGGGTGGGCTTCCGCTTCGACGAAAGCGCGCACCGTTTGTGCGTCCTTGGCGCCGAACGCGACTCGCGCCACGTACACGTGCCCATAGCTCATCGCCAACATGCCGAGGTCCTTCTTCGGGACTCCCTTCCCGGCCATGGCGAACTTCGCGGCAGCGCCCAAAGGTGTCGCCTTCGACTGCTGGCCGCCCGTGTTCGAATACACTTCGGTATCCAGAACCAGTATGTTCACGTCGCGGTCTGAAGCGAGTACGTGGTCGAGGCCGCCGTAACCAATGTCATACGCCCATCCGTCGCCACCTACCAGCCACACGCTGCGTCTGACTAGGTGTTCCAACAGACTCGCGAGCAGTTCAGCGCCTGCGTCATTGCACGTACGGAGCTTGCTGCGGGCAGTCTCTACTCTCTTGCGCTGAGCTTCGACACCGAGCGCATCGGCCTGCGGCGCTTGCAACAACCCCTCGACGAGTTCGTCCCCCAGAACGCTAGCCCAATCCCCCACCAGTCGACGAGCGCGCTCCGCTAGCGCGTCAATCGCCAATCGCATTCCGAACCCGAATTCCGCGTTGTCTTCGAACAGAGAGTTAGACCACGCTGGACCGCGCCCGTGGTCGTCCGTCGTGTACGGCGTCGTCGGCAAGTTGCCACCGTAGATCGACGAGCAGCCCGTTGCGTTGGCGATCAGCGCGCGGTCACCGAACAGTTGAGTCAACAGCTTGAGGTACGGTGTTTCTCCGCAGCCGGGGCAAGCCCCCGAATACTCCATCAACGGGCGAAGCAACTGCGACCCTTTGACGTCGAGTTTCACTTCGGACCGCGCGGGTTCGGGCAAACCCAAGAAGAACTCATAGTGAACGCGCTCTGCGTCTAGCAGCTCTCGCTGAGGCTGCATTTCGAGCGCCTTGTGTCGGGGGTTACCTTTGTCCTTCGCCGGGCAGATCTCGACGCACAGGTGGCACCCCGTACAATCTTCTGGAGCGACCTGGATGGTGTACGCTTTCCCCTTGAACGGAGCGCTCTTGTAGGACGTCCACTTGAAACCCGGTGAGGCTCGGTCGGTGTGAACCTGGTCGTAGACTTTGGCGCGGATCGCCGCGTGCGGACAGGCGAGCACACACTTGTTGCATTGAATGCAAACCTGCGTGTCCCACACGGGGATCTCGCTCGCTAGGTTTCGCTTTTCCCAGCGGCTGGTGCCCACGGGCCAGGTGCCGTCCACGGGGAATGCACTGACGGGTAGCTGGTCGCCTTTTCCGCTCAGCATCATAGCAGTAACCCGCTGCACAAAGTCCGGCGCGGACGTTGGCACCACAGGCATCAACGCAGGACCAGCATCCGCATCCGCTGCGGGAACTTCGACACGATGTAGAAGTTCCAAAGCGGCGTCGACCGCTGCGAGGTTGCGCCGCACGATGTCCAGCCCCTTCTTCTCGTAGGTTCGCTCGATCGACTCCTTGATCTTGGCGACGGCCGTCGCTGCTGGCAACACACCTGAAATGGCAAAAAAAGCCGCCTGCATCACCGTGTTGATCCGGCGACCGAGCCCGGCTTCGGTGGCAACACGGTAGGCATCGAGCACGAAGAAACGCAGTTCCTCGTTGCGGATCCGCGCCTGTACGTCTCGAGGTAGGCGCTGCCACACGTCCTCTTTCGAATGAGGACTGTTCAGCAAGAACGCGCCTCCGCGTTTCACGTGGCCGAGTACGTCACGACGGGTGATGAAATCGAACTGGTGGCACCCCACGAAATCTGCGGCTTCGATCAAATACGGAGCAGCGATTGGTCGTGGCCCGAAGCGCAGATGCGAAACGGTGACGGCGCCGGCCTTCTTCGAGTCGTATACGAAGTAACCTTGGGTGTGATTGTGGGTTACCTCACCGATGATCTTGATCGTGTTCTTGTTCGCACCGACGGTACCGTCCGAGCCGAGCCCGAAGAACATCGCCTGATAGGTGTCGTCACCCACGATGTCGAGCGGTTCCGTCACTGCCAATGAGCGATGGGTCACGTCGTCATTGATACCCACCGTGAAGTGCTGAGGCAGGCTGTCATCCGCCAGCGAAGCAAGGACGGCGCCAACCATCGCGGGCGTGAACTCCTTCGACGACAAGCCGTAGATGCCGCCACGAACTCGTGGGATGGAAGCCCCCGGCCAGGCTTCGGAAAGCGCCGCGACCACGTCGAGATACAGCGGCTCGCCCACACCACCTGGTTCTTTGGTCCGATCGAGGACGGCGATTCGCTCTGTCGTAGCAGGCAGCGCGCGCACGAATCGGTGCACGTCGAAGGGTCGGTACAGGGCCACCTGCACCACGCCCACGCGTTCACCTCTATCAACTAGCACGCGCACGGTTTCGACCGCCGTGTCCGTCGCAGATCCCATCAGTACGACGACGCGTTCGGCGCTCGGGTGCCCGAAATACTCGAACGCAGAGTACTTGCGCCCCGTCACCCGAGCGAAGCACTCGAACGTGTCCTCCACGACGTCATGGCACGCTGAGTAAAAGGCGTTGCTGGCTTCACGCGCTTGAAAGAACACATCGGGGTTTTGGGCAGTGCCTCGGACGACGGGACGATCCGGGGACAGCGCGCGCTGATGATGCGCAGTCACCAAGTCCGCGTCGATCAGCAGGCGCAAATGCTCGTCCGTCAGTTCCTCGATCTTGGCGATCTCATGGGAGGTTCGGAACCCATCCATGAAGTGCAAGAAGGGAACATGCGATCGCAATGTGGCGGCTTGGGCGATACAGGCGAAGTCTTGCGCTTGCTGAACGGAACGTGCGGCGAGCATGGCAAACCCGGTCTGGCGACACGCCATCACGTCCGAATGATCACAGAAGATGCTCAAAGCGTGGGTCGCCACACTCCGCGCCGCGACGTGCAGCACGAACGGCGTGAGCTCGCCTGCGATCTTGTACAGGTTGGGGACCATCAGCAGTAGCCCCTGGGAAGCCGTGAACGTCGTAGCAAGGGCGCCTGCCTGCAGGGCTCCATGCACCGCACCAGCCGCCCCTCCCTCACTCTGCATTTCGTAGACGGTCGGAACGCTACCGAAGATGTTGCGCCGCCCTCGTGACGCCCATTCGTCTGCCGCTTCCCCCATCGGCGAGGCAGGCGTAATCGGGTAGATGGCCACCACCTCGTTCAGGCGATAGGCCACGGAGGCAACTGCTTGGTTCCCATCCAGCGTCACGTGAGTCACGTCCGGGCGCGAGTGCAAGGTGCATGCCCCCTCCCCAGGGTTTACAGGGTATCGACTTGAAGCGATCCGCGCACGAATTGCGCCGCGCTCTCTCGCGGCGGCAACCCCTGCACCATTGCTCACCTCGGCTGTCGCGGCGAGCGAAACCCGAGTCTGCAGGACTCGCCGTCCAGCACTGACCCGCCACGTGGGACGCCCGGAACCCTTCACCATCGGCCGCAGGTAGACTACTGATGGAATGTGCGCTCACCCTGGGTCAGGCGGATGGTCTACGCGATGGTCGTCCTCAACGCCGTCGTTTGCCTGGGTGCGGTTTCAATCTGGCTGATCACGGATGGCGACTTTTCAATCTGGAAGTCGCTCTACTTCACGCTGATCACGGTGTCGACGGTCGGCTTCGGAGAACCCGTCGAGCTGCAGAAGTACCCGGGAACGCACGGGGTCATCTCGGCGCTGATCGTGGCCGGCGTAGCTGCTCTGGCCTTCTTCGAGTCGACGATGACGGCGGTATTGCTCGAGGGACTCTTGGGTAAAGCAGTGAGAGTGAGACGAATGAAGAAAAAGCTGGCCGAGTTGAAGGACCACTACATCGTCGCGGGCTGCGGCCGAACCGGTCAGCACTGCGTCGCCGAGCTGCTCGCGCTCGGACGCCAAGTGGTCGTGATAGATGCAGACGAAGAACTGTTGCAGCGACTGAGCGAAGGGCAGTTCCACGATAGACTGCTTTACGTGGCAAGCGACGCGACCGAAGATCAAGCACTGCTCGACGCAGGAGTGAAGAATGCCAAAGGACTCGTCGCAGCTTTGACTGATGACCGAGACAACGTCTTCGTCGTACTATCTGCGCGCAATCTCAACCCTGCGCTCACGATAGCCGCCAAGTCGCTCGACGCAGGGAACGAACCGAAACTCAGAAAAGCAGGCGCCGATCGTATCGTCAGTCCCTACCGAATCGGCGGCTTTCGTCTAGCCAGCGAGCTGATTCGTCCGCGCAGTACCACCTTCTTGGATAGTGTACATGCCATGAGCGGCCACGACCTGCAGCTCGAGGACATCGAACTCAAGCCGGGAACCCCCCTCGATGGAAAGACCCTGAGTGAGTCGAACCTCCGCGCGAGGACTGATACCCTGATTGTGGCGGTGGCGAATCAGGACGGGAGCTTCGTTCGGACTCCAAGCGCCAACCACGTGTTGCGGGTCGGTGCGCACCTGGTTGCGATTGGAACCACCCAGTCGCTGGCTCAACTCAGAGCGCTGGCCATGGACGAATGAGAAACTTGGTGACCAGCGCGCGACCGTGACGTTCGCCGAAATTTGGGCACGGCTCTTGCGTTCCGAGGAGTCAGAACGACGCGATGACTAGCTACGAAATCGACACTTCGGGCCTAGCACAACTGCTGACCCTGCTGACGGACGAGGGCTGGACGCTGGTGGGGCCACGACTGCGCAACGGGGCGGTGGTCTATTCACCCATCGGAGGAATCGAGGACCTGCCTCTGGGCCATGCCGACGAGCAGAGCCCCGGCCGCTATCGGCTGAAGAGCTCGCGAGTGCCCGGGTACTTTGGTTTCACCGCGCCGGCCCAGTCACTGAAGCCGTTGTTCCACCCCACTGACGAGAAGCTCTACGAGATCCGACGGAACAAGCACGAGGTTTCGATCGATGACTGCAGCAGTACGGCACCGCGTCTGGCCATCATCGGCGCGCGCGCCTGCGACTTGGAAGGCCTCTCGCGCCTCGACCAAGTGATGATGCACGGATCCCATCCCGATCCGCGGTACGCGGCACGACGAGCACGCACGCTGATCGTCGCGGTTCACTGCACGGCGTCTGCGGATACTTGTTTCTGTGCTTCGATGAAGACGGGGCCCCGAGCCAAGCATCATGACTTGGCGCTCACCGAGGTTGCGGGTGCAGACGGCATCCGCTTCGCTCTGGAGGTCGGCAGTGACGCTGGCGCTGACATCGTTTCTCGACTGAACAAGCGCACCGCCAGCGACGAGTTCTCGAGGCGAGCTCGGGAGCTCGTACAGCGAGCGGGGCAAGCGCAAAAGCGCAAGGTTGACCCCGAACGGACACGCGCATTGCTCGCGCGCCACTTGGACCACCCCAACTGGCAGCAGATTGCGGAGCGGTGCTTGGCCTGCGCCAACTGCACAGCCAGCTGTCCCACCTGCTTTTGTTCCAGCGTCGAAGAACGCGGCGGAGTAGACGTCGACCGCAGCGAGCGCTGGCGACGCACCGACTCGTGCTTCAACAACGATTTCTCGTACATTCACGGGGGCTCGGTACGAACTTCAATCGCCTCGCGCTACCGCCAGTGGCTGACCCACAAGTTTTCGCATTGGTATGATCAATTCGGCACCTCGGGTTGTGTAGGCTGTGGGCGCTGTATTACCTGGTGCCCGGTCGGGATCGACGTGACTGAGGAAATCGCGCGGTTCGAGACCCACCAGGACCTCGAAAACCTCACTGGCAGCTCGCCAGCGCAAGACGACACGATGTCCGAGTCGACGACGTCGAAATCGACGAACGACAACGCGACCGACGCCACTGGAGCTTCAGGCACATGAACCAGAAACCCCTCGACCGAGTACTGGGACAGCACCCGTTCGCGGCCGGCTTATCCCCGGACATGCTCAGCTTTCTCGCGGGCTGCAGCAAGAACGAACGCTTTGCCACAGGCGAGTACCTGTTTCGCGAAGGCGAGCGAGCGTCTAAGCTGTTCTTGATTCGCCATGGGCGCGTCACCTTCGAGAGCCATGCACCAGGGCGCGGCACAGTCATTTTGGAGACGCTGGAAGACGGCGATGCGCTCGGTTGGTCCGCATTGTTCGAGCCCTACGTGATCGACGGGCGCGCCGTCCACCCGACCTCTGCGTTCAGTGTCGATGGTGAATGCTTGCTGCGCAAGATGGAAGCCGACCCTGCGTTCGGCTACCGGGTCGCGCGTCGCTTGCTGGAACTCACTCATGTCCGGTTGCAGCGATCGCGGTTGCAGCGACTCGACGTCTACAGGTCCCATCGATGATGCTCGCACCTTCGGTGGATCCAATGCTCCCTCGGCCGTTCGTCATCGAGCGGACGAAACGCGAGACTGGCGACGTGTTTACGCTCGAGCTGAGCGCAGACGGGCGTGGCTTGGCGTTCCAACCCGGCCAATTCACGATGCTCTACGCCTTCGGTGTCGGCGAAGTGCCGATTTCGATCAGTGGTGATCCGAACGAATCGAGAAAACTGACCCACACGATTCGCGAAGTTGGAGCGGTCTCATCTGCGTTGGGCAGGCTGCGCAAGGGCGACTACGTGGGTGTTCGCGGTCCATTTGGTACGCCCTGGCCCGTGGCCGAGAGCCGAGATCACGACTTGGTGATCGTCGCAGGAGGTATCGGCCTGGCACCGCTGCGTCCAGTCGTTCACGAGGTGCTCAAACGTCGAAAGGACTACCGCCGTGTTTCGATCGTCTACGGTGCGCGCAGCCCGAACGACCTCCTTTTCTCCAAGGAACTGGAGCGATGGTCGGCCAGGCGTGATCTGCAGTTCGACGTCATAGTCGATCAGGGCGATCAAAACTGGCGAGGGCCTACCGGCGTCGTCACGCGCCTACTTCAGCGACTGTACTGTCGCCCAGAACGCGCTGTCGCGATGTTGTGCGGGCCAGAGGTGATGATGCGCTTCGCGGCTCGGGAGCTCGTGTCCCAAGGATACGCCCCCGAATCTCTGTACCTGTCTACTGAGCGAAACATGAAGTGCGCGGTCGGTCTGTGCGGGCGCTGTCAACTCGGCCCACATTTCATCTGCAAGGACGGCCCCGTGTTTCGCTACGACAAACTCCGCGACTTGATGATGGTGAGGGAGTTGTGATGCGTCAGCGAAGAAAGCACGCAAAGCCAAAGCTCGCGGTTTTCAAGTTCGCTTCGTGCGACGGATGCCAACTCACGCTACTGGACTGTGAAGACGAGCTGCTGGCTGTTGCTTCTCAGGTTTCGATTGCGAACTTCCCAGAGGCGTCTCGTGCGATCGTCAAGGGCCCGTATGACTTGACGCTGGTCGAAGGTTCCATCACGACTCTCCACGACGCCCAACGTATCAGGCAAGTGCGTGCACAATCGAGATTCTTGGTGACCATCGGCGCGTGTGCGACAGCGGGCGGAATTCAAGCGCTGCGAAACTTCGCAGACGTCGCCGAATTCAAGAAGGTCGTGTATGCGCGCCCCGAATACATCTCGACGCTCGAGCACTCGACCGCCATCGCCGATCACGTCGACGTAGACTTCGAGCTGCGCGGGTGTCCCGTCGACAAACGCCAGCTTCTCGATCTGATCGTCTCGGTGCTGGCAGGCCGCAAACCCAATGTCGTCCCCGACGCCGTCTGCACCGAGTGTAAAGCTCGGGGCGTCGTCTGCCTCGCCGTGGCGGAGGGAGTAACCTGCTTGGGACCCGTCACTCACGCGGGTTGCGGGGCGCTCTGTCCCCGCTACGGCCGCGGCTGCTTCGGTTGTTTCGGACCGAAAGACCCAGTCAACTCTCGCTCGCTTGCCCAACACCTCCGCGACCACGCCGTACCCGATGTATCCATCCGACGGCTGTTCTCGACGTTTAACGCCAATGCCCCGAGTTTTCGTGACGTTCACCAGGATTTCCTGAGTGAGGAACCCCGCGCGCCGAGTCGCCACGAACACGACGACTGAAGCTCAGCCCTCACGCCCATTCGTGCCCCCCTCGGAGATGACATGCCCCGAACAATCAAGGTCGACTACCTGACTAGAGTCGAAGGAGAAGGAGCGCTGACGCTGCGTTTCGACGGCAACCGCGCAAAGTCGGTGGAGCTGCGGATATTCGAGCCTCCTCGCTTCTTCGAGGGTTTCCTGAAAGGGCGCAGCATGCACGAGGTCGTCGACATCACGGCGCGCATCTGTGGGATCTGCCCAGTGTCGTACCAAATGACCGCGTGCCACGCGATAGAACGCGCGTGCGGCGCCGCAGTGACTGAACCACTGAGACGCCTGCGACGCCTGCTCTATGCGGGCGAGTGGATCGAAAGCCATGGGCTGCACATGTTCATGCTGCACCTGCCCGACTTCCTGGGCTACCCGGACGCGATCAGCATGGCCAAGGATCACCCAGAACACGTACAAGCAGGTCTGGCCATCAAGAAAGCGGGCAACCGCATGGTCGAGGTGCTCGGCGGGCGAGAGATTCACCCCATCAACATCCGACTGGGCGGCTTCTACCGCGTGCCTGACACGAGGGATGTACGCGCTTTGTTGCCAGAACTGGAAGCCGCACAGGCGAAAATGGAGGCGGCGCTCGACGTTTTCGCCACGTTACCATTTCCTGATTTCGAACGAGCATACGAGTTCGTAGCGTTACGCCACGAGAGCGAATACCCCTTCAGCGAAGGACGCATCGTCTCGAACCACGGCATCGACTTGGATGCCGGCGACTATGAGCGAAGCTTCCAGGAGCACCAGGTGCAGCGGTCGACCGCACTACACTCCACGATCGTCGGGCGCGGCGCGTACCTTTGTGGCCCACTTTCACGCATCAACCTCAACTACGACCATCTGAGGCCCCCTGCTCGTGCGGCTGCAGACCGCATCGGGTTCGAGATACCCTGCAACAACCCATTCAAGACTATTCTCGCGCGCGGCATAGAAATCATTCAGGCGCTCGACGAATCACGCGAGATCATCGAAAGCTACTCGGCGCCAGCCGAGCCATACGTAGCTGTCGAACCGCGCGCGACCACGTGTTACGCAGCAACCGAGGCGCCGCGCGGACTCCAGTACCAACGTTACGAGCTCGACGAGCGCGGCGACGTGGTCAGCGCCAAGATCGTGCCTCCGACCTCCCAGAATCAACTCACGATCGAGGAGGACCTCTTCGAGATGGCGCCCGAGTTGGCCACCATGGACCACGCTGACGCTACTTGGCGGGCAGAGCAGGCCATCCGCAACTACGACCCGTGCATCTCATGCTCGACGCACTTCTTGAAGCTGAAGATCGAGCACCAATGATCACGATAGTCGGTCTCGGTCAGCACGTTGCAGGCGACGACGCCGCCGGCCTCGCAGTGCTGGATGAAGTCGAGCGAAGGGGTATCGGCAACACGACACTCGTCCGCGCGCGCGATGCCTCGCAACTCGTGGAACTGCTCGACGGCGACGGCAGGTACATCCTGGTAGACGCAGTGTTGGTTGAGCCGCACCACGTGGGAAAGGTATTCGTGCTCTCGCCTGATCAGTTGGACGAGCGAGCCAACAGCTCGGTGTCGTCACATGGCCTGAGCGTAGCGCAAGCCATCCAGCTGGCTCGGGCCCTTCACACGCATTCAACACCTCAGATCCAGCTAGTGGCGATTGGTATCACGCGTCCGCGCCTATTGGAGCAACGGCTCTCGAACGAGGTGAAAGCAGCAGTCACCGACGCCGCAAACACGATAGAGGCGCTGGTGCGAGCAGGCTGCGACGAGTGACCGCGATGAATCAATTAACCTGTCGCCAGCTCTGCGGCAGAACAGGAGTGTGAGAATGCATGAAACCCAATTGGCAAAAGATCTACTGAGAGTCGTTCTCGAGCGCGCCCAGGGCGCACGCGTGCTGCGGGTAATCGGGCGCATTGCCGAAACAGAAGCGCTGTCCCCCGAATCACTCGACTTCCACTTCCAGGCGCATGCCGTCGGGAGCGTCGCGGACGGGGCGACCTTGCAGCTCGACCTAGTCCACGTGACCGCTCGGTGTCTGCGCTGCGGTACCGAGTATCAACCCGAGCACCACGTCACCCTGTGCCCGCAATGCAACTCGACGGATGCCGAGCTATCGCAGCAGACGGGCGTGTTTTTGGACTCACTGGAAGTCGACTGACGGATGCGGACTGCATGAGGACCGAGAACGACGGCCAAGCTACGCCTCCGAAGTTTCGGATGGTGCGGCGTGCACGGTGAGGACGGGACACTTCGCTGCGACCATCACCTTCTGCGCGACGCTGCCCACCAACAAGCGTGGCAGCCCCGTTCGACCATGCGTCCCCATGACGATTAGGTCGTAGTCGTCCCCTTCGGCGACTTCCAGCACCGTGATCGCAGGTGGCCCGAACAGCACCCTGCCCCGTTGCCGGATGGATTCTGGAACCCCAAGCGACAGCAAGAACCGTTCGAGCGCTTCTTTCGCGTGACGTTCGGCGTGCTCCGCCAGAGACGCGCTCGCCTCCCCCATCATGATTTCGACATGAGGTGGAATGAACGTGGGTACGTCGTAGGCGTGTACGACGTCAACCTGAGCCTGCGTCGCCTCAGCCCATATCAGCGCTTGTTTGACTGCAGCGGCGGAACAATCAGAAAAGTCTACGGGAACGAGGATCCGTTTGAATGTGCTCATTTCGACCTCAGCTTGGCGCGAAGTGCCATCCTAGCCAACGCGAAAATTTTTCGTGGTGACGCGTGAGACGGCTGGCTCGCGACGGTCTGTTGCATCGAGATTCGTTGTCACCATTGCGGCTATGGGCCATCGTTTCCGCTCATGAGCTCGAGCTGCCGACCCGATCGTCCGCGCCCGGTGCTGGAGCGAACCGAGCCGCACCTCCCGGCCGTGAGGTTGCACGTTCGAGTGACGGGGACGGTACAGGGCGTCGGTTTTCGACCGTTCGCACATCGCACCGCGACCGCTCGCGGCCTCACGGGTTGGGTCGAAAACACGTCGGGCGCAGTAGAGATCGAGGTGCAAGGAACGCCCGACGCGGTCGACGATTTCTTGACGGCTCTGAGCACCCGCTCACCCACGGCCTGCACGCTCGAACACATCAGCACGGAAGTTCAGCCGATCGATGACAGCGAAAGCAACTTCTCGATTCGGCAGAGCGCGCAGAAGGGCAAAGCCGCTACCGCGATCTGTCCCGATCTAGCGCTTTGCGTCGACTGTCGCGCGGACATCGACGACCCTACGAACCTCCGTTACCAATACGCATTTACCAGCTGCACGCAGTGCGGCCCGCGTTACACGGTCGCCTCGGCGGTTCCCTACGACCGCGCCCGCACCACCATGCGGGAATTCGAAATGTGCAGCGTGTGCCGCACGGAGTATGAAGACCCGAACGATCGGCGTTTTCACGCCGAGTCGATCGCTTGCCCTCGCTGCGGACCGAGTCTGAAGTTGTTGGACGAAACGGGAACGCTCGTGGCCACGAACGTCGCAGCAATCGACGCAGCGGCCCGCGCACTTTGCGACGGGATGATCGTCGGCCTGCGCGGCCTCGGAGGGTTTCAACTGCTGGTGGACGCCAGCAGCGAGCGTGCGGTGCTCGAGTTGCGACGACGCAAGCGGCGGGACGCCAAGCCCTTTGCAGTCATGTTTCGGGACCTCGAGCAACTATCGCGGCACGCGCACCTCACTGACGCGGAGCGCGCTTTGCTCACGAGCGCCGAAGCGCCCATCGTGATTTGCGAGCGGCGTGGCTCCCGCGTGCGATTGGCGAGCGGCATCGCGCCGAACGTCGACACGCTCGGGGCGATGTTGCCCACCACGCCGCTGCATCACCTCTTGATGCAACGCGTTCGCACGCCGCTAGTGTGCACGAGCGGCAACTCGTCTGGAGAGCCGATGTGCACCGAGTTCGAGGAGGCCATCTCACGCTTGGGCCACGTTGCGCAACTGTGGCTGGACCACGACCGCGCGATCGTAGTCCCCCTGGACGATTCGGTACTCAGCGTCAGCCTCGATGGGCCCGTCATGTTGCGCCGTGCTCGAGGCTACGCGCCACGCAGCCTCGGCAGCATTCCGACCACGCAGTGTGTCTTGGCTTTGGGCGCGCACCTCAAGAACGCCATCGCACTCGCGCACGCCGGAAAACTCGTCGTCAGTCAACACATCGGCGATCTGGACCACGAAGGGTCCATCGAAGCGCAACGCGCTTCCGTAGAGGCCCTGTTGAGATTTCACGGTGCCGAGCCCGAGCTGATTGCCTGTGACCTCCACCCCGACTACGCCTCGACGCGACTGGCAGAAGACTCTAGTATGCGTTGGGGATTACCCGTCGTGCGCGTCCAACACCATCACGCGCACGTAGCCGCCGTCTGCGCGGAGCGGGGACTGACTGGCCCTGTCGTCGGGTTGGCTTGGGACGGAGTGGGTCTGGGCGACGACGGCGAGCTGTGGGGCAGCGAGGCATTGTTTTGCAACGGCGCAGACTTTCGGCGCCTACATCACCTGCAGAGCTTTCCGCTGGTCGGAGGTGAACGAGCAATCCGCGAGCCGCGACGCGCACTGCTCGGGGTGTGTCACGAGCTGGGGCTCGCGCTCCCGGACGCCGCTGCCGCACATTTCGGACGAGGCGAGTTGACGACCCTCCAACAGATGCTCGATCGCAACGTGAACTGTCCGCGCAGTTGTGGTGTGGGACGCCTGTTCGACGCGGTTGCAGCACTGCTCGGCGTGCGCGGCGTATGCAGCTACGAGGGGCAAGCCGCGATCGAACTGGAAGCCTTGGCTCGCAAGGCGAGCGCCCCCAAGCTGGACACGCACGGCGCGTATTCAGTGGAAATGGGTGATGAGTCGACTTCCCTGCGTCCGCTCTTCGAAGAGCTGCTGGACGACTTGCATCGTGGTGTGACCGCGGCGGTCGTTGCACAGCGCGTGCATGCGACGCTGGTGCAGTGGGGGATCTTGCAGCTCGAACGATTTCTGAGCGGCACTGGTGGGGCGCGTGCCGTCGTGTCAGGCGGGTGTTTTCAGAACCGCCTGCTGCTCGATGGAATCGTGATGCGAACTCGCGAAATGGGAATCGCCCTCGAGCGCCCCATGAGTCTGCCAGCCAACGACGGGCAGATTGCAGCTGGGCAGGCATGGGTCGCAGCACTCGCAAAAACCTCGCCCGAAGGTGCGAAAAACGCGGCAGCCACAGAATAGGCACTGACTCGTGTTGAGACGATGTTACTCTGGCCTGCACGTACGGCGGTCTTCACACGAGGGGACGCGAGCATGTGCCTAGGCATCCCAGGTAGAATCGAGAGCATCGAAGCGGGCGATCTACGAATGGGGCGCGTGGCGTTCGGAGGCATCGTGAAGCAAGTGTGCCTGGCGTACGTGCCGGATGCACGAGTGGGTCAGTACGTCATCGTCCACGCCGGGTTCGCGATCAGCCGCTTGAACGAGGAAGAGGCTGCCCGCGTGTTCGAAACCCTGGACGAGTTGGGTGATCTCTCAATGCTCGGAGTTCCTACGCGCAAAGCGCACGGGGAGGCGACGACCGTTCCGAACTCTGAACCTCCCCCCGACGGGAGGCGTGAATGAAGTTTCTGAGTGAGTATCGCGACGCCGAGGCCGCTCGACGTTTCGCTGCGGCCATCACGTCTCGCGTGACCCGGCCACACCGAATCATGGAGGTATGCGGAGGTCAGACGCACAGCATCGTGCGCTACGGCATCGATCAACTGCTGCCGGCCGAGGTTACGCTGTTACACGGTCCGGGCTGCCCCGTTTGCGTGACTCCCCTCGGGATCATCGATCAAGCGATCGACATCGCTTGCCGCCCCGAGGTAACGTTTTGCTCCTTCGGTGACATGCTCCGAGTTCCAGGCAGCAAAACCGATTTGGCGTCCGTGAAGGCACGTGGGGCGGACGTGCGAGTCGTTTACAGCCCGCTCGATGCGTTGGAACTCGCTCGCACCATGCCCGCCAGACAGGTCGTATTCCTCGCCGTAGGGTTCGAAACGACGGCTCCTGCGAACGCCATGGCCGTCAAGTCAGCCCGCGACCGAGGCATCGACAATTTCAGCCTGGTCGTCTCGCACGTACTCGTTCCTCCTGCACTTTCCACTCTACTCGACACCCCCGATTGCCAAATCGACGGGTTTCTCGCGGCTGGCCACGTCTGCACGGTGATGGGCCTAGACGAATACCCCCCAATCGCAGAACGCTACCGCGTGCCCATCGTGATCACTGGGTTCGAACCATTGGATCTGCTGCACGGCATCCTCATGTGCGTCGAGCAATTGGAGTCGGGCCGCGCCGAAGTCGAAAACCAATACACGCGCTCCGTCACCCGCGACGGAAACCAGCTCGCCCGAGCAGCCATTTCCGAAGTCTTCGAAACCACGAAGCGGACGTGGCGCGGCATCGGGTCGATCGACGAAAGCGGCCTGCGGCTACGTCCCGAGTTTGCCGCGTTCGATGCAACGCGGCGCTTTCGCTCCCCGGAACTAGACGTCGCTGAGCCACCAGACTGCATCAGTGGTCTGGTGCTGCAGGGCCGCAAGAAGCCGAGTGAGTGCCCCGCGTTCGGCACTCGCTGCACACCCGAACACCCACTGGGCGCCACCATGGTCTCGGGTGAGGGCGCTTGTGCGGCCTACTACCGCTATCGCGGCGCCAGCAGGCTCTGAGTGGAACATGAGTAGCGACGACCAGACCCCACGCCTGGAATGCGGCGCACCCCATAGACCCGAGACAATCGTCTTGGCGCACGGTGGCGGCGGGCGGCGCATGCGCCAGCTGCTGCACGACATCGTCGTCCCCGCGCTGGACCGTGGTCAGTTGCAAAGCACGTTGGACAGCGCGCTGTTCGAAGTGAACAGCCTGTTCGAAGCGGACCAGCGCCTAGCCGTCACGACGGACAGTTACGTCGTGACCCCTCGAGAGTTTCCAGGCGGAGACATCGGCAGCTTGGCCGTCTACGGGACGGTCAACGACTTGGCCGTGTCTGGCGCGCGACCTCTGCTCATTTCAGTCGCGCTCATCGCTGAAGAGGGCTTGGCAATCGACGAGTTCACGCGCATCGTTCAGTCGATCGGATCTGCCGCCGACGCGGCCCGCGTGCACATCGTGACAGGCGATACGAAGGTCGTCGATAGAGGACATGGCCACGGCCTGTACATCAACACGACGGGCATCGGGACCGTCCGCCGAGGCCTTCGCCTCGAACACGCGAGCATCTGCCAGGGCGACGCGATCATCGTGAGCGGCGATGTCGGACGCCATGGGGTGGCGATCCTTTCCGTCAGAGAGGGGCTGCAATTCGAAGGTGACATCGAGAGTGACGCGGCTCCGTTGTCAGAACCCATCGCAGCGCTGCTCGACGCTGGAGTCGACGTGCGCTTCATGAGAGATCTGACGCGTGGAGGTTTGGCCACAGCGCTCTGCGAAATAGCCCTCGACGGCAACTTGTCGCTCGAAATCGAGGAAACGCACGTGGCCGTGGACGAAGCCGTGTCGGGCGCGTGTGAACTGCTCGGGCTCGACCCACTTTACGTGGCCAATGAGGGTCGATTCGTCGCCATCGTCGCGGCGCACGACGTCGACCGCGCAATGTCGGCGTTGCGCGCGTTCCCTCAGTGCAATCGCTGCGCTTTGATCGGCCGCGTCACCTCGACTGCAACTGCCGCTGCGGGACACGTCGTCGCAGTCACCGCTCTGGGCGCGCGGCGGGTGCTCGATCTGATGAGCGGAGAACAGCTCCCGCGGATTTGCTGAGGGACCTTCACGCTGCTTCGAGGCCGGGATCCGTCCGGCAAGATCTGCTGATCGGGAGCGATCTTGCGCATGACTTGCGACAATCGCTGTCCGCTCCGCGCCAGCGCGGCTGCCGTAACACATCGTCGAGTGCCTCGAGCTAGCGCGAACGGTGACCAGTCGCGCGGCGTGCGCGCCTACCGCACCAACGCAAGCGTCATGGCATTGCACTTGCACAGACGCCAATGCATCGATCGGAGACGAAGGACCATGACTGAGAAGAAGAAGCTGAGCACCGCTTTCGGCGCGCCCGTCCCAGACAATCAGAACGTCGCTACAGCAGGGCCGCGGGGTCCCATGCTGCTGCAGGATGTGTGGTTCCTGGAGAAGCTCGCGCACTTCGATCGAGAGGTCATTCCCGAGCGACGCATGCATGCCAAGGGTTCGGGCGCATACGGGACGTTCACGACCACCCATGACATCACGAGGTACACGCGGGCCAAGCTCTTCTCCGAGGTCGGCAAGAAGACCGAGCTCTTCGCGCGGTTTTCGACCGTTGCGGGCGAACGGGGCGCGGCAGACGCCGAACGCGACATTCGCGGCGCAGCCCTCAAGTTCTATACTGAGGAAGGCAACTGGGACCTCGTAGGTAACAACACGCCTGTCTTCTTCTTGCGCGATCCGCTCAAGTTTCCGGATCTGAATCATGCGGTCAAGCGCGACCCACGCACCAACCTGCGAAGCGCGCGCAACAACTGGGACTTTTGGACCTCGCTGCCCGAAGCACTTCACCAAGTCACCATCACGATGAGCGACCGCGGGATCCCACAGTCATACCGTCACATGCACCTGTTCGGCAGCCACACCTTCAGTTTCATCAACGCGGATGGTGAACGCTTCTGGGTGAAGTTTCACTTGCACACCCAGCAGGGCATCAAAAATCTCACCGACGCAGAAGCGGAAGCTCTCGTGGGGAAGGACCGCGAGAGCCATCAACGAGACCTCTACGAGAGCATCGAGCGCGGTGACTTCCCCCTTTGGAAAATGTTCATTCAGGTAATGCCAGAAAAGGACGCGGCAACCTGTCCGTACAACCCCTTCGACCTCACCAAGGTCTGGCTTCACGGCGACTACCCGCTGATCGAGGTCGGTGTGCTGGAGCTGAACCGAAACCCGGACAACTACCACGCCGAAGTCGAACAAGCAGCATTCAACCCCGCGAGCGTCGTACCCGGTATCGGATTTTCACCCGACAAGATGCTGCAAGGGCGACTGTTCTCCTATGGCGACACGCAGCGCTACCGTTTGGGAGTGAACCACTATCAAATCCCGGTGAACAAGCCTCGCTGCCCCTTTCACAACTATCATCGCGACGGGCAGATGCGAGTGGACGGCAACGAGGGCAGCACGCTCGGCTACGAACCCAACAGCTTCGGCCAGTGGCAACAGCAGGCCGCCTTCGTAGAGCCCCCGCTATCGCTCGAAGGCGCCGCCGATCACTGGAACCATCGCGAAGACGACGACTACTATTCTCAACCACGCGCGCTGTTTCGACTGATGACTCCCGAGCAGCAAGAAGCGCTATTCGAGAACACGGCGCGAGCCATGGGCGACGCCCCCCGAGAGATCGAGGTGCGCCACATTTCCAACTGCCTGAAGGCGGATCCTGCCTACGGCGAGGGTGTTGCAAGCGCCCTGGGGATCTCGCTGAGCGAAGTCCCGAAGAGCTAGACCGAGTGAGCGTCGCCAGCGGTTGGCGCAACACGTCGGAGGAGCGCGCGAACGCGATGTTCGCGTCCGAGTGAGGAAGAGTCAGGGAACAATCATGGATCGACGAGCAAACGACGAAACGCCCCCACGAGCCTACTTGATCGACGAACTGTCCGCCGCGCGCGACATGGCGCGGCTGGAGTTGCGCCTGCTGACGATGGACGCGCGTCAACGCTGGCGCGACCTGGAACCGCGGCTGCGAGAGTGGGAGCAAAACCTCGACCAGAGTGGAGAGGCCGTCACCGAAGCGCTCAGCCACGGCGTTCAATCTGTTGCGCGAACGGTGAGTGACTTCTTGGATGAACGCCCTGAACTGCGTTCTCGCGAACTGCTGGCGTCTGCCCGAGATGTGATGCGCCACGACGTGCAGACTTGCCTGCCCAGCGATAACCTCGGGCGCGCCGCTCAACTGATGTGGGAGACCGATTGCGGCGCCGTGCCCGTCGTGACCACCGAAGGGACACTGGTGGGAATGATCACCGACCGCGACATCGCGATGGCATGTCTTCTATCGGGCAAAGCGCCAAGCGAACTGCTGGTTTTGCCTGTGATGTCGAAACGCGTGTACTCTTGCGCGCCTACCGACAGCGTGCGCCGCGCCTTGCGCATCATGAGCCACCGTCAGGTTCGACGACTCCCCGTCGTCTCGACGGGAAGTCGTCTGGTCGGTATCATCACGCTGGCCGATCTCGTCCGGCACGTCGAGCCCAACGAGGAAGCCTCGAGACTGCTCACGCACACCCTCGCGTCGATCTCCGAGCAGCGTCCGAAGCTCGACGCCGCAGCGCCGCAACCCAGCTCCGCGGCGACGCCATAGTCTATCCACCCAACCAGGGACCAGGGAACAGGGAACAATTAGAGAACTCCCCAACCCGGTGGAAATCTCCGCCGGGTTGGGGACGAGGCGACGTGGTGCTCTGAAGCCGTCGTCCCAACCCCGGACCGTGGCGAGCGCGCGCGCCGAGGCACGATAGAACCATTCACCAGGCGCGCGACAGCGCCAGCTGCGACGCCGTGTACCTCCGTATCCTTCGAAGGTACTCCCGCAGAATCAGCCGCCAGCGCCGGGCGACGCCGCAAAATCTTCGCCATGCAGCACGGCTTCGCTGCAGCCCAAGCGTTCAGCAACCGAGGAATGGGGGCCGTATCCGCCCTCGCGTCGCGCCTCTCAGTCAAGCGACGCGCACAGCCCAAATTGGTACGCCAAATGCATCTCCGATTGACATGAATGAATCCAACTCCAATTCGAATGTTTGGAAGATCGTACTCGCCGTAGTGGCGCTAGCCGCCGTGCTGGTCGTATTCGTCGCCGTCCCATATCTGAATGGAACTCCCGATCCGGGTCCTGACGTTCAGACGCCGTCGATGAAGAACGTGCCCCCTTCTGGCGCCCTGACGTTGGAGGTCGACCGCAACTTGGCGCCGTCAGACGCGAAGGATCAGCCCGAGGGCGAGTAGCCGACGACGCGCGCCATCGCGCATCGCCCTTCGCAGTCGCGTCTCTGACGTCGGAGGTCGACCGCGACCTGGCGCCGTCAAACGCGAAGGATTAGCCCGACGCGTGCAGCCGATGACGCTGGCTATTGCGCAGCGAGCTTCGCCATCACGTTGCGTAGCTTTCTCTCAGCTTCCTCGGCTACCGGCGCGAGTGCCGGGTTGTCCACGAACTGAAACATCGCCTTCGGATCGGCGATGGACACGCCGACGCTACCATCGCCCAAACGCTGCACCACGACGTTACAAGGCAAGAGCAAGCCGATCTGTTCCTCGGCGTCCAGCGCTCGTTTCGCCAGGTGCGGGTTGCAGGCCCCGAGAATGGTGTAGGGACGAAACTCCACGTCGAGCTTCTTACGAAGCGTCGCCTGCACGTCGATGGTCGACAAGACGCCAAACCCTTCCTCCTGCAGCGCTCGCGTCACGCGCTCGATGGCCTGCTCCACACCAACCCCGCTCAGACGGGTTCCGAAGCCGTAGTTCGTTTCATTCATGGTTTCGCCTACATTCCCTTCAACTCATTGATCACGACGATTCGCGACACCCAAGCGTGTCGCTGAGGTCAACCCTGTCGGCTGGTCCCCGACTCTCCACAGTACTTTTCGAGATGCTCAGGCAAGTCGGAGGGACATTCACCACAGGCGCGATTAGCAGGCACCGCGTAGTCCATGAACGTGGGATGAGGCAGCTTCAAGTCGTTCATGATCTGAACGAACTCCTCGACACTTCTGCCGCCTCCGAGACGCGGGTTTCGTCCCTTTTCCTGCGCGATCGACGATACTCGACGACCGTTGTAGTCGTGCCCAGGATAAACGAGCGTTTCATCCGGCAACGTGAACAGCTTCTTGGTGACGCTCTCGTAGAGCAGCGTGGAATCACCATTCTGGAAGTCGGTTCTGCCGCAGCCGTCGATCAGTAGCGCGTCGCCCGTGAACACACGACCTCCGACTCTATAGGCGAAATGGTTGTCGGTGTGACCGGGGGTGTGCAGCGGTTCGATGATGATATCATCCAGCACGAACGGCTTGCCCTCCGCGATGGGCACCTGTGTGCACGCCAGCTCGTCGAGCCCCGGCCCTGCAATCTTGCTGCCGACTTCGCGTGCGAGCAGCCTTGCGGACGTGACGTGGTCGGCGTGCAAGTGCGTTTCCAGAGTAAACGCCAACGTCAGCCCGAGGTCCCGCACGACTTGCAGGTCCCGCTCCCAAGTCGGCATCACCGGGTCGATGAGCACGGCCCGTCGTGTCTCTTCACTGCCCACTAGATAGGAGTAGGTACTCGAGATCTCTTCGAACAATTGACGGAAGAGCATGTTCCTACCCTCCACATGAAGACGCGTCGCGATGACGGCCCGCGTGGCTTCTGCCATTGATTGCTGATCTGTGACACATCGAAGTAGTGGTTCCTTTCAACGCGCAGTGTACGAACTGGACATCCCGGCCTGCAACATGCGTTCCGGTCCGTCGTTTGACCCTCTGTGCTGTAAAAGAGCGCGACCCTGAATACGCTCTCAGGTGCACCCGCGGGGTCTATCCGCAAATTGAACGCGGCAAGGCGACACTGAGCGCAAGCCCTGCGCGATACAGTTCATCACAGATCTGCCGAAGGCGACCAACAAACGGAGTCATTGCCCAGCCCCCGCCGGACACTAACCCGCCGCAGCGAAGACAGCCGCCTTGGCACGGACGATGCTACTGCCCGTCGAACGAGTACACCCGATCGTCGGGTAGAGAAGGGACTAATCATGCAACTCATTCGTAAACAAGACACCTGGAGCCCATTTCGTGAATTCGAAGAGCTGAGCGACCGAGTCAACCGTTTGTTCGGCTTGTCACGTTGGGATGGCAACGGGGAGCAACAATCGCTGACGCTGTCGGATTGGACGCCCAAATGTGACATCACCGAAACCGACAAAGCCTACCAAATCCTCGCTGAACTGCCCAACGTCAAGAAGGACGATGTCCACGTAGACGTCGAGAACGGGGTTCTGACGCTGCGAGGTGAGCGCAAAGAAGAAAAGGAAACGAAAGACGCCAAGGTTCACCGGCGCGAGGTCGCCTACGGCAGCTTCGTCCGAAGTTTCACGTTGCCCAGCGACGCAGACGGTGAACGGGTGGAGGCGAAGTTCAAGGACGGTGTACTCACCGTCAGTGTGAACAAGTCAGAGGGGAAGACCTCAAAAGGCAAGCGGATCGAGGTACGCTGAGCCTTCGGGCGGCTCGAACATCCGAGGCGGCGCTCGGGCGCGCCGCCCGAGCCCCGCCAACAGTGGTGCAGGCTGTGAATTCGCCTTGAGATGATTCGACAAAGCGGCTACGTCCTCGTGGGGCCACCCCGGACGCGCCATGCTTCCCGAAGCCAAGATTCTGATCGTGGACGACAACGCGTCCAATCGAGCGCTCGCAGAAGCGGTCTTGGAGGACGACGGGTATCGCACGGTCAGCGCGAGCAGTGGCGAGGAGGCGCTCCGCTTGTTCGTCGAAGAACGTCCCCGATGCGTGCTGCTCGACGTGCGTATGCCGAACATGGATGGCTTCGAGGTATGTCGCAGACTGCGTCGAAGTGAGCTTGGCGGTAGCGTGCCCGTGATCTTCTTGACAGCCCAGCGTGACGTCGACACCTTCGACGCCGCGCGCGAAGCTGGCGGAGACGATTTCCTCACGAAGCCGCTGCAGCCAGCTGAGCTCGCGCTTCGCGTTCGAAGCGCGCTCGAACTCAGTCAGGCCAACGCAAAGCTGCGCGAGCAGGTGGAAATCGTCAAGCGTCAGCGGGATGACTTGATGCGACTTCAGCTACTGCGCGAACGCCTGACCGCGTTCCTGGTTCACGACCTCAAGAACCCCGTCAACTCGATGGACCTGCGCGCTCAGCAAGCCCTGCGCGACCCAGAGTTGACGGACAGGGCTCGTCGCTCGCTGCTGCACATACGCGACGAGACCCGGACACTCCTGCGTTTGATTCTCAACTTGTTGGACATCAGTCGCAGCGACGAAGGTGTATTGCAGTTGCGACACTCGGATGTCGCCCTGAACGAACTCACGGCGAGTGTCGTCGAAGAGCTCGAACTCCGTGCGAGCGCTGCGAACGTCAAACTCGAAGAGCGCATCGAACCGCTGACGTTCTCGGGCGATCCCGACATCTTGCGACGAGTGGTCGCGAACCTCGTCGACAACGCGATCCGCCACGCCCCAGAGGATTCGGCCGTGACCATCACGGCGCGTTTGGACGGGGACTGGGTGACGATTGAAATCAGTGACGAAGGACCTGGAGTCCCGCCCGAGTATCGCCAGCACATCTTCGAACCCTTCGTGCAGCTGCAGGCAGGCGAAACGGTCGTCACCCGCCTCGGGCGCGGTTTGGGTCTGACCTTTTGTCGCGTGGCGGTGGAAGCGCACAATGGCAAGATCGAGGTCCGCGACGCCAATCCGGGAGCCGTGTTCGCGGTGGTGTTACCCCGCGCACGCTCGAGCGTATGAGCGAACACCTCATGTACGGGGATTTGGATCGAGAAGGTTTTCGTCAGCTGTTCGAAACAGCGCCGGACGCCGTCGTCATCGTCGACCATGACGGTCGAATCGTGATGGTCAACCGGCAGGTGGAACGTCTGTTCGGGTTCTCCCGCGAAGAGCTCGTCGGCAACGACGTCGAAATGCTGCTGCCGGACAGGTATCGCCAATCTCACGTTCGACGACGGCGTAGCTTCGTCGATGCCCCCGAGATGCGCCCCATGGGCTCGGGCCTCGAGCTTTCGGCCTGCGGCAAAGACGGTAACGAATTCCCCGTCGAGATCAGTCTGAGTCCAGTGTCGACGGCGCACGGCACGTTGGTATCGGCCAGCATTCGCGACGTCAGCGCGCAGCGCAGGCTGCAGGCACAAACCAAGCGTCTTCAGCAATACCTGCTCAGCGCCATCGACAGTATCGAGGGCAGCTTCTTCATCTGGGATACCGACGATCGCCTGGTCTTGTGCAACAGCGCGGCACGGGCCCAATGGAGTTCAGGTTTGAGCGGGCAAATGATCGATCATACCTGGAGCGAAATCGTGGATGCGAACATCAATCTCGGCGTGTTCGACCTCGAGGGGCAGCGTCCCGAAGTTTTTCGTCAGCGTCTAACCACCTACCACGACGGCCCTGTTGGGGTATTCCACGTCAGGACGACGACGGGGCGTTCCTTGCGCCTCGTGGAGCGCCGAACGTCCGAGGGCGGTACCGTCGGGTTGCTCACCGACGTGAGTGACGACGTCAGACGCGAGGCGGATCTGCGTGAAGCAAGAACGAATGCGGAGGCAGCGAGCTTGGCCAAGAGCGAGTTCCTGTCATCCATGAGTCACGAACTGCGCACCCCGCTGAACGCCGTGCTCGGCTTCGCGCAGTTGCTGCAAAGAGACAAGAAGACTCCGCTATCAGAACGCCAACAAGAGCGCCTGGGCCACGTGCTGCGGGGAGGTGAACACCTGCTGCATCTGATCGACGACGTGCTCGACCTGGCTCGCGTGGAGGCAGGGCGCGTCACGATTTCCGTCGAACCCGTCGGGGTGGCCAAGGTCGTGGAAGAAGTGAAAACCACGATGGGAACGATGGCCGAACGGGCTCAAATCGAGGTCGAGGTGACGATGGATGCCTCGTTGGTCGACGTCCAGGCCGATCGCACGCGCTTCAAGCAGATCCTGACGAACTTCACGTCGAACGCCATCAAGTACGGACGCCCCGGCGGCCACGTCAACGTCGTGGTCACGCAGCGCGACGGCTTCGTTCGAGTCAGTGTGATCGACGATGGCATCGGCATCGCATCCGAGCAGCAAGACAAGGTGTTCGAACCCTTCCAACGGGCGGGGCAGGAGACGGGCGCGATCGAGGGCACGGGCATCGGCCTCACCATCTGCAAGCGCTTGGCCGACTTGATGGGCGGCCGGGTGGGCTTCTCGAGCGTCGAGGGCAAGGGCTCGGAGTTCTGGGTGGAGTTGCCAATCCACGTGGCGGCGGAGCGCCCTGCGATGCCGACACCTATCGTACCCCGTGGGCACCTCGCACGAGGGGGGCCAAAGCTCATCGTGTACGTCGAGGACAACCCATCGAACGTCGCCTTCATGCGAGACCTCCTGGGAGAAACGGAAGGGGTACGCCTCACGGTCGCACCCAATGCCGAAGCGGGCATCGAGCTGATTCGCGAGCAGTTGCCCGCGCTGGTGCTCATGGACATCAACCTGCCTGGGATGAGCGGGATCGAAGCATTACGACACCTGCAAGAACGGCCCGAGACGCGGGACATCCCGGTCGTCGCACTCAGTGCCGCCGCGATGGTCGGTGAGGCGAAACAAATCAAGGACGCAGGCTTCAAGCGCTATCTCACGAAGCCTGTTCGCGTCGACGAACTGCTCGACGTGTTGGACGAACTACTTCGATAGTCGGGTTCCAGGATTCGTCCGATGGCGAGCGTGCAGACAGCCGGCAGAAACCGGGCTGCGGAGCGCGCGAGTATTGCGTGTCTGATGGCACGATGGCGTGGAGTTTGCGCGGCGCCTACACGGGTGTCGGGAATGCGCGGTAATACCCCGACTCGGGACTCAGGCACGAAACCTGCTTCTGCTGCGGCGTACTTTTACCGAAGGCTTCTCTCGATGCATCAGTTTCACGTTCTCTCGTTCGAAGGTCCCGACGCGTACGCCCGAGCAGGCGGCATCGCCAGCCGGGTCACCGGGCTGACCCAGTCCCTGGCCGACACTGGTTTCGATACGCACCTATGGTTCGTAGGAGATCCGCGCGAGCAAGCAGACGAAGAGCGGTCAGGCGTTCACCTGCACCGCTGGTGTCACTGGCTGTGCGAGTACCACGACGCGGGGGTTTACGACGGGGAGGTCGAAAAAGCCGCCGACTACGCGCGCTCGCTTCCCCCAGTACTGCTCAGTGACCACCTGGCGTCGCACCTCATCGGTGGAGGCACAGCCTCGATTCTCGCAGAAGAATGGCACACCGTCGGAGCCGTGCTGCACCTGGACTGGCTTTTGCGAGCGTCCAACCTACGGCATCGCGTACAAATCCTTTGGAATGCGAACAACACGTTCGGCTTCGACCGGATCGACTGGGCGAAACTCGAGCGCGCAGCGACCATCACCACGGTCAGCCGCTACATGAAACATCTGATGCGCCCGTTGGGAGTCGATGCACGCGTGATCCCGAACGGCATCGAAGAAAGTGCGCTCCGAATTCCGGACCACGAGGCACTGATCGACCTACGAACACGCCTTGGCAAGCGACCGGTCCTCGCAAAAATGGCGCGCTTCGATCCTGACAAGCGCTGGCTGCTGGCCATCGATACCGTCGCAGAGCTCGCGCGGCAAGGGCGCAGGCCGCTGCTGATCGCGCGGGGCGGGGTCGAGTCTCATGGGCATGAAGTCATCTCGCGCGCTCGCGCAAACGGACTGAGGCTCGGAGAACGAAAGCTCCCAGCATACGGGCCACGCGGGCTTCTCGACGGCCTGAGCGATGTCGACGATCTGGACGTGGTATTCGTCCAGTCTCACGTGGATCCCGACGCGAGGCGGGTGCTGTTCAATGCTGCAGATGCGGTCCTGGCGAACAGCGAGCACGAACCGTTCGGGTTGGTCGGCCTCGAAGTCATGGCTGCGCGAGGCGTCGCCTGTACGGGTTGCTCGGGGGAAGACTACGCCATCCCGGGGCAAAACGCGTTGGTCCTCGAAACCAACGATCCAATCGAGTTCGTGCGGCTGTTCGAGCGCATGGGGCCCGCAGAGCAACACACGTTGCGTGCAGCTGGAAGACACACTGCTGAGCAGTACGTTTGGAGTCGCGTGGTGGACAAAGCGCTGCTGCCTCGGCTCGACGGCAACGTCCAGGCAACACGACAAGGCCCAGTGTCAGGCGTTCGAGCGCGCGAGATGCCGCGCTGGACCGTGCGCCCGAGCGCCGCGTGAGACGCTCCTCAGCACTCACTGGGTGAACGCAGCCTTGCCCAGTGAGCAAGCGCAACCAGCGCGGCTTAGACGGCGCGGTCGTCCTGCGTCTGCGGCGCTATGGCTTGGGCTCCCCTCCCCTTTCGTCCGCCGCGTCAGCGCTTGGAACACTGGACGGTGGCGAGGTGTTGGCTGGCCGCGGACGTGTCGCGCCCGGAAGTAGCTTCGGTCGCACCACCAGTACGGGACAGGGAGCCTCTCTGACGACCGCCTCCGAACAGGACCCCAACCACAACCTAGAGAGGCCTCGTCGACCGTGCGTGCCGACGATGACCAGATCCGCCCCGACCTTCGCCGCCAAGTTGCAAATTTCATAGGCGGGCGTGCCAGAAACGACATGCTCCTCGACCGCATCCGGATCTGCTCCAAACTCGGCCAAGAAGTCTCGGAGATCCTCGTGTTCGCGGCCGAACGCGCAATCCCGCGGCGCACTACCGCCCCCGAGTTCGTCGTTTTCGAGAACCTGGATACAGTGCACGCAGCAGCCCGTTTCCAGGTACCGCAACGCGTACCGGAGCGCGAGCAGACTGAGGGGAGAGCGATCGATGCCGACGACGATGGTCTGAGGGTGCTCGTTCATATGCGAGCCCCACTGCAATCATCGTACCGCTTCACGCGTCCTGAGGGCGGAAAGCCCTGCTCAGAAGCGCAAGGCCAGGCCGGTTCCGAGCCGGACCTCCACGTGCTCGGAGCGAACGTCGCCGAGTGTTCCGATGCGTTGCGTGATGCCCGTCATGAGGTTCCAGCGCGGACCGCGTCTCGAACCCAGCGAGAACCACGCGCGGGCGCGACGTCGCGTTTCGCCCGCGTCGACACGCGACTCGCCTGCTGACGAACCGCGGACCACGAACATCCTGTCCGCGCGAGAGTCCAACCCCAGTTCGAGGGTTTCGGTGCTCCACGTCAGCTGCGGTGACATGGCGATGCCGAACGCGTGATGATAGCCGTGGGCCCTCGTGATGGCACTCAGCTCAGCTCCCGTCTCGGTCTCGAGATAGTCGGCGAGGGCGAACGTCCCCACGGCCGCATAGGTGGCCGACGCGATCAACGTCGCTTGTAATCGCTGAGCTCCCCAGAGATAGCGCCAACGCCAAAACGACGCTGGAGCCTCCAAAACGTAGATTGGGTGAAGTCGTTCCCCCTCCCCTCCATGACGGTGCCGCTGGTACTCGAAGCCAAACCCCGCACCGAACAGCGCTTCACTGCCCACGACGCGCCCGCTTGCGCTTTGGCGTAGGTCTCTATGATGCACCCCTGCGAGCAGGGACCTCGACTGGAAGCGGACGTCCTCCAATCCAAACGACGCTGCGGCGACGTCGACTTCGAGTTGCGCAACGTTGCCATCCGCCCAGGTCACCCAGCCATGGCCCGGCGTACCGTACCGTCTGAGGTGAATGACTTCCGCGCTTGCGCGCAACTCCGTAACGCCATACCCGTTAGTGGAGGCGTCGAGATCACCCACCGCGGCGGCGCCGAGCCCCACCTGAAAGCGGTGCTCCCCGACGAGCGACCAACCCCTCGCATCGCATGTCGTCGCTCGCAGTGGCTGTGCGTGGTCTCGGTGATCTCCAAAGGTCTTCAAGGGCCCGAAGATCGCACCGAGGACGCGGTTGGTCGTGGTGTCGCAACTCCTGTCGAAGAACGCGGCAAGCTGCACCAGCGACTCCCCGAGCGCTACACCTGACAGCGGCGTGACGATCATGTCGTTGATACTCACGCGTTCTCGGAACTCGGCAGCGAACTCCCAAAGCGCCGACGACGCAACCGACACCCCGAGCGACTGCAGCGGCTTCAGGCGATTGCTGCGCGCACCCAAGTAGTAAAACGTGCCAGCAACGGGATGGGCGATCGCATTGGTGTCGAAGTAGTTCGAGTCGAACGCGTAGCCGTCGCCAGTGAATTTCGTCTTCAGCGTCGACCACTGGTAGCCGTACTCCCAGTCCAAGGCGTTCAAGTCGCGGTCCATGTAGTAGTAGCCAAGCCCAATCGCCATGGCCGTCAGCTGCACCGCCAAGACGCGTAGCAGCTTGGTCGTCTGAGGAGACTCGTAGGTGAACGTCGAGTCCCCCGCGGGCTCAGCTTGCCACATGGAGTCGGATCGCTCGGGGTCACTGATTTCCGCTGGGACCGACGCGGAGTTCGTCATCGGCCCGCGCGGCGGTGATGGCAGTTCCGATGACGGGTTGCCTGCAGCTCGAGCAGTGCAGCAAAGCAGCGCGAGAGCGACGAGCAGCGTGCGCCGAGTAGAACACCCGCGACGGTTCGCGAGGAGGTGACGGCGTGCGCTAGAGCTACGCGCCGCGCTCGTCGCGGAAACCTGGTGAGTGTGAGTCACAGCGGACCCCGGCACCGTCAAAGAGAACCAGTAACCCCAAACGACCAACCTCCCTGTGTGGGAGCGAGCACAGGCCTCAGTGAAGCCACCACGCCCGTCGATGGTGCCGTCGGATGATCGTCGACTCGATCCGTGATCCACCAGCTCAGCCCCAAGCCAGCACCAACGCCGAGCCCCGCGGCAAGCATTCCTCCGCGCGGCGCTGCATCGTCGCCCAACACCAGCAAGTAGGTTCCAGCTCCGAGCAGCCCACCCGCCACGCCTCCTAGATCTACGAAGCGGACGCGAGCGACGCTGGGGCGCACACGAGATGCGAACGCAATCCCTCCAACCAACCCGACGTTGTATCCAACCAAGCCGCCCAGGAACCCGACCTCACCAGCTCGCTCCGGGTCGGACTGCAGCGAAGGCGCCACCAATGCCGTGAACATCCCTCCCCACAGCGCGCCAGAAGAGGTGAACGACACCTGGCCAGGAGTGGGCTGAACGTGAGCTCCGACGAGCCCGCCCGCGACCGCCCCGATGGTTGCGCCCGACCACAACAGTGTCGACACCGTTTCTGCCCGCCAATGGGAATCGTCGTCGAGGCGACTGGCCTTGGAGTGCTGATGCCCAACGAGCCAAATCGCTTCGCCTAACCCGAGATACATGCCCCCAGCGATCGCCTGCGGCACGCCGAGACGAAACGGACGATGACCATCGATCACGGCGACTCCGCCGACCGAGGCCGTCGTCAGACCAATGAACGGCAGCACTGCCGCGGGGAACGATTGAGGCTTGAGCTGAAGCGCCAACCAGCCGCTGGTACCGAAGCCGTAGATGAACGAGGTGGTGTACAAGAGCGCCAACTCGTCTGACGTCCGAATCTTCGGTTGAGGAACCTGACGGCGTTCGATCGCAAGCCGCGCCCGCGCCACCTCTGCCAATTCGAGCGCAGCTTTGCGCTCCTCGGTCGTCGGCGCGCTCTCCGCGATCTGTTCGAGTTCGTCGAGTGCGTCCTGCTCTCGATGTTCGATCAACGCAGCGCGAGCTCGTTGGTAGCGCTCTCTCCATTCGTCGTGCGCGGCGAAGGCCGTGCTCGACCACGCGAGAAACACCACGACGAACGACAACCACGTTCTAAGCGTCATAAGTCTTGCCTTTCATTCATGAAGCCGCCCGTCATCGCGTCAGAAGACGACCGCGGTCGAGAGACCAACCGCAGTCTCGCCGTAAACCACATGCGCGGCGCCCACCGTGCTCCCTCGGAGTCGACGCTGAACGGAACCACGTATCACGGCGTTGCTGTCCACTATTCGGTAGCCGACGTGTCCCTCGAACAGGCCGCGCGAGTCTGAAATCGGCTCGCTCGGATGTTCACGCGGCGCATCCACCGTGCGATACGCTTCAGCGCGCAACTGGCCGCCGAGCTCGAGCGCGCGCCAAGTCAACTCCAGCTCGGCGTTACCGCGTCCACCGAGCCCGAACGAGTACCCATGCAGCTGGGTCACCGTGGGCAGGTGTTCGGCGGGTCCCGAGTAGTCCTGTTGTGCGAGCGACTGCAGCCCACCAAAGCTGGGCGCGACGTCAACGTAGGAGCGAACGTTCACTTCTCCCACGTGCACTTGGTGCTCGAACACCAACACCGGCAACTGCACCGATGAAACCCGATCGGTCGGCCCAGGCGAGCCACGTCGATGGTCGTGAAGGCTGTACTCGAAACCAACCCCGACACCGATCAATCCACCTCCGCCCCAGAGCAACGGGCCTTGCGCCGAAGCATCACGCGCGTAGTAGCCAGCAAGCACTACTTGGGTGCTGACGCTCAGGTCCGTGAGGCCTCCTGCGCCAACCGCTCCTTCCAATTCGATCCCGGAAGCGTTGGCGTCGCCGAACGTCAGCTCGTGACGGCCAGATTCTGCGAATCGAGGTAGACGCACGATGCGCTCACGAAGGCGAAAGCGCCCTTCGGCGGAATGTGCGGCAGGATCGCCTCGCGAGGAGTCCTCTCGAACGAGCGCCGCGCCCGCCTGCAGGTCGAAGCGGTGCCACTCGTCACGAGGAAACCCCGAGGCGACACGAACGGGTTCCAGTCCATCGTACCAATCGTTGAAGCTCTTCAGTGGCGAGAACACGCTTCCCAGCACTCGGTTCCGCGTCGTACCAGCACTTCGATCGAAGAAGGCTCCGAGCTGATACAGTGACTCGCCGATGGCCCAGCCCGCAACGGGAGTGACCAGCGTGTCGTTCATGCTGATCACTTCGCGCACCTCCCCGAAGTATTCCCACAGCAGCGACCCCGCAAACGAGAACCCGAACGACTGATAGATCGTCAAACGGTTCGAGCGCGCGGCGAGATAGTAACCCGTACCCCCCAGCGGATGACCGATGAAGTTCGTCCCGAAGTGGTTTTCGTCGGTACCAAAAGACTGCCCCGACAGCTTGTTGCTGAACACGGTCCATTCGTAGTTGACGTCCCAGTCGCCGACACCACGTGCCGTCGTCAGGTAGTAGACGAACCCCGTCAGGAACACGGCGTGCAGTTGCAGCACAGCCCGAAGTCCGCCAGGCTCTGCCGGAGTCGTATAGATCAGAGCCGGCGGGTAGGGCGGATGGTACGAGGGTTCGGCGCCAGCAGGCCGCGTCCCGACAGGACCGAGGGACGCCTCTGATCGCTCCGAAGCCATCGTAGACCCGGCGCCCGACGTCACCGACTGCGTCTCGGTCTTCACGTCGCCAGTCGAAGGCCAAGCTGCGCGAGGCAGTGCCAAGGTGAACGAAGCGACAAGCAATGCGAGCGTCGGTCGAATCATCGGTACGAGTGCCGAGCCGATCCGAGCCGAGCGCGACGCTTGTCCCATAGCAACTCACGTGCCGAGTCCCGTTGGTCACTCGAAGCCGCAGAGTTCTCTCGCGGTACGAAGGTTATGCCCCTTGCCGTGCGCCGAACGACGCATGACCGGCTCGGTCCCAAACGTCAGTCGGAAATTCATGCGCGTCTCGACACGCGACACGTAATCCGTGCGCTAGCTCGGCTCCCCGCGGCGCTGCGTTTGCGATCTCGTGCGAGCCACGCACGCGCGGGTTGAACACGGTCGCTGCGTGGCGCAGCATGGCCGCATGGACGTCACTGAGCTGCAGGGTTGGCCACTGATCGTGATCGGCGTCTTGTTGCTCGCGGGGTATGCAGCGCACGTGCTCGGGCAGCGTGCCCACGTGCCGAGAGTCACCCTATTGCTGCTGCTCGGTGTGTTGTCGGGGCCCAGCGCCCTCGATCTGTTTCCGACGGATGCTTCGAAGTGGTTCGGGCTCGTCTCTGAGGTAGCGCTGAGCATGGTGGGGTTCATGCTGGGTGAGGCTTTCTTGGGCGGGCGACTGCAGCGAACCGGGCGCATGGTTCTGCTCGTAGCCGTCGCCGAATCGTTTTGCGCAGCCCTATTCGTATTCGCGGCGCTACTCGTCGTGGGAACTCCACTTCAGCTGGCGCTGCTGCTTGCGGGCATCGCCCCCGCAAGTGCACCCGCCGCAACCATGGACGTCATCCGGGAGAGCGGCGCCCGCGGCGAAGTCACGGATACCGTGACCACGGTCGTCGCGATCGACGATGCGATCGGAATCGTCGTGTTCGCGTTCTGTCTCGTGGGTGCTCAGGCCATGGGGGGAGAGCAGATATCGGTCGCTGCGTTGACGGGCGGTGTCTGGGAGATCTTTGGCGGAATGATGTTGGGCGGGGTGTTGGGATTGCCCATGAGTTTCGTCACGGGGCGCGCCCGCCCTGGCGAACTGACGCTGATCGAAACGCTCGGCTTCGTGCTCTCGTGCGGGGGTCTCGCGGTCTTGCTCGATGTATCGTACCTGCTCGCCTGCATCACGCTCGGTGCAGTGGTCGCGAATCGCGCACGTCACCACAACCGCCCGTTTCACGCCATCCGTGGCATCAGTCAACCTTTCCTGATCGTGTTCTTCATTCTTGCGGGGCTCGAGTTCGACTGGCGTCAGTTTTCGACGTTGGGAGTGACCGGCGTTGCGTATGTGGTCGCGCGCAGTCTCGGCAAGCTGGTTGGGGGCGCGGGTGGCGCTCGTCTAGGCAAGGCTTCTCGCGTCGTGCAACGACACGTCGGCTGGTGCCTGCTCCCCCAAGCGGGCGTCGCGCTCGGACTCGGACTGCTCGCAGCCCAGCGCTTCCCTGAGTACGGCACGGGTCTGCTTTCGTTGCTGCTTGGAACGACGTTCACCTTCGAGGTCATTGGACCCATCGCCACTCGCAATGCGCTCAACTCGGCGGGGGAAACAGGTCACCACCAACAGCCGCCACGGCATCCGCCCACTGCTTGAACAGCCGCGTGATCCGAGTGCCCATCCCGCACCTCACGACAGTCAATAGGTTGCCTCACGCGTGGCTCACGGCTCGGGAAAGCAGCAGCTTCAGTAGTTCTGCCACGACCACGACACTCAGCGCGCTAGCTGCGACGAGCAGCACGTCCGTTGCACCCAAGGGCACCGTATCAAACAACGGGCGTAGTGCCGGAGTGTAAACGGCTATGGTCTGTAACGACAACGCGGCGGCCAGCGCCGCCAACGACAGTCGATTGCCGAACAGCGGGATGCGCCAAATGGGACGGCTAGAGCGAGCGCTGAACGAGTATGCGGCAGGCCCCAAGGCGAGCGCAGTGAACACGACCGTGCGTGCACGATCCACCGAAGCTCCCGCCCCGACATCGTCGAACAGCCACAACCCCAGGAACGCCAACCACGCTCCAATCAGGCCTATTGCTAGCCAATGCTCGCGCCGGAGCAAGGCCTGTCCGGCGGGACGCGGACGACTCATCATGGCGTCCGACGGCGTGGGCTCCATGCCCAGCGCCAGCGCGGGCAAGCCGTTGGTGATGAGGTTGATCCAAAGGATTTGCGTGGGGGTGAGCAGCGTCGGCCAACCCAAGAGCAACCCGACCGTGACCAACAACACCAGCCCAGCGTTGGCCGCGAACAGAAACGCCACGAAGCGTTGGATGTTGGCGTAGATCGCGCGCCCTTCCTCGATGGCTGCGACGATCGTCGCGTAGTTGTCGTCAGCGAGCACCAGATCTGCAACCTCTCGAGTGACGTCGGTGCCCGCTTGCCCCATGGCGACGCCGATGGTGGCGGCTTTGATCGCAGGCGCATCGTTGACACCATCGCCGGTCATCGCGACGACGCAACCTTGGCGCTGCAATGCGCGCACGATGCGGAGTTTGTCCGCCGCCGTGGCCCGAGCGACCACGGCGATCTCGTCGACCTGCTCGCTCAACGAGGCATCGTTCAACTTCGCCAGCTGCGCACTCGTGACCAGCTTCGACTCCTCGCCGGCGATCGACAGCTCTCTGGCGATGGCGTGTGCTGTCGTCGGGTGATCACCCGTTATCATGATCGTGCGCACTCCAGCACGGCTAGCTTTCTCAATCGCCGACCGAACCTCGGGGCGAGGGGGATCCGACACGGCAACGAGCCCCACCAACGACAAGCCTCGCTCATCTGCAACGGTTGCCTGCTTCGCAGCTGGCAGCCGGCGCTTCGCGAGCGCCAGTACCCTGAAACCGCCGCTCGCCCAGCGCTCGATGACGTGTCCGATGCCGTTCGCTCCTCCGTCAGCGAAAGGGCGCGAAGTATCTTCGACCAGCCAGTCCGAGCATTTCTCGAGCACGGCTTCCGGGGCTCCGTGCGTGAACAACCAGCGTTCTCCCGTCTCGTCTTCGAAGACTACACTCGCCAACTTGCGGTCTGAAGAAAACGGCAGCGTCTGAACCACGTGTCCCCCGACTTCCCCTTTCACATGCCGGTGGTGAAGCTCGAGCAGCGCGACGTCAGTCGGATCACCAGTGGCAGTGAACCCCTCTGCTCCTTCGACGGCGCGGGCGGCCGGAGCGAAGCGCGCAGCGAAGAGCAGCCCACGAAGCTCCGGGCTCGTTTCCGTTGCGTCGGTCAACGAGTCGACGTCGCGTTCTTCTCCCCCGGCCCACAGCTTGCGAGCGGTCATTCGATTCTGCGTGAGCGTGCCCGTCTTGTCGCTGCAGATGACATGCGCCGAGCCGAGCGTCTCGACCGCGTCGAGGTGCCGGATGAGCGCAGACGAAGACGCCATGCGCCGGACCCCCAGCGCCAGCACGATGGTGGTGATGGCCGGCAGCCCCTCGGGAATGGCCGCAACTGCAAGGCTGACGGTGACCAGCATCATGTAACCAGCGGGCACGTCGAGGCGCAACATGCCCAACACGAACAAGACCACCGCCATCACCCCGCAGCCAATCACCACACGCTGACCAAATGCGCGCATCTGCCTTTGCAGCGGGGTCGTTTCACTCTCCACCTCTGAAAGCAGTCCAGCGATGCGGCCCATCTCGGTGCACATTCCCACCGCAGTCACGATCGCCGAGCCCGTACCTCGTTCGATGTGACTGCCCAGAAACAGCATGTTGCTGCGCTCGGCGAGCGGCGTCTCAGCGTCGAGTACCGCGTTGGCGTCCTTGGATACGGACGTCGATTCACCCGTGAGCGCGGCTTCACGCACGTGTAAGCCTTCGCAGGCGAGCAGTCTCGCATCTGCAGGAACACGTGCCCCTTCCTCGAGCAGCACGATGTCGCCCACGACCACCTGGTCTGCCGCTACTTGCTGACGCTGGCCGTCTCTCATCACGATCGCGGTGGGGCTGGTCAGCCGTTTCAGCGACGCGAGAGCGGCGTGCGCCCGCTTCTCCTGAAAGAACCCGATCGCCGCATTGAGCGCGACGATGGAAAAGATGGCCGCCGAATCACCGTAACGTTCGAGCCAGCTCGTTGCGCTCTCGTCGACGACACCCAACACCAACGCCAATACAGCTGCACCGAGCAGCGCCAGCACGGTGACGTCGGAGAACTGACCAAGGAGACGCCGCCACCAGGGTGTTTCTCCACGACTCTCGAGTTGATTCGGGCCGTCACGGTTCAGGCGCCGTCGCGCCTCCGCCTCGGCTAGGCCCGCTTCGCGTTCCGAAGCCAGCGCGCGCACGACGGCTGCGCAACTCTGGGCCCACGGTGAATCTGGCGTCGATGAGTCCATCTCGTGGGACGCCTCGCGTCCTCCAAGGGTTGCATCACGTTTGGCGCAGCATCTCGGCAAACGCTCGGCAGGCATCCACGGTCGTGAAGATGCCGATGGGCTTGCCGGCTTCCATCACGACCGCGCACCCATACTTCCGCTCAGCCATTTGCGCGACCACGGCATCGAGCGGCTCGTCGGGGGACACGCTGAAGGGCTCCTGAGTCATGGCCTCCTCGACGATGACCAGCTCGGGGTCGACATCCCTCAGAGTCTCGATCAAATGCAAATCCCCGTCCGAGACGATGCCCACGAGCTTGCCTCCAGCGAGCACGGGAAGATGCCTCAATTTGTGCTGGCGCATGAATTCGTGTGCGACAGCCATCGGTCGATCGGCACCCACGGTGAGTGGAGTCCGGGTCATGTACTTGCTGATTGGAGGGATGGGGCTCATGGCCATTGGTCTCTGCCTTTCTTCGTTGTGTCTTCGATGTGATGAGGGCGCGCGATTACGTGTGTCCCGGAACCGTCAACACGGGACATTTGGCCAAGCGAGCGAGCTTCTCGCTCACGCTGCCTTCGAACCAGCGGCTCAGACCGCGCCGTTGATGGCTGCAAGTGACGATGCAGTCCACCTCCTGCTCTTCAGCCACTTTGATGATAGCCGCAACAGGCGCTCCCTCCCGAATGTGGCGTGCTCGGACCTCGAGCCCCAAACTGGCGGCATACTTCGCAGCTCCATCGAGCTGGGCCGACGCGTAGTCGGACGCCAGCTGACGATAGGTTCGCGACTCGGAAGCCATCGTGAACGACGCATCCGCTGGCATGAACGGGATCGGCTCCCAAACGTTCACCACTTCCAGTGAAACTTCCATTGCCTGACTGAGCTTCGCGAGGAAGTCCAGCGCAGGGCGGGCGAGCTCAGCGTCTTCGACGGCGAGCAGAAATGACGAGGGGTTGTTCGAGTTTGGCATGAGGCGGCTTCGGTACCTGTCGAAGGCGCAGCAATGCAAATCGGAGGCCACTGCGCCATGTATCGAGCTGCAGCGGTCCAGCCAGCGCTACGCAGCCGATGGAGCGCGGTGGCAGCGCAACATCTACGCGTACCGGCGAACGCCACGCAATCGTTGCGCGAACACGCAGGAAGCCTGTGCCCACGACGGTTCACGGCACCAAACCGGGAAAACCAGTCGTGTACACCATCCCCGCGTGGCAAGCGCCGCAGCCGATGGCAAAGCCTTCACCAAACACGGGCGGTGTGTCGCTCGTGCCGCAGCGGTCGGCGGGACCCGTGCAATAGTACGCCGCATCGAACTCGTCTTCGAGCTTGAACAGCGCCGCCTTGCCGATCAGCTCCCCCCCTTCGTACAACTCCTTGACGGCGATGCTACCCGGGTCGTGAGCTGGTGCTTCGGTACTGACGACGAGCTCGCCGGCTTCGAACTCGACGCCATTGCCGCTCGCCAGCGACGCCAGCAAGACGTCGTTCGCGTAAACCCTCACGTCACCATGGGGCGAGACGATGCTCTGCTCGCCACGCGGCGCTTCGGTTTCAGCTACCCACGGCGCCAGCTTGTACGTTTCTGAAGCCAGTAGCTCCGCGAGCATCGCTTCGATCCCCTGCGCTGGCACCGCGACGACTGGCGCCCCGGCACCGGCATCTTCGTCGGCGGCATCTTCATCATCTGCGCGCGCCGCGACCACGTCGTGTCCCGAGCCGTCCTCGCCCTCGTCCTCGCCCTCGGCAAACTCTGATGGGTCGTCGGATAGATGCAATACTCCCATCATGCCCGACTCGGCATGATCGAGGATGTGACAATGAAACATCCACATACCCTGGTGATTCACGTCAAATCGAGGAACGAGGCGCAAACCCGACAGCGGCGGGATGTCGATCGTATCCTTGTAGGAAAGAGGTGAACGCAGCGTTCCGTCTTCCTCGAGCACCTGAAAGAAGAAGCCATGCATGTGGAATGGGTGCGAATGCGCAGTTTCGTTCTTGACCAACCACACCTGTCGCTCTCCGACGGGTACGGGGACAGGCGCTGCATCTGGCGAAAAGGATACGTCGTTGATGCCCATCACCAACTCCCCGTCAATCGTGCTGGTGGTCAGCGCAATCTCGACCTCTGTCGCCCCTTCGAAGTCGAACGGCTCGATCTCTCGATTCAGATCCCCCAAAGGCGCGAGGCCAGGCGCTTGCCCTTCGACGAACTCGATACGCAGCAGAACCTCCGGACCGACCGACGTCGCCGCATCGGGTCCGCGGTCGACGGGCAGCGTGACGAGGTATAGATGGCTACCGACCGCGCCCCGCGGCTCGACGATCACGTCCGCACGCTCCCCGGGCGTCAATCGCGTCGTGGGTTCGACGATGGGCGCTTGCATTCGCCCACCGTCAGTGCCGATGCGCGTGAACTCGTGCCCCTCGAGCGACAGCTCGATGTAACGGGAACGCGCCATGTTCAGCACACGCCAACGCAGACGAGACCCGCTCACGACACGCATCACCTGCTTGGGGTGACCATTGAGCAGCAGGGTCGCTCCTTCTCTTCCGCGCAGGGTCGTTTGCTCGGTCTCGGCGTGGTGCTGTATCGAACCGTCCTCGAACAGGCTGATGTCCGATATCGCCATCACGACTTCTTCACCCAAACCCGCCTCCTCGTCGGGATCTTCGACGAGCACAGCGCCGTACAAACCGTTGCCGACCTGGGACAGTGTTTGAAAGTGGGGGTGATACCAAAACACCGACGCGTCGAGCAGCGGATACTCGTAAACGAACTGCTCCCCTGGTTGGATCACTTCCTGCGTCATGCCCGGCACGCCATCCATGCCATTGGGGACCCGCATGCCGTGCCAATGAATGGTCGTTCCTTCCGACATTTCGTTGCTGAAGTTTACCTTCAGCACGTCACCGCGCTTGGCACGAATCAACGGTCCCGGGATCACTCCGTCGTATGCTTGCTGGATCCGAGGCCGCCCATCTATGATTTCGACCGACGTCTCGACGGCGGATAGCGTCACCTCCACCCTGCCGGGATCCGGATCTTCATCGACCAGCTCCTGCATGCGAATGAACCCGTCACTCGATACCGGAGCCTCCGTCGTGTGCTCCATCCCTGCGTCCGCGTCAGCAGTCGCCCGCTGTCGAGGCTCGGCACAGGCAACAGCGGCGAGCCAAACGACGGCGACGAAAACATCGCCACTCCTCGAAGGGACATGGTAACCCATGCCATTAATAGAGCACCGAACCAAGCGCCTCGGTAGCGAACACTTTGCGCGAACCAGTCGAACGCCGCGGGTGTGGACCGATGCGAAAGGCTTGCGCGAAAATCGTCGGACTGCGGGGTTCTTGCGCGGTCGGGCGCACGATCCACGCGCAAGACAGCTCTTTCGATTGGCACCTCGCTTGCACCTCGCTCGACCAGGAAGGAAATCGAAACATGAACCAAGCTCTTTGGGATCGTCTTCTTCGAATCGTCATCGGCATCGGGCTATTGTCGCTCGCTTTCATCGGCCCTCGCACCCCCTGGGGGTGGCTCGGATTCATACCGCTGATGACGGGGCTGGCAGGCTATTGCCCGCTCTACCATTCATGCGGCTTCTCGACGTGCCGCCGCGATCCTCCGCAGGGCGACGCACCGAAAGCCACGTGAAGCAGAAACCTGCGTAGCGCGGAAACGCGTCGGCCCACCCTCATTGGGTGTGTCGCTCTGGGGCGCGAACGAGTACGGTCACAGGCGTGCGAAGCCTCCCTCCCCTCCGAAGCCTGATCCACTTGGTGGACACGCGCCGTCAATTGCGGCGCTTGCTCGGTGGCCTCGAGGTGAGCTCGCCGCGGGCAGCCGTCACGTTCGTAGTGTGCGTTCTGGTTGGCTGGACCGCGTACGCGACTGCCATTCATTGGGGGGGACTCGCGGAAGCGCCCGCTCGGGCATTGTTCATCTTGGTCACTGCAGCACTCTTGTGGGTGACGGAGGCCACGCCTGCGTTTGCCGTGGGGATCTTGGTGATCGGTCTCGAAGTGTTGTTGTTGGCCGATGCTGGTGGAGCTCAACGGTTGGGGGGCGCGCCATGGGAGAGTTACGTCGGAGTGCTCGGCCACCCGTTGATCTGGTTGTTCTTCGGGGGGTTCGTACTGGCGACGGGAACGGCAAGCACGGGTCTCGACCAGTTACTCGCCGCCCGCACGCTCAGCTGGTTCGGCTCGCGCCCAGCGGCTGTTTTGGCCGGGGTGATGACCGTGACGTTTGGGCTGTCGATGTTCATGAGCAACACGGCGACGACAGCCTTGATGTTGGCACTGTTGACACCGGTCGCGGCGTTGCTCGCGCCCGATGATCCCTTCAAGAAGGCGCTCTACCTGGGCACGGCTTTGGCGGCCAACGTGGGCGGCATGGGGTCGTTGATCGGTACCCCTCCGAACGCTTTGGCAGCAGGCGCGCTCTCAGAACTTCCGGGCCATTCGATCGGATTTCTCGAGTGGCTCGCGTTCGGGCTACCGCCAGCCTCGCTGCTTTCAATCATCGGTTGGCTGTACCTGATCCGGAGGTATCCTGCGGTGGCGAAGACGATCGACGTCGGGCTGATCGCAACTAGCAAGGGGCTGTCTAGCGAGTGTCCGCGTTGGCGCCGATGGACAGTTGCGGTCACAGGCCTCAGCACGGTGGCGCTGTGGATGACGAGCAGTTGGCATCACGCCCCGACCGCGGTCGTGTCGCTACTGCCGATCGTCGTGTTCACGACCACGAGCGTGTTGCGCCCAGCCGACGTTCGTGGGCTCCCGTGGGACGTGTTGTTCTTGCTAGCGGGCGGGTTGGCGCTCGGCGACGCCGTCAAGTCGACTGGTCTTGCGGATTGGCTCGTCGCCGGGGTTCCGATCCACGGCTTGGGGCCCTTGGCCCTGGCTCTTGCGCTGGGTTACGTTGCCGTCGTCGCCTCCAACTTCATGAGCAACACCGCAGCGGCAAACGTGCTCATCCCCATCGCGCTTTCGATCTCCGTCGGCTTCGAGGAAAGCGTGGTGTTGCCAGTTGCGATCGCGGCTTCCGCGGCCATGTCGCTTCCAATCGCCACACCCCCAAACGCGTTGGTGTTCGCCACGGGCAGCGTTCGGAGCGGTGACTTTCTGAGGAGTGGCCTGTTGATTGGGGGAGCCGCGCCGGTGCTGGCAGCGCTCTGGGTGCTGGTCGTGCGCTGACTGAGCGGCCACGGTTCGCGCCCCGCGAGGTGCGATCCGCATCACGCTCGATCTCTCACCCGACGGGTTCGACGATAGCGCCTACGACCTCACGCCGACTGGCCTTCACCCCAACAACTCGGGCCAAAACACGAACACCGCCCCGCACAGGACGAGCAGCGTACCGCTCACCCCCTTCAGCACCTTTGCCCCGCGTTCACTCAAAACCAACCGATGTAGGGTGGCCGCGTAGAGCGCGACGACGAGCGCCAGCGGCACGATGTAGAACGAGTTGTACAAGGCGAGGTACGCGTACCGGCTGCCCGCCGAGAGTTGGCTCGAGCTGAGGATGCGGGTGTACACGGCCGGTAACCCCAACGTACAGCCGAGTTCGACTAGATTGACGACGAAAGCCAGCGCGGCCACTCCGAGCAGCGCGGCGGGCAAGCTGGCTGCGGAGACGACGCGGCGCATTCTGCGAAATAGTCCGGGTTTGGCTCGCTCCGGTATGGTCAAGGACGGTCCGCGCTTGAACCAGAACAGCTCCTTCAGATTGATCAAGCCCATCACGAATACCAGCAAGCCCAGGGTGATGGTGATCGCGCGCGATAGCCCGATCAGGCCAAACAACAGAGACCAGGCGCTCATGAACGTGAAGTAGACCACGCCGGACATCAGTACGAAGGTGCCACCGAGGAGCAGCAATCGAGTCCGCGACTTCACGTGCATGAGCAACCCGAGCAGTACCAACAGCACCCACATCGCGCAGGGATTGATGCCATCCAGCAAGCCGAATACGACGGTCAACGTCGGCAAAGACATCGCGCTCACGTCGAACCTACCTATCAACGGCAGCTCGACGTCGTTTGTCGTTTCCGAAGGTTTCCCATCGCGCGCGCGCTCGATCAAGCGCCGCACCTTGCCCTCGCTGCTGCCTTGCTCGAAACCGACGAGGTAGTCGTCGCCGACCACGAAGGTGGGAACCCCTGCTGCCGTCGCGCCCAAGCGATTCATGGTCGCAACGAAATGCGCTCGCGCTTGCTGGTTGCGGCGGACTTCCCAGCGCAGCACGCGGAGCCCTGGCTCCCGCTCGAGCCGGTCGACGAAAGGCTTGGCGTCCTCGCAGTGGGGGCAGCCGACGCCCCAGAAGAACTCCAGAGTCGTGCGTTCGTGGGAAGGAGCGAGACGGTCGTCGGTGACTGCAGCCGGCGCGTCCGATTCGAATGCGCAGCTGTCAGTGCCTGCGTCCGAGCACGCGTCGTCGGCAGCCGCTGCGCTGTGATCCGCAGCGCTCGAGACCACGAGCACGACGCCGAGGCACAGCAGCCTGATGGAGTTCACCACGGGCATCACTCACGCGCGGGCTTGATGGCGCGTCTAGAATCGGTGTTCGCCACGTTCATGCGAGAGCCGCGATGCATGAGCTGTACCAACGCACGAAAGTGCTTGACGCGGCGGCACCAGTGGCGACGCGACGCAACTTGCAACTCCATTCGGGCCCGGTGTACACGTCGCGGGCGCAGTTGGTGGGGCGCGCATGATTTACCAGACCGCCAGCGAGACCCGCGTTTTCTGCGACTCCGTCGAACACGTACGGATTTCGACGCCGCGCATGGGGTGCAGGTAACGAGTTCATGCGGGCACACATGTTGCTTGACCATTCCCGGAGCACGAGCATGCACGCCGTTTTCCCAATCGCCTGGCGGTCCGACGATGACGATTGATGAGTCCAAGCGTCGTTGGTCTCGCTGGGGCCCGCCTGCGATCCTGATCGTTGCGCTGGTGGTCGGCGCAGTGCTGCTCGCTCGCGTCATGGGGTTGTTTCCCGGTTTGGCCGCGGACGACGCGGAAACGTTGCAGATGCAGCGGGCGCGTCTGGTCGACCGCATGTCGAACGAGCTGCGTCTCGGCCCCGAACAGGTGGCGCGCGTGAGGGAGGTCATCGACGCATCGCCGATCCTGGGTCAGGGCAACCCATCGCTGACCATCCACCCCATGACGCGCGGTGAATGTTGGAATGCCCGCGCACTCGCGAGCGAGTTGGCGGAGGCCAGCCCGGCATGCCGCAAGCCGAACATGGTAGCGCTCTTCGACCGAGAGCGCGGCGAGAGCGCTGACGACGCCGAGCTGTGCATCGATCAGTTCGAGTTCCCGAACCTGCCGTGCGAGTATCCCGTGGTCCACGTCAGGGCACGTGAGGCCGCACTGTTGTGTAAAGCCGTGGGCAAACGCCTGTGCGACGCCCACGAATGGGAGGGCGCCTGCGCTGGCTCCGTTCGCCCCGCAGAGCGTGAATACGCGTGGGGACGTGCTCGCAGCGAAATGATGCGTCTGCACAATCAATCACGCGAACGCGTGTGGGCGTATGGTGAGGCGCCGGACCGAAACATGTGCGCCATGGGGAGCAGCAAGACTGCTGGGTGCGGCGGTGGATATCGCCGTTGCGGCTCGAATACCTATCCAAGCGGCGCTTTTCCGAAATGCGTGAGCTCGTTCGGAGTCTACGATCAGCACGGCAACGCTGCCGAACACATGAACCTCCCGCTACGCCCGGACGAACTCGCCCGTCACGGCCGCTTGGGTCACACCGAAATGAAGGGAAGTTGGTTCATCTTTGCCAGCTTCCAAGCGCACGAAGACGACTGTCGTTGGCGCGCAAAGGACTGGCACCCTTCGCGGGTGATGGACCCGCATAGTCACAGCAACTATCACCTCGGCTTTCGCTGCTGCGTGGATCTGTCGCCTGCGGACAGAGCACGCAAGCTGCCTCATGGCGACCAGAAGGGTTCGGTGCCCGCGTCTCTACAGCAGCGAAAGCCCGTCGAGTAGTCGTGGTACTTGGCGCCGTGCACGGTCGTCTTGTACTCGCAGCCTTCACCGTGCTGGTAAGTATCCATGAAGAAGCCGCCACGAAAGACCCCACCAGGGTCCGCGACCCATTCGTGTAGGTTACCGACCATGTCGGCGATGCCGTAGCCATTGACGCAGTCGGGGTGAGATCCCGTGGGCGTCACGGTTTCGGGTAACTCGTGCAACCGAGGATCGTTGATCCAGGCTGCGCTCCACATCGTCTTCGGGGACGTACCCGCTGTCGCAAATCGTCGGAAGAGTCGCACTACGGGGTGCTGGCGAATGCCTTTGAATCGGTCGTTGCAAGCGCCCGCGCGGCGCTCCTTCCCGTAAGGGTATCGAGTGTCGTCGGGGCCGCGGCAAGCCGCTATCCACTCCTGACTCTGGCACAGGCGTTTGCCTGCACGGGCGCACGCTACGGCGGCCTGCTTGCCGCTGATGAACCCCTGCGGGCTCACGCCGGCTCGACTGATGGCGATCATCTCCGTTTCGATCTCGCCCACGACCCGGTTTCCGGGCCAGGGTTCGAGCTGGCCCTGTGGCGTGCGCCGAGCCACCGACGCTTCGAAGCGATCGATGCAGAAGGTATCGCCTCGCTTGGAGACTAGCGCCATGTCCGAGGGGCACATGGTCTGCTCGCGCAGCCCCTCGGTGCGTTGCTCGCTCGCGGTGTTCGGGGCCTCGAGCGATAGCTGAGCCGAGTTCACGGTTGGTCCCAAGCTCGTCGTCGACAGTTCGTTACGCTGCTCCTCGCTAGACGGCTCCCTACTGAGGTCTTCAGACCCGGTCCGAGACGACATCGCCGGCACATCGGCGGGCGAAGGCGCCAGCGCGTCCTGACTGGCGCCCGGCGCAGCGGCGCAACCAATCAGCAAAGGCCAGGCGACCACGACGCGTGCACCCCAGATCGTGATGGGCCGAAGACTGGGGCGCGGCGTGTGACGAAGCAAGGTGAACAGACACGCTAGCGCAGCTTGCACGCCGAGCAAGCTGTCAGTGCAGATCAAATGTGCGTGGCGGACGCAACTCCTGCGCCCCAGCGCTCAAACGACCGATTCACAGTGACAGACGCTGCGGTGGCGGCAGCACACCGCGCCGCGACAGGGCGACGTGAATCTCGTGTGGGCTGGCTGTGGTCAGCTCGGAAATCTCCATCTTGGGCTGCACGGCTAGGTTTCCTCGGCTGACCTCTTCTTCGAGCAGCGAGTGCATCGAATGCGGGCTGACCAGCAGGACCTCCGCCGCGTGGCGCGTGGCGATCTCCTTCGACAACGCTTCGACGATCGAGCGTGCAAAGCGCTTACGGGTCTCGCCGTAGGCATCGTTGCGGTGGTCGTCATAGGTGTGCGCCTGCCCGGACCGCTGCGTCCTGTGGCCGCGCGGAAACGAATCCGTGAATCGTTCGTTCTGTTTGACGCGGGCCTCGGGTTCGACCAGGTCGTTCACCTCTTGCAAGGCCGAACTCCCATCGATCTCGTCTGAAGTGAGTTGAAAGAAGCGGGCGCGAGCCGCGTCCGCGATGACCAACAATGTGTTCTTACTCATGGCAGACTCTGACTGCATGTTTCGTTCCACGTCGGAGCCTTCCGCGGGTTCGCGCACTGGGCCAACAGGCGAGCCTAGAAGCTGACTCTGCGTTTCATCCGCGGACCCGCGCTTGTCGTGCGATGGGCAACGGTTGCGGAGGCGAGGAGAGCAAAGCGAAAACCCTGCGCGGCTTCGACGTCCGGAGAGCGGGTTCACAGCGGCGGCGGCTAGCTAGCCCGCCCGCGCGTCCAACTCGACGGCTTGGCTCGTCCGCCCGGCTCCCGATTCGCTTTCGGCACGACCCAGCGCGCTCGAGATGAACTCCGTGGCGAAGCGCTCGACCGCCGCCCAATCGGTATACTCGTAGTCTTTCGTGGTATCGGTATCGCCGCCTGCCTGCTTGGCGATGTGGCGCATCACGTAGCGGATCACGAAATTGTACTTCGAATAGGTGAGTGCTCCCGCGATCAACTCGACACGTGCAGGCTGCCACCCCGTCTGACGAACGAAGCGCTCCACGAGCGGCAGCGTTTCAGCGCGCCCATCCGTGGTGCGACTGGCAACGGCCAGTCCAACGGAAAAGAATGCCGACGGGAGCGCCTCGAGCTCTGCCTCATGGGCGCGCACGAAGCGCACCAACGAACGAGGATAGCCTCCACCGTGGATCGGTGCGCCGACGAATACCGCGTCGAACTCGCGAAGCTCGCGGGTCGGCGCATGGTCATCGGTGTCGCCCAGCTCGACCGAGTGTCCATCGGAGCGCAACCTCTGAGCGATACGCTCGGCGATCTTTCGAGTTTGACCTTGTCGGGTGGCGTAGATGATGAGGATGTTGGCCATTGTCTTGTCCCTTCGGTTTCCTGGTTTGGTAGATCGCGGATGGATGCCGCGATCGATGTCGCTTGAGCACGACGCTGCAATAGCTGCCTTTCACATGAGGTACGCCTTGGCCGTGTACTGCTGCAGCATCCTATGCGTGTTGAAGAACGAGGCGTTCAGCGAGATCACGTTCTGCATGATCTGGATGAACTCAGCTCGACGCTCGTAGAACATCGGCAACACCCGCAGCTCCAGCTTCTCGCGCAGCCGAGCGGCATGTGCCGCGATGCTGTGCTGGTCGTCGCTGGGATCACCGATGCCCCAGCCAGTGACGTTCTCGATGCAACCTTCGATCCACCAACCGTCGAGTACGCTGAGCGACGGCACACCATTGAACGCAGCTTTCATGCCACTGGTGCCTGAGGCTTCGAGCGGAGGATGAGGCGTGTTCACCCAAACATCGACGCCCGCAACCAGTTGCTTCGCCAGCGCGAGATCGTAATTGGCCAAATAGCAGATCCTCACGTTGGTGCGTTTGCGGGACTCGAAGATCGATTGGATCAAGCGTTTGCCCTCTTCGTCTTTCGGGTGCGCCTTGCCCGCGAAGATGACTTGGATGGGCCCGCTCGCAGTGTGCGATTCTTGCATCACGTCGAGAGCCTCGAGCAGCAGTGTCGGCCGCTTGTAGGCAGTGGCTCGCCGCGCGAAGCCGAGCGTCAGAAAGTCGACGTCCATCCCCGAGTTGCACTCGCGGTTGACCCATTCCAGCAAGTGCCACTTCGCAGCGCGGTGCGCCTGCCACAGTTCTTCGGCGGGGATCGCCAAGGCTGAACGCAAGCTGTGCGGGTCAGCGCGCCAGCCTGGCACGTAGTCATCATAAAGCTTGGCAAACGGTGGGCTCGTCCAAGTCGCTCCGTGAACGCCGTTGGTGATCCAATCGATCTCGTAGTTCGGGAACATCTGCTGCGAGATCTCGCCGTGTCGTTTGGCCACGCCATTGACGTAGTGGCTGGCACTGAGCGCCAGTTCCGTCATGTTGAGACCGTCGCTGCAGTCGTATGCGTTCAGCGCCCCTGTGCACTCCTGATGCAACACCGACTGCACCAATTCTCTCGGGAACTGGTCGTGGCCCGCAGCAACAGGCGTATGGGTCGTAAACACGCAGCGCTGACGCACGCTGAGGGCCGCGGCTTGAACGTTGCCGTGCGTCTCGAGCAGTGCCTCCTGCAAGAGCTCCAGCGCCAGCAAGCTCGAGTGCCCTTCGTTCATGTGAAAGCGCTTCAGGTCCGCGTAGCCCAACGCCCGCAGCATGCGCACGCCGCCGATGCCGAGGATCGCTTCCTGGCACAGTCGGTAGCGCTGATCCCCGGCGTACAAACCATCAGTCAAACGCCGATGTTCGTCGCTATTCCCGTCGACATCGGCGTCGAGCAAAAATACGGGAATGACGTGCCCCGACGAACCCACGACGTCGTGCCGCCAGACCGCCAAGCTGACGTCTCGGCCTTCGAGTTGCAGACTAGCGCGAGTATCCAAGAGTCGAGCGTGGTCGTCGATCGACCAACGCACCTCTTGTTCCCGTTGCCATCCATCAGTCCCCAACTGCTGAAAGAAGTACCCCGCGCGGTGCAGCAGGCTGACCGCAACGATCGGCAAGCCCAGGTCCGCGGAGGATCGCAGCATGTCGCCCGCAAGCACACCCAGGCCTCCAGCATAAGTCGGCATCCCTTCGCTCAGCGCCACTTCCATCGAAAAGTAGGCAACGTCTGCAACACTCATCGACCGGCACGCTACGCAACTTGCGTGCCGCGGCCTGCGCAGCGCCCTCGCGGGCGTGGCGCAACCCCATCCGATCTCAACCACCGACGGTAACCCGGTGTCCGTCACGCGCTAGCCCACGGATCACAATGCGAGCGTTTTGCGGATTTCGCCGCAAGATGTGCACCCGAGCGATTGGACTCACCTCCCGAAGGGGCGAGGGGACGCGCACCGCGCAGCCCTCGCGTTCGCGAAATTGCAGGCTCCTCCCCTACCCGTCGCAGCTCGGCACATGGCTTGCAACCAAGTCCTTCGAGGTCAACATGAATGCGAAGCTCATCCTTTATGATACGCGGGCGCAAGAACGCCTGCTCGCCGGAATCGACGCGTTGGCGAACGCGGTCAAGGTCACGCTTGGTCCGCGCGGCCGCAACGTCGCGCTGGAACGGAGTTGGGGAACGCCGAGGGTTACCAAAGATGGGGTGACGGTCGCCAAGGAAATCGAGCTCTCGGACCACGTACAGAACCTAGGCGCGCAGATGGTGCGCGAAGTGGCATCGAAGACCGCAGATGCTGCCGGCGACGGTACCACCACAGCCACCGTGCTGGCGCAGTCACTCTTCCGCGAGGGACTGCGACTGGTTAGCGCCGGATACGACGGGATGCAGATCAAGCGCGGTATCGACGCTGGCGTATGCGCGGTCAAGATGGAGCTCGCCTCGATGAGCCGCCCCGTAGACGGGCGCTCTGACATCGAGCGGGTCGGAACCATCAGCGCCAATGGCGACTCGACCATCGGCCAAATCGTGGCCGACGCCATGGCCAAGGTCGGCAAGGACGGCGTCATCACCGTCGAAGAGGCCAAGGGGATGGAGACGACGCTCGAGCTGACGGAAGGCATGCAGTTCGAGCGCGGCTACCTTTCGCCCTACTTCGTCAACGAGAGCGAAACGATGCGTTGCGTGCTGGACGATGCGCATCTGTTGCTGGTCGACGGCAAGATCACGTCGATGGAAGACCTGCTCCCCATTCTGGAGAGCGTGGTCAAGGACCAACATCCGCTGCTCATCGTCGCCGAAGACATCGGTGGTGAGGCTCTGGCGACCCTCGTAGTCAACAAGCTGCGGGGCACCGTTGCCGTCACAGCGGTGAAGGCGCCGGGGTTCGGAGACCGCGCGAAGGAAACGCTGACGGACATTTCGATACTCACGGGCGGTCATGTCGTCAGCGCACAGACCGGCATCAAACTCGCCGCGGTCACGCTCGAGCAACTCGGGTCCGCCAAGAGGATCGAAATCGACAAGGACACGACCACGATCGTCGGTGGTGCGGGTGACCCACAAGCCATAGCTTCGCGCATCAAGGCCATCCAGCATCAGATCGCAGAGTCCAAGAGCGAATACGACAAGGACAAGCTCCGGGAGCGCCAGGCCAAGCTCAGTGGAGGCGTCGCAGTGATCAACGTGGGCGCAGCCAGCGAAGTGGAGATGAAGGAACGCAAGGACTTGGTCGATGACGCGATTCACGCGACGAAGGCCGCCGCCCAGGAAGGAGTCGTTCCCGGGGGTGGCGTTGCCCTGCTGCGCTGCCAACCAGCGCTGGAAGCTTTGGAAAGCAACCTCGACGAAGAGCAGCGAGCGGGGTTACGCATCCTGCGGCGCGCCCTCGAGGAACCACTGCGCCTCATCGCCTCCAATGCCGGGCAGGATGGATCGGTCGTCGTTGCCCGGGTGAGGGAGGGTAGCGGCGGTTTCGGCTACAACGCAGCCGCCGACCTCTACCAGGACCTGCTCGCATCGGGAGTGATTGATCCTACGAAGGTCGTGCGCGTGGCGCTGGAGAATGCGGCGTCGATCGCCGGACTGCTGCTGACGACGAATGCGATCATCGCAGAGGCTCCAGACAAGAAGCACGCGATCCCAGAACACACAGCGGGACTGGACGACTTCTGATCGCCGAGATGGCTGGGAGAACGTCTTCTGTCGTCTTCCCGAAAACGACATCTGACCGCTCCCATGAACACGAAAGAGAGAAAGGGACCAACAACATGGCAAACATAACAGTACGAGGTGACGGTGGGACCACTAGGCCGTTGGCGCCCCATCGAGATTGGATGGCGCCGATCCAGCGCTGGCGTGACTTCCTGCGCTGGGATCCCTTCGCGGAGATGTTGCCACTGGGCGATGACGAAAGGCCGATGTACGCGCCGAACTTCGATGTGAAGGAGACGAAGGAAGGGTTCGTGTTCAAAGCGGACGTTCCGGGTGTCAATGCCAAAGACATCGACGTTCAGATCACCGACAACCGCCTCACGGTCAGCGGAAAGCGCGAGCAGGAAAAGGAACAGTCCACGGACACTACCTATCGGTGCGAGCGCTCGTTTGGAGCGTTCACGCGCTCGTTCACGCTCCCGAACAGTGTTGATTCGGACAAGGCTCAAGCGGACGTCAAAGACGGGGTTCTCTCGATCTCGATCGCTCGGAGGCCGGAAGCTCAGTCCAAACAGATTGCCGTCAAGTCGCGCTGAAAGTGGGCGTGTGTGCAATCGCGGGAGCGCGCTGACGGGACGTCGGTGCGCTCCCGTCGTCATTTGAAGAGCCTGCCTGTACCGCAGGAAACAGCCTGTTGCTCGACTGCGCCATCATCTTCGACGCAAGGGTCTGGGACGGTCACCATCGTCCACGACGCCAGCGATGTCGGACTCACCCTAGCCCTATCGCTTCCCACCATGAGCTCTCGCGGGGCTGGGCTGACGAATTCGCGAGCGCAGAAATCGAGTGTGCCGTCATGTCTAGCAACTGTGCGGCATGGATCGCCTTCGTGTGGAGCTGGACACGCTCTGTGACTGTGCACGAAGCTTGGCTTGACGCGCACCAAGCTTCGGGGGACGGCAGCGAAGCTTCCGGCGATGGCACGGACGCTTCGTCGTCCAGCACCGAAGCTTCCCGGCGCGACACGAAGCTTCCGGGCGGGGCACGGAAGCTTCAGTCGCGAGCACGGTTGCTTCCCGACTCGGCAAGGAAGCTTCTCGGCGGGACACGAAGCTTGGCTGGTCGTCGCTCCTACCTCCGAGCGGATTTTCGGGTGGCGGCGGGCGGTGGTCGCAGTGTTTTTGCGCGAAGCATTTTTTCGCAACCGCCGCCTGGGTGCGGCCGACATCTCCACAGCGGGCATCATGAGCCCTCAAAACACGGAGATAGAAGAATGGAAGAAATGACTGATTACGAAAAACGCGTGTTGGCGGCCACCCCAGGCAAGGCTCTGACCTTTCTGAGGGCAACGGCGACCAAGGTAGATATTCGAGCCCTGCTCTTCGCAGCGGGGTATTCGCAGCACGAACAAGCGCACGGTTGGTCACTACTGCACACGGCGACCGGCTACGTTGCGCCGCTGGAGTCGGCTGCGGACGACAAGCTGGCGCGCGCGGCGATCACCGAGCTGGACCAATGGGACGAACCAGGGTTTCGTCGCGTCAGTGCCGCGCTCGAGCGTCTTCACCCCGAACAGTTCGCATACGTGCTCGCTGGTCTCGAAGCAGCCCAGGGAGCTGGTGCCGTGCTCAGCGTCGCTACCTTGCTCGACCGTTTGGACGCGTTGGAGAGCGGGACCAATCGCCCCGACACGCGAGAAGGTGATCAAGCTGCCGTCGCGACGTTGACCAGTCGTGGGATCACACCCGAAGTTCGAGCGCACCTGCGTGGACTGGTCGACATCGCCAAGCAGGTGGCTCCGCCCCAGTTCCCTTCGGACCCCGCCGTGCAAGAGCGTGACGCAGCGCTACTCGAGTTGCGTGCATGGTACAAAGACTGGTCGGAGACCGCCCGCGCGGTGATCACCCGAAAGGACTACCTGATCATGTTGGGGCTGTCGAAGCGGCGTCGAACGTTTCCCCAAGAGCCCGAAGTGATCGAGGAGGTCGACGACGCGGAAGTGGCTGTGCCCACCGAGCAGCCGTCACTGGTAGCGCCGCCCATCGCACCGAACCTGCCTCCACCGTTCATCGACGGGTAACGCCGCCTCCCAGCAAGAAGGACGAAGGCGATGGTGAAAACACGTGCCGGGAGCAGCAGTGCTCCAAGTGAATGGGCTTTGCGTCAACTCCCGGCGCGTGTGATCACCTTCCTGCGGGTCGTCGCAACGCACACGCCAATTCGCGCCGCGCTCGTGGAGGGCGGTTACCGCGAGAGCGACCACGCCGAGGGCTTCAGGCTGCTGATGCAAGCGTGCAAGTTTGACGCCGTCGGGCAAGATCCGACAGAAGACGACGAAGCTCGGAAAGCGGAGAAGGCCCTGCACAGCTGGGCTCAGACGCACCTCGCGCGCCTCGAAGTCGCGGTCAAGCGCTTGCACCCAAAATCGGTGGAGTTGTTCAAAGGGCTTCAATCCGGCGAACCAGCTGCCTCCGTGTTGGCCGTGACCACGCTGCTCGCGCGGCTCGACCAAGAGCCATCTGCTGCTGTGCTCTCGACGCTCGCGACGCGCGGGCTGAGCAAGCAGAAGCGTGCAACATTGCAAACCTGGGTCGACCAAGCGCGTGCGGTAAGAGCTCCCACCACACCAGTCGCGCTCGACCAAAACGACGCGCAACGCGAAGGAGCAAACGAAAGCTTGCTCGAACTATCGAGTTGGTACGAAGACTGGTCAGTGACGGCCCGCGCGTTCATCAGCCGCAAAGACTGGTTGATACGACTGGGCCTGCTACGCAGACGCCGTCCCGGCGCAGCTTCATGATGACGACGGCAAGGATGGCGACATGAAGGCGCCTTTCTTAGCCGAGCCGCGTCGTCGTGCGTAGCTAGTACCTCGGGCGCGGACACAGGGCGAAACGCGGACTCACGGCCTACTTCCGGGTCTGACCTGGCAACCAAGAAGCGGAGCTGACGAGACTGAATCGAAAGCGCAGACGGAGGTGAGATCTGAGCAGTCCAGTCAGAGCGAACCCTCTGGTACGCGGGCAGAGTCAGTTGCGACCAGGAAACAAGTCACGACACCCACGCCCAAGGCCCACATGCGGGAACACCTCGAGCAAGCCGACCAGTTACTCCACGCCATTCAACGAGGCCAGCTAGAGGCAGCCCGCGAAGCCGCAGCCTGGTTGGCGGAACACCAGATGACGTCACGGCTTTCGTCCGCATGGCAACCCCATGTCGAGGCCATGCAGAACGCCGCCCGCGAAGCGCGCGACGCCAAGGACGTGAACGCTTCGGCGGTCGCCTTGGGTCGCATGGGGGAAGCGTGTGCGTCCTGTCATCGAGAGATCGCGGGCCCGAAGATAGAGGCGAGTCAACCACCTGAAGGCTCCGATCTGAAAGCGAAGATGGCGCTCCATGCCTGGGCATCTCAGCAAATGTGGCTTGGTCTCATGGGCCCCTCCAACGAGGCCTGGGTACGAGGCGCCGAAGCGATGGCCAAGGCGGATCTGTCACCAGACGAGTTGTTTGACGATCGTAGTCCGAGCCCCGAACTCCTCGAGTTGGAACAGACTGCCCAAGAACTCGCGAGCGAATCGCGCGGCATCGAAGTCGTCGACGCGTTGGATCGAAGACGCGGGGAGCTCTACTCGAAGCTCCTGTATACCTGCAGCGCGTGTCATACGCGAGTGCAGCATTCATCGATAGTACGGCCGCTCCAATAGGGCTTCCACGTGGGCCGCAGCGTCTTCCGCCAGGGCCGCAGCATCGTAACCTCCCTCGAGCACGGAAACGATACGACCGCGGCAGTAGGCGTTCGAAAACCCGACGATCTCCCGCGTCAAATCGAAGTAACCTAGCGCGTCCATGGCGAGCTCGGAGTATGGGTCTCGTCGGTCGGCGTCGAACCCTGCGGACAGCAGCAACAAGTCTGGTGAGAAATCTTCCAACGCTGGGCGCACTCGTTCGCGCCAGACCCGTAGGAAAGCGGCCGACGTAGCCCCCAAAGGCAACGGGCAGTTGATGCCATTGCTGGGTAGCGCTGGCGGTCCCGGATAGTGCAGGTGCTGGTGCCAGCTCGCATAGGTGATCTCATCGCGCCCATCGAACAATAGGTCTGTACCGTCACCTCTGTGAGCATCGAAGTCGAGGATGGCGACTCGGTTCACTCGGGGGTCGTCTAGTGCCGCTTCGCAGGCGATCGCAACGTTGTTGAAAATGCAAAAGCCGGCGCTCTCGTCTCTGCGCGCGTGGTGCCCCGGAGGACGCACCGAACAGAAAGCTCGAGTCCAACTCCCCTCGAGTACGCGACGCACGGCGCCGACGCCCGCACCCGCCGCTGCCAGCGCGGCGGCGTACGAACCACCAGAGACGACTGTGTCCTCGTCGAGGCGGGCTCGGCTCACGCGAGCGCACGCCCGCTCCACTCGATCGATGTACGCGGAAGAGTGCACGCGCTCGAGCAACGCACGCTCCACATGCGTTGGCGCTTGGTGTTCGAGCGCGACATCCAAGTCGCGAGCTCGGAGCCCCTCCCGAATCGCAACCAGACGCGCTCGCGTTTCAGGGTGGTCGGGACCTGGATCGTGGGCGTCGCACTCCGGGCTGTCCATCCACCCCACGACTGGAGGTTCGTCGAACGGCCGACGCGTGTTCTTCCCACCTGATATCTGAGATTCACTCACAGCACTTTCGTCGCCTCGATGAGACTGTCGTCTCCTTCGACGCCCCTGGAGCGAAAGCCCAAGTTGGCCACCAGACGAAGCATTCCGTGATTCACGCGCAGGATCTCTCCTTCCAACGTCGTCAGGCCACGCGCCCGCGCCGCATCGAAGAGCGCCTGCATCAGCCGTGTACCAACGCCGCGCCGCTGCCACTCGTCGGCAACCACCAAAGCAAACTCCGCGCTCTTGCCATCGGGCTGAATGACGTAGCGACTGACTCCAATTTCACGCTCGCCGTCAGCCCCGCTCACGATGGCGATGAACGCCATCTCGCGATCGTAGTCGATCTGTGTGAATCGAGTGAGCATCTCCGGGGTGAGTTCTGCAAGCCCTTGCATGAAGCGGAAGTAGCGAGACTCGTCCGACAGAGCGCGAACGAACGCTTGCTCGATCTGTGCGTCTTCGGGCCGAATGGGGCGAATGACGATGGGCGTTCCGTCCGTCAGCTGACCGCGTCGTTGCAGCGAAGCAGGATAGGGCAGAATGGCCATATGCTCGTGGGCGCGAGCCCCCGCGTCCGAAGTAGCAACCAGGATCCTCGCGTCGACCGCGACGACGCCCTCGGGGGACGCCAACAGCGGATTGATGTCGAGTTCGACGACCTCTGGCAGCTCACTCACCAAGTCCGAGACCCGTGACAGTATCTCCTCGATGAGCTGACAGTTCACAGGCGGCTGGCCCCGGAACGCTCCCAAAGCACGCGACAACGCCGTGCGCCGCAACATGTCGCGGGCGATGAACGGGTTCAACGGCGGTAGACCCACCGACTTGTCGTCCACCAATTCAACCAGAACGCCTCCTATGCCCACACTGATGGCTGGTCCAAAACACGGATCGCGCACGACACCAATCATGACCTCCCTGGTGTGCCTCGCGGTGAGCATGGGCTCGACGGTCACTCCGTCGAGGTGAATGTCCGGACGCGCGGTGGCGACTTGCTCCAGGAGACTGGAAAACGCCGTCCGCACTTCTTCGCCGCGCTCTATCCCCAAGCGAACGCCGCCCACGTCGGACTTGTGCGAAATGTCCCGTGAGTTCACCTTGAGCGCAACTGGGAACCCGAGACTTTCTGCAGCTACGAGCGCCTCGTCGGCGCTGCGCGCCAGGATTGGCGTGGTGCATCGAATGCCGAATGCGCTCAACACAGCCTTGGAGCGAACGCTACCGAGTTCGGTTGCCTCCCCCTCGAGTGCGCTGTCGATGATCAACTTCGCGCCGACCACGTCATGCTTGGCAACGTAGGTCATGGGACTGACGGCTTCGAGCAACAGGCGTTGGTTCTGGTGATAGGTCCACAGGTGATAGAAGGCGTCGATCGAGGCTTCGGGCGTGTTGAATACCGGTACCCCGCCCGTGCGCAGAAGCTCTCGGCCCTCGTTCATTCGTCGCCCCCCCATCCAGCACGCCACGATCAGCTTGCTGCTGCCCCGCGAGACGTCGACGACGGCTCGCGCACAGTCGGTGGGCTGGGTCATCGACTGGGGTGTCAGCATCACTAAGACCCCATCGACACCACTATCGGCCACACAAGCCTGCAGCGCACGGCGGTAGCGCTCGGGGCCAGCATCTCCGAGGATGTCGATCGGGTTCGCCCTCGACCAGTGGGCGGGGAGAGCCGCATCGAGAGACTGAAGCGTATCCGGACCGCACTCAGCTAGCTGCATTCCCACCGCACTCACGCGGTCGGCCGCCATCACGCCCGGTCCACCTGCGTTCGTCAGTATCGCCAAGCGATCGCGCGTGATCCGTTGCCCGCCGCCCAGGAGTTGTGCCGTTGCAAAGAGCTGACCGATGGACTGAACCCGTACGGCACCAGCGCGGCGGAGCGCCGCGTCGAATACGTCGTCACCTCCCACTATCGACCCCGTGTGACTGCGAGCCGCACGGGCACCTGCTGGATGCTTGCCAGCCTTGAGCACGATCGTAGGCTTGAGACGTGCGGCAGCGCGCAGCCCGCTCATGAATCGGCGGGCGTCGCTGACCCCTTCCGCGTAGACCAAGATGGCTGATGTAGACGCATCCATCGCCAAGTAGTCGAGAAGGTCTCCGAACCCGATGCCAGCTGCGTCACCGAGCGATACGACTCTCGAGAACCCAAACGGCATATCCTCCGCCCAGTCCAAAATGGCGCTGCAAAGAGCTCCAGACTGTGAGACGAGCGCCAGCGAACCGCCTCGCACCTTCGAGCCCGCGAATGTAGCGTTCACGTTCGACGGTGTTGAAACGACGCCGAGGCAATTGGGGCCAAGCAGATGAATGCCAGCCCTTCGAGCTTCTTCGGCTAGCCGACGTTGAAGCTCGCCTCCGGCAATTCCGCTCTCGGCGAAGCCCGCAGTGAGAACGACCATCGCTCTCACCCCGCCCTCCGCACAGTCCTGAAGTATCTGCAGCACGGTCGACGCGGGAGTGGCAACAACCGCAAGCTCGACGTGTCCTCTCACTTCCGCGAGCCTGGTCAGGCAGGGTCGACCTCTGACCTGCGCATGCTTCGGGTTGATGAAGTACAGCTCGCCTGCGTAGCCGCTCTGAAGCAGGTTGTCGACGACCTGCTCCCCTACCGATCCTTGCCGTTCGCTTGCGCCGAACACCGCGATGCTACGGGGATCAAATAACGAAGAGAGCGGATGTCGCATGCAAACAGAATAGTCTCGAATGGCCCAAGGGCGTCATGGATTCTCCGCCCGACTCACCCAGCACGCAATCGATGCACGGGTAAACGGCACAGATTGCGCATTTCCAGGGGCACGAAGGCTCACAATCCCCTGAGCTTCGAACCTCGAGTGTCGAGATGACCTTGCGAGGAAGCTTCGCGCCCGGCCCTAGCGCCCGTCCAACCTATTCAAAGCCTACCGCGCAGCATCCCGTGCCAGTACATGCTCGGCAGTCCGTACGCCTTTAGGGCGTACATCGAGTAGCGCTCCTGGGACTGGTCGAACGGAAAGCTCTCCATGATCTGTCCCCCGTAGCCGAACTCGGCCAAGATGGTCTTGCCGCGTCCAGTGACCAGCGGACACGACGCATAACCGTCGTAGTGGCCGCGCATCGCTCGCCCCTCGCGCTTGGCCAGCAAGTTTTTCTACCAACACAGGCACCTGCTTGCGAATCGCGGCGCCCGTCTTGGAGACGGGTAGGCTCGAACAATCCCCGCTGGACCATACGTCGGGGTAGCGCACGTGCTGCAACGTGTGATCGTCGACCTCGACCCAACCGGCGTCGTTGGCCAAGGGACTGCTCTTGATCACGTCCGGGGGCCCTTGCGGCGGAGTGACGTGCATGAAGTCGTATTTCACGATCGTCTCCGCGCCCGAGTCGAGGTGATGGAAGACCGCTTCACGCGAGTTCGCGCGGACCTCGACCAGGCTCTGCTTGAAGTGCGTTTCGATGTCGCGCTCGGCGACGATCTTCTCGAGCGTCGTGCGGTACCTGGGCACGCCGAAAATGCTGGCGGTTGCGGACATGTACATCACGTTCGACTCGTTACGAATGCCTTTGCGGCGAAAGTGCTCTTCGGCCAGGTACATAATCTTCTGCGGAGCTCCCGCGCACTTGATGGGCGTTGCCGGAAAGGTGAACACGGCGTTGCCACCGCTGAACGCATCCAACATCGCCCACGTCCGTTCGGTCATGTCGTAACGATAGTTGGAACTGACGCCGTTCTTACCGAGCGTCTCCTGCAGGCCTTTCACCTCGTCCCAGTCGAGTTGGATGCCGAGGGCTACGACCAAGTCTCCGTAACCCACGACCTTGCCGCTGCTCAGCTTCACGGCGTTCTGATCGGGTTGAAACTCGCTGACCGTATCGACGATCCATTCGACTCCTTGCGGGATGAAGTCTGCCTCGTCGCGCTCGGACGCCTCTTTCGGAAAGATCCCTCCGCCGACGAGCGTCCACAGCGGTTGGTAGTAGTGTTTCCGCGACGGCTCGACGATGGCGACCTTCGGTGGATTGGGCAGTGCGGCCAGCCGCGCCGCGATGCTGATCCCGGCGCTACCACCTCCCACGATCAAGACTTCGAAATGCTGTTCGGACATCGACGTTCTCCTACTTGCTCTGGGTTAGCTGCCATTGGGTGCTTTGAGTCGTGCGGGCGCCGAGCCCTCGGCGTCGTCGTTGTCCATCGCCTGACCCAGCGTCTTGGCCGCGTGGAACATGAACGCCAGCGCGCGCTGCACGTCGGGGTCCCGCGTCTTGGACACCGCCGACCACAACCCCACGCGCTCTCCCCTGTGCTGCCCAGCTTCAGCCAGGGCGTGAGCCGCCATGTTCATACTGCGAATCGCGCCTGGTGAAAGCACGCCGTGTTCGATCACGTCTCTCGTCTCGGGCTGGCCCAGCAACTTCACCAGCGCCCTGACGGACTCGAGCAGATTCGACGTCGCCTCGTGCAGATCGACGCCCTCGGCTTGTGCCCCACGAGCAAAGTCGTCGACCATGTCACCGATCATGGCGAACAGTCCCGGCGCGGCTTCGAGCTGCGCGAGCAGGCTCTGCAGCGCCCGTAGCACGTCGGGTCGCGTCAATCGCTCCAGCACCTGCACCACCTCCCTGAGGCGCGCGTCGACGCGACCATCACGCGTGGCCCACTCGTCCGCAATGTCGGACGCCATGGCGAACAGGCCTGGAACCTGGTTCGCCACCGCGTCCATCCGAGACAGCATGTCTTCGATGCGCGCGAGCCGCGCTTCGATGCGCTCCAGATTCGACTGCTTGCGCCCTACTGGTACACCTACTGGGACTACGGGCTCTGCGCTCATGGTCATGACTCTTCCTCCCTCAGGCTGCCTTCACTCCGCCGCTTTGGGTCGTTCGAGAGGTTCGCCGCGTTCATCCGCTGGACGAAAGAGATTGATCGGCAGCTTCAGGTAGCGCACGCCGTTACTTTCCTGCTCGGGCATGCGGCCCGCGTTGACGTTCACCTGCACGCTCTGAAACAGCAGGCGTGGAGCATCCAGCTCCGAGTTCCGGGTCTCGCGCAACTTCACGTAGTCCTGCTCAGTCGTGCCTGCCCGCAGCTGCGGGTTACAGCGCTTCGACTTGCCGATGGTGGTCTCGTAGCGCAACTCGCGCTGCCCGGGCTGATAGTCGTGGCCGACGAAGACGCGAGTGTCGTCAGGCAACGAGTACAGTCGCTCATGCACCGAGTGGTAGAGATCTTTCGAGCTACCCTTGGGGAAGTCCGTACGCCCCGTGCCGTAATCGTGCATAAATAGCGCGTCCCCCGTAAAAATTGCGTCCTCGATCTTGTACGTCATGCACGCTGGCGTATGCCCGGGCGTGGCAATCGCCTCGATCGTCAGGCTGCCCACGTGCCATCGTTCACCGTCGACGATCAACTTGTCGAACTGACTGCCGTCCGTGGCGAAGTCGTCACCCAGTTGAAAGATGCCCTTGAAGGTCTCCTGCACCTTCGTAATCGTTTGACCGATGGCGATGGGCGCACCGAAACGATGCTTGAGCACCTGACTCCCCGAAAGGTGATCGGCGTGGGCATGCGTCTCCATGATTGCGCGGAGTTCCAAGTTCTGTTCGCGCAAAAAGTCAGTCACCTCGTCCACCGACTCGGTGCTCGTCTGCGAACCCAGCGGGTCGTAGTTGAGCACGGGATCGATCACGACCGCGTCCCGCGTCACCTCGTCCCACACCACATACGTCAGCGTGTAAGTGGCTTCGTCGTAGAAAGCTTTGATCTCCATGGTCCGTTGCTCCTCGTTCAGCGGTGGCAATCACCTCACCAAGAAACAAAGCAACGCGTGTGCCAACGCTCAGAGACGCGACGAGTGAGGGAGATTCTGCCGCTTGCCCCTCGCGCCTTGGCGACGAGTGAAACCGTTTGAGACGTCTGGA
>CBFGUG010000031.1:0-80590 GCA_965651905.1 uncultured bacterium | reverse complement strand
GCGTCGAGCTGATCCAGGTGCTCGCGAATGTGCGCTGCTTCTGCGGCGGTGCCGGCTAGGCCGATGGCGCGCGTCAGCGCTTGCCGCGCTTGCTGATGGCGTCCGAGTTGTTTGAGCAAGGCGCCGTGAAGGCCGTGAAAGTAGAAGTACCCGGCCAGGGGTTGGGCAAGCGACTCGACCATTTTCAGCGCGACCTCCGCGCCATGAACCTTCGACACCGCGACCGCGCGGTTGAGTGTCACGACGGGTGAGGGCGCATGGCGTTCGAGCGCGGCGTAGAGCTGGTCGATCTCGGACCAGTCCGTGTCCTCGGGCTTTTTCGCACGAGCGTGGAGCGCGGCGATGGCTGCTTGGATTTGGTACGGGCCTGGGCGCCGATGCAGCATGGCCTTGTCGAGCATCGCCAGTGCCTCGGCGATCGAGTCTTGGTTCCACTGCGTGCGGTCTTGGTCTTCCAACAGGATGACTGAGCCGTGCGCATCGAAGCGTGCGCGCTGTCTGGAGTGCTGAAGTAGCATCAGCGCTAGCAGCCCCATCATCTCTGGCTCAGCGGGAAACAAGCGAAGCATCAGGCGCGCTAGACGAATGCCCTCGGCGCACAAGCTCCCGCGTTCGCTTTGCGGGCTCGAATCCGAATAGCCCTCGTTGAAGACGAGATAGATCATGGCCGCGACCACGACGAACCGTTCGGCGCGCTCTACCGGGCCAGGCGTATCGAAGGCGATGCCCGCCTGGGCGATGCGCGCTTTGGCGCGCGTGATGCGTTGCTCCATGGCCCGATCTGCGACCAGGAACGCACGTGCGATTCTACTCACGGACAGCCCGGAAACTACGCGCAGTGCCAGGGCTATCTGCTGAGTTGCTGGTAATTCAGAATGGCAGCAGGTGAACAATAAGCGCAAGATATCGTCGCGGTAGTGCGAGTCATCCAGGCGCTCCGCTAAGTCCGCTTCAGAATCTTCGCCGTCGGACAGGACGCTTTCATCTGGCAATTCTCTTTGTTTGGACCGCCGACGTACGTGGTCCAGCGTCACGTTGCGACCGACCAGGATGAGCCACGCGGCCACATCACGCGGCGGTCCGTTCTGCGGCCATTTGGTAAGAGCACGCAGGCAGGCTTCCTGAAATGCTTCTTCGGCTAGGTCCAGGTTGCGGAAGTAACGCAGCAACGCCGCCACTGCACGGGGGCGTGCGGCGACCAGCCGAGACTCGATCCAGCGGGGGTCAAGCGCGTCACCCATCGTTCACCATTGGGCACTCACCATTGGGCACTCACTGTTCGGCCTTCACCGCTTGGCCGTCGGGGAAGTAGAGCATGATGGGGCGAATTTCGTACGCACCACCCGGGTTGGCTTCTGCGAGCTCGCGGGCGATGTGCAGGGCTCGCTCGAGGTTGTCGACGTCGACCACGTAGAAGCCGAGGAGCTGTTCTTTGGTCTCAGCGTACGGGCCGTCGGTCACCAGCCGTTCACCTTTGCGATAGGTGGTGGCGGCCGTCGTCGGCATGAGCCGAATCATCGGGCGGAACTCGTCGGCGTACTTTTTGTGCACGACATCGAGCCGAGCCATGACCGCGGCGTCTTCTTCCTCGGTCCAGGCCGAGGTGACGGATTCATCGTTGTAGCAGAGCAAGGTGTAGAGCATGGGGCGGGGCCTTTCACGAGGACGAACGTGCGCCGACGATCCCGACGGCTCACGCGACGATTTTTTCGGAAAGGTCGTCGCCCGCGACCCATCTGTCCAGCCATCAGCACGTCGTGAGCAGCGTTCGACGAAAAAAATTCGCCGCGCTGTCGGGATCGCCGGGGGTGCTTCGTCCTTGGGGCTCAGAAGGAGCAAACCCCATGAAAAACCAAGCAATATCCAATCTGATCCAATCCTCCGCCGCCTACGACGCATCCGCCCCGAGTCCTTCGCAGGCGGCCGAGCGTGCCAAAAACTCCCAGTTGATGGTGTGGAATGGCCGTGCGCTCTCGGGCCTATTCGCCCTGTTCATGCTGGGCGCTTCGGTGACGCCCAAACTCCTGCAGTTGCCCGTGGCTGAGGCCACCATGGCTGAGCTGGGGTGGCCTCCCGGGTACGCGTTTGCCATCGGGATCCTCGAACTGACCTGTGTCGTGCTCTATCTCGTGCCGCGCACGAGCATATTTGGGGCCGTGCTGACCATGGGCCTGCTCGGCGGCGCGATGGCGACGCAATTGCGCGCGCAGATGCCGCTCTACAGCAACGTGCTGTTCAGCGTGTACGTCGGCGTGTTCATGTGGGGCGGCTTGTGGCTACGAAATCCGCGACTTCGGGGACTGTTTCCGATCGTCAGAGGCGCTCGCCAAGACTCGGCAAGCGAACGAGGCACGGCATGATCACGCTCTATGGCTTTGGGCGCATCACGCGCTGTATCTGGCGCCGCTTTTCAATGCCCAACAACACTGGCAGACTTTCCGAACAGGAGAACTACCATGCAAATTTTTCCGTATCTCAACTTCGAGGGCACCACTGAAGAGGCCATGACCTTCTACGCCAAGGCGCTCGGGGGAACACTGACCGAGATCCATCGTTTTGGCACGATGCCCGGCGGTGAAGACATGCCAGAGGAAGTGAAGAACCGCGTGATGCACGTGGGGCTCGACTTGCCTGGCGGCGCCAGGCTAATGGCCAGCGACACGATGGAAGGCATGGGGGGGCCGTACATCGCAGGCACGAACATGAGTATATCCATCCAGCCAGCGAGTCGCGAAGACGCAGACCGCTTCTTCGCCGCACTGTCCGAAGGCGGCGAAGTCGGCATGCCACTCGAAGACCAGTTCTGGGGCGACTACTACGGCCACCTCACGGATCGTTTCGGCATCCAGTGGATGATCAATTATCACGCAGGCGCGTGATTTGTCGTGCTCATGGAGCCCCAGCGTCGATCCAATCCGCGACGAGGTCGAGGGTGGCTTGGTCGAACGCGGGGGCTCCGAGGGGCATCTGATTGTTCACGATGCCTGCGCTGCCAGCTAGCTTGATCCAGAGGTAGCTGGCGCCCGAGTTGCCGGGCGTGATGTAGTCGAGAGCCGGGACTTGGGTCGAGGCCGTGTCGATTAGGGTCGTCAAGTCGACGTTAACTAGGGTCACGTAAGGCGACGCAGCGCTGTGGCATGGCGCGCCAGCGCAGTTTCGGGACAACAGCGGCTGAATGTCGGCCTCGTAGGTCACTTCGCGCGGGCGAGGTCGTGGGCGGCTGGGCTCGGGCTCGCAGCTTTCGTCCTCGCAGCCTGCGCCGCCACTGCCCGAAAGAGTGACGTTGCTGATGCACAGCTCTGGGGGAAGTCCGTTCGAGGGAATGCCTTCTACGGGTCCCTCGCTCGGTGCAGCCGCGGCGAGTCGCAGGCGAACGCCGATCAAGTCCACTTCCACGCTTCCGCTGAGCGGCGGCGTAACAGGGCTGACATCGAGGAACCCAGTGTCGGAAACCCAAAACTCCCCAGCGACGGGGTCGAAGAACGTGACGCACTGCTCGCAGGTGTCTACGTCTTGATTCATCTCGGCACCCAAGTGCAGCAGACCTGTCTCGTTACTACGGAAGTTGAGGCTTAGTGACTTGGCGGGGCCGTCGATGTTCTCGAACAACGTGTAGCGAAGACCTCCGACGATGCTCGACGTCGAAGTGAACGGGCCGCTGATGGTGAGTTGCTCGCCGCAAGAGACCCCAGGCACTCCTTCGTCCATTGGGGGAGCACCAGGATCCGTTTGGTCGGGGGCTGCGAATTGGGCGGTCGACGCACGTTCGAACACGGCGTGACTCGCCGAGCCATCCCCACTGGTTGCTACCTGGTAGGTTGCAGCCTGGCTGATGGAGTCTTTTGGGGCAACATCCGAAGCGTCGGCGCTGCAGCCTAGTAGCGTGATGGTCAGGGCGCTGGCCAAAAGTGCCTGGCGCTCGCGCGAGCGATTCGATGCTTGGGTCATTGTTTGTTGGAGGCGTACACGACGAAGTCTTCGAGCGCTTCAGCTGCCTGGGGAGCGCCTGCGCCCTCTTGCTCGCCGACGACGGTGTCGGCGAGGTTTACATCGCTCTCGGTCGCGTTGGGCTCCGCGTCATCCGAGTCGTTGACTGCCTGTTGCGGCGCCTCATTGGCATCGCCCGCCAGGCCGTGAGCGGCTCCGAGGTGCTTGTAGCCCCCGTAGGCGCTGGTGCTGCAGAGCATGATGAAGGCGGCCGCGATGAAGTAGTGTTTCGTCATGAGGACTCCAGCTAGTGCAACAGCGGTGCCAAGTTTGGCGAAGGAGGGACCTGGGATACCTGGCGCAGAGGCGTTTGGCCAAGTGTATCGCGAACTGCACACTCGGGCGCCTGGCTGTACACTCGCCAGCACGGGGGTTGTGTCGTTCGTTGCACAGCACTGAGCGCGGTGGGGGTGAGGTGGGGTTGGAGTTGAGGTGGGTATCGACCCCATACCCACGTTCACTTCGCGTCGTGTGGTCACCATGCGCGACGAACTGACGTGCGGTTGTGGGCCGTCTCGGGGCGAACGATCGCCGTCAGGGGGCTTCGAGTGTTGCGACCTGCTCACGGCACATGCATCATGCATCGCGTCAGCTTTCTTCGATACGTATCATGCGCAGCGCAATCGCGATCACATCGCTTCTGTTCTTCTGTTCCCCATGGCTCGTCGCGTGCGGCGAATCTGAATCGTCGAGTGACGCTGATGAGGTGTCATCACGTGACGACGAGGACGATGATTCTTCGGGCGATTCAGGCGCGTCCCGTGCGGACGATGACGAGACGTCGGACGACGACGAAACGTCGAGCAGCGGTGGGCAGTCTTCGGGTAGCGAGCAGGCGTCGGGCAGTGGCCAGGCTGCGTCGTGTAATGGCGTGTTGGCGCGTGCGGAGAACTGTTTCGGCGACGCACTGACCGACGAGAATCTCCAAGAGCTTTCGGCGCTCGCGCAAGAGTGCGAGTTGGGCTTCGACACTCTCGACGGCCAGGAGCTCGAGGAACTCGAAGAGTGTGTGAGCTGTCTGGCGGACGTGCTCGACGAGTGCAAGCCCGAGCGTTTCGCGAGTAAGATAGCCGTGCGGGAGTGCGAGACCTGCGACTACTGGGGATGGTTGGTTTCGAACGATCTGCCTCGCAGCCTCGAACCTGTGTTGTGCGAAGATCCCGAGCGCGAGGTGTGTGATGGTGAAGACAACGACTGTGACGGCGAGGTCGACGATCACTTCGTCTGCCCCGACGACAGCGTGAGTGATCCTATCCCGTCAGAGAGCGCGGTGTACGCCGTCGTGAGGCGCACGTCATGTGGCGATAGTCGCGTGCACGCGGTTTGGCCCGAGCCAGACCCGGTGGGACTCGAGTTCAGCTGCCCCAACTACTCTGTCTTCGGTTCGGATGGGTTGCTGTACGTGAACGATGGGAAGTACATATTTCAAACGGATCCGCTCACCAACGAGCGCATGACCATCACTTTCGACGTTTGCCCGTTTCCCAGATCGCGAATGGGCGTGACCTCTGCGGGTGCGTTGTGGTTCACGTGTGGCAACGACGATGACCTGCTGGTGGACGGCGAACCATTCGAAGTCGCGGGAATGGAGCTATTCATGGGGGTGATGGCCGACGGACGCCTGATCGGCACGACGCGCTCAGAGAGCTACTTGAACGCGTACGATCCGCCCGACTACGCCACCGACATCGCGATTTACGATGCTGACGGCGTGGAGCTCAGCCGTGCGGTCCCCCATGAGGTGTTCGCGTCGAGTGACTTGGTGGCACAGGACTGGATCGCCAGCATCCGTGGAGATGCCGCGGCCGTCGCCTTCTGGCACGACCGAGACGTGGATCCTGAGGTGCTGATCTACAACGTCGGAAGCGACAGCGAATTTCGATTCGTGCGACGTGTGCCCCTCGAGGGAACCCCCAAGTCGGCGCTCATCCTTCCGATGTCGGACGGATCCCTATTCCACGTCGAGAAGCAAAACAGTGAGGAAGGCCGGGTTTGGCGCATGCCCGCCGATGGAGAGCCAGAAGTGGTGCTAGACGCGATCCCGAATCCGGATTCTTTGATCGGGGCGCAAGACTTCGACCAGCTGCTGGTAGGGCCGCGGCTGTAGTCAGGTGAACGAGTCGTTCGAGAGCACTGGGAGCGGTCGTGAACGCGTCCGTCAGGGCTCGGACAAGACTGTGCGAAGTAGTGCGTCTGCTTTCTCGCCAAGTCCCTGCAAGTAGTGCACGCGTGCGAGTTCGATGCGCGCAGCGCGGACGTGATGCGCATGAAAGCCGTCTTCGTACTCGCCGTCGGTTGGCGCAAACCGATCGAGCAAGTTACTCCAACGTGATTCGGCCTCGTTCAACGTCGTTGCTTCGCGGGCTCGCTGAAACTCGGCGCCGAGTGACCCTTCGGCGTAGGGAATGGCTTTCGGCGGGGGGGGTGTTAGCGCGCGATAGGGTGCGTTCGCAGCGCTCGGTGGTGCACTAGGGGCCGTGAGGGCGCTTGTGCTACTCGAAGCGACTACCCCAACGGTTGTCGCGGGGTGTGTTTCGAGTACGCGTTCGTTCGGAGGCTCGGCTGTCGTAGTGGGAGCGAGCAGGGGGTCTTTCACCGCGTGTGAGTCGGCACGGGTGGTGCTGGCGCCCGGCGGGGTGCTGACGGGGCTGGTCGCCACTGGCGTGCGGTTTGTGGCCGGTGCATCTCGCGATAGCGCGGAATCACATGCGAGCGTTGCAACGCAGAGCAGCAGACTCACCGTGTGCACGAGCGACGTCACTAGAATCCCAATTCGTCCATGATGGCGTCCGCGATGGCGTCCGCGATTTCGTCTTTGACCGTATCGGCATTTGCGTTGAGATTCAGCAACCGATCGACTGCTGGAACGTCGATGAACTCGATTTCTGCTAGGCACGCCCGACACGGATGGTTCGCTCGCGTGTTTCCCAGTCGATTGTCCCTCAACACCCCGAGCGCCTGCTGAACGACACCCCGATCTCGCGTGCCCGTGTCGTGGCGGCTGACGATGCGAAATACGCCATCTTGGATTCGCTGTGCGAACGCGATGTCTTCCGCCAAGTTGAAGTTGACCGCAGCCGGGGAAACCAACGTTACGACGCCACGCGCCACGCCGTCGAGGCCGTTGAAGTGAATACTCAGGAACAGTTGTGCGTTGTTGTCGCGGGCAACGTTCGCGCGAGCGGCTAGCCCCAGGTTTACGTCTGTCGTACGGGTCAAGATCACGCGCGGTGGGTGGGGTTTGGTCGCGATTGCCGTTTCCACCCGCTGGGCCAAGTCCAACGTCATGTTTTTTTCGAGCACGCCGCTCGGGCTGTGGGCGTTGTTGGGAGACGACCCACCGACGGTTGTCGTTCCTCCATGCCCTGGGTCGATCACGACGACTCGAGGAAGCGGCAGGTGGACGTCGATGTCGAGAATGTCGTTCGCCTCGGGTGGAGCTTCCGCAGTACCGGCTACCTCGAGCGAAACGGCGAGTTCCAAGAACTGGCGACTCGACGTAGTTTGGGTCGGCAGCAGCAATACAGCGTTGGTTTGCTCAAGATCCAACATGTCCCGAAAACTGACGGGGTCGAAGTCGAGTTCCAAACGCTGCCTAGGCAATGCTGGATCTTCGTTCGCGGGATCGTCTGTGTATTGAATCGTCGCGGGCCCGGTCGAATTGTCCACGACGTTGAAGAACACAGGCGCGCCGCCAGGTCCCTCCAAAGTCACGGAGCCCTCGACACTGGCGAAAGCTTCGAAATCCCTGGTGGTGGTGGACCGAGCGTCGTCCACGGCAGCGATGAGAAACGTGAGCCGAGCGGGGGTCGACACGCCAAGCATCGCGCGTGTAGGGCCCTCACCCAGCCCCGTCATGCGAAGACGGGCGCCGCGGATGCGGGCGTGAGTGGTTACCGCAGGGTCACGAACTGGATCGACGATGATGCGAATGGACACGGCGCAGTCACCTCAGAATACGTGACACTCTGCAGCCGCCAGGGTGGCCGCATCATTCCAACAAGTCAGACAGCCGGATTCACAAATCACGCAGCCATCTCCGATGGCTTTGGCTATGCAGCCCACGGGGAGTTGAAGGGGCCCCGACGGCAGGGTGCTGGCGCCGGGCGCGCGAAACATGCGGCTCCACTTTCCCGAGCTGGCGGGTGGACCCATGCGCTCGTAATACTCCTGATCCTGTGGGTGCCCGACGAATGGCCCTTTCACGTTACCCCAGGCCCACACCGTTCCGTTTGCCAGCAGCACGAAGGTCTTGCCCTCGACAGCCAAGACGTCGGTCGCGGGACTGTCGAACGTCAGCCATTCAGATGGCGGATTGGGTTGTTCGAAGACCTCCGGATTGCCCGCTCCGCGATCATCGGGTCCCACGCCCATGTGTCCGAGCTCACCGAAACTCGCGTTCCCCCAGCAGCCGACTTCCCCTCGGTCGGTGAGCACGCAACGGTGTTGGGTTCCAGTGACGCTCGTGGCGCGCCGCGGGCCGATATTCGTATCAATCTCGTCGTACATGCAGTGTAGTGAACCAGTGGCATCTACCCAGCAGTGTCCTGCGAGACTGGTTATGGTGGTGGGCTCACGCTTGATGCGACACCAACGGTCCCCCGTCGCCGTTGGGCCGAGCTCAGCGTCCGTACCCCTCACTCCCGCACACGACTTCTGCAGCACCCGAGCTGACAGAAGCCACCATAGCTCTCCGTTCGGAAGTGCCACCAAGCTCTCACCCACCAAATGCGCCTCTGCAAGCGGACCCGGCAACGCGATGGGTGAAGAATGACGGGTGGAGAACACGCTCGGCGGGTCTCCGCGAAGTACGGCGCCATGGTGGTCATGAGTCAACACTGAGGCGACACGCCCGTCTCCCCAGGGCGAGATTGGCTCGCCCCCCGGATCTAGAGCCGCGGGCAGCGTTACGAGTTCACCATTGGAAAGCACGGCGGCGCCACCCAGCAAAGCAACGGCCTCCAATCGGCACTCCTCGGAACAGCCGTCACCCGAACGCTGGTTTCCGTCATCACAGCGCTCGTGGGAGTCGAGACGGCCGTTTCCGCAAGGGCTAGACTGAACTTCGATCACTGCCACGCTCGGGCCGAGCGTTTGGGGAACGCTAGTTTCCTGGTTGCGTGGAGGTGGTGAGTTCGCGGCAGTCGAGCAACCTGTCAGCAGCACGAGTACAGCCAACCAAGTGCTGTAGCTAGAGCTCATAGCCACTCCCCTTTGCCGACAGCACTTCAGTGCGCGAAGCCCAGATCCCCAGGCGCTTTCGATTAGGAGCAGGACCGCGAGCTTGGGACGGGCCGTTGTCGCCGAGGTTGGCGTGGATGTGATCTTGATGGGCGTTGCGACTGCTTTTACTCGGATAGTCGGGATGAATGACGGAGCCCGATACCTCTCCTGGTATGTTGGTGGATGCGTCCTTCGCGCTGGGACCGAGTGTCTGGTTCTCGTGGGAGTACTCTTCACAGAAGAACTGATACACATCGAGAAACAGGTCGTGCGTATCGGTGTAGTGCTCGGGGGTTAGCTCCTGCCCGGCCTCTCGCTTCGGCGCCGTGCTGTTGGGGTCCGATGGGTCCACAGGATCGTTGATGCCGTCTAGGCGATAAAAGATCTTCTTCTTGTTGTCGGGTCGGAAGTTGTCGTGAAAATCAGAGCTGCTGTTGCCACGCTTCCTATTGCCCGACGCGTCCTCGAACAGCATTTCCAGCTTCCCCCACTGCTTGAAAACCAAGAAGTCCTTCTGCGGCTCGTACTCCCGTTTGTTGCCTGAGCTCAGGCTTACGTTGGGGTCGGTGGGGTCCATCTGAACGCCTTGGGGCGCGCGTAGGTTTTGCGGGTGCTCGAGCGTCGCACCAGAGAAATCTATTCCGCGGCCCCGGCCGTGCGCGTCGCGCTTGAGGCGACCGGGTTCAGGTGCTTGGAGTCCGGCGACAGCCGTCCCAGCGGCATTGAACTCGTCCAGATCCGACTGCTTGTAGAAGCGAAGAAAGCCCACTGTGAGCAGGACACGAACTCCACGTTCGGCCACGAGCTTGCGAGCCAATCGCACGATCCCTACGACGTTACGTGGGTTCAGGTCCGTGGTCTGAGTCGGGCCGTAGGTGTACGTGTCTTTGAGTAGCGCCACGACGTTGCCCGCGCGGAGGCCTCCGAACACTGCGTTGCGTACCGCAAGCTTGTCGACGTACGGGAGTTCGGCAGTCTCGTCTGCGGTAAGTGTCGGGTCGTTGCCGCTGCGTGCGCCGACGCTCACGATCCGACAAGCGCCCGCGACGCAGTCTGTAGCACTCTCGTCGTGCTCGAAGACGAAGTCTGTGCTGGTAGTGAGAGCAAGCTCGCCGCAAGCAACGTGAAACAGCAGCGCCCGATTGACTTCGGAAGCGATGTTACCTTGGGCTTGTGAGTTCAGTTTGCGGGTTGGGGTTTCGGCCTGCTGAGCCCCGAGCATTCCGCCTTCGACCAGGGTCACTTCGAGAATGTTGCGTTTTGCGCCAAGTACACGCGGCCTACCCCAACGGACCTCTTGCGTTTCCTCCAAGGTGATCACCTTGATAGGGGTCTCGGAGTCGGGTTTGTATTGGATGGGAAGACGTGCCGCTTCGTTCTTGAAGGGCTGGCTAGGATCCACTACTGGACCGTGATGGGGTTTGGAGACGCGCAGGGTGCCGATGACTTTCGTGTCCAGCACCCAAAGTTTCGGCTCGAGCACGGGTACATCGACTTTCCCCGTAGCGCCCGTCGTCAGCACGGTGACGTTGTCGTTGAAGTCCCACTCCATTTCGACTCTGGCGTCCGCGATGGGTGCACCGCTGGGCTTGACCACGTGTACCTCGAAAGCTAACGGCTTGGTCACCGCGACCTTGGCACCTACTGGTGGCGAGTCCGTCACGCTTCGCTCCCTTCTGTTGATGAGGCACTCAGTTCGTCCAGAAACGGATCGGGTCCGTCATCGTCGAGATCACCTGGCTCAATCGGGTCGTCGGCGCCTTCGTCTTCCGCTTCCTGTTCGGGGTGGGGTGCTTCGAAGTTGGAGCGGAACACCTGATCCATGTGGTTGATGACTGCACCTTCGTCGTCCGACAGTTCGTACAGTTGCTGATAGGCTTTTGCCGCCTTCGAGGTATCCCCATCTTCGCGAACGGGAAAACCCAGCGCTCCGAGACGCGCGGCCGACAGCGTTTGATCTGCTGGCAAGGCGCTGGTGAGATCCACGCGCCGCGCGAAACGCACGTTCGACTCACTCGGCCCCCACGTCAGATCGATGACCTGACTCACCAAAGCAGGCATCCGGAAGATCGCCCACGCGCTCACCGCGATTCCTGACGCAACGGCCTGTCCGTCCACAGCCACGTCGAACATGATCGGCGCTTCCGACGTCATCGGTTTGCCGCGTGGGTCGAGCAAGCGAATGGCGAAGCGGTCACCTTTGACCAGCGGCGGCGGGGAAACCTCTTCGACCAGTTCGGCACGCTTGCGCCATTCGAGGTACTGTTTGTCGCGCGGTCCCGAGTTCTGGCCGGGAGGTGGGGGCACGATGCCGAACTCACTGTCGAAGAAGAAAAGTTCGACGCGTCGGTCCAGAACGTCTTGCTTCTCGTTTTCGGGATCTGAGTCCAGTTGTTCACCAGTTTCGTCGAGCGGAAAGTTCTCACCGCAGCCGTGGGCAGTGGCCCTGATCCGAAACTTGGCCTCGTTGAGCTTGGCTCCGTCGAGCAGCATGTACTCGGCGATCAGTTCGCGTCGCGTTGCCTCGTCGATGTTGCCGACGTTCAGATCGCGGGACTTCTGGAAGAATGACACCAAGTCGCCGCCAGCTTCTTCTTGTTCAGCGTCGCTGAGTACGGCGTCGAGCATGAGTTCGTCTTCTACCTCACCCCAGCGGCGGCTCTCCGAAAGATTCTCCGAGTAGAAATCGAGCCAGCTGTCGACGTCGTCCTGCAAGTACGCCACCGTGCTCTTCGCTCGCTCCAGGCTCAGCGGGTCATTCACCCAGGGATCAGCCGTGGTGTCCGTGTGCCCGACGACTAGCAGCTCGCTAGGGTTGTTGGTTTCGTATATCGGGCGAATCTTGTCACGCAGGTCTTCTACAGCGCTGGGCAGCAAGAACGCCTTGTTCGTGTCGAACAAGAGGCCGCGAACGCGGGCTAGTACTACGCGTGGGACGGCACCGATCATGCGTACTTGGGGGTTGCTGTTGCTTGGCTGCACGATCACGCGACAGCGGTGAGTGTCGACGACTTGATTGGCACCTTCGAAGAACTTCAGCGTCAGCTTGAGCGTGTAGTCGCCGGGCAGCACATCGTCGTGGTCTAGCGTGCCATCGGCGTCGGTCGTGCCAGAGAACTGCTCTGGCCCCGTGATGCTGTATTCGCGCTCAGCGTGGCTGACGCGTCCACTCCTGTCGAGCAGTCGCAAGGACAGCTGGGTGGCTGTGGTCGCATCCGCACCTCCTGCATGGCCTTCCCGTTCCAGTTCGACGAGTTTGAGCCATTCCAGATATTGCTCGCCGTCGGGCGCCCCCGGGGCAGGGTCGATCCCTGCTTTCGAGAAGAAGAAAAAGAATTCGATGCGCGCGTCGGCCGTCTTGGTCGTTGCAAGGCTCGCAGCCGAGGGGGCGGCATGTTTGGGATCACGCGTTTGCTTGTTTTCGTCGGAGTTCGGTAGCAACGCTTCGCGGCGAGCACGCTGCGCGTCTGCGAGCGAAAAGTTCGCGCCCGCCGCGTGAGATGACACATCCAACTTCAACTCGTCGAACCCCGAACTCGTGGCGGCGCTGTTACCCGAGGGTCGAGATAGCGCGAAGTAGTCTTCGATGAGGCGGCGTCGGGTGATCGGTCCCGCGATCCCGTCAACGCTGAGCCCCCGGCGTTCCTGGTACTGGGCAACCAGTTCGTCGCGGAGTCTCTCTGACTTGTGCGGGCTCGGGGCTCGCGCGACCACCTCGGAGGGGGCAAGGTCGGGGACCTGACCAAGCATCAGGCGATCCTCGCGAGCGCCCCAGCGCTTGCGTTCGTCGACCCCATCTCCGTAACTGTTGAGCCAAGGTTGTGGATCGGCTTTCAACCATGCCGCCATACTTGCCGCGCGCTCCCCCGAGAGGTCGTCGGCATCGGCGGTTCCCTGGTTTACATGGGCAGCGACAAGGGCGGCGGTGGGTACAGCCCTACTGAGCGACTCAGCGAATCTGAATACGTCGCGAAGTGCCGGCAATGCCCGGGGCAAAGGGAACGACTTGTCACTATCGAACATGCGCCCGACGATCGTCGCGAGAGCCGCCTCGGGGGTCACTACGAGTGTAGTCCGCTGATCCAGCTTGACCCGTGTGCCCTGCTCGAACTCTCTACGAGTGATTCGAATCTTGCTCATGGGCGCCCGCAAAGTGTTGCGAGCGCTTCCGACGACCTCGCAAAGAGTGAGGAGAATGCGTTGTGGAACGTACGACTGGCGCCGTACCGTTCTCCTCCGCTCTTTAGCCGTCGGTGAAAGCTTCTACAACCGAGTTCACGTGGGCGAGTGCATGTGGGCGCTGTCTTGGCCACTCCCCACGCGAAGGCTCCACCCGAAGGCCCAATACCCGCCGATCAGCCCGTTGCTTGGCGTGCGTCGTGGAGCAGGCGGTCCATCACCCTGTGGACTTCGAGCAGATCGTCGCGCGCGAGAGAGGCGCGGTCATACTGACCGAGGATCAACTCGAGTTCCGCGTACTCGTCGTCGGACAGAGACGGGAGCAGGGCGTACGCCTCCCGTTCGAGCGCTTCGGCAACCGACCGATGGGAAGCGATGAACTCGTCGAGTCTGCTATCCAGGGCGCGCCACCCATCCTCCTGCGCCGAGTCCGCGCTAGCGCAAAAGTGTTCTATCGACTCGATATGGTACCGCTGCTGATGATGCGCGTCCCGAACCTTGGTACACGAGTCGACGCCCAGCGCGGCGCTCGAACGCGCCAAAAAAGGTAAGAACGTGTCATCGACCTTCGTCGCATAATGGGTATCGCCGAAAACGCGGAACGCGTGCGCGAAGTCGCGCAGTCTCTCCACCTCTAGCTGGTGGCGCGCGGCGCCCCGACGCCATTCGTCCAGTCGCTCCACGAGGCTCTTCAGTCGTTCGTGGTCATTTAGTTGGGAAGCGGGAACTGCGTGAGTCATCGTAAAAACTCCTACGAGAGCCACCTGACGCGGCCTCGACAACGTAAGAAGCACGTACCGTGCCCGCTGCCCTTCCGGGGAGTTTGGCGCTGGTGATGCGTACGGGGGCTTTCGGGGGGATGTCTTCCCGAGGCAGAACGAGGCACCGCGGCAACTTTGTCGAGGCCAGCGAGGGGGACGTGACCGCCGAGTGACGTCGACCACCCGCGTGGCGGTTGATGCTCGGGGCGTACGCCGCCGCCGGCTGTACTGGTTCGGAACGGTATCGTCAGGTGGCGCGGGCCGACTGATGGAAATTGCGGTGAAGTTCATGATGCCCCCCGAATGTGTGAAACGCGTCACACATCGCTAGGCCGCGGCCGGAGGATACTCGCCAAGCGCCAACGTTGGCGTCATTGCCAGTAGGGGCCCACGATGACCACCAAGAACCGCCTGACCGTCGCGCAAGCTTCGCCACTGACCACGCTGCACCTCACACTCGGCTATGCGTCCCCACGCGAACTCGCCGACGCCATCATCCAGGCGACGGCGACGCTCCCGCGTTCAGCTGCCAAGGCCAAGGTCAGGAAGGCCAAGGCGCGCCAGGGCGTCCAGAAGGCGAACAGGCGGAGCGCTCGCTGACAGGGCTCAAGGTTCGACGACCAGTCCGATCTGCACGACGTCTACGCGTCGATCGAATCCATACGCGTGGGTATCGCTGTCACCCTTTGCTTCGGCTTCGCCCCGGCTGTCGATGGCGATGCGATTCTCGTCGACGCCGCCTTGGATCAGGGAGTTGCGGATGCGCTCAGCGCGCTCTTGACCGAGTTCTTCGTTGTAGGAGTCCGACCCCCGTGGATCGGCGCGCCCGACGAGCAGCACGGCCGTGTCCTTGAAACGTTCACTGTTCAAGCACTCGGCCAACGCATCGATCTGATCTTGATCTTGCGGTCTCGGTTGGGCCGTGTCGTAGAAGAACTTCGGCGACTCGACGTTGCAGTATTCGAGGTCGGCACCGAGTTCCAGCCCGATGAACCTGTCTTCTGGCGGCGGGGGTTCTGGCAATCGCACTTCGTACTCTCCGTCGCTGCCTGCTTCTGGCAACTCGGGCGGCGGAGAATTCGAGGGATCCGAAGCCGCTTTTTGCGACGCGCAAGCCGCCAAGCTCAGCGACGCCAGCACTGCGGCGATCGTTGCCCAACTTCGCGAGTATGAGTGCTCAGTGAAGGGTATGGTTATGGGTGAACGTTGTGTTCGGGTCGCAAGCGTAGAGAATGTGTTGGTGTCGAACAATCGCATTAGGCGTCCTTTCGTTGGTTCGTATGGCCGTCGTCCCCGTCGGCGAAAAAGCTCCGAAGTTAGACAATGCAAAGCCGATGCCACGCGTTCCTCGTGGCTTCTTCGTTCGCCTAGCGCGCTACTCCGTGCGAATTCGCCACACTGAGGCATTCAGCCCACCCCACAAGCCAACCTCGTTCTTCACGACTCCCCTCAACCCAACAGCAGGCGAGGAGGACCAACAGGCTGCTGCAGCAGGGGCAACGCCCCTGGAGGCAGCAAGCCCACGCCACCCTAGTCGGAAGCGCAAGTCAGTTCGTCTGTAACAGTCCGCGGAGCTCAACCGGGGTCACGCGGTAGTCGCGTGCGCAGTAGTCACAGGAGATCTCCAGGACCTCTCCATCGTCGACCATGCTTTGGATCTCGGTGCGGTTGAGGCTGGCGAGCGCACCCATCATGCTCGTTCGACTGCACCAGCAACCGTATTGGAAGTTGCTTTCGCCCAGCTCGGTGTGCGGCATGCCGTAAAGAAGTTCTTTGGTCAGGCCCTGAGGGGTGAAGTCAGGCGCGCCGAGCAACCCGTCGATGTTGCGAAAGTCTTCGAGTCGCTCAGTCATGATCGCCAGCATGGCTTGTTCGGCGCCTGGGAGTAGCTGCACCAGGTAACCACCCGCGACGCTAACCTCACCCGCGTCGTCGAACAACGTGCTGACGACGATCATCGTCGTGATCTGTTCGGAGTCTTGCATGTACGCCATCAGACCCTTGGAGATGTCGCTATCATCAGGCACGGCGACGACACCCTGTTGCGTGTGACCGTCCTGCAGCGTGCGCACGACCTGCAACATCGCTCCTCGGATCGTGAAGTTGGCACCCACCTTGCCGCCGATCAGGCCGCGGGTGTTGCCAGATGGATGCGAGTCACCGAGTAGGTAACCGGCTTTGTCTTGTCGTTTGAGGATGCCCTGGACGCGCAAGCTGGGCGACATGGTCTCGCGGATCATCACCGAGCCTGTGGTCAGATCGGCGAGATGTTTGGCGGTGCTGCCTTTGGCGTTCTGGCGCTGCAACACGCCGCGCACGGTTTCCGTCGCGCGCACGGTGATCACGCGAAAAGAGCCGTCGTCGGTCATCGAGCGGCAAATGGTGTCCGCGGGTTCGTTCATCTGTGCCTGGTAAATGGTGGTGATGCGTCGTGAGCGCCAGAGCGCTCGCTCGTGGCGTTACATCGGGCATGAGGGCCCGGGGTCTATTCGAGATCTTGATCGACCACTGGCCGGGGCAGCTTGTACGCCTCGTTGAGCCAGTTGGACAGATCGGCGAGCTTGCAGCGCATGGAGCAAAATGGACGCGCCGGAAAGTCATCCGGCACCTCTTTCAGCTCAGTCTTGCACATCGGACAGATGATCCGCATCGAGGCGCAGCCTAACCCTTCAGCACGAGCTGTCCAGCCACCAGCCGCTACGACTCGCGCGTGCTCCCTCGGGGGGCGGATGGTTTCGAGGAAAGATGTTAAGTGTTGGAAATTATTTGTTAAATGCTACTGCCTACTGGTTCGGTCGGGGCTCCTGCTTCAGCCGGGACACGGACGCCAGCCTAGGCTTTTGGCTCCGCCGGGGGCGTGTTAGCGTCCGCGCCCCATGGCCCAGGACCTTCTGCTGGAAATCGGTGTCGAGGAGCTGCCCGCTTCTTTCGTCAACAGCGCTGTCGACAGCTTGCCTCGCTTGATCGAAGCGCAACTCGAGCAGCTGCGCTTGGGTCGGGGCGACATCATCGCCATGGGTACGCCGCGACGCCTGGCCGTGCTGGCGATGGGTCTGGCGGAAAAGCAGCCCGATCTCGACCAGGAGGTCGTCGGCCCGCCCGCTCGAATCGCCTTCGACGCTGACGGAAAGCCGACCAAGGCTGCACAAAGCTTCGCAGCAAAGTCGGGCGTCGAGCTCAGCGCGCTCTACAAGGTCGAGCAAGCCAAGGGTGAGTACGTCGCCGCGCGCCAACAAGCCGAGGGCAAGCTGGCTACCGAGCTATTGCCTGCAGCACTCTCCGAAGTGTGCGCGAAGATCGCCTTCAAGAAATCGATGCGCTGGTCCGATGGAGAGACCGCCTTCGGGCGTCCCGTTCGCTGGTTGCTCGCGTTGTTTGGGGATTCCATTCTCAACTTCGAGTTTGCCGGTCTGACTTCGTCCAACGTGACGTACGGGCACCGCTTTCGCGCCCCGCAGGCCATTCAGATCGGTCACCCGCGGGACTACAAATCCGCGCTCGAGAACGCTCACGTGCTGGTCGACATCGCGCAGCGCGAAAGCATCATGAACGAACGCCTGGCGAAGGCGGCGGCAGCGCTGAACGGGGAGTTGATCGAAGACGCCTTCTTGGTCAAAGAAAACGCGTCCTTGGTCGAAGACCCGGAGGTCGTTGCAGGTGGTTTCGAAGAAACGTTCTTGCAGCTCCCCGAACGCGTGATCTTGGACGTAGCGCGAGACCATCAGCGCTATTTCGGCGTGCGCCAAAAGGATGGCAAGTTGATGCCCGCGTACTTGGCGGTGGTGAACACGGCGCGCGTTCCCGAGAACGTACGCCGCGGCAACGATCGTGTGATGCGTGCGCGGCTCGCGGACGCCAAGTTCTTCTACGACGAGGACCTGAAGAAGTCGCTCGCCGATCGGCGTCAGGCGCTGGACGCGGTCATGTTCCAGAAGCGTCTGGGGAGCGTCGGCGCGAAGGTCACGCGCATCCAGAAGCTGTGTGGGGTGATCGGGCAGCTGTTGAAACTGGACGGCGCAGTCGTCGGGCGTGCAGAGCAGGCTGCAACTCTGTGCAAGTGTGACCTGGTGACGTTGATGGTCGGTGAGTTCCCCGAGCTGCAGGGCGACATGGGGCGCTCTTACGCTCTCGAGCAAGGTGTGGATGCAGCGGTGGCCGACGCGATCGCCGAACACTACCAACCCAAGGGCGCGAGCGATCCGACGGCGCCCAGCGACGAAGGCGCGATCGTCGGTCTCGCCGATCGCCTGGACACGTTGGCTGGGTGTTTCGCCATCGGCATCGTGCCTACGGGCAGTGCAGATCCGTTGGCGCTACGTCGAGCCGCCATCGGCGTGCTGAGAACCCTGGTCGACAAACAATGGGCGCTCGGGCTGCAAGAGTTGCTGCGCGCTGCGTACTCGGGGCTCTCGGGCATCGAGCTGGACGCCAGCGAGGATGAGACCGCAAGCAAGCTGGCGGAGTTCTTGCGCCAGCGTTTGCGCGGCGTGCTCACGGAGACCTATCCCCAGGACGCGGTCGACGCGTGCCTCGAAGCGGATCCCGATCGCCCCTACGATGTAGCGCTGCGGGTTGCTGCACTCTCACGCTTGTCTGCCGAGCAGCGCGCCCAGGTGGGTGAGGTGTTCAAGCGCGCTGCGAACATCGCCAAAGATGCCCCCGAAGGTGAGCCTGAGCCGCCGTCGAGTGTCGTGGGCGAGGTGCACGCTTCGGAGAGCGCACTGTACGATGCCTACGTCGCGCTGCTTTCGTCCCTCGAGGCCGCGCGTGCAGCCGCCGACTACACGGGAGCTCTCGACGCGATTGCCGGCTTCGCGCCAGTGCTCGGTCAGTTCTTCGAAGACGTGTTCGTGATGACCGAGGAGATGGCTGTTCGTGAGAATCGCTTGCGCTTGATGCGGGCCATCCACGCGAGCTGCTCTGGTCTGGCGAGCTTCAACCTACTTGCGAAAAAGTAGGAGCGACGGGGGTGGAGGCAAGGTGCCTTCTGAGCGAGCTGTGTGAGGGACGACATCGCAGGGCGTCCAGCGCTTGCATCGGATTGCGACGGAACGCCTCACGTGTGTGCCGAGGCTCGAAAAATGCGCGGGGTAAGCTGTCGAAACCATGAATTAATACGTCGATGGTGAAGCTCGCCCAGAACGCGCGGAACCAAGCCGCGAGTTGGAACGTACATGATACAAGCCCGGGCTTGGGTAGTCTCTCATGTCGCGAAGTCACCGCAGCCAATTGACCTTCTGGAGCGTTCACCTTGCGCTACTTGTTGGCGTATTGGGGTGGGTTCTGGCGTTCGAGCCCAGTTTGGTGAACTTGGTGGCCGTGGTGAGCTGTCTGGTGATGCCCAGTCTGACCGCGCTCGTGATGTATCGCGATTTGATTCTCGGTCGCGCCTGGTTGGCGCTCGGTCGAGCAACTGCCGCTGCGTCGAGGTTCGAGCGATTCCTCCGCGTGTTACGCCAACGTCCGTGGCTGTCGGATCTTCGAATGCTCTCGTTACCCAGTCGTTTTGGCGCTTTGGAAACGCAGGCTAGGGCTTACTTGGGTCAGGCCCACCTGGCGTTGGGTCAACGCGACTCGGCGCGCGACTGGGTACGAAGCGCTCTGCGATGTGAGCCCGACTCGGATGAGGTTCGCGATTTGCTGGAGCAGTTGAGTCAGACGCCGGAAGTGACGCCTACCAGCGAGCGATCCAGCTTGCTCAGCGTGTGGCGCGAGCGGGAGAGCGTCCCACCCGCTCGCGTGTCCCTGCTCAGCGAACCGCCGAGCCACTGAGCGATGGGCTAGGAACCTCACCTAGCCATCCGTTCACCGTCGGGTCAAAGCTGGTGTTTTCAGCCGCGAAACGCACGCTGTGGGTTTCTTAGTGCGCGTCTCCCGACTAGAACGGGTGCATTGGTCTCATTTCATTCTGTGAGGACGCCCGCCGATCTCGGCGCGTGGGGGCGTTTCCACTGCGCTTCCGTTGCTCGAAGCCAGCAGGCTGCTCCGCTACGGTTCTCGCGAAAACGCCCCCAGCCACCGAGCTTGACGAGCGGGTTTTTTGCCATGCTAGGCATGAAGCGACGACGCGCGATAACGATTAGACCAAGGCTCAGCGACTAGAACAGGTGGCGGCGGTGCTCGGCGAGTATCTCGGCAACGGATGGCCAGATTTCGTTGGTAGAGCTGCTGTGGGCGTGGCCGAGCTCAGCGGATAACATGGAAAAGGTTAACTTCTTTCAGCTCACGCGCTCCGTCCAACAACGCTTCATCGACGCCTGTCATCGGCAGACAGTGCCAAAACCGATTTTGGGGAGTCCCGCAGCGTATCAGCTCCCTTGGGTTTGGGCGCTACTACTGGTCGTCTCGCTCGTCTCGTTCGTCAGCTTGGTGCGCTGGGGTTATGGAAGTCTGCAGAGCGTGGTGGCGATTGCTCCCCATTCGTTGTGGGTCGCATATGGAGTATCGTTCGCGGTAGCCTCCTTTGCCACGCTGCAGCTGGTGGCTCGACTGAACGAGGTTCGACGTTGGCCGTTTCGTCCTGGTCAGTATCTATTCCCCGTCGGGGTGATTGACGCGACCGAGCCAGAGTTCAAGCTTGCGTCACTTTCGGCCCTTTCTTCCGTCGAGGTCAAGGGTGCGCGCTTGGCGCTCACGTTCAGCGATGGCTCTGGGTTCACATTCAAGGCGCGCGATGCTGCCGCCGCGGAGGAGGCACGTGAGCGCGTGGTGACTGCGAAACGCGAGCTCATCGAGGCCTCGATTCGAGCGGACGATCAGGAACTCGCTCGGCTCAATCCGCTGGTGCAGCCACGCTATTCGAACCCGCTTGCCCCCCTGGCGCCATACTCGGCGCCAGTCCCGGGGTGGCGGAAGCTCACTCCACTTTTCGCGCTACTTTTGGGGGCGGTCGTGGCGCTGGTCGTCGGTTACACACGTAATGTGTTGAGTGAACGTGCACTGTTCGCGCAAGCGCGTCACGAGGGTACGCCTGAGGCGTACCGAGCGTACATCGAACTGAGTGGAAAGCGCGACGAAGTGCGTCGGCTGCTGTTGCCACGTGCCGAGCTCGAGCAGATCAAGGCGCGTGGCAACATCGAAGAGTTGGAGCGCTATTCGCTCGAGCATCCCGACTCGGAAATCAAAGAAGAGGTGCGGGGCGAGTTGCGTCGCGCTCTGCTCGATGCTTTGAACAAGGCCAAACAGGTTGGAACGCTGTCTGCACTAGATGCCTTCAGCGCAGCACACCCGAAGATAGAGCTGGTTCAGCAGGAGGTACAGTCGGCTCGCAAGGTGCTGATGGGCAACGTCTTACGCGGATACGTAGACAATCACGCCGCCAAGAACGATGACCTCGAACCGTTCTTTCAGAAGCTACTCGAGTACCTCGCGCAGCACGGACCCGAAGTACAGGTTCGCTTCCATCGCATTCGTCCCGAGTCGGTGGCGCGGGCCGACAGCATCGTGCGTAAGGACGAGAACTTCACGCAGGAGATGCTGCCGTCGCAGTACTTCGGCCCCGAGCCTTCTTTGATCCGCGAGAAAGTCATTTTCGAACACTTGGCGGATCGGTTCTCAAAAGCGTTCGCTCCTGACGCGCTGAAACTGGTTCTCGGTGAACCGATCGGGCCCGATGGCAAACTTCCCGAACATCCCGAGGTTCCAACGCTGTTCATCACCCACAGCACGAACATGGGCAACGGCATCGCCAACTCTCGACCGCCAGGCACGTTCATTGGCGTTGGCTTCTTGTTCAAGGCGTACTTCGTCATCCCCGGACAAGAGGAGATGTTGCAGACCCGCTACTCGTCGTGGCGCCCGCCAGAGTTGCAGAAGCTGCGCGCAGGTGTGCTGACCATCCCTGAGGTCTACACGGTGATGGCTGACGCGACCTTCGAACAGTTCGACCGCCGCGTGGTGCGCTGGCTTTTTCGCCGTGAGAAGTGAACGGAACGACGTTCAACCCGGGCTGGCTCGAGTCAGAGAGTAGCACGCAGTTGTCCTAGGGCGTCGTCCGTCGCCTCGACGACGACGGCGATCTCGTCCAGGCTGTTGGCGAAGTGAGGCGCAAAGCGGCACTTGCCGTCGGGAGTCCCGACGATCACTCCTCGGGTTCGGAGAGCTGCGGAGAACTGCATCGTATCGATGCCGTCGGGCGCCTCGACGCTCAGGATGCACGAGCGTCGATCAGGCAGGGGATTGCGGTAGCTGGTGAACCCCCGCGCGATGAGCTCGCTCTCCAGGCGATCCAAGTAGTCGCCCAAGTGTTCGTAGATGGTCGTGACCCCAAGCCCGAGCAACATGGGCACCGATGCGCCGAGCGAGGCAAGACCGAGCAAACTGCTCGTACCCGTCTCGAATGCACTGGCCTCGCGACGCAGGGGACGATCGTAGCTGAGAAAGCCTGCGCCTCGAAACAGGAACGACAGTGGATCCTCATGGCTGAGCCAACCCGCAGTGGCCGGGGTCAAGCGTTCCGCACACTCGCGACGGACGTAGATGAACCCGGCTCCCTCAGTCCCGAGCAGCCACTTGTGTCCGCCCGTGGCGAGATAGTCGATGTGTTCTCGTCGGACGTCGAGCGGTACCGCGCCGCAAGCTTGAATGGCGTCCACGCACACTTCCGCTCCAGCGGCGTGAGAGCGCTCTCCGATCTGTTGCAGAGGCATCCGCAAGCCAGTCTGAAACTGCACGGCACTGACTGCTACGAGTCTCAAGCCACGTTCTAGTTCGAGCTGCAACTGGTCGAGGCCTGCGTCCGTCGCGAACGCGTTGGCGTCCAGAAAGACCAGTTCCAGATCGAACAGCTCTGCGGCGCGTTGCCAGGGGGTGATGTTGGCGGGAAATTCACCCGTGAGCAGCAATACGCGCTGCTTCGGTCGCCAGGGAATCGCCAAGGCGACGTCCGTCAGACCACGAGAGGTGTTCCAGCCGAGGGCGATCTCGTCAGGTTCTGCGCCGATCAGCCGTGCGATGTCCGTGCGAAGCGTACCGCGTCGTTCTTCCCATCTGGGAAACGCGGCCACGCCGTGCCGCGCGTACTCATCCAGCGCAGCGAGTACGGCCTGTCGTACAGGCGTGCAAACGGGGGAGATCGCCGCGTGATTGAGATAGGCCTTGGCTTCGAGCTGCGGGAACAGCGAGCGGTCCCCGCACTGCGGAGATGGCTCCGCGGCGGACTGCGTCTCTGCGGAGGACTGCGTCTCTACGGAGGACTGGGCCGAGAAAGACTGCGGCGAGGAGGACTCGGACATGGCCACGACTTTAGCACCAACGCATGCCGGTGGTTGAATGGAACCCCGCACGCGATCGAGCTGCGCACCACGACGTACCTGGTGATATGACGTTGCAATTGCTCGCGCCATTGACTTGACTGCGCGAACCCATGGTGCCCCGATGCGATTGCTGATCGAAGCTCACCACCCGGCTCACATTCATTTCTTTCGCAACGCAATCAAACGTTGGCGAGAGCGAGGTGACGAAGTGCTGCTACTGGGGCGCGATCGCGACGTGATGCGCCAGCTGCTCGAACACTACTCGCACATCCCCAGCAAGATCATCAGTAGCATCGGCCAGAGCAACCACTTCCCCATGCGTGAAATGCTGGAACGCCAGCTACGTATCTCGACGGAAGTCGTGCGCTTTCGCCCGGACATCGTGCTCAGTTTGATGGGAAGCTACACGCAGTCTGCGCGGGTACTCAGGGTGCCCAGTGTGGTGTTCACGGATAGTGAGTTTCAGCACTTCAACCACAAGATCGCGCACCCCTTTGCGACGCGCATCTACACACCCGAGTGTTTTCAGAAAGACTTGGGGCGCAAACAGCGTCGTTATGCTGGATATCACGAACTCGCGTTCCTTCACCCCAACTGGTTTACACCCAATCCTGCCCTGCCCGAGCGGTTGGGTACGGCACCTGGCCAGTACATCGTGGTGCGGGTTTCGGCGTGGGACACGTTGCACGACGTGGGGGAGTCGGGCTTCGGCAACGCATTCGACGAGTTCATGGAAGTGGCAACCCGCAAGCTCCAGGTGTTCGTGGTTCCCGAGCGCGGTCAGATGAGCGAACGCTGGCGCTCACATCAGCTGAAGGTCGCACCCCACGAGTTTCACGATGTGCTCGCTTCGGCGCGTTTCGTCGTGACCGAGGGCGCGTCGACTGCCGCGGAAGCGGCGTGTCTCGGAGTGCCGAGCATTTACGTCAACTCGACGTCGCGCGGCTACTTGGACGACATGGAGCAGCGTTACGGGCTGGTTTCGACGCACACGGATAGTCGCAGCGCACTCAGCCGCGTGCTTCAATGGCTGGACCGTTCACCCGACGCGGCGGAGATGCAGAGGGCTCGCGAGAAGCTGGTGACGGATCACATCGACGTCACTAGGTACGTGGTACGAGAAATCGACCAAATGCTTTCGTGATTTGTGGCGCTGCGCACACTGCGAGGCAGTAGGTGCGGGATGCCCCGCGGTGCTACTCGGGTGGCGTCGTGCTCAGCGCGCTGGCTCGAAGCGAGCCCGAACGCCGTCACCTTGTCGGCTGAGCACGCCGTTCGCCGACAGGTGGTTGCAAATCTTGAATACCAACCAGGCCTTCTCTGGGGTTCCAAGTGCTGTGGCGATCTGTTCGGCGTCGCTCGTCGCAGACGCGGCTGTCAGGTGCTTGACGATGGCTTCCTGCAAATCCAGGGAGCCTTCCGCCGCGAGCTTGCCCGCTTCCACCCCCGGTTGGTCGTATGCGTTGATGCCGATCATCGCGGCGTATAGGCCGACGGCGCGTTCGTACAGCGCGATTAGCACGCCGATGGTGAACGGCGTGATCTCGTCGATGGTCAGGGTGATGGACTCCCGATTGCCACTGGCTAGTGCTTGACGGCTGCCGAGTAAGAATCCTTCCAGGTAGTCTCCTGCAGTTACCGGGGCCTTGCCTTCGCCTCGAGCGATCTTCAGCGAGCTACCTGCGCGATCGCGAAGCACTTCGATGAAGGTGACGAAAAAGTTGTTCGTTCCATCGCACAGTTGCTGGACGTAGGCGTGTTGATCGGTCGACCCTTTGTTGCCGTATACGACGAGCCCCTGATTGACCGTTTGCCCTCGAAGATCGAGCTTCTTGCCTAGTGATTCCATCACTAGCTGCTGTAGGTAGCGGGGGAACAGCACGAGGCGGTCCTTGTAGGGCAACACGACCATGTCCTTTTCGCCCTTGCCTGAGCCCGCGTAGTGCCACATCAGCGCGAGCTGCGCGGCGGGGTTTTCGGCCACCTCTACGCTTCGCGTTTGCTCGTCACAGGCGCTGGCGCCCGCCAGCAACTCTTCGATGTTCAGCCCCAACAGCGCTGCTGGCAAGAGTCCGACCGCGCTGGTCACGCTGGTACGGCCACCAACCCACTTCCAGATCGGAAAACTGGTGAGCCAGCCCTGGTCTTTCGACAGCTGGTGTAACTTGCTGCCCTCCACCGTGATCGCGACGGCGTGTTTGGCGAACTCGAGCCCGGCTCTCTCGTATGCGTTTTGCGCCTCGAGCATGCCGTTGGCGGTCTCTTTGGTGCCGCCAGACTTGGAGATCACGACGCACAGGGTCTTACCGAGCGCCCCGTCCAGCTGGGACAGCACTCGATCCATGCCGTCGGGATCCGTGTTGTCGAAGAAGTGCACGTCGAGGGGCGTGCTGCCGGGCGTGGTGAGTGCGTCGGCTACGAACTGGGGCCCGAGCGCTGAACCCCCGATGCCAATCATCAGTAGGTAACGGAAGCTGCCGCCGTTACCACGGAGCTCGCCTTCGTGAACCTGTTTCGTGAAAGCCTTGATGTCGGAGACCGTCTTGGAGATGGCGTCGCGATACTCTGGGGGGGCGATGGATGGGTTGCGTAGCCAGTAGTGGCCAACCTGTTGGCTCTCGGTGGGGTTTTCGATCTCGCCCGCCTCGATGCGTGCCATCGTTTCGAAAGCGACTTTGATCTTGGACGCCATCGACGCTGCTAGGTCGTCGGCGAACGCCATCGAGCTGGTGTCGAGCGCCAGCTTCAGCGCCGGGTATTCGCGATAGTTCGCGGAGAATCTGGACCAGGTAGGCGTGGGCATGGGGGCGCACAATAACCAAAGCCAGGTTGCTGAAAAGAGCAGAAACGCGCTTTGTCGGGATAGCCCAGCATGGCTACGCGATGGGGATCACGTTTGGAAACGCTTGCTGCGAACGAACACGTCGCGCAGCACCGACGTCGTTTCGACTCACGAAGGAGGATGCCAGCGCAGACGCGGCTTGCGCGCAGCCCCTGCTTCATCCAAGCGTCTTACGCGTGTCAGGTGCGGCGCCGTGCGAACCATGTCTGGATCTTCTGCGGCCTCGCGCTTGATTGCCAGCATCGCCTCGACGAAGGCGTCGATGGTTTCTTTCGTTTCGGTTTCCGTCGGCTCCACCATCAACGCGCCGCGGACTACCAGGGGAAAGTACACGGTTGGTGGGTGAAACCCGTAATCGATCAAGCGCTTGGCGATATCCAAGGTCTTGACGCCGGTCTCCGCTTCGATGGCTTTGTCCGTGAACACCGCCTCGTGCATCATTGGCTTGTCGAACGCCAACGAATACTCGTCTTTGAGTCGTGCTGCGAGGTAGTTGGCGTTGAGCACTGCTAGGTCGGTGACCTGTTTCAGCCCGTCGTGGCCGAGTTCGCGGATGTACGTGTACGCGCGAACCATCATTCCGAAGTTGCCGAAGAACGAGCGCACCCGTCCGACACTCTGCGGACAGTTTTCGTCGATCGTGTACACGGACCCGTTCTGACGGATCACGGGGCTTGGCTGAAACGGCGCCAGGGCTTGCTTGAACGCGACGGGTCCAGCACCTGGCCCACCACCACCATGCGGCGTCGTGAACGTCTTGTGCAGGTTGTACTGCATGACGTCCACTCCGATGTCACCCGGGCGCGCGCGGCCCAAGACGGCGTTCATGTTGGCGCCGTCGCCGTAGACCAGACCACCCTTGGCGTGGATCATCTCGCAGATTGTCGGCATCTCCGACTCGTAGAGACCCACGGTGTTCGGATTGGTGAGCATCAGCCCCGCCACATCGTCACCACAACGATCGAGCGCCGCGGAGAGTATCTCCAGGTCAACCAAGCCGCCGCGTGTTTCGAATGGCGTCGTTTCGAAACCGTTCAGAGTACAGCTAGCTGGGTTGGTGCCGTGGGCGCTGTCTGGGATGAGCACCTTCTTGGGGCTACGCCCCTGAGCTTGATGATACGCGCGCATCATCATCAGCCCCGTGAGTTCACCTTGCGCACCCGCTGCCGGCTGTAGACTAACGTCATCCATGCCCGCGATCTCGGCGAGCAGTCGCTCCAGCTCGAAGATCAACTGCAGCGCGCCTTGCACGTGTTTTTCTGGCATGAGTGGGTGAATCTCGCTCATGCCCGGAAGGCGAGCGGCCCACTCGTTGATCTTGGGATTGTATTTCATCGTGCACGAGCCCAGCGGGTAGAACTGCGTGTCGATGCAGAAGTTCCACTGGCTCAAGCGCACGAAGTGGCGAAAGGCTTCGGGCTCACTGACCTCGGGCAAACCCGCGGACGTCTGACGTTGCAGGCTCCCGAGCGTTTGCTCCAAGTCGAGCTCGGGGACATCCAGCGTTTCAGTCGACGCACCACAGCGCCCCGGCGTTCCTCTCTCGAAGATGCTCGGTTCGTCGAACTGCAGACCAGGGCCCGCTTGTTTCGGATTGATCAATCCCACGAGTCTTCGTCGCCGCCGCTGCCGCTTTCGCCACCCGAGCTGTCACTCGAGTCACCACCGCCACCACCGCTGGTGCCGTCCCAATCGCCGCCTTCGACCGCCGTCTGCGTTTCGTCAGGCATCACGCTGTTCGGATCTGGCTCCATGCGGCGCTGTTTGATCGCCTTCCACTCGTGGCCTGCATCACTCTCGTCGAGACCCCACTCGCCGTGGATCTCGTGGTCGGCGTTGTCGTGCTCGGGGACCACGTACTTGAAGTAGCCTTTGCCGTGAGACTTTGCGTTGGGCCCGAACATGCCGATGCGGTTTTCTTCCCACTCGAAGCGGTAGAGGTCGCCCTCCACCGTGCCGTGCATTTCGCCCCACTTGTCACCAGCGGTCGTTCGCCATTTGCCGTGGACTTTGTCGCCGTCTTTGAGCAAGTGCAGGTAGCCGTAGAGCTGGCTGTACCAAACGCCGCGCCAGCTACCCTCGGCGGGCATGTCGCCAGCGGTGACCTTCGACTTGACGATTTTGTCTTCTTCACCGCCGCTGCACGCGCTCGTACTGAGAGCGAGACCGCTGAGAGGGACGAGAAGGGTCAAAGCGTGCGCCGCTTTACGGAGGGTTCGGAACGTCATGGGCGAGAATCTATCCGGTTTTGCGCTGGAGGGAACCACTGAAAAAACGTCCGATTCGAGAATCCGACCAGTGGTGTTAGAGAATCTCCAGTCGGCGGTTTTGTCCGAATATTTACGGCGGGCTGGAAGTGCGCGCCGCGCCCAGGAGCGCCGCGCGAGCACTTCACCCGGACGTAGCGATGATGCGAGGGTGCCGGGGACGTCAGAGTACCGCAGCAACCGCTTGCGTCAGGCGATCCATGTTCGCCTCGGTCATGCCTGCGACGTTGATGCGCCCTGAGCCAACGACATAGATCGCGTACTCGTCCCGCAACCGCTCCACTTGGGCCTTGCTCAAGCCCGAGAAGCTGAACATGCCGTTCTGGCGCGTGATGAAGCTGAAATCACCCGGCGCGCCTTTCGCCTTCAAGCCGTCGACGAACGACTGCCGCATGGTCGCGATGCGTTCGCGCATTTCGGTCAGCTCGTTTTCCCAACGCACGCGTAGGTCTGCGTCCCCCAGGATCGTGCGCACGATGGCGCCGCCGTGAGCGGGCGGATTCGAGTAGTTGGTGCGCACGCAGATCTTGATCTGACTTTGAGCCGCCGCGGCGTGTTCGGGAGTCTTGGCGACTACCGTGAGCGCGCCCGTGCGCTCGTTGTACAAGCCGAAGTTCTTCGAGAACGACGAGCACACGAACAGCTCGTCGAGCTGCTCGGAAAGTGCACGGACGGCGACCGCGTCCTGATCGATGCCAGTCGCGAAGCCTTGGTATGCGAAGTCCAGCAGCGGGATGGCGCCGCGTTCAGCCAAGACACTTGCGATTTGCTGCCACTGTTCTGGTGTGGGATCGACGCCCGTCGGGTTGTGACAACAGGCGTGGAGCAACACCACGTCGCCTTTGGCAACACCCTTCAGTTTGCCCAGCATCGCGTCGAGGTTCAGACTGTTGTTCTTGGCGTCGAAGTAGGGGTAGCTGTCTCGCGCAACACCCGCGGCCTCGAAAATGCTGCCGTGGTTGGCCCAGGTCGGGTCGCTCAGCCAGATCGTGGCCTTGGGGTTCATCTTCGACAAGAAGTCACCCGCAACGCGCAACGCGCCCGTGCCTCCTGGCGCGTGGGTAGTGCGAGCGCGGCCCCCGTCGACCAACTCATTACCCCTGCCGAACAGCAGCTCGCGAACCAAACGGCCGTACTCGGGGTCGCCATCGATCGGCTTGTAACCTTTGCTCTGTTCGGTCTCCAGCAGACGCTTCTCGGCGTCCTTCACACACGCGAGCACGGGCGTCTTTCCGCCCTTGTCCTTGTACACGCCGACCGAGAGATTGATCTTGTCGGAGCGCTCGTCCTTGTTGAACGCTTCGGTCAGGCCGAGGATGGGGTCCGGGGGGGCGGTCTCGATGGATTCGAACATGCTTGTCTCCTGATTTTCGCGCGCGGTGGCTGCGAACGACCCGCGGAGTAGATGAGCTTGCGGGATTACGCAACAGGTTTGCCAGGCAGTCGGGCAGCGGCGTTCTCGCTCACGTTGAGGCCGGTTACCCTCAGTGCGCATGCCCGGCGGATCAACTGGTCTTTGGTGCGCGTCCTGGTCGTTTGTCGTGTTCGACCATTTTTCGAATGTAACTCTGCGCGTCGGGGGTCTTGCATCCCGTCTCGCCGTGATCGACCTCGACTTTGCCGATGGCTTCAGCCACCTTGAGCGCCAGTGGCCGCAATCGCTCGTTGGCGCCTCCGATGGCGATCAGCGTGTTGTTCATCGAGTAGCGAGTGCGGTTGGCGGCGTCGTGAATGCGTTCGCGGATCTGTTCCAGCAGGTGCGCGGCGTCTTCGTCGCCGAGTTTGCCGCTGAGAGCGGCTTCGGTCAGCACGCTCCACCCGGCGGCGGAGCGCCACTCTTGTGCGCTCTCAATCCAACTCTTGGCAAGCTCGACGGCGGCCTGGCCTTTCGCGGCCAAGTTCGCGATCGCTCCTGTCACGATGTAGTTCGACGCATCCGAAAGCCAACCCTCGAGTTGTTTGGCGCTGGTACGTGCAGGGTCGCTGATCTTGGTCGCGAGGATGCGCGCGTCGTGGATGCCACTTTGCCACAGTTGTTGAGCCAGGTCGTGCTGCGTGCCCAGACGTTTGACCAGTTGTTTCAAATCGGCGTACGCGAGCCCGACGCTTTTCTCCGACACGCCGTGGCGTGCGTAGATCTTGGCGGTATTGGGTTTGCCCAGCTGCTGCAGTTCGGCGAGGACCGACTCCAGTGTTGGGCCGAGCGTTAACGTCCCGTCAGATGGTTGGGGCGAACGTGGCCTCTGCTGTCCCTTCGGCTTCTTGACTGCGCTGGGTGTGTTTCGCGCCTTTTTGGAAGGTCTCTTGCCTTTGCGACCTGTCGCGGAGGCCGAGCGACCGTTGGTACTTTGGAGGGGGGACTTGGGGGCGGCCTTCTTCGCAGTCGTCTTCTTCGCAGTCGTCTTCTTCGCAGTCGCCTTCTTCGCAGTCGCCTTCTTCGCAGTCGCCTTTTTCGCAGAAGGCTTCTTGCTGCCCTGCTCGCTGGTGCGCGACTTGCTAGCTATTTTCTTGCGGGCTCGGGGGGCCGCGCGTTGGCCGTTGCTGTTTGCGCGTGCCTTGGCTGAACCGTTTGCCTTCGCCCCTTGCTCGTTCGAGCCCGCGCCGTTTACGGACGCCTTCGTTCGACCCTTCCCGTTTGCCATGGTCGCAGTGTAGCCGCTTTGGGAGCCTCTTCATACAAAGCGCCAAGCGTGAGGCTCAAGCCCGGGTTCGCTCACTACCCACCACGTGGACCGCCACCTTGGAAGCCGCCACCAAAAACACCACCAGTTTGGCACTCCCAGTTACTTTCCTCACTGATCTCGCCGCACTGGGTCGCGCAGGATCCGTCGAGATCACACACCTGACAGCTACTCGAGGTTGCGCTCGCGCAGTCGGGGTCGAGCAGACCACACCCGCAGTCACAACCATCGCCGCGACCGAAATGTTCGTCAGCACATGTCCATTCCTCCGGGGCACACGGGGACACGACCACGGTGACTGAACCTTCATCACTCTCGTAGAACGAGTCGATCACCAGGGCATACGACGTGTTCGCAACGGCTTCGAATTCCACGGCCGACAACTGATCGGACCCCGAGTTGTTGTCGCAAGCTAGCTCATCGTCGAGGTCGCAACTGGAGTGGACACTGGCGATGGTGTCGAGGTCCTGCTCGGACCTGATCGAAATCGAGTAGCAGCCGCTGTCGGGGGCCGTCCAGGCCAACGTCAGATCCCCACCGCGTCCGCCCCCCAGTGGAGTGCACGAGTGACGGCTGATGCTGTTCGAGGCATCCTCGGTGTTACCCTGATACACGATACCGAGGGAACCGCTCGACGTTGCATCGCAGCCTGTCCCCGAGCTGCACTCGGTTTCGTCGAGTTCACAGTCCGAGCTGCACGACAAGGTCCCGCCGCTGTACCCCAAGTCCGCACAAGTTTGTCCGTCGAGTTGGAGCGAGTCACAGGATTCACCCGTTTCTAGGACGCCGTTGCCACACACTGCCGTCGGTTCGCACGCGCTGGTGTCGAACTCGCATGTGTCCGAGCAGGACAGCACTCCCGCCGAAAACTCGGTGGACATCAGCGACGCACAGGATGCGTCGTTCAGGTCTTCGCCGTCGCACTCTTCGCCGCTGGTTCGCACGCCGTCGCCGCACACCGCGGCGGGTGCGGAAGCGTCCGACATCGCGCTGTCTGGGCCGTCATCGTCGCCTGCGGTTTCGTCGGTCTCCTCGTCGTCGCCCGTGGGGACGTCTGCTGGAGCGCCCGCGTCTAGGTTGGCTCCTGCGGGGGGGCTGGCACTGGCCGACTCATCGTCGTCGGTCGGGTTCGCACCCGGACCGGAGCTCGAGCCCGAGCCTTGGTCCGCTTCGGAGAACGCAGGGTCGTCGGCCTTCAGTGAACCACTTTGGTCTATGAAGTAGGGGTCATCCAGGACGCAGCCCATCGCGACCAGCGCACCCACGGCGAGCCAAAGTAATCGAGTCCAGGACACTGGCCGTCCAGGCTAGCTGAAGGTATCAATCCGGTCGAGGCGTGCACTGGCGTTCAGGCGTTTCGTACAAACGCCTTGAAACACTGCACCCACAGAGCCCAGGGCGACGTAGGTCGAGGCTGTTCGGGGTGAATCGTGCTAGTCTACCCGCCTTGCCCGCCCACCTCGATTCCGGACACGAGTCTCGGAAATCATGAGCAAATCTACCGCATCCGAGCTGGACTTCAAGCCGAGTCAAACGACCCGCGTCGCCACGACGCCGGCCAGCGGCGTGAACTCGACCCCGCGGGACGATGATTACCTGCCGGGCGAGGTGATCGAGGATCGTTACAAACTGGTACGTGAGCTCGGCCGGGGAGGCATGGGGGTCGTATGGGTTGCGCGTTCGCTCGTGCTCGATGTCGACGTGGCGTTGAAGTTGATTCGTGCCGCCGAGACGGGGGCTGAAGCTGCGTCGCGCATGGCGCGCGAAGCCAATGCAGCAGCTCGCGTCTCCCACCCCGCGTTGGTACGCGTGTTCGACTTCGGCTGGACGCGACATGGCGATCCGTTCTTGGTGATGGAGCTGATCCGGGGCGAGCCTTTGTCGGAGACCATCGCACGAGATGGCGGGTTGCCCGCGATTCGCGCAGTGCAGTTGTTGCTTCCCGTTGCCGACGGACTGCGGCTGGCCCATTCGCGAAGCATCGTTCATCGCGACATCAAACCTGGCAACATCGTGGTCGCAAAAGAGGGGACCAACCGTTTGCAGCCCAAGTTGCTGGACTTCGGCATCGCCAAGGTCGGTACCAGCGGCGACGGCAAGCTGACGCAGCAAGGCGCGGTGCTGGGAAGCCCAGAGTACATGTCTCCCGAGCAGGCGCTGGGGCTCGACCACGTCGATGCTCGTAGCGACGTCTGGTCGTTCGCGATTGCGCTGTACGAGTTAATCACTGGGCACGTGCCGTTCTCGCGCCCCAACTACAACGCGCTGATGCAGGTCATCATTCACTCAGACCCACCGCCGCTGCCAGGCGCTAGTGGCGGCGACGCGTCGCTTTGGGCTCTGCTGTCGAAGGCCTTGGAGAAGCATCCCAAGGATCGCTGGGCAAGCATGGACGAATTTGGATCCGCGCTGGCGCTCTGGCTCTACGATCATGGCATCAAGGAGGACGCGTCGGGTAACTCGGTGCGTGCCGTTTGGCTCGACGAAGGGCTCGATGGACCGCCAGCCGCGCGACATTCGACTCTGCCCCCAAAGCTTCAGGCTGCGCTCGAGTCTCTGGGACTTCCCCCTGTTCCCAAGCTCGACCTCGCAGCTAGTACACCGAGTTCAGCGGACGCGGACGAGCTGTTGGTACCTCCAAAGCGCAAACGAAAGTGGCTGCTTGCAGCGGGCGCGTGCCTGCTCGCCGTCGGGTTCGTCGTCATGCTCAGTGATGACGGCGACGAGTCTCAAGCGGTAACACGCGAGACGCCAGTCGCCGATATCACGCCGCACACAGACGTGAGGTCAGGCGAGTCGGAATCAGACTCTGCCGAGAGGCCCATTCGCCAGGCGGTCGATCCCGAGGACTTGCCCCTGGCTGAACCCGAGCCTGCTCCAGCAACCCCACCTAGGCCTCGCGTGAGGCCCACGCGATCCTCATCCTCGCCCAAGAAGAACAAGTCCAAGCGTGATTTCGGCTTCTGAGTCTCGTCTGACGCGCCCCGCTGCTTCCTGTCGCTGGGTCGCGTTCGTGGTCATCAACTTGGTCCTACCTGGCGTTGCCTCAGGTCAAGACGCGATAGCTCCTGATCCACAACAACAGCAGGAACTCGAACAAGAGGCGCTCAAACGAGCGGCCGCTCGCGACCTGGCCCTCCAAGCGGCAGACGCGTTCGACGCTGCCCGTTATGAAGAGGCGCTAGATCGTTTCAGTCGTGCGCAAGCGCTGTACCCGGCCCCCACACTCTCCATCATGGAGGGGCGTTGTTTGGTGGCACTAGGACGCTGGCTCGAGGGCTTCGAGAAGTTCAATCAAACTGCTCGTACAGAGTTACCCCCCGACGCTCCTCCGCCCTTCGTTCAGGCTGTGGCGGAGGCTCGGGCGGCGGCGGAAGATCTCGATAAGCGGTTGCCTCGCGTAGAAATTCGTGTGCCTGCTGACGTAAGTGTAGCTGTGGACGGTGTGGCGTTGCCCGAGGCGTTGTACGACATCGCGCACCCCATCAACCCGGGGGTTCACCGACTCACCGCGAGTGTAGACGGGAAGGGTTACCATGAAGAGATTTTCGAGGTAGCGGAGCGCGAACTGAAAGTGGTTCAAGTAGCGGTTCCCCTGCAGCCTCATGCCGCGCCAGTCGCTCCGCCAAAACCAAGTCCCGAGCCGAGCGCCGAAGGCACGCACCACCCCACACCTGGTTGGCTGATGCCCACAGCCTTTGCCGTGGGGGGGGCGGGTGCGGTAGGGGCCATTGGTTCGCTGTTTCTTGCCGGCAGCGCGAAGTCGGACCTGGACGAGGTCTGTTCCCCGGGCTGCCCGGAGTCTGCGGCCGACGACCTGGAACGCTTTCGCACCTATCGCACGGCGTTCTTCGTGAGTGCCGCCGTCGGAGTCGTGGGTACGGGGGTGGGGTTGTATCTCGTGCTCGGCGACGACTCGGAATCACAAACGACCATGCGCGTGTCACCTACGGGCGCATCGCTCAGCACCCGCTTCTGAGCAGGTCCGCGCTCGTGCTGCACGAACCGCTTCAACCCGAGCGCGCGTTCGACTGCTCTGGTTCGTAGCCTAGAGCGAACTCGAGCACCAAGGACGGACCTAGCCGCAGCTTGTCTCCAACGACCAAGGTTCGTCGTTCGATGCGGCGGTCGTTGATGAACGTCCCGTTGGCGCTTCCCAAGTCTTCGATGTGGAATGCTCCTTGAGCACTACACCAAAGTCTGGCGTGAATGCGCGACACTCCCGTCGCTTCGAAACAAGGAGACAGCCCACACTCCCGTCCGAGGATTACTGCATCACGCACTTCGAAGCGTTGCCCAGCGTGTGAGCCACCGACGACCGTGAACACAGCCGACGGGCGCGTGCCCTTCGGCAAGTGGTCGCGCGTCACCCCCGCTTCGATGGCGGCGCGCTCGTCGGCGTGAGATGGATCGTGTTTGGACGGCACCGCGCGATCAATAGCACGGTGGCTCCCGTGGTTCCAAACACGCTGAGCATCGCCCGCACCGCTGCTAGACGTCCCGTGAGCTGGGACGGCCCCTTCGGGGTACCGTGACCCGAGTCCATGGATCGCCTCAGAATTTCGGTCGGCCACGAGGGAGACGACTGACGGAGGTCTCGCTGGTCCAATGCTCTGTTGACTCGGAACCCCCCAGGTTCTCGATGGCGAGTCGACGCTAGTTCGACTTTTGCGATTCCGTATCGGAACGCACACCGTTGATTTCGCGAGAGGCAGATCGTCCCAAGTCCAAAAAATTCCGGAAACTCGAAAGTTCTTCGGCCCGCGGCCGTATCTGAGGGGGACCGCTCCGCGTGAGGCGTCGTTCGCGACAACTCGGGCTCGGGTTGCGCGCGAGCTTGCCCGCGGGGCCCGCACTTGGGTACAAGCGTGTCAGCTGCCAGGGGACCTGCAGTGAACACGAGGAGACGGGATGCGGCCATACGTTTCATTCATCGCGCGCGCGGCGCTGGGGTTGACCTTGATCGCTTTCGGGGCTCCCGGCTGCAAACTACTCGAGTTGGGTGAGGGCGACGGAAACGACCAGCCTGCGCCGCCTACCCAACAAGAAGATCGTGACACCAGCGCGCGCACTGAGGGGGCCGATGCGCCTCCCAAGGGCGCGCCGACCACGACGGCACCCGCTGTGACCACGACTCCGAGTGCGGCACCAACGCCAGCAGACGCTCTTCCGCCGCTCGACCGCGGCCCCCGCCCAGTAGATCAAATCAAAGCATCCAAGGACGCGGACAAAGCAGGCGACATCATCGACGAGGCGAAGGACTATGCAGCCGCCGAGATACAGTACCGCCGCGCCGTCGAACTCGATCCTGGCAATGTGTTCGCACGTTACAACGTCGCGCGCACCTTGGTGCTGCAAGACAAGGTCCGGGAGGGCGTCGCAGCGCTCGCAACCTTGTCGACCAAGGACTGTGCACTGTGTCGTGAAAGAATCCTCGCTGCGTCCCTTCACGATGATTTTGCTAAGGCCAAGCAGACGCCAGAGTTCATCGAACTTGCCAAAGATTTACACAAGTCGTTACCCGCGGTCGACGCCGCCGCTCAAAGCGTCGTCAAGTGGTTCCTCTCGACCGAGGGTGATGAGATCCCCGAACACGAGTACGTCGATCCCCGATCCACCATCGTGATCGAGGACCACACGAAGGGCGCCAAGAAGCGCTTCGTGCAGCTTCATGGTTCGGCTGAGTTTCGGCGTCACGTCAAAGAACACTACCCAAAGGGGATCTACCCGGGGGGAACGCGCACGTGCGCCAAGGGGTGCTGCGACATCAAAGGCAACCCGATTGGTGGGGTTCACTTGAGGCGGATGTGCTTTCAAACCTCGGGTACGTCGGCCGTACACCTCTACAAAATCATGATCGAAGGAAACCCCGCCAACAGCTTTCCCGGATGATCCCAGCTGACGGCGTCCTGGTTTGGCCTGGGGAGGGCGGTACGGGCTCGTTCTGGGTCAAGGCGCTTCGTCTCGCCGAAGCGCTTCCTCGAGAAACGTCATAGCTTCGCGCGTAGCGAAACTGTGTTTCCCCTTGGGACTCGTAAAGATGGGGCCCGGGGCTCCCAAGCGTTCATACACCGCGCGGACTCCTCGCAGCGCTGCCTTTGCGTCACTAGGCGGAAATCCATCGCTCTGATTGTTGTTGAAGTGTAACGGGCGCGGCGCGACCAACACGGCTAGCTCTGGCAGGTCGAAGTGAGGCAGCAAGCCGTCGATGCTGCCGCACCTGCAGTGCTCGGCGTGATCGCGCCCGAAGCTGTCCGCTAGGCTCGCGAAAATTCCGTGCACAGATGCCGCGCGCACCCGCGGATCCAACGCCGCCGCACTCAGTGCCAACAACCCCCCTGTGGACACACCCGCGACGCCTACTGCATTCGCGTCCACCTCTGGATCGTCGAACACGACGTCGAGTAGGAATAGTTGGTGCGCAAACAACAGAGAGTACCACGTGTGGCCCGTCAGGCTGAGCACCGAATCCAGCGCGAGGTGGGTATCGCGCGAGTCGGTGGGACCCATCGCCACGTTCTCCATCGCGTACACGACATAGCCCTGCTGCGCTAGTTCACTTGCTGCGGCGCGTTGGTAGCTCTTGCGACCTGAGAGTACTTGTTCGACCTTGCCGTGTCCCATGAACACGACGACCGTCGCTGCATCCCGAACCAAGTTGGTGGGGCGCAGTTTGAAGTATCGAAACACCCTCTTTCCGTTCACCTGAGCGTGCCATTCTTGAATCGAGTAGTCGTCCTTCGTTTCCACAGGTGTGGCAGCGATGGTGTGTATCGCCGTGTCGTATGCAAAGACATGACGTTTGCGAAACTCGTCGCGCGCTCGTTGTTGCGCGCTCGCGAAGTCAGAGATGGGAACGTCCAGCCACGGGCTTTCGTCGAGTGACTGCCGCTTCGTCCAGGCGACGTAGTCGAACCAGCCGTCCGCGCCCTCGAAACCTGCGGCAGCGCTCGCTGACGAACTGGGCGTACCCGAGGTCCCTCCGCGCTGCCTCGACAACACGCGCTGCTTGCCCGTCCAGTAAGCGAGCCCCATCAGCACGAGGATGATCCCGAACCAAATGCCTATACGTGCCCGCGGGTTCGACATCGCTTTGGCACGTTCGCACGCGAACACCCCTTTTGCCTAGTGTCACGGTTCTCGGGACACCAGCTAGCGCGGGTCACCAGCAGGCGGGACGACCAACTTGCTGGTCGTACTAGCCATCTCCACCACGTCGAGGTTGCTGATCATCGGCGCCAGTCTGGGCACTTCGTCAGGCGGTTGATGGTCGGCAATGTCACGCAAGAAGTACGGCGGCAAGTTGCGGAACATCAGTCGCGCGCGTGCATTCATCTGTGTCACGCCTGCTGGAACGACCCAGGTGTACGAGTAGCGGCGAGTCTTGCCCGCTTCGATCGGTGTCAGCAGCTGACCATCGCTCGGTCGCTTGCGTGCCACGGGGTTGCCTGCGACCCGCTGAATCGACTGCTCGCTCGCGCCCTCGGCGGCGATCGGGATGAGTTCACCCTTTTCGTTCTCGACGGGATTACGCTGGGCGTCGCGCAGAATGTCGGCCTTGTCGACCAATTTGAGCTGTATGTTCACTAGCTGCGGATCTGACTTCTTGCAGCCCACCATGAACTCGCGAATCGGGCTGTTCGCATCGTCGAAGATGTTCGCGTCACACAGATCGTCCGTGTTGTTCTTCAAGATGCCCGAGCCGAACAACAAGCGGCGTGACTCGTCACCCACCATCAGCTCGACCCACATTTGACGGGCAAAGGCGAACCCCGTCGGCAGATTGTGGCCCGAGCCGACGTTGCTGATGCTGATGTCGATCGAGGCGCGACGGGTCTGAGGGTCGAAGCGAATGGCGGAGGCAGACAACGCTGCGCCTCTTCGGAGAAGATCGACGCGTTTTTCGCGGTGGGGGTCGGCGCTGCCCGGCTTGTCGATGGGGTAGTCGACCCCCACGAACGAGTGATCGTGCACCTCGCGCGGTGGCGCCTGTCTATCTTGATCGAAGGGAATTCTAGCGGAGTCCGCCATGCGCGTGAGGCCTGCGATGACGGGCATGTGACATTCGCTACAAGTGAAGGCACCACCGTTTTCGCGATACTCCAGGTACTCGCGATAGGTCGTCTGCAACACCAAGTCGTGCCCCTTTTCGACCAGGCCCGTATTGTCGCGATCGTAGTGAACCTCGTGGCAGTTCTGGCAGATGTGGGTGGGGTCCTTCGCCATCGTCGGGCTGAGTCGACTTTGGTGGTAGGGGTTACCGACCGCTCCAGCGATGGGTCCATACATGACGCGTCCACGCTCGAGCCCCGCGATCACGCCGTCCGTGAACCCGCCGCTAGCTGGGCGAGACGGGCCTGTCATCTGATGGCACGTGGTGCAAGTCACTCCGCGGTTCATGGCTTCGCCGCCAGCGAACGGCAAGATGTCGGCCTGGGCGAGCTCGGTGTCGATAGGCCCATGACAGTTGACGCAGATGCGCTTCGGGTCGGGGCTGTCGGCGTTGGCGAGCTCGCGTTCGATCACTTGGTTGTTTTCAGCAATCGTGATCGGGCTGGCCATCGCGTACGCGTGCATCGAGTGTTTCCACTGGTCGTAAATGGTCTTGTGGCAACGTCCGCATTCCTCGGGATCGTGGTGGCCCGAAACCCGTGGTGTATCCGGAAAGTTCACGCGAGCGCTCGGGGGTAGAAGCTTGGGGGCTACGTCGTACACTTCGACGACGTGCACAGGCAGCAGCACGACGAACGCCAGCGATAGCGGCACGTGGACGAGTCGCCAGCCCTGCAGCTTGCTGACGGCTTGACCCTGCAAAACCCGGCGCGCCAGCGCGCGGTCGCGACTCTGAGCCAAGGCGCAGAGCTGGGAGAACACCGCAGCTTCAGCCGAGTTTGCGAAGGCGGCCTGCGCTTGTGTCATCTCGTGGGCACTACGTGGCGTCTGCAGCAGCCAGTCCTTGTATTGGTGAAGCTGTGCGGAGCCACCTGCGGCCAGTTTTTCGATCTCGAGCGCTTGTTGATGCGCACGTTCCTCGCTCGCGGCTTTCGAGTAGTTGCCGATCTTGGCCGCTACCCCGGCGGGTACGATCGTGTAGACCAGGCGCCAAATCAACCCCGATAGCGAGGCCAGCACCAGCGTCCAGAAGATCAGCTTGCCCGTCGAAAAACGCTCGTCGAACAGGCCGACCCCGGCGTGCAACAGCGCTGCAACCAGCGCTATCAGCCCGGCGAACACATGGATCCAAAGCCAGCCCATCATGGTGCCGCGAAGGATCGGCATTCGCTCTTGCAGCCAACGCTTGCGCAGCGAGAAGCCAAAACACAACAGCGCGGCGATGGCTGCCGTCCAGCCCAGGACCTCGCCCGTGGCGGTATAGCCCCGGGCGATGGGCGCCCAGTGATCTGGTTGCAGGTTGGAAAACCGCCCTTGCAGCGTCAGCACGAGCAGCAACGTCAGCAGCGCGATCAGCACGATCGACAGCAGCAACCACAGCGCCCAGCGTTCGCTCACGCGCAGGTTTCGGTGCAGCCCTAGTGCTTTGGCGCGCTCAGTTGCCCGCTGAGTTCGTGGCTGGGTTCCCACCTGAGTTGCCATCAGTGGTTACCCCCGAGACTCCCTCGATTGGCCGGGCTGCCCAGAATTTCGCCCGCGCCTAGCTTGGCGCTGGGGTCCGTTCTGAACGCTGCGCCCGTCGGGCACGCGGTCACACACGCGTAGTCCGCATGGTCGGCGCACAGGTCACACTTGACGGCAACTTTCGGCACGCTGGGCTCGAGTTCCGCAAGAGCGCTCGCTCGCTCGCGTGGCCCACGGATGAGATCCCAAAGGTCGAAGAAAAAGCCGCGCTTCTCGTTCTCTACGGGGTGCAAGCTGATGTTGCCGTAGGGGCAGCGTTCGGCGCAGGCACCACAGCCGATGCAGTTGTCTTCCACGATGCCGATTTCGCCGCTCGGGTGGCGCACGATGCCGCTCACGCTGCACAGCAAACACTGCGGATCTTCGCAATGACGACAGGCCGTCGGGAACAGTAGATGTTCGACTTGCAACCCGCGCAGTTGCAGTCGGCTGTTGCCGTGTCGGCGTTCACACGCGGCAATACAGTTCTGACAGTAGGTGCACTTGGTTTGGTCGATCACGAGCACTTCACGACCCTCGGCCACACCCATCTGCAGCAGCACCTCGGGTGAAAGCGGCATGGCGTGAGTGCCGATGCTCGAGTGACGTTCGACGATGGGCGGGTTGAGGTTCGGTGAGCGAGCCACCCGTTCGGCTTCCATCGCGCCCTTGGTGAGCGCCTCAAACGAACCCGGATGCCGCTGAATGCTCCGCTGCAGCACTGCGGCAGGGATGCGCACCAATTCCGTGCGGGTGGCGCTGCTGGCGTCGAATGCGTGACCTGCCTCACCATACAACAACGGAATCAAACCGAAGCAGTCGCCCTCGCGAAAGTAGGTCAGTACCCGTTCGCCTTCGGGCAGGCGGCGGCTCGCTTTCACGAAGCCGCTTCGCACCAAGTACAAGTCTGTCGGAGGGGCCCCTGTCTGAAACAGTGTTTGTTCAGCCTCCAGCGTCATCAGTTCCGCGCCGTCGAACAACTCTTCGATCATGCCGGGAGGCAGGCCCCCGAGCGCCTCGGGACGCTGCGCGTGGGTCCACAACGCCCGACGTCGATACAGCTCCTTCATCGTTGCGTCGAACGCGGGCGAACGTTGCATCAGCCGCTTCACGGACGCCTTGGGCACCTCCATGATCACGCTGGCGTGGGTGGCTGCAATCCCGAACGGCTCGGGTTGGTCCGCGAGCACACCCATCTCGCCCAAGAACGAACCAGGTGAGTAAGCTACGATACGTACGCGCTTGTGTTTGCTGAGCTTGGAGAACTGTTCGAGGCCGCCCATCAGCACGACCAACAGGCGTTCGTTGTATTCTCCAGGTTCGCAGATGATGTTGCCTGGTTGCAGGTGACGCAACGTGACCGTCAGCAGCAGACGGCGTACGTCGGCCTGATCGACCCCCGAAAACAACGGTAACTGCGCCACCTCACCAGTCAGCACATCGAGCGTCCAGTTCGAAATTCGCGCCTGTGAGCCGACCTGCAGCGGTAATGGGTGGTCGGGGATCTGATCCTCGACCTTCATCTTGTTGTACAAGACCATGTCCGCACGGCTGAGATCGGCGGGGCAGGCGGGGACACACTGACGGCACTGCGTACAGGCCGTGACGAAGTCGATCACCGCGGCATCGTCGATCACACGCTCGCTCACTGCGGCGTTGAGCGACGCGATGCTGATGCTGCGCGACTGCGGCAGTGGGCAAGCCAGCATGCAGTCGTTGCAGCCGATACATGCCGTGACGTCGTCGAGCGCGCGTTCGTCGATGCTGTCGAACAGTGATGTCATCGGCCGCCTCCGAGCGTCGGAGCTTCCACCAACAGCGTGGTGTGCACACCGAGCTGAACTCTATCGCCTGCGGAGAGCTGGAGCGGGGTCGTGCCTGGATCACGAGCGTTTACTTGCAGGCTGCCTGCAGGACCCAGGTTGCGGATGGTAACGCCATGCGCGTTCAATTGAAGCTCCGCCTGCATGCCTGCAATCGTCGGATCTTGGATCAGCCAGCTGCACCCTGGCTGACTGCCGATGGTGAGAGACCCCGTGATCGGAACGATCTGACCACGGCTGGGCCCGGATTGCACGACCAACGTCGGCGGTTGCGAAATCTTCTGAGTCCCCGCAGCGTTCTGGCTCGGCGCTGTCGCGGCGCTTTGTGGGTTCACACCGAAAGCCGCTGTCGCCTGGTACGCGCTCACGGGAGCCGCGTGCACACTCACAGGAGGCTGACCGACGGCAGCAAACGCCTGCATTTTGCGCCCCGAAGACGCGACGGCGGCGGTCGTGCGAGAGGATGCCGCCTGCGCCTGTGGCGGCGTCGACGGCTGCGGTTGTGAAGCGATTGGGTTGTTTGACGCGGCAGACGAGGCAGCGCCTCCCACCCAATGTTGCGACGCGGGTTGCGCGATGGTTGCTGACGTTGCCGCGATCGGCGTCTGTGTGAATGCAAGCTCCACATGCCCCAGGTGCACGCGGTGTCCTTCGGCCAGTGGCAAGCTCTGCCCGACGTTGCACGTCTGCTGGTTCACCCAGACGTCGCCTTGTTGCGAAAGTCGTGTGATCTGAAAGCCCGCGCCCACTTTGACGACGCGTGCGTGCTGAGGGGCCCACGTCGCTTCATCGAGTGAGAGACGACACGAGGTCGCATCGCGTCCAATCACCAGCCCTTCGGCGGGTAGTTCGAAACTGAGACCAACGCTGTGCCCTGATCGCACTTCGAGACGCGGCACCAACGGCCCCGACACCTGCGACGCCTGTACGACGTGTTCGTCACCCGCGTAATGGAACGTCAACTCCGTACTCCCGACGACGACGCGGTCACCGCTCTGCAGGGCACGCGCCACGACGAGTGGTGCAGCGTTCACCCAAGTGCCGCCATCACTCCCGAGGTCTCGCAGGTACCATTTGCCTGCCGAACGCTGCAAGTGTGCGTGCACCAAGCTGACACTCGGATCGTCGAGACGTATCTCGCTGTCAGTCGCGCGCCCGATGCGACACAGGCTGCCGCTCAACTCACGGCGCTGTCCGCTCCAACTGAGCAGTGCTACACGCTCTTGCTGTGCAGCGTTGGCTTGAATTCTCGGGATCGCTGCCGTCGCGGGTCGCAGGTTGAACTGTGCGAGTACCTGCGTGCCGAGGGCTTGCGCTGCCGCGTCATTGTTCACTTCGCTGGTTCCGAGCGCACCGCCTGCGAGCAGCGCTTGCAGTCCTTGGGTAGCCGCTGCTCCCGACATCGCACCCGCGCGTTTCATGGCGGCCGTGGCGGAGTCCTTCCGACCAGCAGCGAGGCCGCCGCTTTGCAGCAATCCCGTCAAGCTAATCGCTTGGGTTCCACGCAGCTCGGCGCCTTTGGCGATGTTCACACCTGGCGACATCGCGGAAACTCCCGTCAGCCCGCGAGTGGATGAACCTGGACGCGTGGGCGATTCGAGTACTTCGGGCCTGCTCCCCATCGCGGAGGACAACCAACTCGCCACGTCGAACCCGTCGTCCAAGAGGCGCGCTTTGACGGAAGTCACGTCGGGGCCTTCGTCGATCAACCGCTTGAACCAACGTCCGCGTCGTCTGACCTTGTCTTCGCGATGCCCGAGCATCAAAGCGCCAACCAACTTGCCGTCTTTGATGACCAACTTGCGGTAGTTGATTCGACCAGTGCCCTTGGGCATGTCCGCCAGCTCTTCGGCTCCCGCGACGCCAGTGATCTGCCCTAGGCTAGCGCAGTCCAAATCGAACAGACGCGTCGCCATGTAGTGCACCCCGGGCGCGTACTGCATGGGCTGACCCACCATGTTGGCTGCCGCAACCTTGGCCTGCGCCTGCGCGGGCTCCCACAGCTGCGCCATCGACGGCCAGTGCACGATGTCTCCCGCAGCGTAGACATTCGCCAACGACGTCTGCATGCGGTCGTTCACGATGATCGCTCGACGCTGATTCAGCTGCACGCCGCTGCCTTCGAGCCACTCGGTATTCGGAATTACGCCGATGGCAGCGACCACCAACTGACAGGGCAGTGTCTTTCCAGTGCGCGTCGTGACTGAACCGACACTGGCTTGTTGCGAGTAGCCTCGGCTCTGCCCGCGCACGTTTGCAGCCGCGTTGGCGCCTGCGAGTTCTTCGTTCAGGTGCAGAGCGATCCCCGCGGCGCGCAAACGTGCGGCGAGCAGGTCCGAAGCCACGGCGTCCAGCGTGCCATCCAGAAACGAAGCTCCACGAACGATCAAGCTCACTTGGATGCCCCTTGCGTGCATCCCCAGTGCGCACTCGAGCGCCAGCGGGCCACCACCCACGACCACGGCTTGGCGCACCGTGCCCGCCGCGATGCCTTCCATCATTCCGCGCGTGTCTTGCAGCGTGCGCAGCGTCATCACGCCGTGCAGTGCCGCACCCGCGAAAGTGGGACCTCGCGAACGCGCACCTGCCGCCAGCAACAATGCGTCGTAATTCAGCGGCGGGCCGTAACCCAAATGCAGCTGCCCACGCGGCGCATCCAGCGAAACACAACGCGCGTGCAGACGCTCCAGACGATACTGATCGTAAAACTCGGGGCGCGTCGCCCAGATTTGCTCCTCGCGCAACTCACCGAGCAAGTAGTTCGTCAGCGCGGCACGAAAGTAAGCGGGGTTGGGATCGTCGGACACCAACGTCACTTGCGCTTGCCCGTCCGCCATGCGCAACGCGCGCGCAGCAGTCATGCCCGCCGCGCCGTCGCCTACGATCACGTAACGCCTGCCTCGAGTAACCATCCGCGCGCCAGCCTATCTTGCCGGGTCGAGCTTTGGCTAGTGTCCCGAGCGAGACGTTCGGCACACATTTAGTCGATGCCAACATCCATGGGAGAAAAACTGCAGTGCTCGCCCTGAGCAGAGAACGCCTCACGTTTATTTTGTTTGGATCCCCGAGAGAACGTTGCGCGCCATCAGACACTGTACGCAGATGGGTTCCCGTTCACGACGCGGCCCCGAAACGCAGCCACGCCGATCCAACACTTCACGTTCCGTGGGCCAAACCGCGCGAACGGCCTAGTCCGATCACAGCTCTTGACGAATCTGCAAGGTCAGGCGCGGTGCCAACGCGGGGTAGTCGATGCCGAAGAAACCTGCGTCCGCTTTCGCGCTATCCAGCACGTTCTGACCACGCAGTGAAAACTCGGTCAGGCGCTTGCCGAACCAACGCAAGTCGAGGGTGCGCACGCCAGCGTCGAGGGACACGTAACTCGGCAGTTCGTAGCGCTCACCCGCTTCGAGAGTGTTGCTGTCGCTGGCGTTTCTGGCGCCGACCAAGCGAGTCGCCGTCCAAATCTCGATTGGCGCTGGCGCTGGTCGCAGCCACAACCGTCCGCGCCCGATGAACTCGGGGTAGATGGCAGGCGCGGTCCCGAACAACACCGAGCGATAACCCACTTCGCCGCTCTGCCGCGTCACTTGCACCCACTCACCCCCCAGCGAGCCGCCCACCACGTCGGAGAAGCGGCTCGTCAGCATGGCCTCGATGGTCCAGCCTTTGGCGTCGGCGCTGTTGCGGCCAACCAAGTTGATTTCTTCAGGGCGAAACACCGCGCGATCAATCAGTTGCCAACGCGTGACGCTGAGCTCGGTGTCGACCACGCCTTCTGGTTGATAGTCGACGGTCAGCTCCGCGCTACGAAGCTCCTGGGGCTTCAACTCTGGACTGCCGATCACGTCTCCAGGGGCGAGCGGGCTGCCATACAGCAAGAGTGGCGTCGCCGCCTTGAATGCGGTTCCGTACGCGCCCTTCACATACAAGTCTGAACGTAGCTGGCTGACGAGCGCCAAACGCCCGCTGAAACGCTCGCCATACACGCTATTGTGGTCGATGCGCAGGCCGCCAGTTGGCACCAAGTAGTTCTCGATCAAGTCCCACGTCACTTGCGCGCGACCCGCGACGTTCACTAGCGTCGCTTCGAAGTCTTCAGCAGTGCCCACGCTCTCGATCAAACGTCCATCGTCTCGACTCCGAAAATCTGGCGCTCCCAAGTGCTCCTTGTCGGCACTGAGCTCTCCTGCGACCACCAAACGCAAGTCGTCCGTGGGGCGAATGATGCCCTCGACGCTGCCCTCGCCGCCCATGTAAGACAGGTCGCGTTCTACCACGGCAAACGTGTCGCCCGTATCGATGCGGTCGTCGGGGCGTGTTCTGCCGTAAAACGCCGTGGCGGTACTCACGAGCTGAAAGCTACGGCTGAACGTCGAGTCTGCGCCCAGCGTCAGCGTGCCTTGTTCGAGCGACAGGGACGTTCCCGTATCTGGATCGGCGGCGTTGGTCAGCTGCAGCCATGGCGCGAACTCTGCCGCCGTTTGACGTCGTGCGTACCTCGCGCTGAGGCTGTAGGTCGTTTTGCGCACGGGGTTGTACGTCACGCGCATGTGCGCCACGCCCGAGCGGAGCTTCTGCTCTCGCGATAGCTCTCCCGCGTCGTCTGCGACCACGGGCGCGGGTGACGACGCGGGTAGCGCCAGCCCCGAACGATCTTCGAGTTGGTATTGCGCGCCCATGGTGATTCGAAATGGGCGCAACACCAGACCACCCGCGCCACCCAGACCGAATCCGGGGTTGCCCTCGTAGGTTGCCAAAGCCGCACCGTTCACTTCGCCCCAGCTTGCGTTACCCGCTGGGCGCGTGATCACGTTGATGACGCCCAGAAATGCATCCGCGCCGTACAGTGACGAGGTCGGCCCCTTGACGATTTCGATGCGTTCCACGCTAGCCATCGGGATCAGCGCGGGACCCAACCAGTTTTCTCCCGTGGTTCGGAAGGCGACGGGCACGCTGTCAATCATCACCTTCACGGCCCCCGAACCCTCGAAGGATCCGCCCGGCACACCGCGTACGCCGAGGTTCGGCGTGATGTGGTCATCGACGATGTATGTGCCCACCACGTCTTGTAATGCTTCGGCGACCGAGCGATAGCCGTATCGTTCGATATCTTGGCGGGACACGACAATCACCGCGGCGGGGCTCGCGGCGACCGTGGTATCCGTCTTGGTAGATACGATGCGCAAGTCGAGGTTCAACAGATCAACCAAGCTGAGGTCGTCGAGCCCCGCAGTGACATCGACGTTGGAGCCCTGAGCGTTGCGCCCCGCAAGCGGCTTAGGGTGAACGACAGGGGCGGACGGCACTGGGACTGTGGCAGCGTCAGTTTCTTCTGCGACGGGAGCCGAAGGTGGCGTGTTCTCGGTGGCTTGCGCAGGGGGGGGATCGGACGGCGCTGGTGCTCCGCTCTCCTGGTCGCTCTCGCCGTCGCGTGGAGGCACGGGCGCTTGATCATCGGGGGCTTGGTCCTCGCTCGAGCTCGGGGCAGGCGCGACGGGTGGTGGCGGCGATGAAGTGCGCTCCTCGTCTGGCGTAGGTTCGACTGGCGGAGCCACGCGCTCTGAGGGAGCAGGGGGTTGTTGCGGGGGAGAAGACTCGTTGGGCGGGTTGGGCTGTGCTGCCAGGCTTGGCACCATCAATAACGGGGCAACCAGCTGTGCGAGCAAGCTCGAAACTGAGCGAAGGCGGTCCATCAACTACTCCACCGCCTGATCGAACTTGTTGAGCGCTTCAGGTCGCAGCTGAAAGTGCTCTGCCATTTGGTCGACGTTGATGACCGTGCGCACGCTCACGGGGTGTTCGACTTGTCCATCCGTCTGCAGTTGCCAACCGTTGTCTGCCAAGTCGAACACCATGTTGGCGGCTTGCACTCCGAGCTTCGGATGGTCGGGCAACACCGCAAGCGTGCCGAAGTGAATTTCAGGGTGAACCAAGGCCTCGACGCCCACCAGCACGGGGCGCGGTTCGAAACGCAAGACGGGTAGCCAGCTGTGGGCGATCAGTTCGGGCGTGAGCAGACGATTGTCGTTCAACACCCACAGTGCATCGACGTTCTCGTCTTCCACTAGCGCATCCAAAGAGTCTTCCACCGCTGCCTGTGTCGGCGAGTCGCTCACCTTCGCAGCAACCAGTTGCACCTTTTCGATCGCGGCGAGTCGTCTCTGCATGGCGACGAACTCTTCGAACGTCGCGCGGTGTACGACGCCCACCTTGCGAACCGGGTGACGGGAGACTTCGCGAAGCGCGACGAGACTACTCACGGCAGGTACTTCATAGGCGATTCCCGTCGTCGATCTGAGACCGCCCAACGCGCGGTCGAGATACGAACTCATCACCACGATCGCAGGTGGGAACTCATGCTGCGGTCGCGCCTGTTGCAGCGCGCGATAGAGTGAGAGTGTGCGATTGTCGACGACGATCAAACAGTGAGGACGCAAGCGGTCGAGTTCGGCAGCGATGTGGTGAACGCCAGTGCTCTTCTCGATGGGGATGGTCGCGATGTTGAACTCACCCGTGAGCTCTTCGACGAGCGAACGCCAAAGGTCGTTGGTCGCGGGCTCCCGTGGCGTCAAAATCGCAACCGTCTCCAGGTTCTCTCGATGTGCAGCGTCCTTGAAGTGAAAGACCTGTTGCTTGTTGGAAACCGTTTCGGGTTCGGGAGTGCACGCTGTCGTCCCTGCGAAGCAGGCGACGGCTGTCCAGAAGACCGCCAACGTGGGACGAGACTTCATCGCCATTGGTTTACCCCCAATTTCCCGTTGACCGAATTCGACGACTTCAGTGCCTGCTCGATCGCACTTTGCGCGATCGTCGAACGGTAGCTGATGGCAGGCAGCCCCACCTCCGTTGCAAGTGGGGTCATACGGAGGTCCATCTGGCTCGTGCCTTTCAACAGATCCGCCCAGCGCTTGGACGTGAGGACTGCGGTCGCCGCACCGAGGCGTAGCAGTGAAAGTAAGTCACGTTCGTGCGTCACGTACGCCAGGCGCGGCGTCTCGACTCCCAACACGGACGTGACGAACCCCGGCATGCGTCGACGTCCCATGATGTCGACGACTCCCAACTTGTCGTCTCCGCTCAAGTCAGAGGGGGATACACTCCGCGCGTTTGCCACCAGCACGTATTGCTCGGTCGGTTTGCCATCGCGGTGACCTTGGAGGTCGATCGTCAGCCCCAACGAATCGAGCACGGGTTTCAACGCCAACATCGCTTCGGGGTTGTCACCTGACGCCTGCTGAAACCCTCGAATTCGTCCGAACACCGTGACGTCGACCCCGGGCATATGACTTTCCAATTCCTTCTCGAACGCCTGTGCGCGCACGTCAGTGTTGGCGAACACGTGCAGGCGTGGCTTTCCCGCAGCACCTACGATGGGGCTGAGAGCCACGGCTGCGCAGCCGAGCGAGAGCAGCATCCCACGGCGCGTGAGTTTTTCGTCCACGCGCGTTCGCTCGTCTCGTTGCGATTCGTTCATGAGAAGCTCGAGGGCGCAAGGGCGCGCCGACGACACCTGTCGATGCCGAGCACGCCCCTCGAGAGGTTCTTCAGATTCCGAGTTCGTCCACGAATGCGTTGTACTCGTCGAGGTCCTCCGCGCGGATCACGTCGAGTCCAGTGTCGAGATGGTAGCCGTCGATCAGGTGTTCTCCGATCGTCTTTTTGGTCTTCTCGAGCCCTACGGCGTTAATCGAGTAGAGCAAGTACACCGAGAGGTAGCCCATGTAGTACTGCCGTTGTACGTGGGTTGCGGCGATTACGCCGTCCGCCATGTAGTCGAGGGTTGCGGGTTCGAAGTCGAAGGCGACGATCGTTGGCATCTCTTCCAGATCTGCGTCGAGTGCGGCGGTAGCTAGCGCATGGGCGTTCGCGAACACTCCGAGCATGCCCACCAGTGGTTCATCGCTGTCTTCCGCGAGTGCCTCCGCGATCTGGGCGACCTCGTCCTCGGCGCTCCAGACCGAGTTGATGATCTGGATCTCGTTGCCTGCCTCTTCCAGTACCTCGGCTGCCTTGTTGGTGCGGTCGAAGCCTCCGACCCAGCCGGGGTCCGTGTTGCCGAGAATGATCACACGTCCCGTTTTGCCATCCAACAGTTCAGCCAACGTCTCACCGCCCGTGGTTCCGCCTTGGGCGTTGTCCGTACCGATGTAGATGTCACGCCCAGACGTCGGAAGATCACTATCGATGGTGACGACTGGTCGCTTGTCGTCGGTCCACTCTTTGAGTGCAGGTAGCAGGTCCTCGTTGTGCGGCGCCACGGCCAGACCGCTGTACTCGAGTGACATTTGTTCTTCGACGAACTCTATTTGTTCTGCGACGGATTCGGGAACGGACAGATCTTCCTGAGTGGTGCCTTGGACAGACCCGACGATCTCTAGTTCGCTCATCGCGCGGGTGGCGCCGACGTTTACCGGGCGCCAGAAATCCGTAAGCTCTTTGAGAACGACACCCAGAGCAAAGTCTTCCGAGACTTTCGCGTCTTCGATGTCTTCCACCAAGTCGTCGATTGTGGTCTCGAGCGACTCTGGCTTGAAGCGGTTATCTGTGAACGTCTCGCGTTCGATGGTTCGACCATCGGCGGGTTCGGAATCATCGGAAGATGATCCTTCACTGGATGCATTCGAAGAGTCTTCACCGCCGCAGCCCCACGCTAGGCTCGTGCTCACCATCAGTACTAGAACTCTGGTCGTCGTCTCAAGGGTCATCATGTTGCTCCTCGCCTCCCGAAGGTCGATTGGTTATCGGATTGTTGGATAGATCGTCAGTCGTGCCGAATCGGGATTCGGCAGAGTACGCTCTTGCTCGTTCTAAACTCGTGCCCGTCGTTCACCTGCCATGTCCCCACTACGGCGCGGGTGTTTTGACCATGGGAGTTGAACTCGTATTCACCCGCAGCGCCCAGGTATCGGATCGGCGTGCCATCACGCATGTGCTCCAGACCTTCACTCAGCGCGTCCCACGGCAGCGGTTCTCCCTCACCCGTGGAAACTCCAGTGAAGTAGGGCAGTAGGTCGTGAGGAGACGGATCATCATCGCCCGCTTCGGCGGCCGCTTCGAGCGCAAGCGCCAGCATGACGATTGCGTCGTAGTAGAAGTGACCAGTTTCCAGCGGGCGGCGACCCTCCCAGCGCTCTGCGAAGTGTTTCGCGAAGCGGGAGGCGGTAGTAGTGGTGCAATCGATGGTGCTCGGCGCCTCGACGCCCGCATCTGTCTGGACTTCGTCTAGTTCGACGTTGTCCAGCGTGCACTCGTCGTTGTGGCTCAGCGATGGTGAGATCCCTACTGAGTCTGAGAGCAATCCTTTTGGGACGTTCCACAGCAGTGCTTCGTCGCGCAACATAGGCGAGAAGTACCAGCGAATACGTTCGCTGCGCGCCATGTCACCGACGATGCTGGCCGCTGTCCGAGGGTACGCCAACATCACGGTTGCTTCGGCAGCGTCGAAACGTTCGGCTTGAGATATCTGCTTGGCGTACGACGACTGTCCATCCGCCACGGTTACGGTTGGCATCGCCCTGCCGCCTAGCGTCGAGAGGCTGGAGCCGAACACCGATGCGAGTTCCAGATGGTAATCGTCTCGTGCTGCGATCGTGCGTGTGGTTTGCACCCCGTCTTCGATCACTTTGGTGGCTAGCGCGCAGCCCATCGTGAGTGCGGACGGGACCAGGCGTACCCAGCCACCGCTGCTGCCCGAGTCGCTGATTCTGGGCGAAGACAAACTCGGAAGGATGTGTAGCTTGTCGTTCTGTTTGACCTCCCTGACGACCGCGAGTGCCAGGTGATCTTCCTCAGGCCCTACCAGGTAGTCCACGCGGTCGTCCCGCAGCAACTGGACGAGTGCGTCGAGACCGCGATCGGATCCGGAGTTGCTGTCGCGTACCTCCAGGTAGAGTGGACGTCCACCGACGCCGCCCGCGGCGTTGACGTCCTCGATAGCCAGCATCAACGCTCGCTCCAAGCTGATGCCCGTGGAAGCCTTGGGGCCCGAAAACGGCAAGGCCGCACCAATTACGATGGCGTCTTTGGGAGGAGCTGGATCGTCCTGCGATTCACCGCAGCCAGAGGTCAGTGCGAGCATCGCGGCCCACACGAGCCCTGCGAACCTGGGCAGGCTGTCCGCTACTGTACGCTGATGGTGATGTTCGACGTGCATGGCGTTGTTGATCACTCCGCGGGCAGGCGCTGCTCTTGCCCAGCGTCGTTCGCAGGCGTTTCGGCTTCGAGTGCCGCGATCACGCGGTCGTACTGCGACCACAGTGTCTTCGCGCGATCGCACGCCTGAGTTAGATCGCCCGCTTCGGCTTCCAGCTGTAGTGACTCGGCTTCCTTCGCCATTCGCTCTGCGCCGACCGCAAGACAACTACCCTTCAGCTTGTGGGCGCTGGCGCGTACGGCCTTCGCGTTTCCAATGTCAATGGCGTCGTCCAGGTTCTGAAGGTTGTCTGGAACGCGCGACACGAACAGTTCGACCAATCGCGGTGAGCGTTTGATACTCATGTCCAACTCGACGAGCGACTCGTTCTTGTTGGGGCGTGGCTGGGATGGGCTGAGGGACTCGTGGGCACTCACCCTGGGAGTGTCGCTGCCATTCGATTGGTCGCGAGCACCCGTTTCTGCGTTCACGTAGCGCTCCAACATGCGCTCGAGGGAGTGCGCCCGTAGCGGCTTCGCCAGGTAGTCGTCCATGCCGGCCGCCAGCACTTTGTCGCGTTCGCCAGCCATCGCGTGCGCGGTCAACGCGATGATCGGGACGTGTCGCTGGTTACCCTCCCACTCGCGAATCGCGCGTGTTGCGGTGTAGCCGTCCATCACTGGCATCTGGCAGTCCATCAGCACGACCGCGTAGTTGCCTGCTTTGACTCTGGCCACGGCCTCGACCCCGTTGTTGGCGACCTCGGCTTCGAACCCGGCTTCTGTGACTTGCTCAGTCGCAACGAATTGATTGATGTCGTTGTCATCGACGATCAGGATCTTCTTGCCGCGGTTTCGGACAGCTCGTCTGACTGCGCGCGGTTGTGGCGCGGGGATACCAGTGCCCGCGAACGTCCCCACGATGCAGTCGTAGAGCTCGGAGAGTCGAAGCGGCTTGGCGATCTGCGCTGTGAGCTCGTTTTCGACTTCGGTGAGTGTTGCGGTGGTGCCGAGTTGCGTGAGTGCGATGATCGGCAGCTTCTCGGCTCCGGGTATTTGACGCATCTGCGCCACGAAGTCCTCGATGGCTAGATCCCTGAGCTGCGCACCGACGACTGCGATGTCGTAGGGCTCTCGGCTGCCTTCCAGAGCGCGGAGTCCAGGCCTGCCGTCCTGGTAGACGTCGCATTTGAGTCCCCAGGTCGTCAGATGCTCACGGATGATCCTGCACCACCGACGGCTGGATTCGACGACGATCGCTCGTCTGCCGTCTGGCAGCGAGGCCAAAGCGGCGCGGCGGCTCTCCATATCCTGCTTGACGCGGACAGTAAACCAAAAGCGACTACCTACGCTTCGTTCGGAGGTCACGCCAATCTCGCCGCCCATCATCTCGGCAAGTCGCTTGGATATGGCGAGACCCAGGCCCGTGCCCCCGTGCTGACGCACCATCGAGCCGTCCACTTGTGAGAACGCATCGAACAGTTTCGTGATGTCGTCCTCACCGATGCCGATGCCGCTGTCTTGAACGACCGTGCGGAGTACGAGGCCATCGTCGTCGCGCTGATCGAGGGTCAACTCGACGAACACTTCGCCCTCTTCCGTGAACTTGATGGCGTTGCCCACCAGGTTGTTCAGGATCTGACGATACCTGTCTGGGTCGCCGACGCAGAAAGCCGGCACGTCGGGTGCCTTGCGGTACACGAGCTCGAGCTGCTTGTCATACGCTCTACCCGACAGCAGCTCTGCGACCTCCTGCATCACGATGCCTGGTTCGAAGGAGACCGACTGCAGCTCGTATTTGCCCGCCTCCATCTTCGAGAAGTCGAGCACGTCGTTGATGATCGTCATCAGCGCGCTCGCCGAGGCGTCGACGGTTTCGGCGTAACGACGGATCTTGCCCTCGAGGGGCATCTTGAGGATCAAGCGAATCATGCCAATGACCCCGTTCATCGGCGTGCGGATCTCGTGGCTCATGTTGGCAAGAAACTCGCTCTTGAGCCGCGATGCTTCGAGCGCCGCATCCATGGCGTCGCTCAACTTTTGCATGGCATCCTCGTTCGACGCTTGCATGTGGTTGAACGCGCCCGCCAGCGCCTCGAGTTCGTCGTTCGAGTCGACGCTGACCCGCACTCCTTTCTCTCCCCCAGCGATTCGATCGGTGGCTGCAGTTAGGGCCTGCAGTGGTGAGCTGATGCGTTCGGCGACTCGACGTACCAGCAGGAAGCCCAGTAGCGTACTGGCCAACACTGCCAGGACGATCCAGTTGAGCATTTGCCGGAGTGTCTGTTTGGACTCCACCTGCACTTGTAAGAGCGCCTGCTGCAACGAGTCGGTGCTGAACCCGTAGGCTACCATGCCCAGCATTTCGCCATCGTGGACCACGGGGCGCGTGACCTGGACGACTTCGCCGCCGAACGCATGGAGCAAGGTACGAGTAGGCACACTCTTGCTCCAACTGTCTTTCGTGAGGGGTAGCTGTCGCCAAGTGTCGGGCACCTCCAGCTCACCGTCTCGGCTGTCCTCCACGTCAGGAGCGGCGTAGGCCCATGGCTTTCCTTCGTTGGAGATGAACACTCCGTAGACGATCTCGGGGTCATCTTTGACCGCGCCTTCGACCATTTCGCGTACGTCGGTGAACGCATTGTCTGCGACTAAAGCGCGCAACGCGAGCACGTGGCTGTCCACCAACACACTCGCCTTGTTGTCGATGTTGGCGCGTACCTGAGCCTCCATGTCGTGCAAGCGTCGCTCCTCGACCTTGGTGTTCACCCAAAATACGGCCGAAAGGATCAGCAGCGCGACCAAGGTCAGCACTCCGAACACGAGTATGGATAGTTTGGATTTGAGGGTTCGGTTGGTACGCATCGGGGGGGGGCGGGCGGAGCGGAAGTCGTGGTCGTCGTGCCGTTTACATTTGACCCACGGCACGACCGCCTTCAGCGCGACGCGAACGGCACGCATCGACGACGGCTTTACTCAGGCTCTGTCGAATTTGTCCCTTCTCGACCACCGCGTCGGCATCCGCCGATGCGGCGAGCTGCGCCAACTCACCTCCTGGGCGGCTGGACACGAGTACGATGGCTAGGTTTCGACCACGAGCGTTCTGCCGCAACAATCGAGCCACCTTGTCGCCGTTTATGTCTGGCATCATGACGTCGAGAACGACGGCGTCGACGTCGTTCTTGTAGATCGCACGAGTGGCTCCAATGGCCGAAGGCAGGGAAACGACCAGCAGACCCGACTGCTCCAGCGTAGATGTCATCAATTCCCGCGCGATTTCATCATCGTCGATTACCAGTACTCTGACGGATTCGTTACGCATCTGCCTTGGGATTCTCCGGGTGGGGTCACTGCAGGCTGGCCGCGCCTGCGGAGTCCTTCGAGTGGCGTGTAGGCTCGCCCAGGGGGCGTACCCAGGGCTCATACTTTCGGTATTCGGTACTCCCGTGCCGATTCAAGCTAGCGCAGTCGGTTGTGCGCGAAAGGCGTTCCATACAGCCAACGGCTACTCCGTCCAAAAGTCGAAGCGGGAACACTGACAATCGAACGAAACGTACACTTACGGCGCGACCATCGCCGAAAGAGAACGCTCACGGTGGACAGCGGGCTTCGGGGCTTCAGTGCGACGGGAAACCACTCCTTGGCCGACTCGTCTCGAGGTTGGCATGGCAGCGATCGCCGTGCGCAAGGCTTCCGCAAGCCCAGCGTTGGTCGACCGACTACGTGAAACGCGGCCTGTCAAGGGGCTTGCTTCCCGCAGCGGAACGTTGGCGTCGAGGGAGCAGCGGGTCAATTGGCGAGAGGACTGCGCGCCAATATGCGGTAAGACCCGATCGGTGGAAGAGAGCGACTCGAGTAAGAACCGGGTTCCCGAACACGTGCTGCTCAGCGTGCTCGAACGCGTCAATCGCGCGATGCTCGCGGCGCCGTCGATCGACCCGATGCTGACGCGGGTACTCGACGAAATTTTGATGTCGCTCGATTGCGATCGCGCGTGGCTACTGTTCCCCTGTGATCCCGACGCGGACGGCTTCACCGTGCAGATGGAGCGCACGGTTCCCGAGTGGCCTGGCGCGAACGCTGCGGGGGTGAAGGTCCCCATGGAGCCGTTCGTCAGAGAGGCCATGGCGAGCGCACTGCGCGAGCCTGGTGCGCGACGTTGGGACGCCGTTCATCGAGACGTGCCCCGAGATGCCTTGCTCGAGCGTTTTGCCGTTCGATCGATGATGTTCATCGCCGTCAGGCCGCGCTCTGGGCCTGCGTGGTGTTTGGGCATTCACCACTGCGGGGCGCCGCGCGTCTACTCGGATGCGGATGCGGGCCTATTCGAGGCGATTGCGGCGCGTCTGGCCGATGGTCTCACAGGCCTGCTCGCCTACCAGAGTTCGCTAGCCGATCGGAGGCGACTCGAGCACGCCCAACACCTGGCCCGCGTCGGAAGTTACGAGCACAACCGCGACGGAGAGACCTACTGGTCGAAGGAGCTTTACTCGCTGTTGGGCCTCGAGCCTGGGACTCGCCCAAAGCGGTTTTCCACCGTGATCGAGTGCATTCACCCCGAGGACCGCCCCCGAGCACAACAGATCGTCGGTCGGGCCATGCAGCAGGGCGGGGAGTACTCGATTCAGGTTCGGGCCGTGCGCCCTGGTGGGGAAGAGTGGGTGATGCAAGCCAGTGGCCATGCCACCTTGGGAACCGACGGGTCGCTGCTCAGCATGATGGGCGTGGCCCAAGACATCACGGAGCGCGTGCGCGCCGAGGAACAACGACGGAGCCTCGAAGCGCAGCTGCGACAATCACAGAAGATGGAGTCGATTGGCCAGCTCACGGGCGGCGTAGCCCACGACTTCAACAACCTGCTCACCATCATCATGGGCAGCCTGTCGGAGCTATCGAGAATACTGGTGGACGCGCCTCCGATTGCGCTCGAGCTGATCGAGCAGGCCAACGCGGGCGCGAATCGGGCCGCAGACTTGACGCGGATGTTGACGGCGTTTTCTCGACGTCAGCCGCTGCGGCCGCAAGTGGTCGACGCCAACGGCTTGCTCCGCAAGTTCGAGAATCTTCTGCGCAGAACCCTCGGTGAGACCGTCGAGATCGAGACGATTCTCAGCGGCGCGTTGTGGTCGTGTGAAGTGGACCCGGCGCAGCTGGAGAGCGCGCTACTCAACTTGGCGCTCAACGCTCGCGACGCCATGCCGACGGGCGGCAAGATCACCATTGCGACATCGAACGCGGAGTTGGATGAAGACGACGCGAGCCAGCACGAGGACGCTCGCGCAGGCCAGTTCGTGCGGATCGTCGTGAAGGACACGGGTCGCGGCATGCCCGAAGAGGTGTTGGGGCGCGCGTTCGAACCGTTTTTCACGACCAAGGAGCCAGGTCGTGGCACGGGGCTCGGGCTCAGCATGGTGTACGGCTTCGTCACGCAGTCGGGGGGGCACGTTCGGTTGCAGAGTACGCCAGGCGAGGGCACGACCGCGGCCATCTACTTGCCGAGGTCGCTACCGACCTCTGCAGCCGCGTCAGCGTCCAGTCACTCGGCGTTGGCTGCCGCGGGCGGGGGTGAACTGTTGTTGGTCGTGGAAGACGAGGCCGACGTTCGCGCAGTGACGGTGCGCATCTTGGAGCATTTGGGTTATCGAGTGCTCGTCGCGGAGGACGCCGCCGCAGCTTTGCGCTGCCTCGACTCCAACCCCGACGTCGACTTGCTGTTCACCGACGTCGTACTGCCCGGGGGCATGAATGGCGCTGAGCTGGCCGAGAAGGTGCGAGAACGACGACCACAGTTGCCCGTGCTGTTCACCTCAGGCTACACGCAGGACGCGATCATTCACCACGGTCGCTTGGATGAGGGAGTGCGTTTGGTGGAAAAGCCGTTCACTCGTGCCACGCTCGCGAGAAACATCCGAGAGGCGCTGGCCGACGGCGGCTGACCCGCGTCTTGCTGCCCGCTCGAGCCTAGCTCGATGGCTGCGCCCGCGTGCTGAACTCACCGACCGCGATAGGGAGCTGCGGTGGGGGAGCTCAGCGAAAGCCGGGGGTGGCCCACCGCGACGTAGCCCGGCTTACACGAAACCACGACATGATGCCGCTACGAGTCGTCGCGCAAGCGAGGTGATGGGAAACGTGGGGCGTTGGGTGATGCGAACGCGACGTGATGGCGAAAAAAGTTGGGGCGTTGGAGCGACGGCGAAGGTTCGCGACGCGGTGCCCCAGTGAGCGCGCGGGTTCTGGCAGGTTCGCGACGTGGTGCCGCAGTGGTCGCTTGTTGCAGCAACGTCGGGCAATCCATGTAGAGTGCCGCCATGAGCGAACCAGTGAGCGAAAGCGTCAGTGAGTCTGGGAGTGAACACCGCGTCGCGGTCGATCGTGTGCGCTTGGCGGGCAAGGTCGAGGCTATTTCGTTCTTGGTGCTGCTGGGCATCGCGATGCCACTGAAATACCTGGCTGACATGCCAATGGCGGTGCGCATCGTCGGGATGGCGCACGGCTTGTTGTTCATCGCCTTCTGCGCGCTGTTGTTTCGGGCGCTGGCGGTGGGGAGCCTGAGTGTCGCGCGCGGCGGTTTGGCGTTCGTGGCCGCGTTTTTTCCGTTCGGGCCCTTCGTGATCGATCGTTATCTGCAGGCCGAAGCGGAAAACGCCGAGGCTCCGACAGACTGAGTTTCTGAAAACGCAGTGCCCGCAATGCAACGACCGCACGAGGCATTCACCTCGTGCGGTCACTCGGTACACATCGCTGAACGATGGCGTCAGCTGTGCGAAAGCTCAGCCGCCGCGCGTGGGGTCGACCGCTTCACTGCGAGCCAGCGACGGGCTCGACTTGGTCGTCAGGTAGAAGAAGTCGCGCTTGGAGACGTCGCTCACGTAGTGGCCCGGCTTGACCACGAAACCTTTGGCCAGGGGCGTGATCTTTTCGCCGCGCGTGCCCTCTTCGTAAAACAAGAAGCGCGGGTAGGCGTAGTTGACGTCGAGCTGCGCGACGGTGACGGCGCCGACGTGCTGCATGCCGCGCGCCAGTGAGTCCGCGTGGGTGGCGTTGCTGATACCCATGAACAAGGTTCGGCCGTCGGCGCTGAGGCCCACCGCTGAACGGCGAATCACGGTGTCGCCGTCGAGGGTCGCACCCCAGCTCTTGGAGTCTTCGAGCGAGGGGTGACGCGCGCCGTCCTCGACGATACACGCGGGCGTTTGCCGAAACCAATCGATCGAATCGTGGTCGGGCAGCTCGGTCCAGGTGCCGATGCGCACGCTGCCGTCGTTGTAACGAGCGACGGTGCACGATTTGGGCTTTGCGGGGACCAGGGTCACACCCGACGTGCGCATGCCGAAGCCGCCGTGACGCGTCTTGAAGCCGCCGTTGAACGCGGCGAACAGTTGGGTCAGGTGGTCTTCGGGAACGCGGCCCGTGCGCGCTAGTTGATCCGCACCATCTGCGACGTTTTCGGGCTCGAGGGTGCCCGCGCTGGCGTGCACGTCGACTCGCGACAAGTCGATGGCCGCGATGAACAGCTCGGCGTACGAACGTTCCTTGTCGGGGTGGATCAACGTCTTGTAGGCGATCGAGCTGTCGCCGACCGCTACCCAACGCCCGTCGCCAGGCGCGGCTTGCTCCGGGTACATGGGCCCGACGTCACGCGGGCGAAATGGCTTCACCTCGACCACTGCTGCGGCCTCGCCTGCAGGACTTTTCACCAATAACTCGGGTGAGGCGTCGTCGATCGCGTCACTTATCGAGGGCAGTTCGGGTTCGTCGACTTCCCAGTGCGCTTGCGGCGCTTCGTCGGCGTACGCGGACTTCTTGATGCGATCTTGCACCGCGTACGCGAAGTCTTCGGCGCGAGCGACCGTGTCGTCGCCGACCAAACTGCGCGCGGCGTCCGCCGCCCAGGGACCGAAGTCCGGGATCTGGTGCAATGCGATCCAACCGCCGAGCCCGACGCCGCAGCCCGCCGCCGCGACCGCGCCGAGCCGCACGCCGAGACGACGCCAGCGGGAGGGAGTGGACGTGTTAGCAACTGCACGAGCTCGAGACATGTGAGGCGACAATGCGCGAATCGTGCCAATCTGCCGCAGCCGTTTTCTCGCGGCCACGCCCGCACACCGTGCAACCGCCGTCACACCTCAGCGCCAGAGTGTGCAACCGACGTGACACTGCGGCGTGTGTCCGGGACCACGGTTGCAGTCGGGGTGCATGTCGCTCGAGCGACAGCGGCTCAGCCGATCAGCGTCGGGCGTAGGAGCATCCACACTCCCATGCCGACCATCGCCAAGTTTTCGGTCAGCGAGACGAAGCCCAGTGGGACACTCGACCCGCCGCCCACGCACGCGCACTCGAGCTCCCGTTTCTGAATCCACACGGCATAGATCACGGAAGCTGCACCAATGCTGCCGATGAACAGCGCCACGGGCGCGGAGATGAACGTGAGCGCTCCCGCCAGCATCAGAATCGCCGCCAATGCTTCGGCGAACGGGTACACGAAGCTGTAACCCACCCAACGCCGCGCCAGCAGATCGTAGTTGAGGAACATGGTGGAGAAGGCTCGCAGATCGCGCAGCTTGAGCATCGCCAGCATCGCCATCGACAGCGCGACGAACCATTCGACTGTACGGATCGTCAGCAGCTCTCCAAACGCCGCCCAAGTGAGCGCCAAGGCTGCCAGCGCGGCGGTGCCAAACACCGCGACGACGGGCTGGTAAGTTGGCTCATCAGGATCTGCCGTCGGCTTGCCGAAGTATTCGCGCAGCTCATCGTAACCTCCAACCCGCCGCTCCCCGATGAACGTCTGCGGCGTGGTGTCGACCTGTTGTTGCTCTTTGAAGGCGTCGGTCTCTTCCCGCGTCGTCAAGTGATGATCTTCGACGTCGAAACCCTCGCGCTCCAGCAGCCACTTGGACTTGAGTCCGTAGGGACAGACGTGTTTGTCCATCACCATGCGATACAGCTGTGCGCTCGTGGGAGATTGATTCGGCATCCGTGTTCCTCCTTTCCGCGTTCGAATCGCCAGTCGATCGCGTGCGATGAGTTCGTGGCACTGCGCTCACGTCGACTCGCTGCACAGGCGCCGAAGACATGAGGACGCAAGAAGCGGACCACGCGACGCGGACTTCTCGAGTCGCGCTTCGATTTTGGGGTTTTTGGGGAGGAACTTGCGGCGCGCAGATCGGCTCCCGCTACTGCAGGTCCGTCGAGGTGCGAGTCAGTGAATCACGTTGTCGCGCCCTGTCGCCTCGGGGTGAGGCTCGTGCGCTCCAGGCCCTCTCCGAAAAGTTGGAACACCCCTGGCATTCGGACTCCGACGTTGGCACAACCGCGCTCCGTGCCGCACGATGACTGCCCATTGTTCGAGCCCCGCGTTCGGCGATCGCGAGCTCAGCTGAGCGCAGTCGCAGCGGCCGCGGGCGTGTTCGGCGTGGCAGCTGAAGCAGCGGCCCACGAGATCCGCCCCGCGGTGCTCGCGCTGAAAGAGCTCGAGCCTGGACGATTCGTGGTGCATTGGTCGCCGCCGATCTCTGCGTCTGGTGCGGCCGCGCAAGTCGAGCCCCGCTTTCCAGAGCAGTGTTCGTTCGATGCGTCGGGCACGCCGTCGTTGCTAGACTGCGGCGAAACGGGGTTGCTTGGCACGATCGGGTTCGACGCTCCAGAGGGTGCACTAGACCGCGTTTCGATCGACATCGACTGGCTGGAGGGAGCACGTTCACTGCGCACACTGGGAAGTGAATCGCTCGAGCTTCGCGTGTACGGCGCGGGTTCGGGCGACACCTTCGCACGAAACGTGGAGCTGTCGAAAGACTACGTCGAACTCGGTGTGGAGCACATCGTCGGCGGCCCCGACCACTTGTTGTTCGTCACTGGGCTGTTGTTGTTCGTGCGCAACGTGCGGCGCTTGCTGCTGACGATCACGGCGTTCACGCTCGCGCACAGCATCACTTTGGCGGCGGCTACGCTGGGTTGGGCGGCGCTGCCGATTGGACCCGTCGAGTTTTGCATCGCGCTTTCGATCTTGTTGCTCGCTGTCGAAGCCAAGCAGAGCAAGCCGACCTGGACACACCGCGCGCCGTGGGCCGTGGCGTTCGCGTTTGGGCTGCTGCACGGGTTCGGGTTTGCGTCGGCACTTTCCGAAGTGGGGCTACCTCCAGAGCACGTACCCCTCGCGCTGCTCATGTTCAACGTGGGAGTCGAGTTGGGGCAGCTATTCGTCGTCGGCGTGTTGGCGCTCGTTTGGCAGCTGCTCAGACGCAGCGAAACGCTCGCCGCGCGTGTGGAAACCGCTGTCGTGTATGGTTTGGGGGGCGCGGCGGCTTACTGGACCATGGATCGCGCGGTGCAGGTGTACGCGTCGTGGGGCTTGTAGCTGCTCGTTCATGTGGCGCGGCGGTGAACTCTGCGCGCGCGATTGCGTACCTCGATGCCGATCTGGAAATGTCGCGCGGGGCGGGTAGCAAATAGGCGTGGCTCACGGGCCGTAGTAGTCGTCACGCGCTCTTGCTTCGCGCTCTCGTCGTGCTTCCTCTTGGAGCAACGCCCGAGTTTCGGGGGTGGGTACGTAGCGATCGAGATGCGGTTGATAGGTGAAGTGTTCGATCGGTCTGTTCTCCGCGTCGGGGAATAGCTTGCGTACCTTGATTCGATTTGGCTCGTACTCGAACTGGAACCAATAGTCGTACCGCACGCCCGGGCCGACGTGATCGTACGAACGGGCGTGTTCGAACACCTTCTTGAACTTGCCCCATGAGGTGATGCGAATCACGTGATTGACCACGGGGTAACAACACACGGAGCTGCCGACGACCTCTTCGAACACCAACTCGGGCAGGTCTGGTTCGCGATCGCGAATCACGAGATCGCTCATCGAGAATCTTCCACGGCTTTCGAACGCCAAGGTATCTCGGAGGGCGCCAGAGGCGTCGAACAGAAACACGACGTTGCACAAGAGCATGCGAGCCCACACCAGCTGCCACTCGTGCTCACCGTCGTTTGGCGTCGAGTCGAGCCACTCGGTGGCTATCTGAAAGTGGTCACTTTCTCCGCGTAGCGTCGCGCGGAAGTCTTCTCGACTGTCCTTGCACGGCAGCCGTCGCACGAGCGCGTCGATGCTCAGCTTGTCTGGCACGTAGCGCAGCGGTTGTTCGATCTCGCTGAAGTATCCGACGTCAGGGTTGTCGTCGATCAGCTTCTTCTGTTCACCACGTTCGCTCCCGAATTCGAAGTCGCGGATAATCGAACGAGGCGTGACCTCTTCATGCTGGCAGTTTGGCTCGCCCGGGCGACACGGCGTCACACTTGGAGAGGGCGGATCGGGCTTGCGCGTTGCGGGTGGTACCGAAGCGGGGGCTCGAGAATTGGGGGAAGCGGTCGGTGATGGGGTTCCTCCCGTTCGGGCGCGTGGCATAGCACCATGGACGGACGAGGTCGCTGGGGTGTTCGACGTCTCGGGAGGCGACTGCGTGGAGGTCGTTGGCGGCGTTGCCGAAGCATGAGAACCGTTTTCTGCAACAGGACCAGCCCCCGCGCACGCCACCAACCACAACACCACGCCCAGCTGGGCCCGCATTCTGATCATGTCAGTGAGCCTACTAAGCTATTTCGCCCCAGCCCACGTTTCGTCTTGCAGGTTCGTCGCGTGAGAGTTCTCTGGGACCGTCGTGCGACCAACGCACGGGGCTTTTTGCCGCCTCCACGGCAGGTGTGACACACGCGATCTGGGGCGTAGGCATGAATGAATCTCGAACCCGCCTGATTCGGGCCGAATCGCGAGTCGGCACGCTGCTTGCTGTGTTGTCTTCACACAACTTCCTGGGTGCGGTGCCTCAGTGAGAGGTGCCAAACCCGAGGCACAGTTAGGAGATAATCATGTTGAGATGGGCACTAGGCTTTTTCATCGTCGCGGTGATCGCGGCACTCTTGGGGTTCGGCGGGATCGCGGGCGCAGCGTCCAGCATCGCGCAGATTCTGTTCGTAGGCTTCTTGATCGTGGCGGCCATCGCCCTGATCATGGGGCTCACCAGCGGCCGCCGCTTGATGTAGCGGCAGCGTGCTGGGCATCACCTGCGGCGCTGTACCGTGGCTACGAGCTGCGCTGCTCGGCGATTCCACACGCCGAGCAGCGCCACCCTCAGCAGCAGGTACACAGCTCCGCAGGTGAGCGCCGCCAATGACGTCAGGGCTGCGCCCGTGATCTGTTCACCTGCGCAGGCACCTATGATCGCGACCAACAGCGTGATTGGTAGGGCGTACAAGCAGGCCAGTCCCAAGCAGCGCGCATCACTCATGCGTTCGTGCTGTGGAGGGCGAAGGCTGACGAATGGCCACCATTGGGTGTCATCATCGGCATGCGCCTGAAGCCAAAGTTCGAGATCGTCCCATGGTTGTCGCGTGCTTTTCATGCGGCGTGGACAATTATGCCGCGCGTCTGCCCGGCGACCAGAACTTTCCCAGGCGAGGCACCCCGAGTGAGCTTTGGCTCACTGAGGTGCTCCGAAAAACGAAGAAATTTCCCCGCGCTGGGCTAGATCACGGCTGACTCGATCGAGCGCGCGATGAGCTATCGGTCAACGCCTCGAGGGGATCTGGCGGTGCTTCCAACCACGCAAGCGCCTCTCGTTCCTGCGTCTCGGCGTCGAAGTAGCGTACTTCACACGTGAACATGGGCTTCGCGAGCAGTGCATGGGCGCGGTGTATCGCGTTGGATCCCAAGATCGCGACGCGCTCGAAGTCGTTTCGGTGACTGGTGTCGAATTTCAGTTCGCTGATGAAGGCTTCCAGCGTCCATCCGACGAGGTCACTCACTCGCAGCATCAAGCGGAGTTTCCCGTGGGCTTTCAGTGCTGCTTCCAGCTGGGGCGTCACGACGTCGTAGTCTGTCTTGCTCAGACGACCGCGCGCTACCACCTCTAGGTAATCGTCCTGTCGGACTCTGATGTCGAGCATCCTGATCTCCTCGTCAGCGGCGCGCAGGCTTGCCGCCCTCGTCGGTTTTCTGCGGGCTCTTTGTCTCGTCGCCCTCGAGTGCCTTCTTCGCTTCGCGCGCTAGCCCATCCACGTCAGCTTGCTCGATGAACTCCCCGACGTTCTCGTCGTAGCGCGCGGCTGCCTGGTGATTGCTTTCGCTTTCCATCTTCGATTGTCGCCCCGCAGGCTTGTGTCTTCGTGCGTTTCTTCTCGTAGCCATGCCTTGCTCCTTTTACTGGCGTTCAACGATCAGCAACTCACGCAGCAAGTCGCGTTCCATCTCAGCGCGACTCTGTGGAACTGTCCGCATGACCACTCGTGTCGAGGGAGGTCGCACATCGTCTAAACGCAGCACCCCCTACGCGTCGAAGGATTCCACAGGCCTGCAGTGGGTGGCACAAGCGCACACTTGGGGCGGTGTGGAAACGAAGCGGACGCATGGGCAAAGCTCACGAGAGCGCTCGAGAGCGGCCAAACCCAAAGATCGGCGGGGGTGGCATGGTGCATGCACTAGCAGGTTGGGAGAACCGAGGCGTCGAGCATTCAGTTCGACGCCTGGGAATGAAAGGAAACGACAGATGAATTGGGATATTGCAGAAGGCAAATGGACTCAACTCAAAGGCGATGCGCGCGCGAAGTGGGGCAAGCTTACGGATGACGAGCTCGACGTGATCGCTGGCAAGAAGGACAAGCTGATTGGCCTGCTTCAGGAGCGTTACGGCAAGCGGCGGGATGAGGTCGAGCGCGAAGTGGACGACTGGATGCGTTCGCGATAACGGGGCACGGAGTTATCGGCGCCTGCCACGATCAGAACGCGAACCGCGCCTGACGCGGTAGTGACATAAAGTTTACAGCTTGTCTTACTGGTGAAAGGCCAGTAACGGATACCTGGTTGACATCCGTTGCTGGCCTTTCACCGTTTTGAATGGTCGTGTTGGCGAGCAGGGCAATCGGGCACGCGGCGAACGGCCGCGGTGGGGCACGAGTCGTCAATCGCTGAGCACCACGGCGAGGTGCTGGTCGTCAGTGAGACGGGTGAGATCCTAGAACAATCGCGCTTTGTCTGCCCGGGTTCTCTCCTTGGCACCGACCATGCATCGCGCCCGGTCGAGTCGACGGGGATGGTTCCCGTCGCGAAGCAAAGAGTACTTTGGAGTCAAGATCATGCGCTTGTATGCGATCAGTGTAACTTCGGCAGCCGTCCTAGCTGCATCAGTCTGTGGCGGGTGCGCTGCAGACGACGCCAACCGCGAGCCTGCGAGCTACGCGGAATTGCAAGAGCAGGAACTCAGCGCAGAGCGCCAAGAGTTCATCGAGCAAACACGTAAAGACTTGGATGAAGTGTCGAACGAGATAGGTCGGCTCAGCGTAAAGCTGGAGCACGAAGCCAAGTTCGTCGATGAAGAAGAGCGGGCATCTTGGAGTCAAGAGCTGTTCGATCTAGAACAGGAGCGCAACCGACTGGAAGGTGAGTTGGCGCGCGCCAAGACGGCTGACGAGGCCGAATGGAAGGAGATGCGTGGCGGCTTCGGAGTCGCCATGGATTCTTTGCAAGCGGGCGTTCAGAAGTTGTCCAACGATGTGTCCGACATGGTCACTTCAGACGAAGACGACTCGAAGGATTCGATGCAAGCTGGCCTGTGTCCGCTCGAGGTCCCCGGGGTTGCTGCGCGTCTCGAGGCCGAAAATGGGCGAACGGTTGCAGTCGTTCTGACGACGAAGCAAAGAGATCAAGTCGCCAACCTGCAGGCCAAGGCCCGCGACATCGCCGAGAGTGAGAAATACCCGAATCACGAGTCGAACGACGAAGATCCCAACGCGGACATCGAGGAGCAGACGGCTGGACGCAACGCGACGGCCGCGAATCGAACTGACGAAGCTGCGAATACCAGCGAGGCTGATTCGATGCCCGTGTCGATCACCGCAAAAGACATCGAGGGCGGCACGAAGCTGGAGTTCGTTCCCGAGCAGCAGCAGCTGTCTCAGTTGCGCTCGAGATTGCAGAAAGACGTGGAGCGTCTCGACGGCGGGCAGTGCCGAAGTCCAGGCGCGCTGACCATGCGTGCCGCCGAGAAGTGACTTTGGTGGGGCGGCGGCAGCAACGGATTCGAGCTGGCTTCACTGCTCGATGGGGTCCGTGCACGAATAGAGCTCTTCGCTCGATGTGCAATTGATGCCGCCGCTCGCAAGCTCCACGCTGGAGCAGCGCTCGACCTTGGCCTCGCGCCATTGATCGCCGAACAAGTCGGCCTCCATCAATATGTGGTAAAAGTTACCATCCGGCGTCGAGACGTAGGTTGACGGTATACTGCAGTCGGTACAGTTGTTGAGTGTGAACTCCGCACCTGGATCGGCAGGCGCGTCGTCGAAACACTCGTAGAGCTCTACGACACCGTCGATGAAGGCGCCGTTCGTAGAACCACAGTCGACGCGGTCTGCCGTGACGGGCGCGCCAACTTCGGCGAGCAGTTCGTCGATACCCCACACGCAACTTTGGGACGATACTGCTTGGGTTTCGTCAGCCGCCAATGGTTGGTCCGGGTCATCCGCTGCCTGCCTACTATCCACACACCTTCCGCTGCGGCAAACGGCTTGTTCAGAAGGGTCGTTGCTCGTGCAGTTGGAACTCGGACAGATCTCGTCATCAAGCGCGGCCAGGCACGCGCGTGCGGTGGCAGAGTGCAGTCCGTTGAGGTCACTAGCGTTCGCCTGTGACACGTACATCGGGCGCTGGGTACAATCCCAACTGCAGGTCGGCGCGAACACGACGAAACACTCGTCGTCCGCGGTGCAGCCTTCGGACAGTGTCTCCATTTCTGCCTCCACGAGAGCATCAGCCGCTAGGCTCCCTTCATCGCAACCGAATACCTGCTGGCAGGTGCTGTCTACGCAGGCTGTATGAGAGGGGGGCAACCCCGGGCAGCCTGAAGGAATGTAGCTGCAGCCTTCAGCCTCGAACTGCGCGCAGAGTGACGAGTTGATGTCGCTCAGAGAGTCCTCGACGGCCTGAGCACTGGCCGTCGACAGTGGCATGAGACCGCCGCACGAATCGTTGCAGTCAGGCGCTGTGTTTACGCTCACGCAGTCGTCGTCACTGGCGCACGCGCGATCTGCGCCTTCGACGGCTTCATCGGCGAGGCAGCGCGCTTCGGCCCACAACACGTTACATGACTGCGGCCCCGACGTCGCGCTGTCGGGAGCGTCGTCGGCCGAGTCGAGACATTGTAGCTCTAGCGGGGGCGTTTCTTCAGTGTTCGAGGAGAGCGAGGCTTCCGCACTCCGCCCGCCTGCGCTGGCCTCTACTTCGTATTGGTCGTTCACTCTCCCCGATAACTCCGCCTCGAACGAACCATCTGCAGCAGCCGTGACGCTAGCCGAACCCCCCGAAGTGACGTTCTTCACGACGACTTCTGCACCACCAGGTTGAATCGCACCCTCCGTACCTCGAACGAGCACGCCATCTGACGTAGACGTGACGTCGATCTTTCTAGCATCGACGACGGGTGGATTGCCCGTATCCGTACTAGTCGCGTCGTTCGATTGGGCGCCGCAACTCGTCAGGAGCGGACTCACGGTCGTTGCTGCGAGCGCGAACGCGAGCGTCAACGAACTGAAGTTTGATTGGGGACGGGAGGAGCGTTTCATGATCGGGACTTCCTCGTAGCTTTGGCTTGTTGGGTCGCAGGCGTAGGAGTGCTCGCCTCGGAATCGAGGACTGCGGCACTGTCTAGGGGAAACAGTTGTAGATTGAGCTGAACGACGCGAGTCGGACAGGGGTCGGCATCGCACAACGCGACGAGTTCCTGTCGGAACTCGAGGACGCGACGTTTTACTTCTGCGAGCGTCGCCTCGCTGGCACTCATCGTCAGAGCCGAGATGTAACGCTGCGGGGCGGGCACGTCGTGCATCGAGCCGATCGCGCGCTGCATCATTTCGGTGTGGTAGTTGCGGATGTGCAGGCCGCTTGCTTGTTGGCCTGTGGTGACCGCACGGGTACTCTGTCGCAGCCGTCCGCGCTCATCACGTTCCACCAGTTGAAGTTCCAGCAGAACGTCGAGCGCGCTCCTCGCCTGGGTCTTGGTGATCTTCGGCCACAGCGCGTCCGCAATCCATCCAGGATCTTCGACGAAGTTACTGCAGGCGATGAGTTCACGGATGGCGGGGATGAACCAACTTGAGTGATATTCTTTCTGTGCCAGGTCCAAGCGTTGTGAGGAGCGAAAGCGCGCGAAGCGCGTGAGTCGATCGTGCAGTTCGTTGCGCTCGTCATCCTTACTTGCCTGGTTGAACGCGACGAGCGTCTGAAAGTACTCCGCGGACTCCCCATTGAGCCGACAGGCTTTGGCAAAGCGTTTGGCCATGGACGCCGAGAGGTTTCGCTCGCCGTCGATCACCAGCTTCAGGTAGTTTGGGGCGCCCAACCCTGCGTCGCGCGCGAAGCCGCGATACGAAAGCCCGCTCTTCTTCTTCGCGGCGTAATACGCGGCTAGGAACTCGCGATAGTCTCGAAACTTGAAGACGTCGACAGGGGCGCGCTGTCGTTTGGCGGTAGGCTCGGGCACCCCCATGCTGTGGCACGGAGCGTTCGCCGAAGCAGAGTGTTTTTCGTGAGTTCGTATTCTGCCGAATACGAATCGTATGCTTCGTTCGCTGCTAAGTCATTAGTAAGAAAGAAGTATTCTGTGAATACAGAAAATGATCTGCTTGGGCTGCGGCGCACTGAAGAATTCGCCACGCGGGTGAAGCGGTCAGCTCTCACGCTGGATTTCGAATACGGCGATCGGTTGATCGAGCCCCTTCAGCGTGACTGCTGGCAGCTCCTTGAACGGAAACTCGCCGTCTAGTTCCGCGAGCGTTTCGCGGCTGACGAGGATCTGTCCGCCGCGTGCGATGCCGCACAACCGCGCACTGGTGTTGGCGGTGTCACCGATCACCGTGTACGACAAAGCGCGTGAGCTGCCGATGTAGCCCGCCACGACCTTCCCCGTGTGGATGCCGATGCCAACCTCCAGCGGTGGAGCGCCGTTGCGTCGTTTCCGCTCGGCGTTGAACACGTCCAGGTTGCGCAGCTGTTCGATTGCAGAGTGCACGGCGCGTCTGGCGTCATCCGCTCGTGCTACGGGTGCACCCCACAGCGCCATGATGCCGTCGCCCATGAACTTGTCGAGTGTGCCTTCGAAGTTGAAAATCGCATCCACCATTTTCTCGAAGTACTCGTTGAGCATCTCCACGACGTCTTGTGGAGGACTCTCTCGGGCTAGCTTGGTGAAACCGCGAATGTCGGAGTTGAGCACGGTGCACTTCATCAGCTGACCCCCGCGCTGAACGATCATGTTTCCCGAGCGTACCTGCTCGGCGATGTTCGGCGAAAGCACACGGCTGAGACGCTCGAAGGCCACCGCTTCCTGTCCAATCCGACGACTCAGCGCGTTGATTTCGATGAACATCGCGGCCTGCGCGGCGATGGTAGTGACGAGTTCCAGATCCGTCACGGTGAAGTGCCCGAGCTTCTGACTATCCAGCCACAAGACGCCGAGTAAGTCGTCTTCGTGCAACAGGGGCGCGACTAGCGCCGAACTGATGCGCTGCATGGCCACGCTGGCTCCCCGACGTCCGAACTCGACCTGCGCGTCACCAGTCAACACCGAAGAGCGTTCGCTCATCACGTGACCGAGGATCGTCGAAGAGACGGCGATTGGCGCATTCGAGCCATCGTTACGACGGCTGGCGGTCGGCACGAGTGCGCCAGCCTCGTCTCTCAAGAAGACGACACCACGGTCGGCCCTGACGATCGTGCACGCACTTTGCAGGATCTTGTCGAGCAGCGCACCGAGGTCGCTCTCGAGCGCTATCTCTCGCGATAGCTCGTGGGTGAGACGCAGCCGCTCGTAGTCCGCAATCAACTTGCTGACGTTGGTGGCCATGCGTGAGCCCGGCTGAAAGCCACGAACCGTGGCATCGAGCTGCGTTCCGATGTTCGTGCCCGAGTCGACCACGTCTACCAGTGCGGATTTCGTTCGTCGTGCTTCCGAAACCTGCTCCGCCACGACCGCTGGAATCGGAGCCGTTCCCGGCCTCGTGCTGCTCAGTGGTTCGGGTTCGATGGGGGCGGCCACGCTGGGCGAGAGGTTCGGCGCGTCGAAACTGTTGAACGTCGCGCGCCAGCTGCCTACCTCCAGTTCGTCACCGTGCCGCAGCAGACGTTCGCCCGTGACGCGTTCGCCGTTGACGAAGGTGCCGTTGCGCGTATTCAGATCACGTACGGCGTAGTGCACGCCTTGCTGCAGAACTTGGCAGTGCATGCGTGAGATGCTCTGGTCGAGGATCTGAATCGTGTTGTCTGGATGACGCCCGATGCTGTTCAGTTGAAGCAGCTCGATGTACTGCTGCACACCCTGTCGTTTGAACAGCAACTGCGCCATTGCTCCAAGCGTAGCTCCTTTTGGACTTGTCCTGCAAGTGCTGCGCTCGGTGGCTCGACCGCTCGTCTTGCTCCGACGTGCCAGAGCTGTCGCGTCTCACTGCATAGGGTTACTCATCTCACGCGGTGCTCATAGTTCGATGGACGCCAGCGTGCGAGTCAGGGTGTCTGCTTGGCTTTCGTAGGCGGCTGCCTCGCCGCCAGTCTCCACGACGAACAGTCGGCGGCGGTCGACGAACGCAAAAGAGTCCTCTTTCACGAACGTGGCCACCGTGTAGACGTGGCGCTTGCCGTTTTCTTGCCTGTGAAACGAAAGCTGTGAGCCCGCAGTGCCATCCTTACTGCGAACGTCCCGTTCATCGACCAGCTCGTAGCCGCCGAGTCGTCGCATCTGTTCTCGCACGGCAGTTTGCCAAAACTCGTGGCTGGCGCCGTTGGCGTCGAGCGTTCTGACGGCGATGACGACATTTTGAGCGTTGGTCGCTTGAAAGGCGTACGCGCTACTTTCCAACTCTACGAACCCAGGTGGCGCACTCAGCTCGAACTCGTCACACCCGACCAGCGTGTTCAGCGCCAGCATTGCCAGTATCAGTCGCAACATGCTCACTGTTCCTCCAGATTCGTCAGATGGCTCAGTCCCAGGGTCCCCAGCCACGCGAAAGGCAGGCGAGGCGAGCCGAGGGGCGTACTGCTTTCGAGCTGTGACCAAGTAACCTGCAGCGTGCAAAACGCTACGAGTTCACCCAGTCTGCGCAGTTTACCCTTCAGTACGTCCAGCTCGGCGGACACTCGGGACAACTCCCGTTCGACTTCCAGGGTGTCTCCAACGCTGTTCGAGCGCTCGAGCAGCGTAGTCAAGCGAGCGTGGAGCGCTTCGGCGTTCGCGAGGCGCGTCGCGATGTCGTAGTATTGTTCCGTGACGTCTTGGACTTCCACGTTGCGGTGAAGTACGTCCCCGCTCTGTTCCACCTGGGCGACCGCAGCGTCGAAGTGTCTGCTCGGGACTCGAAACGTCAGCGAGTGGTTTTCTTGGGTTACCATGTAGCCGCCACTTTGCTTCATCCACCTGAGCAGCTGGTCGCTCGACGCGTCTGGATCTGCGCTAGCCACGTTGAACGCGGCGCGGTAGATCAGTTTCGTGGTCTGGCGTTCGAGCGCCGCGCTCGTCGTGGCCGCGGCGCGTACGTCTGACGAAGGAGGCGCCGTGTCGAGTGGAGGCGCCGTGTCGAGTGGAGGCGCAGGGGTCGGAGCCGCAGGTTGTCCCGCGGGAGCCTCTGCAGGTGGTGCTTCCTGGGCCTGGAGCCCCAGGGGTTCAGCGCTGTTGGCGCAGCCTAGTGGAACGGTCAACAGCAGCGCCAGAAGCGCACGTTGGAGACGAAACATGGGGCGCCAACGGCCGCCGTGAGGATCGCTTACACGCAGCGATGAAATTGACGAGGTGCGGGCGTTCCTTGCCACACGAGTGGACTAGTTTCGTGACTGGTTTTCACACCTGTTGCGATACGTTTAGCGAAACACGAACGAACACCTCCAAGTTGCGCTCTTTGGCCGCGAGGCACGGCGCTTGCTCTGTTCAGCAGCCGTGGGCTGTCGAGGGTTTCTCGCACGTCGAGCGCTGGCGCTGTCGATGTCAATGCTGATGGGGGCGTGTAGTGCCCTGGGGCCGCCCGAAAGCCCGCCCACACACGCGAGGGTTTCCGTGGGTGAACGACCGAGGCTGCTGCGGTTGGCGTTGCCGACCAACGAGAGCTCGGAGCTAGGCCGCCGCTCAGCGATTTGTGCTGCTTCGTGCGACGAGTTGTCTCGCGTGGAGGAGTCGTACCTGCGCTGTTTGGCAGCCTGCCCGGGCGCGACGGCGACGTGGGACTCTCGGTGTCCACATGGCAGTGCGCGCGGCGTGTGCGTCGAGCACTTCGCTACCGTACCCGTCGACCCCGAAACGCTAGAAGACGAGTCGGCGCTTACCGAGTTCGTCGTCAGCGCGGTGGCGGTCGTGGCCATCATCAGCGCACACGTCGCAACTTTCGAACTGTGCAGAACCTCGTCGGACCCGCACTGTCACGACGATTGGGATGACTTGGGGCCGAACGCGACCGGTCAGTGATGTTACGCTTTCAGCTGCGCGTCCGATGTGGTGTTTCGAAGAGTTTCCCGTGGCTCGAGGAGTCGTCGTGCGAGTTACGGACGGCGGACGCGCTATTGACCACGGGACGTTCCTGTGCTGCCTGCGAGACGATGCTAGCGCACGTGAGGCGTTCAGAGCGCAACTGGCTAGCGCGCCGTTCGACGCAGTTTTTTGGGAGACGCCGCCGATCCATCGAAGCACGCTCTCGGCTCCATTCGAGTACGCGCTGATCGACGCTCCAGCGCTGGTTCAGATGGCGCCTGATCCGGACTCGTTTGCGGAGCACTTCAGCGACGCGGAGGGCGTTGTGGACTTTGGAAACCTCGGTGGGGACGCGCACTTGATCGCCCCGTCTCCTCGAGCGGCGCTCTCCCACTATGTTCACTTGACGGCGTTCGTTCGAGGGGCGCCTCGTCAGCAGGTTCACGACGTGTTTCGTCGGGTTGGTCAGCGTTTGCTGGATCGGGATCTCGACGAACCAGTATGGCTGAGCAGCAGCGGCTTGGGTGTAGGGTGGTTGCACCTGCGGCTCGACCGCCGTCCCAAGTACTACAGCCACGCGCCGTACCGCTGTTGGCCGCGCCGAGACGTCGCGGACGTGTTCAGCAAGTAGAGGTGGAAGCGCCGAGCCTGTCACGCCATTGTTCAGACAAAGCGCCACATCTTTGTCGGGGGCCTGAGTTGGACCGCTGGGGTAGGCGTTGCGCTGGCCTTTCGAGCTAAATCCGAAAAGGAACCGCGACCGGTTGACGCGAGGCCCGACTCCTAGTTTGAACGCCCGACGGGCGCCTCGCGACTCAGCCCGGTTTCAGAGGGTCGTGGCTTTGCGTCCGTGGGTTGGCCGAGGTACAGAACGTCCATGTCTCGTTCGGCCCCGACCGCCATGAATTCAGGCGAGTGTCACGCCGAGCCCGGTGTCTACGCGCCTGTCGTCGATCGCAAACGCTGTGAGGGTAAGTCGGACTGCGTTCGCGTCTGCCCCTTCGACGTGTTCGAAGTGGGGCGCATGGACGACGCGGAGTATGCGGCGCTGCCGTTCTTCGCGCGTTTGAAGAGCATGGCTCATGGGCGCCGGACGGCTTACGCCGTCCGTAGTGATGCGTGCAGCGCGTGTGGTCAGTGTGTTCGGGCTTGTCCAGAGAAGGCGATCACGCTGCGTAAGTTGGGCTGAGCGCCGCGCGGGTCGTTCAGGCGTGCTAGGGGTTTACATGCCAGACGCCGCGGATAGGTCGGCGGGGCAGTCGACCTGGGCGTAACGAAAGTTGGGGTTGTCTGCGACGTTCGCCCAATCGACCCAGAACAGGCAACCCGCGAGCAAATCGGCCTCCTGAGGGTCCGCGAACATCTCCTGACAGCGGTTGCGGGAGCAGTTCACGATGCCATCGTGGTTGCCACCGTTCTGTTGACGGCACTCGAGGAAGAAGCCGCCATATCGCTCTCCGAGGTTACCAGTGGCATTCCACTGACTCGAACATGCGTCGAAGTCACCGACACCGCCGCCGGGAACCAGTAGATCGAACTGCCCGGCCGCGATGCCGCCGCGATTGACGGTTTGGACGATCATGATCTTGTGCGAGATCGAGGCCGAGCCCGGATCGTCGTAGCCAGAGCTGCTACTGCCAGTAAACTCGAGCTGGTAACACGTGCCGCAAGCGCCCGAGTTGAACGCTGCGAAGCCGTACGCCAACGTGTCGCTGACCGCCCACGGCGACATGCTCCAACACTGGTACGCGTTTCCACCGAAACACCCGCTTTGTTCGTCCGGATTGCTCTGGATTTGATTGTCCAGTGTGCAGCTCATGGCTGAACCTTGATCGGGCCACGCGCAGCTCGGTTTGCAGCAGTCCCAGTAGTGGGTTGCGCGACCATCTTGCCCGCCCTGGATACGCGGAGGATCGGGGACGGGGCCCGGCGGCTCCTCGGGCTCGTCGGTTCCGCCCATGTCGCCGCCGGCCATGGTTCCGCCGCTCATGTCGCCGCCGGCCATGTCGCCGCCGGCCATGTCGCCGCCCGCCATGGTTCCGCCGGCCATGTCGCCGCCCGCCATGCCGCCACCGAACAGGTTACCACCGCCCATGTTGCCACCTGGGTTGGTGTCGTCCGTGTCGGTGTCGTCCATGCCTTCCATCATGGCGTCGTCGGTGCCGCTGGCTGGTGGATCTGTGGTGCCATCATCTGTGCTTCCGCTCTCCATGCTGGTGTCTGGCATGTTTGGCGCGCTGGGCGGAGTTTCCGTCGAGCCACCGAGGTTCGCGCCATCGTTCCCAGCGTTGTTAACTTCTGGGGTGTCGCTGGTATTGCCAGTGGTTGCGGTAGGAGATGAGCCGACGGTGCTGCCTGTGTTTGCCGTGGATTCACTCGGCGATTGGGTGTTCGTCGAGTTTCCGGTCGAAGGTTGCGTCGCTGTTGCGGAGCTGCTCCCGAGGGCAGTTCCGCTGTTAGAGTCACCACCGACGGGCTCAGAACAAGAAATGAGCACCGTGGAAGCGACGGAAAGGACGGAGAAAATGCTGAGATTCTTCATGCGCTGGAGGCGCTCAGGAAACCCGCGGATACCGTTGCCCGTCAAGGCGCCAAGTAAGAACCGTTCGCTGCGCGATCCAAAGCGAATCAAGGGTTCGCAATCGGCGTAGGTTTACTCCGAGGTCGGCAGAAACTGGTCGTCTGAGCGAAAAACAAACGTGCGAATAGGGGGCGTCAGATCGCGTGCGTCTCAGCGTTCTTCATGCCGACAGGAAGGAAAGCAGGCCTTGCCAGCAACACCAGCGGTGAGCAGCGGGCGATGGTGTTTGCGCCGCGCAAAACCGTAGTCGATGAGGCGCCCTGTCATCTGAGCTTCGAAACGTCCGTAGGGTTAACGAAGCAAGCTTCGACGGATGTCCAGCGCCTCATCCAGCCATGGAGACGAGGTGCCTTCGAGGCTGTCCGGTCCGGGGGTCGACTCGGGTGACTCGGTTTTGCTCGCGGGTCCAACCCGTGGGAACTCTTAGGGCATGTGTCGATTTCTGCGAAGTTGCCGTGCGTTGCTGTCCTTTGCGTGGCTGAGCGTCGCCGTTGGCTGTCAGGGGGCCTCGGACAGTTCGGCGCGCGACAACGTCTCCGAGAGTGCGACAGACCACGGCAGCCAATCCGCGGATGACACGCGCGAAAACTCCGATGACGCAGACTCCGATGACGCTTCCAGGGACTCGACTTCCAGAGACGGCGGCGGCGCACAGGGCAGCGAATCCAGCGCGGCCGATTCTGAGGTCGAGGGTGGCGCCCCAGGGCCAGGCGACCCCCCCGCTGAGTCTGCAGCGTTGTTGGAGCGCGCCGAGGTTGCCGCGCAAGCAGAGCTGGAGGTCGACCCCGAGTGTGAGTCGCTTTGCGAAGCACTCGCCATCTGCCAGATGGTTGGGGAGGCGTGTCGTGCGGTTTCGGACGCACACTGTCGTCAGTCTGATCTGTGCGAGATGAACGGTCAGTGCTTCGTCGACGACCAGGGCTGGTGTCAGGCCCTGTTGACGTCCGATTGTGCGGCGTCAGAAGCTTGCGAGAGCCAGGGTAGATGTGTGGCGTCAGGTGGGGTGTGCGTGATCCCTGTAGAGAGTGACGCGGACTGCCTCGAGCTCACGAGGTGTTCGGAACGGGGCCTCTGCTCCGCAGTCGATGGCGCGTGTATCGCCGAAGACGATGCGGACTGTGCTGAGTCGTACTTCTGCGAGTACAACGGGCATTGCACTGCGCGCGATCGCGCGTGTGTCGTCGGCAGCGACGCCGATTGCCGTGGGTCGAACGGATGCCCAAACCGTGGAGAGTGCGCGGCCGTCGATGGCGAGTGTCTCGCGATGCACGACGAAGATTGCGCAGCATCGAGTTTCTGCGAAGTGCTCGGCCGCTGCGGCGCCATCGACGGACAGTGCAGAGCCATCGACGCGGCTGACTGCGCCAGGGTCGACGAGTGTCGGACCTCAGGCAAGTGTTCTCTCAGGGATAACACCTGCGTCGCAGCTGCTGAAGAGGATTGCAGGCCGACGGATCTCTGCAAGAACGGCGGGTACTGCATTCCAACACCGACGGGTAGCTGTGGGGTGGGTAACCCCGAGGACTGTGAGGCGGCTACCGTATGCGAGGTGGAAGGCCGCTGCACCGCTGGCGAGTACGGCTGTCGGCCGAGAGGTGACGCCGATTGCGAGGCCTCCGTGGAATGTAGGACCCAAGGCCTTTGCCGGGTGGGCGACAGCTCGTACTGCGAGGTCAGTCAAGCGGGCTGTGAAGCGTCGGAAGCGTGCATGCAGCACGGTCATTGCGCTGCGTACCTCGATCAATGTCAGACACTGGGTGAAACTGACGAAGATTGTCGAGCCCAAGCCGCGTGTCGTGAGTACGGCTGGTGCACGGCACAGGACGGTATTTGTATCATCGCGTCCGACGACGATTGCTTGATGACCATTGGTTGCGAAGAAGACGACCGCTGCACCCAGTCCGGCCAACGCTGCTCGACTAACTTGCGTCGCTGAGCGGGCGTGTGCTGCTCTTACCGCGCCGCTTCTGCTAAGGCTGCGCGGTGCCATGTCCGAGCAGTTGCAGATTCGTTCGTACGAGGCGCGTGACCGCGCGCAGCTCGTGCGGTTGTGGACTACGGTTTTTCCGGACGATCCCCCGCGCAACGCCCCTGAACTGATGATCGACGCGAAGCTGCGTGTGGGTGACGGACTACTGCTCGTTGCCAACCTGGGAGAAACCTTGGTCGGAGCGATCATCGGCGGCTACGACGGAGTGAGGGGCTGGATCTATCACCTTGCCGTCGATCCCGCGCAGCGTCGTCGCGGTTACGCGACTCTTCTCGTGCGTGAGGTCGAGCGACGTCTCGAGGAGCTCGGCTGTTTGAAGGTTAATCTTCAGATCCGCTCGACCAACTCCGCCGTGGCTCGACTCTACGCTGCGCTCGGCTACGAAGTAGAGGAGCGCGTGAGCATGGGACGCGTCATCTGAACGATCTGCTTCTACGGTCGCCAACAGCGCCACGCTGCTAGTGACCTGTTTGGGTCATGCTGATCATCAGAGTCACGCGCAACCGTTTTGGGCCTGCAGTCGGCACGGCGACGGCACGAGACAGAGAGCGTCAAGGGCGTTTCGGGAGGGTCTCCTGTTCGCGCTCACGAACCCACGAGCGGTTCGTCCGACGAGCATTACCCGTTGCGGTGACGACACACGTCATGGCTTCGGTGATGTCGCGAAATTCACTATGGTCCTGCGGCTGGCGGCGAGTTATCAGGGGCGAATGAGAGGTTCTTCTGCATTGTGGGTCATCGTTGGTGGAATCAGCCTCGCGGCGTGTTCGGAGGATGGCACCAGCGGTAAAACCGGATCCGACGACTCTGCCGTCAGCGACGACTCCGAGGCGGGCGACTCGGGTGAGCGCGACGACGGGGCGGGCGCTGATGACGACAGCGACTCGGAAGTCGACGCAGGCCGGGATGATGACGGCGATTCGGACGACGGCGATTCGGACGACGGCGATTCGGATGACGGCGATTCGGACGACGGCGATTCGGACGACGGCGATTCGGATGACGGCGATTCGGATGACGGCGATTCGGATGACGGGGATGGCGCCACTGGCTCCGACGGCGACGCGGATGAGCCCGCCGATTCGGATGACGGCTCGAGCGATGATGATCTGGCGGACGACGCTGGCGAACCCGCCGACGACACATCCGATGACGCCATTGAGCCTTCCGGGGACGCAGGAGCCGCGAGCGACGACCCTACCGCGATAGATGACGAGTCCGCAGACGATAGCTCGAGCGGCAGCGACGCGGGGATGGATGATGGCACGCAGGCGGACGACCCCTCACTTGCTGAGGGCGGTATGTCGGAAGCAGACCAGGACGATTCGTCCGACTTACAAAGCGAGCTCGAACGAGTGTGTACCGAGGTGCAAGAAGGGCTCGGACCAGAGTGCAATGATGCGACGTTCGCCGAGTCGTGTACGATGCTCGGAAGCATGCAGGGCGAATGTATGGATGAATTCATCGAGTGGCATCAGTGCTTGGTCGACGAAGGGGTCATGCCGTCTGAAACCAACGGCGCGTGTTTCCCCGAGCTCAGGCCCGAGCCCTGTGCCCACCTCGATCCCATCGGAAACGGTTTTGGTGGAGGGGCACCCACCGACTGTGCGGACTGAAGCAGGTGAATCTACGACGCCTGCGGGCGGAGTCGACTTCATCCGCTTGGTTGGTGCAGGGGGCGTCCGCAGCAACCTCCGCTCCCTGCTGCAGCCAGCGCGCCGTGGAGCTTTCTGGAGATGCCGTTCGCGCACTGTTCGCTTCTCTCGTAGCG
>CBFGUG010000030.1:0-84786 GCA_965651905.1 uncultured bacterium | reverse complement strand
TCACGTCGCTAGCCCGCACCCTGCCGCACTTTCCATAGCGGGAGCCGCGCACGCCCCGCACTGGGTCTCCCCAACACTGGATCTCCCCGTCTGCCGAGGGCCCGTGGGGCTGCCCCGTTGCGCTGGCGAAATACGAACCCCTTCGGCGCCGCGACGCAGGTGTCTCCTCACCGAACCAGAGTGTTCACTTTTTGCGCGAGTGTGTGGCTTTCGAACGCTTGGGCTTCTCTGGAACGATGGTTTCACCGCGCGCCAGCATGTCCACGAGCTCGGTCACTTTTCTCGCTCGCCCGGCGGCGGTTTTCATCTTGTTGGTGCGGAACGAGAGCGCGAAGAGATTCTGCTTCCCGAGGGTTCGAAAGGTCTTTCGCGCTTTCGGGTTGGCAGCGATCGCAGCGCGCAGATCGGCGGGCAGCGTGTCCTCGGTGGTCTTGCTGATGGGAGCGTAGGCCCCATCCCAGCGGCCGTCGGCCTTCGCGGCGTCGACGTGGCGTTGGCCGTGGGGGGTCATGCGGCCAGCAGCCGTCAAACGAGCGATGTGCTCGCGGTTGATCTGACTCCAAACGCTCTTCGGCCGCCGAGGAGTGAAGCGCTGCAGGAAGGAGGTTTCGTCAAAGGACTTCTTTATCCCGTCGATCCAACCCCAGCACAGCGCCACGTCGAGCGCTTGCGAGTACGTGATGCTCGGCACCTCAGTGCCTTTCTTGTAGATCCTGAGCCACAGCTCGGTTTCTCGCGAGTGATTCTTCGAAAGCCAGCTCCCGAAAGCGCGCTCGGTGCGAAAGCCGCGGATTTTTTTCTGGTCGGGGACGACGGCAGCCATGGCGCCATCATACACGCCGCGCCCCAGGAATTCCTGTGCCTGGTGGCGCCAAAGCCAGGCGCTGTCGAGTTCGGTGCGGAAGTTACTGCCAGCGCGGGATGTGCCAAAGTAGTCCGCTCTCGTCGTCCAACTCACTCACGATCGATTCCCCAGTGGCACCCCGCGTGTTCACCAAACGCCCAGTGTTCCACGCAGGCTGCCCCAGCAACGAAATCTGATCCGCCCGAGTTCCACGGCTTACGACGAAAGTCGGCAAGTTCCACTTCGCCCAGCGGCACATCGCAGTGCGGAAAGCGCTCGATGCATTCCTCGTACCCACGGACCCATAAGCTTCTCCCCGAATTCGTTCGTACCCCCTCGCGCGGCGTGACTTCCAGGTAGCGCCAGGCACAGAGTTGAGCTTTTTGCACATCCGTCAGAGCGGACAGTGCCGTCTCTTTAGGAATGCCTAAGACCTCGCTCGGCAGCGGCGACGCGGGAGTCGACTTCTCTTCTTCTGTACGGCTGTTGAGTTTCTGATAGTACGCGGACGTCAACAGTTGTTGTTCGTGCGCCGTCGAACCCTTGGGACAGCGGTCCAGCTCCAGCTCGCGACACAATTTCGCCAAGCTGGAATAGACTTCGTCAGGCATGAAGTCTTTGGGCCCATTGCGCAGGGACCATTCCCCGCAATCGAAACACACCCGCACGTCGGACACTGGACGGTCTTGCTCGTCGTAAAAGACGAACGCGTGATGGGGATCGAAACCGCACTTATACTTTATTCCTGTCCGCTTGGTTGCCGTCAGTCGCAGCAGCGCTTCGACTTGCTGCGATGAGAGCCGCGGTCCGTCGAAGGCGACTGACGGGCACAATCTGCCGTCGGCCGTCAACACTTGCGACTCACATCCGTTGGCCGCCCATTCCTCATAGATGCCGCGTTCTGCCGTCGTTAGAAAGGAGAACGCACGAACGTACGCGTACTGCACGCCGGGGAACGACCGCCCAGGCTTGGGTTTCGCCGCGTAGCGAGGGTAAGTGATGGTCGAGCTGCCGTCAGCGTTGCGTACCTCAACTCCCTTGGGAGACTGCGTACGCCACACCATCAACCGCAGCACGTTGTGCGGATCCCCCGCGGAGAAGTGCGGCAGCTCTGGCGGAGGCCCCGTTCTGCGCTCGACCGCACACGACGGAGCGACTGCTGTCGCCTGTGCGTCAACTTCTGACGTCGGTTTGCTGCATCCCTGCATCCACACAGCGGCACCGAACAACAGCGCACGCTTCATGTTGCACACCATACCGCACTCGTTCGCGCATTGGCAGTCCGCGCCAGCTCATGGCGGCGGGCGCCTGAGTGCTCCCGGACATCTCGAACCCGCACGACTGACATCTGGGACGTCCGTTTCGCCCGTGTTATCAAGTGCCGATGGCCTGGACGATCGCGACGGTTCCGACCTGGACGCTGCTGGTGTGGAGTCTCTCTGTTGTCACTGGATGTTCCGGCGACGACTCTTCTGCGGACGCAGCCGCGGAGTCAGCTGGCGGCTCGAACTCCTCGGCAGAAGAATGCGACGGGGCACTCGATTTGAAAACCGTGTCCCCCGTCGAGCCGTGCGCAGGCGATCCCAGTGGCCATTGGCTGATGGAACGATTCGACTGGCCGTCGATGCCCATCCGCTTTCGTTATTACCTCAGCGATCCGACCACAGGTATTGACGGCAACACGACGAGCACGTTCCGCGAAGGTTACTGTTTCGGCGAGGTCATCGAGATCCGCGGCGACCTCGATCTTCAATTCACCATCGACGATCAGGGGGCGATCGTCGTTTCGGCCAATCCTTTGGACGTCACCGCCCGCCACCTCGATAGCTGTTCAATGCCCGTGCTCGCGGACGAAACTGAAATGAACGACGGCTCCTGCGAGCAGTTCGACAAGTGTACGCTAGATTGTGGCGTGTGTACCTGCAACTACTTCAACGACGGAAGTTACACGTATGCCTCCGTCGACTCCGAAGCATCGCGGATCATCTGGGACCTTTGGGGTCCCGACGATCGGCTCGATTACTGCGTCGAAGGTGACAGCATGCGGCTATCGTCGTCACGGGGTCTGCTACTGCAGATGCGACGAATGTGAACACGTTGAGCGTGCAGTTTACCCACGGCATGGACGTCGACCCATACGCAAAGCTCGGCTTTGCGGGCACCTCGCGAGCCTGAGCATTGGTCTGATCGTTGTTGCGCGTCGTCGCTTCATGCCGGACATGTCAGAAAACCCGCTCGTCAAGCTCGGTGCCTGGGGGCGTTTTCGCGGGAAACTTTAGCGAAGCAACCTGCTGGCCTGTTGGCTTCGAGCAACGCCAAGCGTCATTTACCCGCGCGGCGTGCTGCCGCGCCGGACCCATTCGTCTGGGACCCCGCAGTGAAAACGCCGCAAGGCGCCGAGAACGGCGGGCGTTCTCAGTCCAGCGGTGCCACCGTCCCGTCCATCAAGAAATGCTCGAACGGGAACGGTCTCACGGTCCTGTCGATGAAGTTTTTGAGGTACGGCACCGCGATCAATTCAGAACGGATCGTGGTGGGGTATCGCGACGCTGCGTGGCCGTCGAGGTCCCACAAACCCTAGTGTTAGGAAGTAGGGGCAAGGTATACGCGTAACTACGTGCGGTGCGCCGTGGCAACGGCGTCCTACCCACATCTGTGCGAGGCGATATGCGTAAAATATCACTAATGATTTCCTGTGTTCTCGTGGCCTGCGCCGGGGAAGCGCCGGAGTTCGACGATGGCGCTGACAGTGCTGAGACCGACGAGGAGCAGTCTGACTCTGACTCGGGCAGCGACGGTCAGGGATCCTCGGGAGGTCAGACAGATACCGATTCGAGCGAAGAGGAAGCAGGAGCGGACGAAGAGTCCGACGATGGTGAGGACGACCAACAGTCCTGCTCCGACGATTGCATGGAAGGCGAGACCGCGTGTTCAGGCGGTGAATCCCGCGCGTGTGAGCCCGGCTCGAACGGCTGCCTGCGCTGGTCACCACCCGTGTCTTGCGCGACAGGCGCATGCGAGGACGCTACCTCCTGCTTCGAATGCTCTGACGAGTGCGAGCTGGGAACCGCCGAATGCAGTGACGGCGAGATCCGTCTGTGCACGGAGGACGATTCGGGTTGCGGTGTGTGGGGTGAGAACTCGCCTTGCGCCGACGGCGAGTGCGCGTCGGAAACGGCATGCGTCGAGTGCGACGAGGTTTGCGTTGGTGGTGACTCCGAGTGCAGTGACGGCGTGATTTCGCTGTGCGAGGTCGACGAGCAGGGCTGTCCCTCTTGGGCGTCGCCCAGCGCTTGCGACACGGGGCTGTGTGATGGCCCAACCGAGTGCCTCGTTTGCGACGATGAGTGTTCGCTAGACGAATCCGATTGCCAGGACGGCGAGCTGCGGGTGTGTGAAGAAGACGAAGGCGGCTGCCTCGTTTGGTCGGACGGAGCGAGCTGCGAGTCCGGAAGTTGTGAGGACTCGGAGACGTGTTCCGAGTCGGAGAGCGAAGAAGACGAAGGCGAATGCAGCGGATCCGAGACGCGTTCGTGTAGTGCTGGCGGTGCTCTCGGCAGCTGCGCAGAAGGCACGCAAAGCTGCGAAGACGGTGCGTGGAGCGATTGCAGCATCGCGCCTGCAGCGGCGGACACCTGCGAGCCAGGCAACGACGACAACTGCAACGACACCCCCAACGAAGGCTGCACGTGCGTCGACGGCGACACCCAAGACTGTGGTCACGCCGCCGTCGGGGTTTGCCAACCAGGCGTCTCTACCTGCAGCAATGAGGTCTGGGGAGCCTGTGAAGGCAACGTCGAACCTGCCGCGCGCGATTGTTCGTCACCGATGGACAACGACTGCGACGGCGAGCCCGACAACACGGTCGACAACGTATGCAAGTGCGCCGTCGGCACGACCCGGAGTTGTAACGAGCACCCTGGATTCGATGACAACCCCCCGTGCCAGGCGGGCACTCAGACCTGCGTGCTCTCCAGCAACAAGAGTTCGTCTGACTGGGGTCCGTGTACTGGTGACGTCGAACCCGCCGCTTCAGACACTTGTGAACCCGACAACGACGACAACTGCAACGGCAACCCTAACGACGGCTGCGACTGCGTCAACGGAATGCAGATGAGCTGTCCGTGCGGCGACCCCGTCATCTGCGTCAACGGGACGATGCCCACTTGCGCACAGAGCCAGGTGCTTCGTTATCGGGATGCCGACGACGACGACTTCGGCGATCCCAACAACTCGAGCCAAGTGTGCCCGGGCGTTGATGGATGGGTCGCAAACAGCGACGACTGCGACGACGGCGACGACGACATTTTCCCCAACGCCGCGGCCATCTGCGCATCAGACGAAGTGACCCGTCAAAGTTGCCCGGCCAGCGGCGGCGACTTGCAGAACCAGAGTTGTAGCGATGGCTGCTACAACGGCACGTGCCGGACAGATGGGACCATCGGAGTGCCGGGGATGGTCTCGTGTGATGGCGGCGTGACGCGTTGCGCGGCGTCAGAGGGTTGCAACATACAGGCGGGAACTTGTGGCGACGATGGTGGAAACTACACGATCCGCTGCGACGCGCCGTCGGACTGTCCCTCAGGTCAGAAGTGCTGGCACTTTTCGTTTAGTGGTATTCACGAAACGGTATGCGCCGCAAGTCACCCGACCTACAGAGAAGTATGTGACCCGTTGGATTACACGTGCAGCAGCTGCACCCCGGTTGGCGTCGTCTACCGCTGCCCGCCGGAAGGGTAGCGCGAGGGGCTCCTGACACCGAGGAATCAAGTCCGAACAACAAGAGGCCTCGCTCCGCTGTTTCTAGCGGCTGAGCGAGACCTGTGCGTGCGATCCGAGAATAACGTTGCGGACATGGGGAGCGGAGCAGAGATGACGCCGTCTGTCACCTGGACCGAGTGACCGGATCCTTGGCAACGAGGTCGTGTTTGGAGCTGTCCCCCTCAGGGGCAGGACGCTAAGACACCGCTACAAAACGACCAAGGGGGCCCAGAAGGCCCCCTCGGTGCGGCGACTTCGCTAGACACTCGTCACTGACTGACGAACGTGGTCACGCTCATCGACGGCAGGCTTGCTTCAAGGGTGCCGTCGGTCACGGGAACTGCGTCACCCTCTGCCCAGTTCGCAGCCATCGAGGTAACGTGGGGGACCATCGCAGCTGGCACCGTTCCGCCTGAGATGGCGATCGGCAGATCCACAGCTTGGCCCGTCTCGTTGATCGCGACGATGACGACCTCGTCGTTGTCGCCCTTGTACGCCGAAACCATCACGTCAGTTGGGGAGGGACCGGCTACTCGCACTGCGTGGAACACGTCGGGGCGGATGTAGCGGCTGAAGTTACCCATCGTATAGTAGCGCTTGGTAACGGGGGCGTCGTTGATGCCGTTACCGAGCATCAAGCCCAGGCCTTCGTTGTTGTCGTTGAAGTACGACTTGTACCACCAGTAGAGCCAAGCCGACGCCTCTCCCACCGTCAGGGCCGAGTGGATCCAGCGGGCGACCGCGATACCGTTTGCTATGTCCGTAGAGGGCCCCGACTCGGGCCAATGCGAAACGCCGGACATTTCGGTTTGCCAGACTTCCTTGTCGCGGACGCCGCCGTTCACGTCCTCTGGCCAGGCATACCCCACCTGCGTCTCGTACTGATGGACTCCCATGATGTCGAAGGCTGACCAGGCGTCTTGGTTGCTCCAAAGCCAGTGACCATAGTCGTAGCCTCCTGAAGCCAATGAACCGTCCTCACCATTCAGGCAGTGTGGAGCGCAGGTCGCAGCAACAGTCTCGTCGATCGAATTGCCGTAGCAGTTGCACTCGAGCGGGTCAGAGCTCAGGTAGCCGCCCCCGTCCAGGTTTCGGCCATCGGGGGAGATGTTGCTCCACACGTGTTGCCACAACGAGGCTTCCGGCGCGATCATGAGAGTGTCGGGCGCGATGTCGTCGAAGATTGGCCCGGCTACCGCAACGAATTCGGCCATCTCCTGGCCCGTGTAGACCATCGACGCATAGGCGTCAGTGAGCGGTGGGTTACACGGCCTTCCTTGGTTGGGGTCGCAGGAAGCGAAGTCGGCCTCGTTCGCAACCGACATGGCGTAAAGACCGTTGTCTCTCGCGTACTCGGCAATCATGGTCGCCCACTGCGCGTAGTACTGCGACTCCAGGTGCCCGCCACCGTTGATTTGCCCGTTGGTCTTCCAGTTTGCCGGCGCGCTCCAGCACGATCCGATGACTCGGGCGCCCAGGCTCTTCACGGTTTCCCAGCCACTGGGAACTTCGCGATGACCCCCGTCTTGATTCATGCCGATCCGTAGAATGGACAGACCGAGCGCGTTGGCACCGTCGAGCGAGAAGAGCTGGGACCAGGGAAGGTTATCGCCGTTCGTGATCGTCGCGTTGAGGCCGAAGCCGCGGATGATCTGTCGGACTTCCCCGAGCTGCACGGTCAGCACATCGGGATCAGGCGCCGGGGTATCGTCGTCACCGGCGTCGTCATCAACCATGGCACCATCGTCTGTGGTGCTGGAGTCGTCGCCCATGCCGCCAGCTCCGCCCATCATGGAGTCGTCGTCGCCACCCATGCCGCCCGCGCCAGCCATCATGGAGTCGTCGTCGCCACCCATACCGCCCGCGCCAGCCATCGTGGAGTCGTCGGTGCCGCCGGAACCGCCGGCACTGCCCGTCGCGGGATCGTCCGTGGTACCCGTCGTCGGGCCGCTGGTCGTGCCCGTCGTAGGAGCGCTCGTCGTGCCCCCCGTCGTCTGACCGCCGGTCGTGCCAGTGGTGGCAGTCCCCATCCCACCTGTCGTGGCTCCTGGGCTGGAAGCCGCGCCCGTGCCAGTGGTGTCAGTGCCAGTAGCGCCTGTGCTCGCCGAGCTGCTCGTAGCGGCCCCGGTCCCGGACCCCGTAGAGTCATCACCTTCACAAGCGGTTAGGGAGAAGCTCGCCAAAAGAGGAAGGAGCGGGGCAACGAAAAGTCTGGTTGTCTTAGTCATAGGACGATTGTCATTGTTGTGGATCGCTCGACCGCGACCGTGGCTGATGCGTGGATGTCGTGAAAGCGCTCACGGCGGCGCCGATGTCTACTATGCCAGCGGATGGGCTAGGCGATCGTGATAAAAGGTGTGGCTGCGCCCCGAGAGCCCGCCGCGTTTGACCACTGAGTGGCCGTACGCAGCTATGCAACGAGCCGGTTCACAAATGACAGGCCCGGTTCCTCGCCCGGTGAAATAGTCCGATTAACACCGAATTCCCAGGTCCAATTCGGGCTTCACATCGATTGCTCTCGCCGCGCTCCGCGCGGGTTTTCCTGAACACATGGGCCCGTTCGACTCGGCACGCTCGTCGTCGGTAGCGAGTCGAACGCGCCAACGCGAGGTGCGGCGCCGCATACGGCCTGGCTCGAACGCGCGGTTTGCAGAGGCGAACCAGGCCAGGCACAGTCGCGACATGACGCAGCAGCGACCAGCCCCCGTCCCAGAGCGACTGACTACCGTCACCCCGCGTCTCGTGGTCGACGACGGAGAGCGCGCAATTGCGTTCTACAAGGAAGCCTTCGGCGCCAAGGAGAACAAGCGCGCGCGCTTTCAGGAACCGAGTGGACGAGTGATCCACGCCGAACTCCGCATCGGTAGCGGCGTCGTGTTCCTGACTAGCGAAAGCGATGAAGGCGCCGTCATTCAGTCGCCGCACGCAGCGGGCAACAAGGTGACGGCGTTGCTCGCCACCTACTGGCCCAACGTCGACCGCGCCTGGAAACGCGCGGTCGCGGCCGGCGCCGAGGTCATCTTCCCGCTCGAAGATCGGTTCTATGGCGAGCGCAGCGGCCGCTTGCGCGATCCGTTTGGCCAGCAGTGGATGCTGAGCCAAATGCTCGAGGATCTGACGCCCGCACAGATCCGCAAGCGCGCCGAAAAACTCTTCGGTTGAGCGAGCAACACGTTACCATTAACCCGCGTCACTGCGTCTGCGCGAGCGGCGGAGTTCGTACGCCAAGGTCGTGACCACTGCGATCCCGAGGGCGACGAATGGGATCGTTTGATACTGCTCTCCGAGCCAGGAGATGGCTGGCTTACCCATAAATTCGGCAACCACCAGATACGCCACGGTGACGCCCAGGCAAACCAGAGGTCCAACGACGAAGCGAAAGACGCGCGTTCTCCAGCTCCCCTGGCGAACGAAGATCACGCCAGTAAGCATTGCGAGCACGAGTAGCCCGAGCCCGACAGCCAGGGCGAAAACGCCCCCCACGACGACCCCGAAACCCGGACCGAGAGAAATGTCGCTCACCCTCGCACGGAACGACAATCCAACCGCACGGTCAACCGTCGCGCTCGGGACGTCCAAAAGCAGGTTCGCACGTATCAGTCTCGTGCCCAGCTGACGGGACGCCCAGCTGCCGCTCGCAACAAGTGGGACTCTCTAGGTTTGTCGCCGAGGCTCCCCTCCCAAGGAAGACTCGACGAAGATTGGACGTATTCTCGAGTACCCGGGCAAGATTCGCTCGGGGGCTCCTCGACGACCGAAACGAGACTCACTCGGGCGGTCCGACCAGGAGAACGACTTAACCTCGACATAGGAAAATCAGAATGATCAAGGCATATTACGTCAAAGCAGTGGCCAGCGTTTTTGCGTTGGCGTTGGCAGGTCAAGCCTGCACGGTGGTTACCAAGAACGCCGACGATGAAACCGAAGAAGACGACGGCGCGGACGACGAAGTGGACGCTGGCGATGGGGATGACGACGACCGCGATGACGCGGACGACGACGCCAACGAGGACGACGACGCCAACGAGGATGACGACGCCAACGAGGACGACGACGCCGAGGACGACGACGCCAACGAGGATGACGACGCCGAGGACGATGGTGAAGAAGATGCTGGCGCCGACGACGCGGACGACGACAGTGCCGCAGGCGACGGCGGAGCCGACGATGGCGAAGACGATGATGCCGAAGGTGACGGCGGAGCCGATGACGGCGAAGACGACGGCGCCGAAGGTGACGGTGGTGCGGACGACAGCGCCGAAGGTGACGGCGGTTCCGACGACGACGGTGAGGGCGACGGGGAAACGATGGAGGTCAAGTCTGGGATCATCAGTCTAGACCAGTCCACTCTCGTGTTTGCTGGACTACCAGATCCGATCGTTTCTGGAACGGCGTCGGGGGTCTTCAGCATCTCGCAGGTCGCAACGCCAGGCGAGAACGAGTGCGAGACGACGACCGTCGACTCCTGCACGATGGTGGTTTGCCCCATCACCGAAGCAGACGGCGCGGCGGGTGATCCGCCTGTGATTGTGGGCGCGGGCGATATCACGTTCAGCGGGCTGAGCACGAATCCCGAAATGAGCTACGACGAAACTACTGGCAGGTACGCTTCGATGCCGCTCACGGAGTACTTGTGGACCGAGTCTGTCGAAGTCACGGTCGAGGCCTCCGGCTCCGACGACGTGCCCGCGTTCAGCATGGACCTGGTGCTTCCGGACCCGTTCACGCTCACGGCCCCTGAGGCGGAAGCCGCTGGTGGTTACGCGCTGTCCCGCTCCGAGAGTCTCGAGGTCACCTGGGATGGCGGCGGTGAAGGCATGGTATCGGTGGCCATGGGTGGGGATGCCGACGATCAGAGGGTAGCCATCTCCTGTTTCGCGCCTTCGGCGGACGGTAGTGTCACGGTCGACTCGTCGCTCATCGCTGAGCTGCCTGACGCGGGCTTCTTCAGCGCCAGCGCAAGTGCGAGTGCCAGCTCGGACGTCGGAGACGACTGGCTAGTTACCTTCGTCGGCACCAACTTGGGCGCCGCGGGAACGACGACTGTCAGCGACTGACGTAGTCCAGGCGCAGCTCATCTGAGCTGTTAGATCCGAAGAGTAAACGCCGACCCACTTGGGTCGGCGTTTGCGCTTTCGTCATCGGTCGCTCACCAAGAGAGGTGATGTTTGCCCTCGAAGGGGCGCTCGATCTCACACGTCACGTCTACCGTCGCCCCAATCGCTTCGAACGTTCCGACCGCGGCGCCGACGAGGTTGGACTCGATCCAGACGTACTCACCACACATGCTGACGACAGCTGACCGTGATCCGGTATTCTCGAACGTCCAACGACCGAAGGTCAGGCTCTGGTTACGTGCAGCGCGCCCTTGTCGAAGGAGTCGGTGTGGGTCGTTGGCGAGCTGCCGAATCATCAGCTGACCGAGTAGACTCTCGCAAAAGGCGTACGCATGACGCTTGCCAATCCGATACATCCCCTGATGCACACGCTCAGGCGATTCGAGCAACGCGCCGCCCACCGCCAGCCTGGTCAAGAAGTCCGTCGCCGGGTACCACCTGAGTGCAACGTATTCACGCGTACCGAACAACTGCTCGAACTCGTCGGCTCGCCCTGCTTCACGTAGCACCTGCAAGATGCTGCGAAAGTACAAGCCTCGAACCCTGGCCGATGAGGGGATCCCCTGAAGCCGCTGAGCCAGATCACAGTGGGAAGTGAGGTCCGCGATTCGCGTGTTCACCTCTAACCCATCACGCCTTTGACCTGAAGTTCCGCGTAGAGCTGTTACACTGGACTGACTCGACCTAAAAGAACCGAACGCCATGTCGTCTCCTCCCCGACAACTGAAGACGTGAGTCTACGCCATGCAGCGACACAGGCAAGGGCTGGCGACAGCGTAACGCCGCGCGTCATGGGTGAGTCGAACTCGACTCCCCGCCGAGCGATCGAGTCTTGGCCAGGTCGACTAGTGGCAGAACCCCAGCGAGATGGCTCGCTAGCGTCACTCGTGCTCCTACCAGCCGAGCGCGTCCAACATGGTTTCGCCGTAGCGAGTTCCCATCAACACGACCGAATCGTGATCGAAGTGGTACTGGTCGACGCGGCTAGTTCCTTCCTGCGAGACCACGTAACCCATGGGAAGCGCGTCAGGTAGTTGGTGGACGAGCGGATTGTGGCTCGAGCAGCAGCTGCCCGGATCCGCAGGCAACTCGCCCGCAATGAAGGGAACGTCGTAGTCGACGCCAAAAGCCGCTTTGACCTCATCGTACAGTTGAACGACCCGCTCGACCCACCAGTCTTGACCCGTGTCCGTCTCTCCCTGGTGGAAGATGATACCAGCGAAGCGCGCGTTCTCGGAGTTCTTGGCGTAGTCGATCTTGTCCAAGATGCTCTGATGGTGACGGCCACCTGAGATGAACGTGTTGATCGATTCACCGCGGACGGCGGTTGGCACGAGGCCGATGGTGTGGCCCTCGGGCAGCTTCGTCAGCATCGTCTTGCCGAACCAGTCACCAGGGCCGATGGGGTTCGGGTTGCAGTCGTGCAGCGGTGGATTGGCCGTGCTCCATTGCATTGGCGGCTTGTTGCAGCCGCCGAGCGTCTTGAGTCGATCATCGTCGTTCATGTCTGACTGCTGCGCGGTGGCTTCCCCCACCATGTTCGACTGCCCCATCAACATGAAGATGTGAAAAACCGGCCCCTCGTCGACCACTGGCTCGTCGCTCGACGAGGCATCATCCGCGATCATGTCGTCGGTCGTCACATCGTCGACCATCATGGCGTCGTCGAGCGCAGTGTCGTCCATGCTCATCATGTCGTCGGTCGTCATCATGTCGTCCATCGACGCTGACGTATCATCGGCGGTCACCTCATCGTCGGACGCGATGTCGTCCGCCATTGGTCCATCGCCAGAATCGTCAGCTGGCATGCCGTCGTCAGAAGTCGTGTCGCTACCCGTCGCGGAGTTGCTGTCCATGTTCGGTGTGGCGACGTCCGTCTCGGAGCCGTCCGTTGACCCAGAACCCGCACCGCTCGAACTGGCGGTGCCAGACGGGCTGGTCGTCGGCGCTGTCGAGCCCGTGGTCGCAGTAGTGGTCGTCCCACTGGTGCCTGGCGTCTCCGTGCTGGTCGAGGCCGTCGTCGTCATCCCGCTCGCGCCGACCATTGCACCACCAACTCCCGCGCCCATCGTGTCGGCGCCCATCGTTTGCTCCCCCATCGACGAGGGAACGCCCATCGCGCTTACCGTGCCTCGACCTGGCGTCGGGTCCGACGCGGCGTCCTCTCCGCACGCCGAAAGTAGCGTTGGCACCAACAGTGTGACGCTCCACGAGAGCAAGGTGAACGATGGAATAGCGAGGTGTTTCGTTGCTGGCATGACGTTGGGCGGAGCTTGACGAAAGCCCAGGTGCCGCGCAACGGCCAAAATCTGGAACCGGTTCCGAATTTGTCGCCTACGAGCCTCACCCTTCAGTCTACGCTGAACATTGCACTCACTTCGGCCGACGGAGCGTCGCGCGACGCTGTTGCTCCGCGTAGATCAACTTCACTGATCCACCGTGGCCACTCGACACTCCAGGACGACGGTTGCTCAGCGCGGCGAGCTCGAGGCTCAACGCCAGACTCCAGGGGTCGCCGAGGCCGTTGGGCGTTCGCGAGTCCGCCGTGGTGTCCAACCTGACTGACCCCGCACGCCGACGACGTCCAAAGGGTGAACGCTCTCCTCGCCTCAGGCTCGGGGGAGCGACAGCCTTTCGGCTCACTGCTACGAATGAACACGTGCGGGCGTTAGGGAAACCAGCGGGACATGAGGGGTGTCGACGGCGCTAGCTGAACGGTCCGTTCAGCGGACTCAGCTTTCTGTCGAGGCATCGGCTGACGGGGCCGAGAAACTGGCGACCTTGGTCGCCTGCGTTCAGGCGAGGGGGCTGCAGTGACGGATCTGAGCGAATGGGGCGCGGAGACCTTGTGACGGTAGCGCCCCTTCAAAACAGCATTCCGAGCGTGCTCAAGAATGCTGGCGGCACTTTGTATCGACGTTCTCATATCTTGTAGTGGGCGCGTTGATCGTCGGCTTCGCGCTGGCTCGAGGTGCCACCGATTTACAGCTGATCGCGTGTAGTTCCCGGTTTTCGCTCGTTGTATTTGGGAAAGTTCGGGTTTGCAGCGGGAACGAGCTGGTCGGTTGAATGTGGATGTACGTGTCGTCCCACCTCGGCGACTGGTAGGTTTTGCGCCCGATTTGGCCGCGCCCGCGCGACGTCGCAGCAGCCACCTCGAGCTGGCTCACCTCTCGGCCCATACCCCGGAGCATCACTATGTCCGTACGATACACCCCAATATTCATCTCACTCGCCTTGGGCGTCTCTTTCGCGGTTGCCTGCGGCGAAGAAGACAGCGGTGAAGGCGATTCGACTGACGGCCTCACGAGCTCGTCCAGCACGACGAGCAGCACAGGTACGGGTACTGGGACCGGCACGGGCACGAGTTCTACGGGCGGGTCGACTACCGATCCCTCGGGGACCACCACGGGCACGGGGACTGGCACAGGTACGGGGTCGAGCCCCACGGGCACGACGCCGAGTGACGGCGCGGGCGGCGGCTCTGGCGCAGGTGCGGGCGGCGGCTCTGGCGCAGGTGGCGGAAGTGGCGCAGGCGCGGGTGGCGGCACTGGCGCGGGCGGCGGAACTGGTGCAGGTGGTGGCACTGGTGCGGGCGGCGGAACTGGTGCGGGTGGCGCAACTGGTACAGGTGGGGCAACTGGTGCAGGTGGCGCAGCCACCGACGACACGATGACGGATGACGCGGCCACCGACGACATGATGACGGACGACATGGCCATGGACGACATGGCGACCGACGACATGGGCATGGGCGGCATGGGCGGCATGGACATGGGGGGCGGTGAGTTTACGTTCACCAGCGCGGAGTTCATGGACGGCGAGAACCTGCCGGATCCCTACACCTGTGCATCGGGTGACTTCTTTGGAGCGCCGTCGCCGTCGTTCTCGTGGTCGGGCGCGCCCGAAGGCACGATGAGTTACGCAATGGTGATGATCGACAAGAGCCTCGTCGACTATGGTGACCAGAATGGGTATCACTCGGCGTTCTGGAACCTGCCTGCGGACGTGACGTCGCTACCCATCGACTTGGCGAGCGCTCCCGAGATCATGGCGGCCAACGTGGTCAACAACGGTTACCTGGGGCCGTGCCCGACGCTTGGTCCGATGGGAGGCGACGCGCCGCCCCTGCCCCACACGTACGTGTTCACTCTGTACGCGCTACCTGAAGCGACGATCGAGCTGGGCAACATGGTCAACGCGCAGTTCATCCAGACCCTAGAGGAGGCCGCGTTGGCCAGCGTGGAGCTTTCGTGCACGTCTTCGGCGTCGATGAATTGACGGCGCGTGACTGGGTCGCGTGACTGGGTCGCGTGACTCGATGATGAGAAAGGCCAGTCCGAGTTGGGGCTGGCCTTTTTCTCGTCGTGGAGGTGGATGGGGCTTGTATCTTCTTCGCGTCCGCGAAATTCTACGCGAGTGAGAGGGTGTGAAGTCTGGGTGTTGGGGGGCTGCGTGGCTTGTGTCGTCGGCTGCGCGTCGGACGACGAAAGCAATCGCGTCAACACCACACGAGTGACGGACGGTGACGCATCCGTCGGCGTGATCGCGGACGAGCAGCAACCCCGGGAAAACAGTGACACGCAAGACGCGAGCGTGGCGAAACCCACGAGCGAAGCGCAGGACGACTCAGCGACGAATTCGACGTCGGGGCAAGACTCCGCGGAGGCGGAAGTGAGTGACGAGTCAGCAGCGCAGGGGTTGGCAGATCAGGAGCTGGTAGATCAGGGGTTGGCAGATCAGGAGCTGGCAGACGCAGACCCATCAACGTCACCCATCACTGAGACGTCGCTCGGCGCTGATGCAGGAACGGGGCACGAGAATGCAACCAACGACGTGCCCACTCGGGACGGCGGAGCGTCCGGGCCCTCATCAGGAAGCAGCACGCAACCAGCTCCTCTCGAAGCGGGGGTGCCCAACCCGCCGCAGCAGAGCTGTAGCTCGCTCTCGACGCAACCCGACGGAAGTGTGCTGCTGCTTGCTCACACCGACCACAACTTCAACCTCGACGTGGAGTGGGACGTCAGCCATCTCGTCGTGGCACCGAACTCAGACTTGTTCTTCGACTGGTCGATGCTTGATCGCGACTTCTTGGGGCATTCGGTGGATCCGCTTGCCGACATCGACGCGGTCTCGTTGATCGTCTGGGAACTCACCTTGGACGAGTTGGTTCAGAAGCTCATGGCGGAGGAGCTCTCGGCGCGTTACGCCGCAGCGGCAATTGCCGTCTACACCGAGAACCAAATGACGACGGCCAGCTTCGACGACTTTCAGGTGGCTGGCGGTGGTGAACTGCCTCGTGAAGAGCTGATGTACCGCTTCGATCCCGAGCTGTTTCCGCCCGACCAATACACGTATACGGTGATGGCGCAAACGGGCGGTGTGCTGGGGCAAGGGGTCAAAGCGGTCCAGGTCTTTCATCTCGATGCCAACTCCAGCAACACGAGCGTGCACATAGACGAAAGCTCGGCGCAGGTCACGGCGCGCGCCGATCTGACGTCGCTCCTTCCCACGAGCGTTCCCACCGCGGTGCCCAACATCGAGATCGATTGGTCGCAAATGGAGACCACGGCCAAGGGTGGCTCCTGGAGGGTCCGATCCATCGATCAAGTGAGCGTGGTGCGCGTGCCGCTGTCTCCTGAAGAACTCGAACCTCGCTTCGTCGAACTCGAACAGCTCGCCGACTATCGAGCGGACGGTGACGTGGTTACAGGAGAGTCGTTCAACCTCGCTGATCTCGTCGACACCGACGGACTGCCTTTCCAAGGCATCAGCAACGCGGGCACGTGGTACTTGGTGTTGCGCTGCAGCCGCTGCTCACCCGCGCCGTGGTACGTCACACAACTCCTGCCGTGCAATTCCGATTGAGTCGCGCTCGAGTATCGTTGCAGAGATCGCTCGAGATGAGCGAACTCGTATGACAGCTAGCTGAGTGAGCACGAGCACACTGCAGCTGCGTCACTGCAGCCGCGTCACTGCAGCTGCGTCACTGCAGCTGCGTCACTGGCGCAGTTTCGTAGCGGCTCGGCGCATCCGCGACTGACAGCGACTGGGACGCAGCGCCTGATGTCACTTGGCGCTAGGCCACGCGGCAGTTATTCTTCGCGACGATGTCGCCCTGGGCAATCGCCGCGTTCGTCGTCGTCGTTGCGGCAATCGTCTTCGTCGCTTGGTATTTTTCCGCTGACCAGAGGCTGCGGCGAGCGATCAAAGCACTCCCCATCACCCGCATCGCTCACGCCAATGGTGACTGCACGGTGCGGCTGGTAGGGACTGTCGAAGTCGCTCAGCCCATTCTGTCGCCGCTGTCTGGCCGACCCTGTGCTTACTGGCAAGTGCGCGTTCAGCAGCGTCGCTCCAGTGGAAGAAACAACACGACGTGGACGACCATCGTCAACGACCACGGCGGTACCAACTTCACCGTGCGCGATGAAACAGGGCTAGCCGAGGTCGACATGACCTATGCGAACCCCCTCCTCGACAAGGACCGCACTCTGAACTCGGGGTTTCTCAACGACGCCCCGCCGCACTTGGAAGCGTACCTGAACAGCAAGGGGAACTCGAGCGAGGGCTGGATCTTCAACAAGACCCTGCGCTACTACGAAGGAATCATCGAACCCGGTGAAAAGGTGACGGTTGTCGGCAAGAGCCGACTCACCGCGCGAGCGACCGCTTATCGCGGTTACGCGACCGGGTCACCCGAAGCAAGCCTCAGCCTGACGTCGCCGGACGATGGCTCGCCGCTGCTACTCAGCGATGAGCCGAAGCTGCTGTCCTGAGCTCACTCCGCCACACTGCTCGACGTCGCTCGGAGCTCTCGCAGCGCCGCAGCTGATACTCTCGTCGCAGTTGAGGGCATCAGTTGAGGGCATCAGTGGAGAGCATCGTCGATGGTCAGAACTCGGCGTACGCTGCGTCGAGCCAAGCCGTGCGCGCGCGCATCCACGCTTTCATGCTGTCGACCTGGCCCTGCCAAGTGGTGGGCTCTTCGTCTTCGGGCGCGGTTTCTTCCTCTTCGGGATCGGCACCACCGCCGCCGCCACCCAGTCCTCCCCCGAAGAAGCCACCGTCTTCCCCGACGGGCCAGCGTTCGAGGTCGCGCGGTCCCGCGTTGAGCAAGGGCGCGGCAACTTCGTCCACCCGTGCCTCGAGCTCGGCGTCAGAGAACAGTCCCTGCCTCAGCTCGGCCCAACGTGCTGCGGCCAGCGCGCGAAACTCGGGTTGGGAAAATAGGATTCTGAACCAGTTGTTGCCGCTGTCGCGACCACTCTCGACCTGCCAGCCCTCGAGTTCGGACACGTAGTTGTCCAAGGTGAAGTTGTAGTCCCAGACCGGGCCCGCCGTGATTAACCCATCACGTTCCTTGTGCATGTAAACGCTACGAACGTACTTGTCGCCGCCTTTGGTCAGCTCGTTGATGATGATCAAGTCGACGAAGCTCGCCACGTCGAGATACTGCGCGTAGTCCCCGATCGGGTCGGCGATGAGCGCGTCATGTGCCTGCTGCACGTAGTTTTGAATCCACGCGAGTTGTTCTGCATTGGGCTCCACGGGGTCGGTCAACTCCAAGTCGGTGAAGCAGGTTTCTTCTTCACCAGTGCATGGGATTGCGATTTCGCCTTCGTCTTCACGTAGGGCGGCCATGTCGAACTTGAAGATGTAGCCGCCAGACAGGTCCGATTCGAGCGTGTCGTTTGGTCGCAGCTGTTTCAGGTCGAGCCTACCGCCCATGTTCTTGATCGTTTCGGTGACGGCGTAGACACCCTCGTAGTCCGACGCCTCGAGCGGGCCCGCGTCTTGATTGATGTAAACCTCCGCAAAGCGTAACTCTGGCGCCGCAAGTCCCATGGCTGCCCCGAGCGAATATGCGAACGCATTTCGAATCAACGTCTTGTCCGTGTAGGGACCGACCATCGCCCAATCGGAGTCCGCGGGCATGCCGATCATCGGTCGGTCGAAGTCGTCGTCGTTTTCGCCCCACAGCTCGATGCGGTACGGCGTTTTCTCGAAGTTCGCCGAAGATTGGCCGCGCACGTGATAACCCGAACGGCTTGCCCAGGTGGGCGTCGCCGAAATGGACGCCGTGCCGTCGACTGGTTCGAACAACATGAACGCCAAGTCGTGGAAGATCACCTTCTCGGGACCTGGCTCGGTCGTTGGTTTGCCCGCGCCGTACGCCTCCATGATCACGAGCGGGATGTCGGAACTGAAGTCGAAGGTGCGTCGAATGTAAATGGCCGTGACGGGATCATCGACCGCACCATTTTCGTCGAAGCCTTGCGCTCGGAGTTGTGTCGTCTCCTCCACACTCAGCGCCGTGCCGTCGTAGAGCGTCGAAGTTGCCGTCGGCAGCGTGCCGTCCGTCGTGTAACGGACCTCGACGCCGTCTGCTGCTCCCGTGATGTCCACCGACAGCGAGCCCTCGAACGTGCCGCTCGGCACGGAAAAGCCCAACTCCTCGACGGCGGGTTCGGGTGTCTGCTCGTCCGCAGGATCGCCGTCCGTGGGATCCCCGTCGTTGGGCTCAGCCGTGTTCGAATCGTCGGGTGGATCCATCGAGCCCGAGTTCGACGCGCTCGGCTGTGCGGGCGGTTCGTTCGTCTCACCCGTCGGACCCTCGCCGTCCGACGCGACAGGGGCCGTGTTCGCGGGGTCGGTTTCAGCCGACGTCGATGCGGACGGCGACGAACTCGCTCCAGGTGTCGTCGCGGTCGCCGACGAACTCGACCCCGCGCTCGAGCCGCCAACCTCACTCGAGTCAGCGGGCTGCGTTGCGCCCTGCTTCTGCTCTTCTCCAGAGCAGGCAATGCTGGCGCCCGTGGCAGCCAGCGCCCACAACGCCGCGCGCGAAGAATACGATTTCCAGTTCATCATCATCAGGTTCCGAAGCGAGATTGGTTTCCGAGCGTGTTGCATGTTGTACCCCTAGCCGTGGCCAGCCAGGCTGCCCCAGCCCTCTTGTTGTCACAAAAAAGCCGCAAAACCGTCGCTTGACGCCTGAGCTCTTCCTTCCCCGCAAGATTCCAATGGTCGGGGACAGCACGGCAGTGTTTCACAGGACCCCCGAGATCTGACTTGCGTCGATCGAACGTTTGATGTGCTGCATTGGCCTCGTTAACTTGGGCGCGTTCATCGGGGCACGCGGCTGAAGGGTTTCGTGCAGAGCGAACGCTCACTCGACTGATTGGGTCGAGACGCGGCGAACCGCGATGCGTCGCGTCTCGACCCAGCAAACCGAGAAACGACGTGCCCTCGCCTGACGGCTCCGGGGATCGAAGATCGCCCGATGTTTGCCGAGGCCCACTGCTCGTCCGTTTTGCCGTGCGGCCACGCGGGGTTGCCTCGGGCGGCTGGAGCACGCTGCTCGGACCTCTTGACGCCGCCCCGCACTCACCACTATGGGACGGCGAAAATATGTCGAAGCACCTGCTGTTGGTGGTTTGTCTCTTGGCCGGAACTGCACTCAGCTGCAGCTCGAACTCGAATTCGGAGGACGATCCGGGCAGCGAACGCGACGACGATGACGATCGCGACGACGACGGCAGCGACGATGACGACGACGGCAGCGACGATGACGACGACGGCAGCGATGATGATGACGACAGCGGCGACGGCGGTATCGACCCGTCGGATGTCAGCACCTATGAGGACATCACCTCGGTCGCGAAGTTGATCTACGACGCCGTGGAGGCAGACGAAGACGTCTCGCCGCACATCGAAGCCGTGCTCGAAGCGTTCGGGGTCCCAACGCTCGACCCCGACGACGAAGACGGAGCGTTGGCTCGAATCGATGAGGGGCTACCCTTCGTCACGTCGCGCCTAGTCGAGGAAATGGCGCAGGCTTACGACCAGGGGCGCCTAGTAGATGCACAGGGCTTCACGGAAGGTCTCATCGAGCAGGGCGTCGAGCTGGCGTACCCATTCAACCTGGGTGGCGCAGAGTTCGACCACACCTTCCTCGGTGGCATGCTCTACTCGTACGGCGCCTTGGGTGAATTCACGCCCGAGGTTCCGCTGGAGGCAGGGTACGTGTTGCCGTCACTGGTGCGCGAGCTTGGGCAAGAGCGCGCTCGCCGCATCGGCTCGGACGAACAAGATCCGGCGTGGGGTGACGGCAGGCTCGACCCTTTGCAGTTCACCCTGTTGACGTTCACGATCTTCGCAAAGCCCGCGAGCCCGGACTTGGGTGACTTCGCCGCGCGCCGTGCGCTGCTCGCCAACCCCGGCGCCGACTTCATCAAAGATCAGATCAAGAGTAAGATCAAAGACAAGATCGAAGGGGACCTCACGAGCGCCGTGCAACAGATCGTCGAGGTGCCTCTCGACAAGAAAGACGCGGCGAAGGTGAGCGTTTGCGGTTCGCTCATCTTGTACGGGCACAAGGTTTCGATCACGAATACGCCAGATCTGTTGTGGCATGCCCCGATGACACCGAACGTCACTGCTGTGGAGATGACGCTCACCTTCGAAGACGACTACCACGACAACTGGGCGCGCGCGGTGCTCGGCTCTGCCGTCACGGATCTGACGGGCTGCAAGTTTCCGCGGCAGGGGCCCATCGAGGGCAAGCAAGTCAAGTGGGATGTCTCCAGCGGACTGGAAGGACACGGCTCCTACGACATCATGGGAACCGTCACCAACGACGAAGGCAAGACCAGCGCCAGCTGGCGCACGGTTCGCGACGACTACCCCGAAGCTTGCCACGTGTTCGAGAAACAACGCGACGCGGTCGGCGCAACCGAAGCGGTAGTGAGCGGGCTGCTCTCTGGATGGAGCACGGTGGAGACGATCGTCACCTTCCTGAATCCCAACACGGGCACTCAAGGCAACGCCCCACTCACGGTGCTGTATTACGAGGTAACCGTCGACGACACTTGTCACCGCGAATGAACCTGGAGCGCGGAGCGCCGCAGGGCGCCCGCCAACTTGGGCGGGTATGAAGCGGTTCGCTCGGCTCGCACCCGCCTTCATCGTCACGATCACGGCGCTGTTCGTACTGCCGCACGAAGCGGGGGGCTATCGACTCGCGAAGTGGGGCGCGTTTGGGTTTGCGTTGGCCGCGGCGGCGGCGTTGCTCGCTTTCCCGGGCCCCCACAAGTGGCCTCGGGGGATTTGGGCGCTGGGTGCGTTCGTACTGTCAGCAGTGACACTTCCCGTGCTGTCTTCGTCGCTTTCACCCGCGCATTGGCCCACAGCTCTCGGCATGTTGTCCGGGCTCGCTTTGTTCTTCGTCACGGTGATCGCGCTCGGCGACGATGAACACGCGCGCCGAGTGAACCTCGTGCTTCTCACCGCGGGCGGAGTGTCGTGTGCGGCAGTCGTGCTGCTGCAGGCTGCGGGGCTGCGCTGGTTCACCAGTGACGTCTACACGGGGCTCGAGTTCCGCGCGCCAGGTACGTTCGGCAACCCGAACTGGGCTGCCGCGTTCCTCGCGCCGCTCGTACCCGTGGCATTCGGGTTGGCGGCCGCAGCGCAGCGGCGCTGGCCGTATCTCGCTGCCTCGGGCGTGCTTTCGATCGCGACGTTGGCCACGCTGTCGAAGGGCGGTGCAGTGGCGCTGATCTCGGGCGTGCTCGTCTACTACGCGCTTGGTGTCGGAGCTTCTCGCGACGCGACCCTTGCTGTCGCGGGTGGTTCGGGCAAGTGGCTGGCTTTGCGCGTTCGCTGGCTGGCATTTTCGGCAGCGGTCTCGGTGGGTGTCGTGAGCTTGGCGATCACTTGGCCTGCTCTCGCGCAGGTTTCGTGGATGCGCGGTCGTGTCTTTCTTTGGCGCGCGGCGCTTTGGCTCGTGGGTGAACACCCGCTGACGGGCGTGGGCTTGGGCGGTTACCCGGCAGCCTATGGACGCGCCGCTGCGGCGTTGGTCGATGGAGATCCCGCGGCGTTCCAACCGCTGTCGAGTGTGGATTTCGCGCATCACGACGTGCTTCAGTTTGCGGCAGAGGGCGGCGTCGTCACGGCAGTTGCGTTCGTGGTCGTCGTTGCGAGTGCGCTATCGCGTGCACAGCGCCGTCGAGATCCGCTGTCGCGGGCGGTGGGCGCAGCCGTGGCAACGATTTTCGTGGCGGGCCTCTCGGATTCGGCGTTGCGAATCCCTGCCACCTTCGTGTTGTTCTTCGTGTTGCTCGGGTGGCTTTCGCCAGTGGCTGTGAGCGTTCGGCTGCGCCCCGCACTGCGTCCGCTGCTCGGTCTCATCGCGCTGTTGGGCGTGCTTCAAGGCGTTCGTTTCAGCGTCGGCAATGCCGCTTGGACCCGTGGACGCGACGCGCTCGCCGCGAGCCTCCCGGCAGTCGCTGAACTGGAGCGCGGTCGTTACTGGCTACCCGAGCACGGGCGCAGCGCCTCGCAGCTGACGCGCGCACTAGCTCACGCGGGAAAGCTCGACGAGGCACTCGCGGCGTCGGCGCGTGCAGCGTCGCTGCGTTTCGACTTCGACGACGAGATTTTCCGTCGAGATCTGCAAAGCCGTTCGCTCCCCCGTCACACAGCCATTCGACAATGGCAGGAGCTGTCGCAGCGGTTTCCCGTGCTGGTGACGCCGCACCTGCGGCTCGGCGCGTTACACCTGCGAGGCAACGACCGCGCGGCGGCCATCACGGCTTACGAAACCGCGCTCGCAAACCCACAACCAACACCCCGAGCGGAGGCCGCGCGAGCGGAGGCTCGCCGCGTGCTTCGATTGCTGGGGGCGAAGCCCTTGACGCGCCCGTGACTCGACGTTGCCGCTCGCGTAACCCACGACCCACCGCAAACTACGCGCGCCAGCGCGACATCAAGGCGTGCGATTCGTGAACGCGTTGTCCGTTTCGGCCAAGTCGAGCAGTTGAGCGCAGTACAGTCCGACACACTCGGGTTGGTTTGATGCCGAGATCAACTGTTGCATGGCTCGCACGTATTGCGATTGAAGGTCGCGCAGCTTCAATAGGTCCTCACGTGAGACCGCGAACAGGTCGTATCCGAAGAACCCCGGAGTACCCCGTTCGAGCCGCGCCGTAGCCGCCTTGCACCAGTCCAAGCGCAAGCGACGAGCTCGGGTCGGGTCACGGCTGGTGTCGACCAGACTGGCTCGTACCAGTCGATACGAGTGTTTGCGCTTTCGAACTTGACCAGCCGCGGCCAACTTCTCGAGCGCGGTGCGGACCTGCTCGACGGGAAGTCCAATTTTTCCTGAGACCCAGCGGGCCGACTTCCAGTGACGCTTCGGATCCAACTCGAGCGCTCGGAGCACGGCGTGGGACCAGGGTTCGTCGTAAGCGACCGCGCGCGCGAGCTCCAGCTGTCGCCACGCGTGGCCGAACGAGGGGAACCGCTCGACATCGAAATACATTGAAAGCAGGTCCAGCGCGCGGTGGCTGGTCTCGTCCACCAGATGCAAGAAGAAGGCGAGGTTTGGCTCGGCGCCACCACTGATGACACGCATCACCTGGAAACGGCTCTTGCCCATACGCGCGGCCAGCTCGCGTTGACTCGCCCCAGCCAGGAGCTCCCCCAAGAACAGCCGCACGCCTTCTTTGGTCGCGAAAGCGTGTTGCGTCAGCCAGGCTGGGCGCCGATTCAGGAAACGCACCGCCGCGTGTTCGCCTCGGCCCATGTCTTCGCACGCACGCAGGAAGACACTGGCCTTGGGTAAACACGTGCCGGACTCCCAGCGGTGCATCACGTTGCTCTGATAGCCGAGCCGTCGACTGCACTCGCTTTGACTGAGCGGACCGCGCAACGCCCGCGCCGCTTCGCGCGCGAGCTGCACGTATCTTGCCGTCGGGTCCCGGGCGTCGATTGAATTTCTATGTACGTAAGCCATTAGAACCTTTCGCAGTCTATGCACGATTCGCACTGACACTCACAATCTGAGTAAACTGAAGTGCAGTTTGCGCATCGACCGTCACCATGGGCGGTGATAGTTTCAGTCGCATGAGAGCCACGTTTTCTCGTATTTTCAGCGTGTTGGTCCTACTCCAAGGGTGCACGGATGACTCGGGCGCAGGTGAGACGGGAGACGCGAGCGCGGACGTCAGCCCCGATGACGGGTCCGAACAATCAAGCCCCCGCGCGCGTGATGCGGGCGAAACCCATGACGCTGACGCCGCGCCCAACGGGACTCTGGACGGAACGACAACGCCGCCAGCACACGACCACGACTCCATGTCAGAGCACGACGCTTCGGTCCACCAGGACGACGCGCTCGCCGACGGCGGCCCGACCAACGCGGGTGAAGACGATTCACCTGTTACCAACCTGGACGCGTCATCGTTCCCAGTACACGACGATTCCGTCGACGATGCGACGTGGATCGACGCGGCGTTCGGCGACGACGCAGACGACGGCACGGCGTGCCCGAGCTGCAGTGCCCTGCTCGGCGGGCAAACCACCGACTTCGGGGGTGGTGTCTCCGCGTGTTGGAACGACCCTCGAGCGGTGGAAGCGACTACCCAAGTCAACGGCGTCGATGCCGCGCAACTGGCCGAGCAGCTCGCGGCGCAAACTGCCCACGATTTCGTGTGGCAACCCGAAATCTACGGGGCTGGGACCCTTGCGAAAGGGTTTTCGGAGCGGACCGCGATCGCGCTCGACATCGATCCCGAGCCCAAGAACGTTACCCGAGTGCGATCATTCTACTACGAGCAGGATGAGCAGGACGCTTTGGACGGAGCAGAACCGGGTTGTGGTGAGTTCCTGGAGTTCACGCTCACGGTCGCGTTCGAACTCGCTGATGGATCGTTGGCTGGAGAGCTCGACGTGGTGATGCGTTCAGCGGGTGGAGCGTTGGTCGGCAGCGGACGGGCCGATCTGCGACGATTGCAGGGGCAGTTGCGTCTCGCGCCGGGCTCTGCCGCTGAATACAGCGGCCAACTCATCGTGATGCTCGCGTCCTACGACGGCCAACTGCGTGGATCTCTGGTGCCGGCAATCGTCGTGCCGAACCCTGACGTACTGGACGAAAACGGGAGCCCGACGTTGGAAGCATTCAGGGCGGTGCGCGGCAGCTGGCCAGACGACGGCTGCGATGCGTACTCTTACCCCATCGCCTCAAACGACGCTGCGCAGCGCTGGCAAACGCTGCGCGAAAGCCGCGATGATAATAACCCAGTACCAGCAACCTGGCAGAGCGACTCGACCAAGACCCAACTCGACATCGAGCTGGGTGAGTTGAACGGAGTCGTCTGCGAATCTCTCGAGTTCGACGACACGGGGACCGCGAGCCCCACGGCCACGCGCTACGCGACGTATCCAGTGCAGAGCAGAATCCACAGCAGTGACGGACGAATTCAATACGATGGACCGCTCAGCGTGGTTTCCCGCATCGAATCGACCGAGGCATTGATGCAGCTCGGTCACTTAGTGCCAGCCTCTCGTCCACCTGCCGCGCCGTTCGGGGCGGTGGATACGCTCGCTGTGGGAGCCGAGTCTGCAATCGCGGCGCAACTCTCGGGAAACTTCGAGCAGGGACAAATCGAGTTCCAGACTTGGCACTTCACACGACTCAGCGATGCGTGTCTGCCGTTGCTGTTTGGCAGCGCGCGCAGTCTGATGGAGACGTGTGAACCCGCTAGCAGTCAAACGACGCGCCTGTCGTGGGATACTTTGAACCCCTCCGAGGAGTCGCCGCCCGACGACAAGCCCTGACGACTCGTTACCCATCACAGATTTCCGTGTCGCAGGAAAGCGATGGAGCGTTTGCGGGATCGTTTACGCGTCAGGCACCGCTGATCACGGCTTGGCGGCTTGAGTCGAAGGTCCCAGCAGGTTTCTCCACGTTCCAAAGCTAGCCCAGTTTGGGAGCAACAATCGGAGTGCAGAGGTCCTCTCGGGTTAGCTAGTCTGCAAGATGATTGACGCGCAGCTGGTTTCGAACACGTGGCCCCCGATGACCTTTACTCCCCCCCTGAATGAAGACGACTGCTGGAAGCGCGTCGCCCGTCGCGATGAACACGGCGCGCCATTCGTCTACGCTGTGACCACGACGGGGATCTACTGTCGTCCCAGTTGCCCTTCGCGACGCCCGTTGCGGTGCAACGTCGAGTTCTATCCGTCATGCGAACGCGCTGAGACGGCTGGCTACCGCGCGTGTAAGCGCTGCCGCCCAAGGCAGCCGTCGGTTCACGAACGCAACCTTGCCGCGGTCGTCAGCGCTTGTCGCCTCATCGAACGAGCGGAAACTCCGCTCGATCTGGCGGAGTTGGCCGAGTCGGTCGGCATGAGCCGCTACCATTTTCACCGAGTGTTCAAGACGGTGACGGGCGTGACCCCAAAGGCGTACAGCGACGCACAGCGCCGCGAACGAACGTCGCAAGCGTTGCAGCGGGGTGCGACGGTCACTGAAGCGATCTACGAGGCGGGCTTTGCGTCGAGTGGGCGCTTTTATGCTCAATCGAAAGACATGCTCGGTATGGATCCGCAAGACTTTCGCCGGGGGGGCACGGGCGCCGAAATCCGTTTTGCGGTGGGCGAGTGTTCGCTCGGTTCGATCTTGGTCGCGGCCACGCGACGTGGTGTGTGCTGCGTGTTACTAGGCGACCAGCCAGAGGGTCTGGTCGAAGACTTTCAGGATCGCTTTCGTCAGGCACACCTCGTCGGCGGTGACGCCGAGTTCGAAAGCTGGGTGAGTCAGGTGATCCGTTTGGTCGAGACGCCGCGAACGCCGATCGACTTACCGCTCGATCTGATCGGCACCTCGTTTCAGCAGCGAGTGTGGAACGCGCTGCGCAGAATCCCACCAGGTAGCACCGTGAGCTACTCGGAGCTCGCGAAGAAACTGAAGATGCCGCAGGGCGCCCGCGCGATCGCGCAAGCCTGTGCGAGCAATCCCGTTGCGGTCGCCGTGCCCTGCCATCGCGTCGTTCGCCGCGACGGTTCGCTCTCGGGGTATCGCTGGGGCGTGGAACGCAAGCAAGAGCTGCTTCGCCGTGAGCAACTGTAGAGTTGACCCGCTGCACGACGTGCGCGGGTCGGCCGATTCCGCCGCGAGGCTCGTTCCGCCCGTGCTGCACTCGCTGATCCGACTTGCACGACGCGAATCGTCATAATGAAACGCGGTGAGACGCTTCGTCAGGATGCTACTGGTACGTGGCGTATTGCCTAGATGCGTGAATCTAGTTACTCCGATCACGATGTTCTCTCGCTGGTCATTCGTTCCCCGCAGGCCCCTTATTTCGTTGCCATGGGTCTTACTCGCCCTCGGTGTGTCGGCGTATGGCTCAGCGGGGTGTGGGATTTTGGGCGGTGACGGCGACAGCAGCGGTCAGGCTGCGACGTCCGTCGATGATGGACGCGCTGATTGTGCAGTCGGCACCGAGACCTGTGCGTGTTACCCCAACAGTACTTGCAACAGCGGTTTGCAATGCCTGTCGGATCTGTGCGTCGACGTGCCTAGCTCGAGCCACAGCGATCGCGACGAACAGGACGACGACGATCGCTCTACCGATGACCAGCCAGACGGCGACGACGATCGCTCCACTGACGAAGACCCAGACGACGACAGCGAGAGTGACGACGGCGACGACGACGGCTCCGCCGATGACGATTCCAGCCCCGATGACTCCAGCGATGACGAACGTAACGATTCGGACGCAGATGATACCCAGGCGGACGACTCGTCGAATGACGACGCCTCGTCTGATGACTCGTCGGCGGATGACTCCGCGACCGACGACTCTTCCGCAGATGACACGCGGGTGGATGACTCGACCAAAGACGACACCTCGAGCGACGACGACGACTCTGCGGACGATGCCGATGTAGACGAAGACGCCACCGACGACACTTCACTGCTAGACGATGACGGCGCTTCGGACGAGTGCGACTCGTTCGAGGTTTCGGGTTCACTCGTCTTCGAGGGAGTTCAAGACCGAGAAACGAAAACCTGGCTCGTTCAAGACCACATGGAGGTCACGTTTGACAGCGCATACGTCTTGTTGCGGCACAAGCGCGACGTCGATCAGGTCGAAGACGGGTGCATCAGAGAAGTATTCTTGTACTTGGAGTCTGGCTCTGGGTGCATGTTCGAACTCACGGCGGAAGGGTGTCTTGACGCGGCCAATGGTATTCGTGTGTCAGACGTCTCGTTCATGGCTGACTCGCAGTGCCCAGACTTCTTGGACATTGCCGAGGGACAGTACGGTCGTGGTGCGTACCTGGAGGGGCTAGTCGAAATGAGCCAACTCACTATCGACGACTACAACGTTGAGAGCTCGTGCGTTGCGCAGCGCCTGGAGCTGAGCCTAGGCGGATCGCTGGAAGACTACGGGGGAGACAGGCTGTTAATCCCTAACCCAACTGGACGTCTCGTTATCGAGGGTACGTTCAACTCGGCTGCCGGGGATGGGCCCTGTCCGCTCGCGTGTTCGGCTAGGCCGGCGTGCAGCGATGTTTGTCCGTACGCCCTGGACGGTCAGTGTGACCATCCGGGCACGGGGACCGGGCTGTGCAGCGATGGCACCGACTGCACCGACTGTGAACCTGGACCAGGCTGTGATTCTTGTCTGTACGCCAACGACGGGATTTGCAACGAAGGTGGGCTCTATCCCTTGTGCGAGGACGGAACCGACTGCGACGACTGCGACCCCGCCAACTCCCTGTGCGGAAACAGTTGCGTCTACCCCAGTGACGGGATCTGTGACGATGGCGGGCCGGGCGCCGAAACCGCCTTGTGCAGCCTGGGTACTGACTGCGACGATTGTGGCGTGCGCTGAGTCTGCGGTGCAGCACAGCTCGCCTGAAAGCTCGCGGAACACTATCAGGCGTGACGCCGCAGAGCGCTCATCAGATTGCCGCGTGCGCCGAGGGACACGTTGCCAAGACCGAGCCAGCTCGCGAATCGCTCGAGCTCCGTAAACAGGGCGCGCGCCACTCGAGTCTCGTTGCATCCCAGTTCGACGAACGCTGACAATACGTCGAGCGTACTTCGCTTGCGGTCAGCTTTGAGATCGACGCGCGCGACGAGCTTGCCGTCCAGCAAGAACGGGAGCACGTAATAGCCGTGCTTGCGCTGATCGGGTGGCGTGTAGATTTCGATGCGGTAGTGGAAGTCGAAGAGTCTTTCAGCGCGCTCTCGACGCCAGATGAGCGGGTCGAATGGACTGAGGAGCGTTCCAGCCCGAATCTCTCGCGGACAGCGCGCTGCTGGGTCGAGATAAACGGGGCCCTTCCACCCTTCCACGACCACTTCTTCGATCCGACCCGAGGCCGCGAGTGCTGCGAGAATCGGTCGTGCGATGGTCATTTTCAGGCGGTAATAGTCGGCGAGGTCCTGCGCCGTGCCGATGCCGTGGTGCTTGGTTGCGCGTAACAGCAGTGCCTCATGCGCCGCGCGGCTGTCGTAGCGCGTGTCGCGACGCACTGCGCTCGGGATCGCGCGTTCAGGTAGGTCGTAGAGCCTGGCGAATGCGTTCGTTCGTCGCGCGGTGAGCGTACCCTGACCGAAGAGTGTTTCCAGCACTAGCTTAGCTGGGCCGTAGCCCCACCAGTTGGAGGAGCTGCGTGTCTTGGGTGCATCGAGATCTTTGAGCGTCAATGGTCCGCGTTCGTGAATCTGGCGCAGCACGCTCTGCGTGAGTTGTGGGTGCTGTTGCATCACTCGCTGCGCGCTCTTCCACGGCTGCCACTCTTGCATGCGCCAACGCCACAGCGGATACTGCTCCACAGGCATCACCGACGCTTCATGCGCCCAATACTCGAAATGCCGCTGCTGGGTGTTGAGCCAAGTGTCCAGGTGCCGCTGATCGTACGGCCCGAGGCGCGCGTAGAACGGCATGTAGTGGCTGCGGGTGCACACGTTCACCGAGTCGAGCTGGATCAAGCCCAGCCGCGCCATGACACTCGCGTAGTGGCGTGTCGCGGGTTTGCTGGCCACACGTTGGCTGGTCACGCGTTTGCCAGCGAACCCCTGGGCGCCGAGGGCGATACGCCTGGCTGCGTCTAACGTGATCGTCTTGGGCATGGCTTTCGACCAGTTGGGTGTAGAGTTGTCGTCGAGTTGTTCCACGAAGGCAACCCGGGGCAGCTCACTGTACGAGTGCGGCAGGCCGTCCAGGCGTGGACCCGAACGAGTGCTACGCTCATTCGATGGGCAGCGGATGGCGGCTATGGTGGGTGGGGTGTGTCGCTGCGTTGTTCGGGGGCGTGGGTCGCGTGCCGGCGGCTGCAGCGTTACCTCCGATCGAACCCCGACCCGTCGTGTGGCTGTCTCTCAGGGACGACGACGCGGCTCGGCGCTGGTATTCGCAGGTCCCTCGCGACTCGCCCACCGCGCTGCTACCTGCGAGTGGACTGTGGAACAGCGTGGTGACTCACTACTCCGACGTACCGCTGTCTGTCGACGGCGACCCCGAGGGCGCACTGACGTCTATGGACGCAGGTGAAGCTAGCCTCGAGCTCGGGTGGACCTACGCCGCCGATCGTCAGATCGGTCGAACCTACACGGCGAGTTTGGCTTCGGGTGTCGCCCATCGAGCCGATGTCGATCGCCCAGAGGCGGACTATCACTTCGCCGAATCGAGCTTCGAGTTCACCTACATCGACGGGACGAGTGCGAACTTCTTACCCACCGTCGACCTCACGCTGTTCGACCATGTGCCGAACTACACGTCTGTGAGCGAGCAGTGTTGCGAAGTCGTCGCCAATGAATGCGGCAGCGAGGCCTCGTGTTACCAGTGCTGGAAACAGCAAGCAGAGGCATTGATCGGAGGCTCGTGGGATGGCCCGGGGATACCGTACTTGGATCTGTCGCTGGAGACGGTGTTCGACAACCTGATGCGGCACCCGACGTTGGACGCGTTTCAGGTTATCGAGCACGGAGAACATTGCCTCGAAGGCACCGCCGCCACCGTGTTCGGCGAATCCACGACACTGACCGCCTGCGGCACACCCACGGAGCCGCCCGTCGACGAAACCTCGACAAGAAACCCCGTGTTCGCGGACACGTGCCGAACGTTACCCGAAGACACGTATCCGACGACGTTGCTCCTGGCGGCGCGAGCCGAGACCGAAGCCCAAGCGCGCGTCTTACTCAATCAGCGACCTGCGCCCCCGCCTCCCGCCCAAATTCCCCCGGGCTCGTTCGACGCGTCACCCGACCACGCGGTGACGCCCGGGTGCGCGATGGTCGTCGGCAACTCGCAGGGCAATGGATGGCTGTCGTGTTGGGGGGTCGTCGCGGCTGTCGCTTTGACGATTCGTCGCCATCGCCAGCATGAGCAATTCTCGGCGCTCAAGAACCCGTCTAGGTCGACCGAGCCGACGCCTCGACCAAGCGCCGACACTGCCGAAACGGGACGCGGCAGGAACCAGGGGCTCCGGACCTGGTGAAATAATCCGGTGCCGCAGACTGGCGTGGATCCGACCAAGATCCTTCGGGTCCCTGGATCCTCACGATCTGCATGTACAAGTTGGGGCATTACTATGGCAGGTAGGCTACCTTTCCTGCCGTCTTCGCCCCTAGATTGGAGTTGTAAATGCCCGCTGACCTGATGAACCGAGTTCGCTCACCCCGAGCGCTACAGCATGCTGCAGCGCCGAGTCGCAGCGAGCAACGCAGGCGGCTCGGTAGGCTCGGTGCCTGGGTCGGGGTCGGCTGCGCGGCACTGGCTGCGGCGTCCGGCTGCACGAGCGAAGACGCTGGTAGCGGCGATGGTGCGGTCACCCAGTCCAGTGGCACGTCGACGACAGACAGCTCGTCGACCGCGACCAACACTGCTCAGTCCCAAGACGGCTCTCAGTCCTCGATGACGTCATCCAACGGCACGGGGACCACCACACCAGCTCAGACTGGGACGAACACTGCAGATGACATGGGCACTGCCGGGTCCACAAGTCCAACTCAGTCGACGAGCGCCCCTCCCGACGGCAGTGCGACCACGACCTCGACCGGCTCGGCGCCACAGGGCAGCGGCGGCAGCGGCGGCAGTGGCGGCATGGTGGGGACGGGAGATGACGATGATCCTCCAGTCGGCGGTGACGGCGGCGCGGGAGGAGGCGAAACCGTCGTCGAAGCAGACGGTGGTTCGGGAATGGAGACACCTGACGGGCCGTCGACGTGTCCCTACGAGCCGCCAGAACTTCCGGAGACCTTCCCCGACGGTTGGACGAACGGTGACGTCACCGTGTTCAACGACAATGGCGGGTGGACTTGGTACAACGACGAGCGCGTCGTGGTGGACGTCGAAGCGGGCAAGATCGTCGTGAGCAGCGCCGCGTCCAACGCACAAAATCAGACCGCCACCAGGAACATCGACGCCGTCATTCACGATCTGGCGACCGGCACGAATGACAAGATGGAACTGGGCACGCTCAGCTACTCGGACGATCACAACAACGGGGGCATCGTGATCACGGCGCCCGGCGAGTACTTCGTGGCGTGGGCGCACCACAACGTGGATTGCAACACGTACTGGCGCAACTATACGGACGGCGCCTGGGGAGGGCAGGTGACTCACACTTGGGGTAAGGGGTGCCCCTGGCCGGGACCCAACGGCTCGACCAGCGAGGTCACCTACAACAATCCCTGGAAGCTCAGCTCCGAAGGGCGGATCTACAACTTCATTCGTTCAGTCGAAACCAGCCCGTATTTCATGCTCTCTGAAGACAACGGGCAAACATGGGACTACGGGGGACGCCTCACGTCGAGTCCGCAGCAAGGCTACAACGCCGGCTACTACAAATATTGGGGCAACGGCGTCGATCGCATCGACTTCTTCGCCACCGAGGCGCACCCGCGAGACGCCAACACGAGCATCTACCATGGCTACGTCCAGGGCGGGAAGGTGTACGACTCCTTCGATCAAGAGGTCGACGACAACGTGCTCGATGACAATGCTCGCGGGATAACGAGCTACACCCGCATCTTCGAGGCCGGGAGCGCGCTCGATGGGGTCACGATGCGGCGGTTGTGGAACTTCGACGTCGCCCGCTACGAAGACGGCACCATCGGCGTTCTGTGGCAGGGGCGTGAGAACGAATGCCCAGACAAGAACAACTGCAACCCCGGTCATCACGTCGCGTATTCACGCTTCGACGGTACGCAGTGGACATCGACCTACCTCGTGCGAGGCGGCCGAACGCTCTACCGCAACAAGAGCGACTGGTGGGAAGAGGATTACCTCGGCGGCGCAGCGCTCGACCCAGATGATCCCCATGTGATCTACGTCTCCACCAACATCGACCCGCGGGATAACTCGACGGAGTACCCCGTCAACGAGATTTGGAAGGGCGTGAGTTGTGACGACGGTGCTTCGTTCCAGTGGGAGCCGGTTACGATGAACTCGCCCAATGAAAACCTGCGCCCCGCCGTGCCCAAGTGGGACGCGCAGAACACGGCGCTGTTGTGGTTCCGCGGCAACTATCAGACCGCTCAAATGTACAGCGCGCAGGTCGTGGGCATCCTCACGCGCGAGTGATCCGGGCGAGGGCAAGTCGCAGAGCTGAGTGCGCGGCTTGCCCTTCACTGTGCTCAATAGCACCGCATGACGAACAGTCGCTGCTCGAGCGCCAGTCGTGCACTGCCCAGCCTCAAAGACCGCCCACGCGCTCCCAAAGCACTGAATACGACACTGACAGTGCGAGAGGTGAACTCAACTCACCCGGATCTTCGTCGCCGCTGACGATGTGTCGATACAGCGGCACGCGAGCTTGTATGCCGAGTTCGCTGGCGTCGAACGTCCAGAAAAACTGCCCGGATGCCAACAGTTCGGTGCGACCGAGGTTGCCGTCTTGTTGCACTTCGCCCTGCCAGCGCTCCTGGCCCTCGCTCAGCACGTGTACGCCGAGCCTCGCGCCAAACGATCGTGACAACGTCAGGCCGTAATCGGCTCCCGAGTAGATTCGGTGGGGCGCTTGGTAGCCGTAGTGATTCTCGTAGAGCGACGCCTGGCCTTGAGCAAACAGCGAGACCGAATGGTCGTCGAATCGGCGTGAGACTTCCAACACGAGCACGGGGTCGAACGTGCCCGTACCAAACTGAATGTGTTGGTGGCGCAAACCCTGATCGCCGAGTTCGAACGGATCTGCTTCGGTGCTGCCGAGCGGCAACGATACCCCGACGCGCGCCGCTAACCAGAAGCGTTCAACCAACGTCCCCGCGCGAAACAGCAGCCATGGATCTCCTGGGCCTGCAACCGTCTCGTCTCTGTGGTGATTGCCTTCGTCGAGCGGCTCGTAGGGTTCGCCGTCGGGCGTGGTGTAGTGAACCCGCGCCGTCACGGAGCGCAGCGGAAATTGCAACTCGACGCCGAAGGTCTCACTGAGCCCGTACTCCGCGCCCAGCCGCAACTCGAGCGGGTAGAGGTGCTGGTCGTGCAGGTAGAGCGGCTGCGCGGGCAGTTCATCACACGTCGCGGGATCCTCACAGCCCGCTTCGTGCACCACATGAACGGTCGTGCCCGAGAGCGTGCTCTGAAAGCTGAGCGCCCCCGCGGGCATCGGCCCTTGACTGCCGCGCGCGACGGGCAACGACGGATTGCGACACCCCGCACACGCGTCGGCGTCACCAGCGTGCACGAGCAACGCCAGGCCAAGCACCCCGGCGAACGCGCGAGCGCTCAGCGACGTCAGCGGCTCACTTGCTTTGGCCGAGCAAACTGTCGATCTCATCGAACTTCGCTCCCGCCACTTCACCGATGCGCTTGCCCGACGCGTCGTAGAACACCAGGTACGGTAACTCGCGAACGTCACCCAAGTAACGTTCAGCCACGGGCGTGTCCCAAGCGCCCACGTCGATTTTGCGCAGCGCGATGTCCGTGCGTTTGGCTAACGTCGGGTGCAGGTACTCGTCCACTTTGCGACACGGCGGACACCACGCCGCGTGAAAGTCGAAAATCGTGATTTTCCCGGGCACCAAGTGCGCCTCGAGGCTCTCGATGTCGGCACCATCCTCACCGATTTGCGCCACGTCCGCTTCGGGCGGCGGCACTTTGGGCGGCGAGAAATCCAAGTCTGGATGACAGATCAAACACTGCGACTCTGGCCGATCGTGCTCTGGACACCAATCTCCGCGCTCCTTGTATGCCGCTGCCTTTTCGGGGTGACAGCGCACACAAACCTCCGCAGGCACCTCGTGTTCACACGCCACGTAGTCGTGCGTGCTCGCCACACTCATCGACGTGATCGTCCCGTGTTGCGGCTGCGACGCACATGCCGACGCGCACGCGCCAGCCACACAAAACACCCCAACGTTCAGCGGCCTTCTCGCGAAACCCCAACGCCCAGCGGCGCAGAACACCTTTCTCTCATTCCAAATTGCCATTGCCCGAAACCCTATCACGCCCCTCGCCGACGCGCTGTCTCCCGCCCGCGCGCCCGCAAGCGTGATCCATCACGAGTCAGTTCAGCTATCCGACGGCTCGCTTCAACGTCGCCAGTCCCGACGCCCACCCCAACAACAGCGCCGAATCGAGCATCTGCTTCACCTTGCTGGGGTTGGGCCCTGCCCCTCACGGCCTCTCACGGCTCCCTCCCACCACCTGCCGTGAGAAGCGAACGCCACGCGAACACTTTCGCCCGAGTGATGACAGGAATGTCGGCCACACGACGTACGTTTCGCGGGGCCGAGCGTCGATGATTCAGCGAGTGCGGTTCGTTGCCGCCGTCGCCGCCGTCAGGTAACTAGGGGCTGTCCCAAGTTTCTGCCCTGCTGCGAGGCAGGATTTCTCGGCTGCGAAGCACGGCCTCTTCGTTACGCTCCTCACCAGGCTTCAGCCTGCCTCCGGTGCTCGCTCCTCAGGCGCGCTTCTCGCTCGCGCCTCCTGCCTCTCGCAACGGGCATAAACTTGGGACAGCCCCTAGTCGCGCGAACAGCGTCGCCAGCACCCGCTCAGCCGCCAGCTTCGCTAGCCCGGGGCGTTCGGTGCTCGCGCGGCTGGCGGCTGAGGTAACGTCTCCGTATCCTCGAACGCTCGAACATCGAAGCGTGGGGTGAGTGTGCCCGCACGCTCGAGCACTTGGACGTCGCTGCGCGGTTCGGCCTCCCCCGCACTCGTTCCTTCTCGTTCGCCACGTGTCGCGTGTTCCTCTGGTTCGGCAGCCACTGAGCGTTTCGGTTTGCGGCGGCGGGCGTACAGTGAGGGCATGATGTCGTCGGCGTCGCCGTGTTTGTGGCGAATGAACGTGACCGCGGCGCGCACTTCGTTGTAGTTGCGGACGAGTAACGTGTACGCCTGTTGACGCAACTGGGCGATGTCGGCGTTGGCGTTGGGGCGCTGCTGACGGGCGGCGAGCGCCTGCAGCAAGAGGTTTGCATCCAGGCGCGCCTGTTCTATCTCCGCGCGCTCGAGCAGCGAGCGACCACCAAAGTCGTTCCACGCAGCCAGAAACAACTCGCACAGACCGATCACGTCGTAGGCGATGCCTCGATGGCCGTTGCCGCTTCTGAGCGAGCGCACCCGCACGCCATCGAGCATACCGCGCAGCACGAGCACGTGCGCCTCGGCGTGAAAACGTTCGCGCGTCGCCACCAGCCGCTTGACGAGCGACGTGTCGCGGGTGCGCTTCGCGCCGCGATGCAACATCTGCGTGTGGCCGAGGGCGAGCGCGTGGTCGCGAAGGTTGTCCAAGCTGCGGACGTCGAACGGGCCAAGTGTTGCCAGCTCGCTCCGCAGCTCGATCACCCGAGGAAACACCCCCAACACGGTTTGCACCACGCCCTCGATCGCCAGGTTGAGCGGCTCCAGGTCGAACTTCGAGACAGCCTCGACCTCGTGACGCACGCGCTCGAACCCCAAGTGCAGCTGGTGCGCCTGGTCGTCGTTGGCTGGTGCGTGGGCGACGGTGCCGCGGGCAGTGGAACCGTGCGTGGTGGCGAGTTGGGTGACTGCCTGCTCAGGTTGCGCGGAGTCGGTAGCGCGTGGGTGCGCGGCGGTCGTGGAAGTGTCAGACGACATCGTCGGTGCTCTCGGGGGCTGGATCCGGGTGGATGGGCTCGGGCGCGCGAACGCCCGAAGGCTACAAATGGGCTCGAACGAGGCTGATTCGTCCGCGCGAGGGCAGCGTTGCGCGGAAACTCCGAAAAAAGTGCAGCGGGTAGACGCTCTCGTGGCGGCATCGCCACCAGCGCGCCTCGTCGTGGCCGAAGCCCGACCGATGGCTGGCTCGACCGCAGCCCGCAGCCTGCCCGAGCAGTTGGAACTCGCCAGAGGGGCTCCCGCGAGCCCCTCTGGTGAGTGGCGCCTGCACCCGCAGCGGCGCGGAGCCCTGGCGGCCAAGCGCATCACTTCGAGGTGCAGCGGCCCACCCCAGCGTCGAGTGATGGCTCGTCGAGGCAGCAGTCTGACGCCTTGCCGCGAGCTAGGCGTCTGCGGTGGGGCATCCGGGAGCCAGCGTGGGGAGTTGGGACTCGTAGGCGGGGCGACCGTGAGCCCTGTGGCGAACTTGCGCTCGACGCGGCGCATCTGGAACGCTCGGGGTAAGTAATGGGCCGCCCCCCAGGCGCCGTTGGTTCGCGTAGCGCTTCATGATACGCCGCCGGTCATGTCGAGTTCGAATCAAGCGCGGTTTGTTCTTTCAAAGTCTTGGAGCGTCGCACTCGTTGGCGCTTCGTTGGCCCTGGGGTGCTCACCACCCGCGGCGCCAGCCCACCCCGACGAGCCCCCGTCCGGCATTCGGGTGATTGGCGAAGGTGAAGTGCTCGTACAGCCCAACGTCGCGAGCGTGCGTTTGGGGGTCGAGTCGCGCGCGGCCACGGCGCCTGAGGCCATGCAAGCTGCCAACGAAACGATGCGCGCCGTCACTGCTGCGATTTTGGCCCACGGCGTTGCTGCGGCGGACATCCAGACGTCGGAACTCAGCGTTCACTTCGAGCGGGACCACGAACGGGAGCCGCCGCCCCCGCCACCTCCCCCGCCCCAGCCGTTACCGCGACCGACGGACCCGAGCGCGCCCAAGCTGGAGACGCAACCGATGGTCACGCCTCAGCCCCCGCCCGCAGGCTGGTTCGTGGTGCGCAATACGCTGGTGCTCACGCTGCGCCAAATCGACAAGCTCGGCGCGATTCTCGGCGACGCCATGCAAGCGGGCGCCAACAACCTTCACGGCTTGCAGATGACCCTCGACGATCCAGCAGCTGCCAGCAGCGAAGCGCGACGCAAAGCCGTCGAAGACGCGCGACGCAAAGCTGAAGAGTTGGCGAAAGCTGCGGGAGTTCGCGTCGGGCGAGTGATCGAAGTGGTGGAGGCTGGAGCGCAACCCGCGACGCGCGCCGAGAGCGGGTACGGGTACTCGTTCTCGAAAGTCTCCAACGTGCCCGTGGAAAGCGGACAGATCGAAGTCAACGCCGCGCTGCAGGTTCACTTCGCCATCGAGCCCTGAGCGCCGACGGCGAAGACCTCGTCACTCTCGTGTTCACCCGGGCAGCGCAGCGCGCTACTGCGTCATCAAGCTGTTCTGCTCGGCTTGAACACGGTTGTCGTTGCAAAACACGCAATCTGGACCGTAGAAGAACCGTCGATTCTCGGTATCATCCATCAAGTGGACCCTGAACCAAGCGGCCGCCGACGAGAGCGATACACCTCCCGCTCCCTCGTACACCCAGCTCCCGTGATCCGCGCCTAGCTCGTTCAAGAAGAACGCAGGTTGGTCCGTCACCGTTTGATAGGTGTTTCGGACGCCCGAGCAGCTGACCGTGCTGTCTTGTCCACCACAATAGAACAGCATCGGCGTGTGAACGCCGCTGAGTGCGCTGGTGCCGCAAATGGTGGCGAGCGCTTTGTAACGTGGCTCGGATGCGGACATGCACGTCGACATGCCGCCGTACGAATGACCGAGCTGACCGATGTTGTCGGTGTCGAGACGATTGTAATAGGGGCTACTCGGATCCTCAGCTTGCTCGAGTATCCAGTCCAGGCCTGCAATGGTCGGCAACGGATCGCCTTCGGCAGTCGCTGTGCTGAGGGAAGCAACCACGACGAAGCCGTGGGATGCCAGATGATTCAACAGCGGCGAATACTGTCCGCACCATTGGTTAGACCCCGAGTCGACGACACAGTCCGGGGGCTTCTGCTCGGGGTTGTCGCGATACCCGTTCGCCCAAATCAAGATGGGATGACAGTAGCCACTGTCTGCGAGATTCTGAGGACGATACACGTTGAAGCGCTGCTGTTGATCCCCATAGATCGGGTCCGGCACGACGCCTGCCAAGGGGCCTACCTCTTTGTCGGCTGCCACCTGAAACGGGCCTGCGCTCGTGGGATTGGCCGTGGGCCACGCGTCACCGATGCACGTGCTCGACGGGCCTTCCACCTCCATCTCGTCGGGCTGAGCGCCCGCATCGCCGCCGCCAGCAGCTCCGCCAGCTCCATCGTCGCCCGCGCCAGCGTCGCTATCATCACTAGCGGGCGCGTCTCCCCCGCCGTCGTCGCTGAGGCTGTCGTCGCTGGAACTATCGTCGTCAGCATTCCCCAAAGCGCCCCCGGCGCCTGATTCGCCTCCCGCGCCGCCCGTCTCCGACGCTCCCCCTGCGCCGCCGACTCCTTCATTACCGCCACTACCGCCACTTCCGCCCAGTGTATTCGCGCCCCCCGCGCCCGAGCTGGGCATGGCAGCAGTGCCGTTGCCGGGGGCCTGTGAGGTGTCACCGCCTGGGGCAGCCGTGTCATCGGATGCTGCGCCGTTCACGCCACCCGTCGAAGCACCCGACGACGAACCATTCGTAGAGGACCCTGCGGTGCTTTGGGCAGAGTTGGAAGTGGCTGGCAGCGTTTCGTCACCGGACGTGTCGTCCTCCGATGAACACCCGAGAGCAGCAGCAGCGGCCAATACGCTGATCGAAAAAATGGAACGAGTCATGTTAGTTGCGAATGCCCAACCTGCTGCGAACTGATCACGTGAACCGAGAAGCGAAGTTCACACAGAGATCGATTCGGCTGATGCGGACGGGGGCGCTTCGGCTCGTGACGATTCATTCGTCACGCTGAACGCACGACAGCCACGCTCGTTTCGAGCCTGTTGAGCGCCAGCCGAGGCGTCGACGCTCGGCGAGTGAATGACGCAAGCTCGATCCGGCCACCATTTTTTCACCACGCGGGATGCCCGTGGCTCGCTGGATTCGCCTAGCGGCCGAATCTACGCAAATTATGCAAAGTGCCAGCAAGGATTGGCAACCCCAACCCAAAAACAGCCATGTCAGGCCACCAAGCGCTGATGAAGCGCCGGCTCGAACGGGCTGCGGCTAGTGGGAGCCCACTCGTCGATCGCCAGTTTCGAACGCACCAGTTTCGAACGCACCAGTTTCGAAGCGACCAGTGTCGAAGAGACCAGTGTCGAACAGCGCTGGTAGGCTTACTCTTCAGTTCAGCCCTTGCGCTGAGTTGCTCAGACGACCTCGGCTCCGAAAGTTCGCAGCCAACAGGTCCCATCGGACCAAACGTTGGTCAAGGGACGGCGCAACCGGGAACGCTTCCAACTGGGATGGGTTCCGATGTGCCGGGTTCGAGCAACGGCGCCGTCGCGGGTGGCAGCTCGACCGGAACGGGCGCGAGCAATCCAGGAACGAGCGGCACGACGAATCCCGAAACGGGCAACGGCATGGCGCAAGACCCCAACACGGGTCAACCGTCGGTCGATCCCAATGCCGTTCCCGACGTGCCGCCACCCAGTGTCCTGGTGCCCACACCTCGGCTGGCTCGTCTCAGTCGCGCGCAGTGGTCGAACACCATTCGAGATCTGCTCCACCTCGAGGATATCTCCGACATCGACGCCGAGGTTTCCGGGGATGCGCTGATCGGATTCGATTCCCAAGCGGATGCCCTCTACGTGACCGAGAGCCTGCGAAGACAGCTAGCAACCGCAGCAGAACGGCTTGCGGAGCGAGTCACTGCAGATCCGACAGCCCTAGAGCGTTTGGTGCCCGTGGACGGGACTGCGGCGCTGGATGAACGCGCGCGCAGCTTCATCGTCGCGTTCGGACTGCGAGCCTTCCGCCGACCGCTTTCTGACGACGAAGTTGCCATCCATTTGGGACTGTTCGAGCGTGGGCCGACGCTCTACCCCGGCGTCGACGAGTTCCAAGCGGGGGCGAGCTTGGTGATCCAAGCGATGTTGCAGTCACCGCACTTCTTGTATCGGACTGAGCTCGGCACCGCTGAAAACGCTGGCACCGAAGTGGCGCTCGACGACTACGAGGTTGCGTCCAAGCTGGCGTTCGCGATCACGAACACGATGCCGGACGAGGAGCTGTTCGCTGCGGCAGCAGACGGCCTGCTGCAAGATCGGAGTCAAGTCGAAGCACACGCGCGACGACTACTCGCGAGCCCACGGGGTTCGGAAGGCATTGCCAATCTGAACTTTCAAGTGTTCCGTCTGGGCACCTACGACGGCATCGTGCGAGATACAGAGGTCTTTCCTGAGTTCACCCCAGAGACGCCAGCAGCCATGCGCCGGGAAGTGCAGTTGTTCTTCGACTGGACCTTTCAGGAGGGGCTCGGCATCAAGGACTTCTACACGTCGCCCGTCGGCTTCGTGAATTCGACACTCGCGCCCCTATATGGTCTGGAAGGGACGTTCGACAGCGACACCTTCACGATGGTCGATCTCGATCCTGACATCCGCTCGGGATTCCTCACCCAAGCCGGGTTCCTGTCGTCGTACATCTCCGACCAGCAACCCGACATCATTCATCGCGGCGTGTTCATCGCAACCCGCCTGCTGTGCATCACCCTTCCGCCCCCAGCGCCTGGCGCGGGGTCACTGATCGACATCCAGCCCGACATGACGAATCGACAGCGCGTCGAGGCAACGACGGGGAAAGGCACCTGCGGCGAGGGCTGCCACTCTGCGTTCCTCAACCCCTTGGGTTATGCGTTCGAGAACTACGACGCGATAGGCAAGTACCGCACGACGGATCGCGGGCTACCTGTCGACGCGTCCGACGTGTACCGACTCGACGGCGAGGCGAAAGCCTTCTCCAATGGTGTCGAGCTCTCGCATCTGTTGGCGGAGTCCAAACAGCTCCACAGCTGTTACGCGGGGAACATGATGAGCTACCTGCACGGGCGTGTGTTGGATGAAGCGGAGGACCCAACCGTCGACTACTACGCTCGCCTGTCGCTGGCCGACAGGATCTCCATTCGAGACTTGGCGCTCGACATCACCACGAGCGACGCGTTCCTAAAACGACTGCCCTGAGTTTGAATACATGACGAAGCGACACCACAAAATGAACCGACGCATGGTTCTGCGCAGCGCAGGCGGCTTGATGTTGGGGCTGCCATTGCTGGACGCATTCATGCCGCGCAAGCTGGCTGCGCAAGAGGCGGTACGTTCGCCCTTCGTGCTGATCGTCGTTGGGGACAACGGCGTGGTCCAAGCGGGCGTGACGTTGGAAGGCAGTGGCGAGCCGGAAATGTTCTGGCCCACGGCCTCGGGAGCGCTCACCCGCGACAGCATGTTGGCCGACAATTCATCACGAGCGATTGGCGAGCTCGCCGATCATGCCGAACGACTGCTCGTCGTGCGTGGCGTCAATCTTCCGTTTGCTTCGACGGGCTGCTCGCACTCTGCAGCAGATGCGCAGGTACTCACTGCCGCCAGCATCACCGCGGGAAGCACCAATGCAGTGGCTACTGGAGTGTCCGCCGATACCGTGCTCGCCCAGGCCAAGAATCCCCCGGGTCGTGACCCCCTCGTGCTGCACGCCGGCATGTTCTCTCCAGGCGGCACGGGCTTCGACATCCCCGGCTACGTCTCTTACGTCTCGCCCCACCAACCGCGGGTGTACATCGATTCGCCCTACGCCGCGTACGAAGCGATCATCGGCGCAGTGGGTGACGGCACGGCGGGCACGTCCGCGGAGGTCGAAGCCGAGATGTTGCGGGCTGACCGCAGCAAGAGCATCAACGACATCCTACGTCCTCAAATTCAGGACCTGCTGGCGCGACCCGCGCTGAGCCAAAGTGATCGCGACAGGCTCGACCAGCATCTCACGGCCATCCGCGACATCGAGGTCCAAATGACGAGCACGCCGTTTACGGTGCCTGACGAGGATGTCGAAGCGATGCGACGTATTCATCCGGATCCTTACAATCAGGACACGCGTGAAGAGGCTGTTCGTCTCTTCATGGACTTGATGGCGTTCTCCGCCGTCGCTGACTACAGCCGCGTAGCCGTGCTGAAGATCGGCGATCGTATCGACGATCACGTGTACACCATCAACGGTCAGAGCTTCAAGTTCCACGACGCCACGCACAGAGCTGTGCCCAATGGTCTCGAGTTGCATCATCAAGTCGATCGATTGATGATGCAGCACTACAAGCACTTGCTCGACGTGCTCTCGTCGTACGAAACGCCAACTGGTCCACTGCTCGATCAGGGTGTTGCAATCTGGACGAACCAGTGCGCGACGGGAGCCCATTCCTTCAGCAACGTGCCCTGGATCATCTCGGGATCCGCCAATGGCTTCTTCAAACAAGGCCAGTACGTAACCGTCGGAACGGGAGACATGCCAGGCGGTCTTCAGGACGGCAAAGCAGGAGACGGCTCAGTGTCAGGTGTGAACAAGATGCTCAACACGCTGCTGACCGCCGCAGAAGTCACCAAAGAAGACGGATCACCCATCGACGACTTCGGAGACGAGTCGCTGCCCAACGGGATCTTCAGCGAGCTACTCAGTTAGCCAATTGCGAACTCGCACAGCGCCCAATGACGCCGCGCGAGCTGCTCGGGTATCGCACGGCACTCACCAACTCGCGTCGTAACTGACGCGCGCTTCGTCGACCGCGTCGCGCGCGAGTAATTCGGCCGCCGTGACGTCGCCCGTCAGGGTGTCCAGCAAGAACGCGGTGGTGAAGCGAGTCACGACCGCAAGCGAGTCGCTGCGATCCCAGCTCGCGTCTCGGCACAACACGGCGGAAAACTCTTCGGGCAGTGGCGCGGTGAAGGGCATGTCGTCGCAAGTGCTGACGGCGATCATGTGGTCGGCGCCTTCGAGACCGACCAACGCAGCGCGCTCACTGCCGACGGAAGTGAACGTCAGCTCGGCGCCCCAATCCCAGGGGCTGTAGTTGTCGCCAGTGCCGCCGATGGCCAGCGTGGGAACCGTTACGGACGCCAAGCCTCGTTCGCCGAACAAGTACGCATCGCCGGCGATCGTCACGACCGCCGCGACGCGGTCGTCTCTCAGCGGCGACGTTTCGTCTTGCGATGCTGCGTGGAGTTGCTCTTGTGCCGCATCGTCTGCAACGAACGGCGCGCACAGAAACGACTTCGGATCTTCGGGCGACAGCGACGAACAGCGCTCGGCGAGACCCTCGACGTCGAACCGAGCGCCCGCCGAGGCCAGCGCCGTATACCCGCCGTAGGAGTGACCGACGACCGCGACTCGCGAAAGGTCGAGCCCTCTACGGAAGTCGCCTTCCGCAACCAGCACCTCAGCGAGATCGATCGTCTTGCTCACCTGCGCTGGGCGGTCCAAGGTCGCCGCGAGCACGGTCGCGTCCCAGTCGCCTTCTGCGTGTTCGGGCGCGAGCACCACGAAACCCCGCGACGCGAGCTGCTCGGTGAGCACGCTGTACCATTCGGGGTTCAGGCTGAAGCCATGGGAGAAGATCACGACGGGGAAAGGCTCTTGGCCTTCGGCGAGTTCTGCATCTCTGCGTGCCTGACCGCGGATCAGCCCAGTTGGCGCGCCGTAGTAGTCGGCCTTGAACGCGACCTCGTATTCGATTTCGTCGTCGCCCTCTCCCATGGCGGGGTACCAGGCCTTGACCGTCAAGGCAGCGTCGGGCTGCTCGATGATGCGAAAGCCGACGGCGTGTCGTCCTCGTTCGCCGAAATCCGCGAGGGTGACGGGGTCATCCTCGCTACCAGGGTCGGTCGCTGGTGTGTCCTGCGCGCCAGTTTCGATAGCAGAGCCGTCGTTGTTGGAGGTGTCGGAGGAGCTGTCGTCGGCGGCGCCGCAAGCCGCGAGTGAAAGCAGCACGACGGAAGCGAGGAACGCTCGTGGGGCTGCCGAACTCGATCGCTTCGCCCGAGGCTTGGCGACGTTCGGGTCTTTCACCCCCTTGACGGTGAGCCACAGTGCGACGGACAGCTCGGCCAGCACCGTGAGGCCGTACATCGGCTCGAGCAGAGCTGCAAAGTCGGGCGCCAGGATCACGGCGAATGAGCCCAGCAGGTACACAGCCCCAGCGATCGAAAGCCCGACGCCCAGAACGGGCGGCACCACCCGTGAAGTGCGCATCAGGCGACCGAGGGCGAGACACGCCAAGCCGAAGAAGATCAGCCCGAGATCGTAAACGACGCGGTGCAGCTCCATCGCCGAGAGCGTGAGGGTGTGGCTCGTGGCCGCGTTCACTGCGCTGGCATCCGCTGTCGCCCAGCCGAGGGCGCTGGCCATGTTGCTCAGGTTGGCCCCAAGCACGGCCGCTTGCAGGAGGCGCAGAGCCGCCGCCAGCTGAGCCAAGGGACGATTGACGTGACGCAGCAGCGCGTACAGTCCTATCGCGACGGCCACGTCGAGGGCGATCATGGTGGCGTCGGCGGCCAGCCCCGCGCGAAACAGCCCAGCAGAGCCCGCGATGTTGGCAGCGGTGGCCGCAGCGTCGCCGCTCTTCACGAGGCTCATGCGGACGAAAAACTCCGCAAATAGACCCGTGGCGATGATGCCCAAGTAGGCGAGGCCCGTCAGGCGGGCGATACGTCGTGCGTTCGGTGTGAGGTTCGATGCAGTCATGAGGCTTCTCCCGGGTGGGTGGGTTGAGCCATGACCCTACGCGCAGACTCCCAACCGCTCTTGACCGCGCGAGCCATTGTGCTGACCGATCGCGCCAAAGCGCTCGGACGCCCAAAGCGGTGCATCAGTCACTTCCGCCCACCTCGGCGCCTGAGGCCGTTCTCACGGCGCTTCGCCGTGCGGGCCCCGCCCCGAAACGTTGCGAGCCCTTGGAGTGCGAGTCCCGAGTAACCCGGGGGACTACGAGACCGCTTGCCGAAACCCGAGGGGCGTTTGCCCCGTCCAGCCCTTGAACGCGCGCTGAAACGCGCTCTGGTCGGAAAACCCCGTGAGGAACGCGACCTCACTCAAGCTGTTCTTGGTGCTGCCGAGCAGCGACTCCGCCACCTCGCGCCGCACGTCGGCCACGACGGCTTGAAACGACTGCCCGTGTTCGGCCAGGTGACGTTGTAGGGTGCGTTCGCTCATGCCCAGTTGTCGGGCGATCTGTCCCTTGCGTGGAACGCCTTCGCACAGCGCATCCGTCACCGCCGCGCGCACGCGCATCACAAGCGAACGTTCCGCACGTTGCGAGTGCAGTTCGTCGAGTTGCGAAAGCAGAAACGCCGACAGCCCATCGTCGGCCAAACGTGTCGCAGTGGCGAGGGCGGCATCGCTGAGGTGCAGTGCATCGAAGCTGGCGTCGAAGTTCACCTCGCAGCCAAAGAACTCCCGATGCGGCAAGTCGTCCGCCGGGCGCGGGTGACGCAGCGACACCGACGCGAGATCGAGCGGCCCATCGCTAACCTGACGCAACAACGACGTGATGGCCGCAAACGCCGATTCGTTGGCGAGCTGGATCCCTCGGCGTTGGTCTGCAGCGCGCCCTTGCAACACGAAACGCCGCCCGCCACGTTCGTCCACCAGCTGATACTCGAGCGTGTCGGTGACGACCAAGATGTAGCGCACTAGACGTTCGAGCGCGTCGCCGATGCTGCGCGCCGTCTTGAGCGCCAAGCCGAACGCGCCAAAGTCCTCGGGACGAACCGCAGCTCCATAACGAAAGGGCAGCGCATGGTCCCCGTCACCAAAACAGCGCTCCAAGAGCTCGTAATACGCGTCAGCGGATACCAGCTGCCGCGTCGCCGTCGCCACGTCGCTCTCGGGCGACAGCCCCACACTCTCCAGCAGCGCACGGCGCGGAATCGGCTGGCGGTTGACCTCTATGAACTTCCGCACAATCTGCGCCGTCACCGCAGCCATGGGCCATGGTGTTAGCACGATGCATCACGAAATTGCACCTGGGCGCGCGCCTGCCCGGACGCAGCGTTTCCACGATTCGTCGTGGCTCGGCAACGGCATACAATCACTCCGATTCGCACCTAGCTACCTTGCCCACCGCGCGTCGCATCAAATGCGTGCGCCAACAAAAAAAGGAATGGGTATGACCAAAGGTTACAAGATCGCTTCGTTGGTGGTGTTGGCTGGAATGGTTGGTGGCTGTGGGGCTAACGCTGAATCCGCAGACGAGCCCGAGATCGTCACGATCGTGCACGAGCGTGGCCCGGAGGGGGAAGAGGAGTATTTCATCGATACGGAGGCGTATGAGAAGTACGGGGAAATAGTGCGTATCGACGAGCCCGGAGGTGACGCCGCATCGACTGACATCGGGCAGACGCAACAAACCCGTCGTGCTCGGAACCGGTTACGGTGGGCCCGTCGATGACACCCAGGATTTCTGTGGACCGGGCAACGGCACTTGGGTGCGCAACTGCATCCTGCCTCGCAGCAAGACCTTTTTATGGTCGTGGAACACATCGTGGAACGACGAGTACAAGACCGCGTTCGACGACGCCTACGTGGTGGCCAACAACACCGCCTGGACCGTCAGGCCTTTCGTCACGGGTGAAAATCCAAACCTGATCTTCTACTCGTCGACGCTTGCCAAGGCGTACGCCATCACCGTCATCACCGCAGAGTCGACGAGTGGACGGGTGAACGGCAAGAAGGTCTACCGTCACACGACGAAACCCGTGGAAGTCCACATCGACAAGACGCGCATAGGTCGCGATCTGAGCTCGTCGGCGACCACACGCCATCGACAGATACAGCATGTATTGTGTCACGAGATCGGTCACGCGATGGGCCTCCCCCACAACCCAGACGGCGAAGGCGGCAGTACCTGCATGCAAGCCACGGGCTTGACCACCGTGCGCAACTACAGCACCAAGGAACTGACACGGCTAGACATCTTCAGGCCAGGTGACTGGAGCGACACGACGCTGATCACCGTGCAGTGACGATTCGCCGTCGGTAACCAATCGTATCGATAGATGGACGCGAAGGGGACGCAATGCGCGTGACCCTTCGCGCGCCTAATCAGCAGCCTCGTTAACCGGAAACAAGTATCCCGTCAGCCGCTAGTGGCCAGTTGCCCAACAGCCAGTTAGCCAGTTAGCCAGTTAGCCAGTTAGCCAGTTACCTGCAGAATGAGAGCGGCGAGGGCCGCATCATCGATGTCGCTCGGCTTCGCGATCTTGACGTGGCGCACGTACTTGCCCTTGCCTGCTAACAGCCCGTTCGGGTCGCTGAGCGACGAGCCGCGGTAGAAGCCGAACTGCACATGGTCGTCTTCTGCGTGGATGTAGAGCTTGGGGACGTCTTGTGCGAGGAAGCAGCCTTGCCCCCACTTCACGCCCGTCGAAAGCTGCGGAGCGACGCGCTTCACCACTCGTTGTAGTGCGCCGATGAGACGTTTGTTCTTGGCGGACTGGTCTTTCTTCCACTCCGCAAACGACGCGTAAGCCTTCATCGGTGGCATGCACCGAGCATACGGGGTCACGCGTACAGGTAAACGTAAATCGTGGACTCGAGTCGTCTCACTGGGCGATGCACTGCTGTTGCATCACGGCCCAGATCTCGCGAGCGGTCGCTTCTGCGCCCAGCGCGGTGGGGTTGAGCCCATCGCCAGCGATGTACTCGTCATAGCGGCCTTCGAAAACTGGACGCAGATCGAGCCAAGCACACGGGACCGGGCTGCTGTCGCACACGGCTTGAATCAGTGGGCGCAGACCATCGACCTTGCGCCGGACGTTTTCTTCGATTGGGTCGGGGTAGAAGACGTACACGACGCGCTCGATGCCATCGTCAGACATTCTTGCGAGTAGGCGTGCGGCGGCGTTTTCAGCGTCCGTGAGCAGCGGGCAGGGCGCTGTCGCGTCGTCGCATGGGCCGACCAGGGCATCTGCGCCGCCCCCGTTCATGATCACGGCGCGCAACGGCCCCCCTGATAGAGCTTCCTCGTATTGGGCGGCAATGCCTTCGTTCATGAGCGCGAGCGCGTTGTTCACTAGACGCGAGTGGTCGCGGTAACCCTCTTGCGCTGACAAAACTCCCGCTTCTCTAGCCAGGGTCTCGAGTTGGGGGGCGATGGCGTTCTCGCTCGCAAAAAAGCTGTCGCCGAGAATCACGACTTCGTTTGCCGCCGGGGCTGGGGTCGAGCAGAGCAGCGGCTCAGCATCCACCAGCGAACCACTTTCTGCCATGCCCGCGTCCGACGCGTCAGCTTGCGACGTACTGGAGTCCATCGTGGCCGCGTCACTCATCATCCCAGAATCAGGGTCGCTCGTTGCGGCGTCGGGGGCGTCCACCCCCGAATCCTGCTCGTCGGGTTCGGGCGTAACGCCCGAGGGGATGCGGCACAACCCAGACTCACAACGATGGCTCGCGGACACCGAGCTGCAGTCTGCGTTGTCCAAGCACTGAACGTCACAGCTGCGTGCGGGAGCGCTGGCGCAGCTGTCTGCCGGGACCGCAGCAACGCATTCGGCCTCGGGCAACGCGCGACAGCCGTCGTCGTTGCTGCACGGAGCTGTACACACCCCGCAAATACACGACAGCCCATCCCCACACGACTCGGATTCGACGCACAGGCTCAAGAAGTGTGTCTCGCCACCCGTGGAGCGGCCTCCATCCGCAGCGCAGGCGAACGCCAAAATGGCGCTGAGCCAAGCCGTCATCAGCGCGCGGGCCGCGCCGCAGCTCGCCCGTCGCAACAGTGCGCTATTCAGGCTCCTCATCACCTTCCTCGATCAAACTCTGGCCCACGTATAACACCGCGCGCGTGTGGCGTTCCGGAATCTCGACCGTCAAGTTGTAGTCGTGGACCCGCGTGCGCAGCTCGCCCAGCGTGGCACGCACCCGCGCTAGTGCTCCCTTGACTTCTTCTGCATGGGGATGTCCGTCCCAAACGTCGATCGTGTAGGTGCTTCCGCCGACTTGGTCGGTGGGGCTCGTTTTCGCGTTTTCCCGCAGGCGACATAACACGGTCGTGACCAATGCCTTGTAATGATCGAAGACTGCCGCTTCCCAGCCTGACGCAGAGCCCAGCGGGATGACCAACGCGACCGCTTGATAACACTCGCGGCCTTCGTGTTCGACGCTCTCCAGGCGGCCTTCGGCGAGCAGGCGCTCGACGGACTTCTCGATGAGCTCCTCGTCGCGCTGCGCAAGGCTGGCGATCTCGGGCAGCGTCAGCGGTCCTTCGCGATACATCAGCGCGATCAGCAGCTCGTCTTCGCCCTCGTCGCCCCGGGCGCGCTGCAGCGCGGCAAACTCTTCGGGGGATGCGGCGCGGTAGCTGGCGCTCTTGCCTGTGCCCGACGAGAACAGCAGTTCGCTGGCGCACAGGTCGTGGAGAACGCCGCGCACTTGTTCTTCTTCGTCACCCGAGAACCGCGCGAGGATGTCGCGGCGACTGACCAGGCCTTGCTCACGTACGTATTCCAGCACGACTTCCCACAGTGATCGTCCGCGCTCGGTGTGGCTCTCGTTGAGGCGTTGGATCTTTCGGCGAAAGGTTCGCATGCCCAGGCCGAACATGTCTGCACTGACCTTGCGACTCACCCCCTGCCGATCGAGTTCACGAACCAACTCCAGGAACACCTGGTTGGCGATCTGGGCTAACGGGGCGCGTACGCCCTGCGCGGTCGCCAGCTGAGCGATCAAGATCGTCGTCTGTCGGACGATGGCTTGGATGAGCAGCTCGATGGTCATTGCTGGGCCAGCCCACCAGTGTACTGCACATGCCCCCCGAGGGGAGGGGGCGACAATGTCCTCCCCGGGCGCTGTCCCATTTCAGTTCGCCCAGGTTTCGACGGGAGGCCCGTACAGGCTCTCTCGGAAACGGCCGTAGCCGAAACTCGCGATATCGCCGTCTTCCGTGCGCACCTGAAAGCGTTGGACGATTTCCTGCGATGGCGTCACCTCGAGTACTTCGCCCCAGAACGACGTGATGATCGTATTGCCGTTCGCCAGGCGCTGGACGTTGCCCAAGAAGTTCGCACGCCCTAGCTCGAAGACGTTACCTTTCGGGTTGCCTCCGCCGAGCTGCCAAAGCAGTTCACCCGCGCGCGTGATGCGGACGAACCCGTCGAGGCTGAGGTCGGAGATGATGCACGTGTTGCTGCTCGCGTGGTAGCTGACGGCGTTGGCGTGGTTGCTCGTCGTTTCGTACAAGTAATGCTCGAACTGCGCTCAGAGGCGCACCGTGTCACCGTGTTCCTCGGCGCTCGGGAGCGTTTGTTCCCCGACCCCGATGCTAGACTGTCGCGCATGAACCTGCGAGATGGCACTGCTTGCTTCGTTTTGCTGCTGGGAGCCTGCACGGATGGAGATGGATCTTCCGCGACTGACGGCGGCATCGACGCGAGAGTTGCCTCGCAGTGTCCGGCAGACTGGGAGGACCCGGCGTTTTCCGAACCCTGCGCGGGCGACACCAGGTGCTGGTACCCAGCCGAGCTGATGTGTTTCGGCGAAGAGGAAGACGGCGACTGCGTGCAGTCGGGATACGAATTCACCTGCAGGGATGGCGTGTGGGATTCGTACCACGAGCACGTCGACGCTCCGCTACGTGAGGACACAGCACGTGAGCCTCGGCAACGCACTCCGTCTGAGCTGGAGACGAGTGACTCCGACTCGGAGCAGCATCAGGCAGTGGATGCGGGCATTTGTGAGGGGGGCGCCTGCGAGGCAGGCATCACGGAAGCTGGCTGAGACAGTACACCTGCGGCGGCCACGCACACCGCACGAAACTCGACGAACGCGCGACGCTCACGTGTCGTTCCTGCAAGCACGAGCCACCTGACTCGTGAAGTTCGGCAACAGTTCACCCGTTCGCCACCCTTTGTGTCGCGAGCCTGCTTCAATGGTGTTCCAAGCAAGATGGCTTGGTCACAAATCGTCACGGCGCTGGCGGCCATCAGCGTCCTCAGTTTGGTCACGAGCGGGGCCAGTCAACTATTCGTCTGGTTCAGGGTGAACCGAGGCAAACGTTTCGAGCCTAGTGCGGACTCGGTCTCGGTGCTCAAGCCGCTGTGCGGCGTCGACGCCAGCTTGGAAACCAACCTGGCGATGTTCTCCCGTCAGACTCACGAAGACCTGCAGGTCGTGCTGGGCATGGCCGACCCTGCGGACCCAGCGCGAGGCCCCGCACAACGTTTCCGCAGCAACTACGCGCAGTCGACCATCTGCCTCGGTGAGTCCACGGACATCATCAATCCCAAGGTGGCACTGCTCGATCGGATGGCGCGCATGGCAACGGGGGATTGGATTGCCGTTTCCGATTCCAATGTGTCCGTCACCGCCGACTACGTTGCTGAGACGCTCAGCCACGCGGCGCCAGGCGTGGGCTTGATCACTCACCTGGTCAGCGGACAGGGCGGCACCTCGTTTGCCGCGCACTGCGAGAACCTGCAGCTCAACTGTTTTGCTGCTCCAGCCGTGTGCGGCGCGCGCCACGTGCTGTCTCGAACTTGCGTCATCGGAAAATCGATGTTCCTGCGTCGCGATGTATTGGCCGAGATGGGCGGGTTCCGCGCCGCGGGAAATTACTTGGCGGAGGATTACGCGATGGGACAGGCTGTAGAAAAGCTGGGCTATCGCGTCGCGATGTCGGACGTACCAGTCGTCGCCTGGCACGAAGGCTGGACCCTCTCGCGCTTCTTCAACCGACACTTGCGTTGGGCGGTGATGCGGCGGCGTGTCTCTACCCCTGCGTATTTGGCGGAGGTGTTGCTTTCGCCCGCACCTTGGTTGATGTCGACCTTCGCCCTCGCGGTCGCTTTCGAGCAATCGACGGTTCCCCCGTCGTGGGTGCTTGCGGCGTGGTTCGTCGAATGGGCTCTCGTGGCGAAGACCTATTCGCGCATGACGGGCAGACCCATCAGGCTTGCGGCTTTGCTCGTAAACCCCGTGCGCGAATGGCTCACGATCATGATCTGGGTGCTCGGCTGGTTCGTTCGCGTGATCGAGTGGCGGGGCAAACCCTTTCGAGTCGGCAAGGGCAGTCGCCTATCCCCCGTGTCGCCACCACTTTCGGAGACCATCGCAGATGAAGCCCAAGCTTGACCCTTCCCCCATGGTAGCCAGCGTGACCATGGGCTATGGCCACTTGCGCGCAGCCTACCCCATCGCCGACGCCCTGGGCGTGCCCGTAGTGCACGTCGATCAGGCACCGCTGGCCGACGCGGGAGAAGTCTCCCTGTGGTCTTGGGTGCGGCGCGCGCACGAAGTGCTGTCGAAGCCGCTCAATCTCGTGGGAACTCTAGGCACGCCCATGCGCGGACTGATGGACACGCTGACGATGATCCCGCCACTGCATGAGCCGCGTGACCATCGCGCGCCCACCTGGTCCGTCCACCTGCTGGATCGTTTGATACGACGGGGGCTCGGCGCCGGCATGGTCGAAGAGCTGCGCAAGACGGGGGCGCCGCTGATCACCACGTTCTACGCTCCAGCGATCGTCGCCGACCGCGCGGGCATCGAACGCATCTACTGTGTCGTCACCGACGCGGACTGCAACCGCGTGTGGGCGCCGCTGGACGCCGCGCACACGCGCATCAAGTATTTCGCCCCGAGTCGGCGTGCCGTGCGGCGCTTGCGCTCGTTTGGTGTGCCTGCGGATAACATCGAGCTGACTGGCTTTCCACTCCCCCCCTCTCTCACGGCCAAGACGGACACCACTTCTCCGAAGTCGCGCCTGGCCGATCGCCTGTTGCGTTTGGATCCAACCGGGACGTTCCGCGAGCTGTACAAGAGGGAACTGTCGATGATGTTTCCGGACGGCACACTGAGCGGCTCGGCGACGGAGCGTGCTGCGAATAGCCCCCTCGTTTTGATGTTTGCCGTGGGTGGCGCGGGTGCACAAGCGGAGATCGTCGACCAGTTCTTGCCGTCGCTGACTCCGAAGATCCTCGACGGTTCGCTCAACTTGCGGCTCGTGGCCGGGACGCGAGAGGAAGTGCGCCAGTCGTTCATTCGATCGATGGAGCGCTGTCATTTGCGTTCGAAGCTGAACGACGAAATTCAGATCGTCTTCGGTCGAACGTTTCCCGAGTACTACCAATCCTTCAACAGTGCGTTCTTGCGCACCGACGTACTGTGGACGAAGCCCAGCGAGCTGAGTTTCTACCCAGCGTTGGGAGTTTCGTGCATCACTGCACCAGCGGTAGGATCCCACGAGCGTTACAACCGACGCTGGCTGCGCGAGACGGGTGTCGGGCTCAAGCAACGTCGTCCCGATCTCGCGCGCGGTTGGTTCGACGAGTGGCTGGAGGATGGCGCCCTCGCGGGCGCTGCGTGGTCCGGGTTCATCCGCTTGCCACAGCACGGCACCGAACGCATCCTGGCGCACCTGACGCGGGGCTCCGCAGTTCGCTCACCCGTGGAACTTCCCCCGACCGCCCGCAGGCCGTAGGCCGAGGACGGGCGTAGTCGGGACGTGGGCCAAGCGAAGCCCCTCGGCCCCGTGGTCCGTTCGATTGTGACGATTGTGTGCGCTTGATTGACGACCACGACCCCGGGGGGAAGGTTTGCTCTCTCACGACGCCGAAGCACTGACCTGCGACGACGTCAGAACATCGACCCCAGTCGGGCAGCGTTGGCACGCCACCCGCGAGGGTCACAATCGGCGGAAGCCAGAACGGAAGTTCGACATGTCATCAAAAGCAAACAACGATTTTGTAGCAGTACTGGGCGACATCCGAGAAGCCTCCAAGAAGTTCGACGAAGCGGCAAGCGCCGCAACCAAAGCGATTGAGAGCCTCGAAGAGCAATTGCTCGAGATCGAGCCCGGCGTCAGCGTCTGGACAGACGCGATCGCAAAGACCAGCGAAGAGCAGGTTGGCAAAAGCGGCGAGTCCCAGACCGTCAAACGCGTCGTCAAGTTGGGGTTCGCCAAGATCAAGAAGTGGGGCATCGCCGTCAGCGAAGACGTCTTCGACGAGAGCGGCAAGCGGCTCTCCAGCGAGCAGGCTTTGCTTCGCAAGTCGGACCGCGACCTACGTCTGTTGGGCGCAGCGCACCTCGGCGCTTTGCTCGACGCGCTGAAGGGGTCACTCGCCGCACGTCTCGAGGCGCTGCCCAGCGCGGAAACCGAAGCGGAGTCTGATGCGCCCTCGGCCGAGCTCGCCGTCGAGTCCGACGTCGCCCCCGTAACCGACGACGAAACCCAAGCGGCCTGATGCTGCTGCGGGCTGACCGTATCGAGTGAGCATGATGCGGGCGTCATCGTCAACGTGACGCCCGCATCATGCTACTTCGAGTGGTCTTTCTCGTCGTCGTCGAGGCACTGCCTGACGGCAACTAGGAGTTCGCTGGGCACGAACGGCTTCTGCAAGAAGTGGATCCCTGGGTCCAGAACGCCACCGTGCACGATGGCGTTTTCGGTGTAACCCGACATGAAGAGCACGCGCAGTTGCGGCATGCGTGCCGTCAGGCGTTCGGATAGTGCTCGGCCGCCCATCGTGGGCAGGACGACGTCAGTGACGAGCAAGTCGAAGGGCGCTCCCGAATCGGTCAGTTGCAGTGCTTCTTCCGCAGTTCCCACACTGACCACCTCATAACCGTTTCTGCGGAGCGAGCGTTCGACGACCGTACGCACGGGGAGTTCATCTTCGACCAAGAGGATGCGTTCACCTTTGCTGCTGGTGGTCGGCTCGGGTTTGCTCACGCTTTGGGGAAGTGGGTCGTCACACCGCGGCAAATACACTTTGAACGTCGCTCCACGCCCGCGCTCGCTGTACACGTTCAGGTGGCCTCCACTCTGTTTGACGATGCCGTAACACGTGGCAAGCCCCAACCCCGTACCGCCGGGGCGCGTCGTGAAAAACGGTTCGAACACTCGGGACAGCGACTCTTCGGCGATTCCCGGTCCGCTGTCACTCACTGCGATCATCACGTAGCGACCTGGGCTTACGTCGGCGTAAGCGTCGGCGTACGTTTGGTCGAGAGTGACGTCGAGAGTCTCCACCGTGAGCGCACCCCCGTTCGGCATGGCGTCCCGAGCGTTGGTGACGAGGTTCATCACGACCTGCTCGATCTGGCTCTCGTCAGCGCGCAGTCGTCCTTGCGCGGACAACGATAACACCACTCTGATGTGCTCGCCGATGGCGCGGCGGAACACGGTTTCCATGCGCTGAATCAACGAGTTTGGGTCGAATACACTCGGGGCGATGACCTGGCGCCGAGCAAACGCCAGCAGTTGTGTCGTCAACGCGGCGCTGCGCTCCGCGGTCAACGCAATGGCGTCGAGCGCGGAGCGAACGTCTTCCAGCGACGTGGCTTGCCGCGCGAAATCGATGTTGCCGAGCACGGCCGTCAGCATGTTGTTGAAGTCGTGAGCGACGCCGCCCGCCAAACGACCGATGCTTTCTAGCTTTTGCGCCTCGAGCAGGCGCTCTTCCAGTGTTCGACGCTCGGTGATGTCCTGAACGCTGCCGACGATGTTGAGCACGGCTCCGCGATGATCGCGCACGGTCAAGCCAGTGGCGCTCACCCACCGCGTCTCTCCTGACGGTCGAACGATGCGGTGGATGATTGGACCGTAGCGCCCGTTGGTCTTCGCGAGTTCGAGGCCGCGTAGGACAACCTCGCGGTCGTCAGGATGAACGAACTCGATCACCTTCTCGATCGATGCCGGAGACGGGTCGTCAGGCGTCCCGAAGATGCGCCGTGTCTGCGCATCCCAGACGCCGACACCCGTGGTGGGGTCGTGGATCCAGATGCCCAGTTCACCTGCGTCCAACGCAACTTGAAGCTGCAAGCGTTGTTCCTCGAGCGTGGAGACGTCGGTGGCGATCATGACCAGCGCTGTCACCTCGTCGTTTTCGATGACGGGACTGACGCGCGTGAGATAGTGCCCCACTCGATCCGCCGACACTTGCCCGACCGTGGAGTATTGTTGGACGGAGCGGGTCTCACAAGCAGCTCGCATGGCTTGACCTGCGCGCTCTCGGTACGCCTCGGGAACGTATTCGAAGCAAGAAGTACCGAGCACATCCTTCATCTCGAATCCCGGGGCCAATCGATTCAAGTACAGAAACTTGCCGTCGACCGTGATCCGAGTGATGAAGTCTGGAGCGTTGCTCAGCATGGTGTTCAGCACGCGGACTTCCGCCTCCAGCTCCCGCACGCGCTGCTCCAGTTTCTCTCGTTCCTCCCGCGTCTCCCGTTCCACGTGGGCAGTGTACGCAGCAAAGGCGTGCGAAACAAACCGCCACCCCCACCGAACCGCGAGAAACGCTCAGTCTCGCAGCGTAACTAGGCGACGGCACTGGAAAGCACGAGCCGTTTTGGTGCGGGCACGCACCCTCGCCGAGCCTTGCGGCGCGGGCCTCGGGAGCTCCGCAGTGGTTCAACTGAACGCTCTGACGCGATCGGTTTCGCCGTACACTCGTGCCTCGGGGGATGCGTCCGACGCGCTGGAACCACGTTGACCGTGACCCCCGAGGGGCCTACGAGAGCTTGCGCGAGTGTTCTTTCGGTATCTCTACAAAGTGGCGTCTGAAGACAAGGCGAGGTTGCCCGTCTTCGGCGTGCTGTTGCTCGGCTTTGCGGCCCTAGGACAAGGCGTGGGACTCGGCTGGGACGTGGCCGAACGCTGGCGCAGTTTCGACGACCCCGTCTACGTCGAAGTCGAGGCCAACCGCGGATGGTGCGGCAAGAATTCGGGTGGGGGTTACTACCTGAATCGCGATGGTGTCAGCACCACCTGCTCTGGCGCAGACGCCAAGTGTGGCGTGGACAAGACGGTCGTCGCCTACGAAAGAGCGAACCCCAGCTACTGTCGAGTGGCCGACAACATCGGGCACCCGTCGTTGTTCGAACTCGAGCTGTTGAGCCTCGTTACAGCGCTGTTGTTTTTTGGAGCGGGCCTGATCCTGGTGCATCGAGACGCAGGCAGGCGTCGTCGCTTGTTGACTCGATGGGTCTTCTACTTCGGCGCGCTTGCGTTCCTGTGGTGCATGTTCTGGAGCGTAGTGGTGTCGATACCCTCCGAAATCAAATGGCACGAGATCCACGAAAGCTACGAGCCCAGAGAAAAGTCGCGCAGCCGCGGCCGACGATAGACCTCACTCCGTTTCACTGGCTGAGGGCTGTTTCAGCGCACCTTCGCGCGCCGCATTGGCGGCGTTGCTCAAGCGCTTGAGAAGGATCAAACAGGCTGCAACGACGAGAAACACTTGCGCGCCCATGAATAGGCTTTCGGTATCGGGAGCACCCTCACGGGCCGCCACTGTGACGCCGTACTCGACGCTCGATTCGTTGGCGAGCCAGGCCATCGGGGGCACCGCCAACAGCATGGCCAGATACGCAATCCTGGCGAAGGCAAAGTCTCTCTGGGACTGCGCCGCGGCACCAACCAGGGCGACCGACGCTGCACCCAGAAAGAGATACGCACACGCACCATCGAGGTCACCACTCGCGAAGGCGGGGGACCACGCCTGCGAGCCACACCAAGTTAGACCAACCACGGCGAGCGCGCCCAGCGCGATGCGGAGGATGTTTCGTTGATTCATCTAGAAATCGATACTCTTTGCCGAATCGGTCGACGCTACGACGACGGGCACGTTCGACGCTGGCACCTGTTGCGGCTGGGCGATGTAACTTTCTGAGGCGCCAGGCGACGTTCCCCGTGTCTTGTTACTACCTGTTTCCATCACTACTTCCCAGCGGACCAAGGAGATTTCCTCGCCAGCCTTTCCGCGGGGCACGCCATGTATGACGATCTTGCCTTGCGTGACTTCAACGCTGTTCGGTTCGAGCGCCGAGATGTTGGGGTTCGAAGCGGTAGGGTCGATGCGAAAGGTTTCGTCCTCGCCGCTCCGAAGTACCATTCTCACCTTGAAGTTGGCACCCGGGGGGTGCGCCCCAAACTCGATGGTGAGCCGGGGATGCTGGACGCGCCGCGTGCCAGCTCTGTCATCGTCAATAGTGAACGCGAACGCTAGGTTGAACAGGGCGTGCAACTGGTGATCCATACCCGAGGGCTGTCCTGGTCCCGGACGTTCATCGTTCCAGGCGGAAAACTTCGCGGGGCTCCACTTGGGTTTGTCGGTGTCCTTTCCGAATCGCTTTCCGAGAAAGCAGTGTTTCGCGAACGACTCCATGTCCGTATCGGTTGCCAGAACTATGATCGCCGCTCCGATGACTACGAGCACGAGGGCGATAGCAAACGCTCCTGACGCCGCGGCAACGACAACCCCGCCATTCGCGAACACGAGTAACGAGCCGACAGCGCCCGCATAGCCCCCAGCGAAGGTGATCGCTGCGCCAAGCGCTGCATCGTGATCCCCTTTCGACAGCTTGTCGTTCAGATCCATGAAGCCCGTGGCGAGACCGAGCACGGCTCCCGCCAGACCAACGAACGCGATGGTCCGTCCAGTGATTCGCAGCAGCCTGGCCACGTGTTGCGGAAAGCTCGACGCGGTATCGACGATGCCACCCATCAGCTGGATGGCGGAGAAGGTCTTTTCCTTCGCACTCGCGCTGTTGTCGAGGAGGAGCTTCTCGTAGGCGGCGCTCATGGCGAGCCCCAGATTGATGACCGCGATGCCGCGGGCAAAGTCGTCTACCTTGAACTTGAATCTTCCAGTCGGGTGGCTTTGCGAATTCTCGAGCTCAATCAGGATCGTCTTGTCGATCTGGAGAATCTCTGTCGTCAGCGAGATATCATGGAGGCGTTGAGTTATCGGATCCTTGAACTTGAACTTCTGTGAGGCACGTTCGATCGTAACCACTTCTTTGGTCTTGCCGAACACAGTGTTGTAACTGCGCGCCATTCGAACGAGCGGTATCGCAGTATTCGGCTGGGTTGCTCGCGGACCCTCTCGCGCCTCTAGTGCTCCGACCACGGCCCCGTAGGCGAGCCAGAACTTCGTCAGCACGTCCCATGCCTTTTTCCCGACTTCCTGCACCTTCTTCAAGTCGGGTGTGGAGGACGTGTCTTCCTCACGATTGGCAAACTCGTTGATCAGGTAGTGTCCCTGCTCGGTCATCTGACGCAAGAGGCACAGACCCCGGTAACTTTCTGCAATTCGTGCGCAAGCAGCTGCCTCCACCCGAATCAGATCTTCGATGAACTTGCTCCAGGCACTAGGGCTCTGATCTGCGCCGTAGAAGACACGAACGAGTTTCATGAGATCGCCATCTAGCCATCTGACTACGTTCGCAGCAGCTGCGTCTCTCAGGCCTTCTTTTTCTGCACGCTCGTCGTTCTGGTTCTTCAGGAAGTCTTCTGGTTTGGTCTTGAGATCGTTGGCGATGTCACTTCGCATCCCTGCCGGGAGCGCGGCCAACACACTGGCGATGGTTCGCTTGGTCAGAAGTTCGGTCGTTGCTTCCCGTTCTGCTTCGGTCTGTTCAGAGAACGGCGCCACCAGCGCTGCGTGGGTGCGGCGGGCACGATCGTACTCGATTGCGAGTTGTTCCAGAACCGTGAGAGGATCAGTGGCGGACAGCAGCAGTGTCTCAGGAGAGGAGACTGTCACGACCTTGAGCTCTCCCGGCCGATCTGTCGCCAGTTTCGTGATGAAGCTTCCGTCTAGAATGATTCGAGAGATGTAGAAGAAATACTTGATTGCGCGGTTGTTCAGTCTCTCAGGAAGCAGAGTGCTGAGCTTTTCCTGCGGGGCGAGCTCCTGTGAGCGTGGAGCTGTAAGCTCTGGGAGGTTGCCGTTTAGAGCCTCTTTGGCTTTGACGTTCGTAATTTCACCTTTGGGGCCCGCGACACACGCCTTCAGTAGATTGAACGTGGCTCCGTCGTCAGTCGACTGAAAGACGTAGACGTAGCGGTTCTTGACACTCCGAGACGGGTCAGCAATGGGCGTCCACGTGTTGGGTGTCTCTCCCGCCATCGTGTACGTGTGGGTCTCCATGAAGATGACGGGAACGCTCGCGCGGTTGTCGGTCATTCGAGTTCAAACCTCCGTGAAGTCGGACAAGTACTCTTGTGGATCGAAGTCATCCGGCTCCGCGCTCTCTTCGGGGACTTCTGGTGGAGGCGCTTCATCATCTGGGGAACTCGGTGGCCCGCCTTGAATGGCGCTCAGTTCAGTGTCCACGAAGAACTCGATCTCGTCACCCTCGTCGTACTTGTAGTGCAACGAGAACTTCCCCTCTGGCGGGATACCCGTAAAGTCCAGACGAAACAGTTCACCGTCGGGCACTGCTTCACTGAGTAACTTGCTCTGCTCGAACCCGAACGGCGTCGACAAACGGAACGTCCCCTCGAGTGGCCCCTGCGTTCGCGTAAACAGTGGGAAACTGCCGTTGCGTTCTAGGGTGGGTCCGAGGTCAATCGGCACCCGCACGAACTCGTCGGGCGGGACGTAAACCTCGCTGCTGCCCGGGTCGGTTTCGGCGCGGCCCAGGTCTGGCACGTGGTCGGGCGGCGCGGCCTTGAAGAACAAGAGCTCGACGCGGCGATTCGTTTGTGACTCGAGGTTGTCCTCGCCTGCGCCTTCAATCGGGTGATGTTCGCTGAAGCCCAGCGCTTGGCGAGCGTCATCGACGAACTTGAGCTCACTCTGCAGTTTCGTTTTGCCCTGCAGGTCTTCGCCCAGCTCTTCGGCGATACCGAGCTGCAACACGTCGAACAAGGCAGCCCACGTCATGGGGCCGACGTCGCCGTCTTCGCGGAGCGCCTCGGGACCGTTCACCAGGCCGCGTTGTGCGTTGTATTCACGCTGAAAGGTGCGCACGGCTTCGATGCTGCTCGCCTCGTTGTCGTCGATGGGGCCCGGGTCGCAGGTGAACGTCATTCCCTCGAGCCCTTTCGTACACCACGACAGGTACTGCTTGTAGTCGCTGACGTTGTAGCGCTCGTTTACCAGCTTCTTGAAAGCCTCGCGGTCCCCCTTGACGACTGCGAGCGCCACCTTGGCGCGTTCTTCGGAAAGTGTCTGGTTGAACTCGACGGTACCCGTGGTGTCCGTGTGCCCCGCGACGAACAAACGAAGGTCTGGCCGTTCACTGGCAAAACGCAGTGCAGAGGCGAACATTCCCGTGCTGGTGAGAGAGCCGTGCTCGTCCTCGCTGGGTGCTTCACCTTCGGGCATCACCGCACAGCTGTTCGTCCGAAACAGGGCTCCGGGCAGACGCAGCACGAAGACCTGTTTTTGATCTACGTCCTCGCTGGTGTCGCCGCCGCCAGTTCCTCCGCCCGAGTCGCTGCCGCTGCCGTCGTCCAGGCCTGGCCCATCAGCTCCAGGGTCTCCGATCTCCGTCTGACCGGGGGTGCCGCGGTCGAGCACGGTGATCTGGCAATCACCATCGAGCACGAGGTTGTTCACTTTTATGCCGCCCTTGGAGCCCGAGGTCACCCGCGTGCGACGGCCAGTCGGCGTGACCACCTCCACGATGGCGCCGACCAGAGGCGCGCCGTCGACGTCCACCAAGTCGATCGCGATGAAGTTCGGATCGACCGCTACGTCAGGGGGCGGAACGAGTTCCGCCAAGACGACGACGCACTCGTCTTCAGTGCGGATCCCGTCGACACGCGCTGAACCTTTGCTCGTCAGTGTGCGCCCGACGCTCCTGCCGTCAGGCGTGTGGATCACGATCTTGGAGCCTGCCAGGGGTTTGCCGTCGATGTCTTCGACGTCTACCGCAACGAAGTGGTCGGTAGTCTCGGCGCCCGAGCCGTCTGCAGTCGCAACGCCGCCAGAGCCCGATTCGCCGTCACTGCCTGACGGGGTTCCGGACTTAGTACTGCGTTGCTGATTGGGTTTGGCGACCTTCCAGGTCCCCTGCTTGACGGGCACGTCGGCGGCGCCAGCTGGATTCACAGCAGGTACCATGGTGGCGATGAACGTGCCCGTCGTGCCCACCGTGGCCACGGCCTGCCCCAAGTCCTTCACCGCCTTACTCAACGTTGGCGCGTCGACCATCAGGGTGAGCATCGTCGCCATCCCGGGCGTTGGAAACGCAGGCGTCATGTACTGTGGTGGTGGCGTCACGGTGGCGATGGTGGGACCCGCCGCAATGATGTCCGCTTCCACGATCACGGCCTTGCCCTCGCTCTTCGTGAAGTGCGGCTGGATGGCACGAACAGGTAGCGTCATGCGCGGGATCACCCACTGCCAGTCAGGGGCAGGGGTCAGCTCGATCTCGTCGCCGTCCACCATCAAGGCATCCATGGGCGCTAGTCTATCGACTGACCCCGTGGCGTAAAGCGCTCGCGCGCGATACTCGAGCGGTCACCCCATGAAGCCCGGAGCCCGCAGCCACACGTGGGAACTTTCTCAGCCCCGCTGGCCGCTTCTACCAATTCCAGGTGAATAGCGAGGCCTCTCGTCCGTCTCACCACGAAGTAATTCAATTCGAGAGACTTCCATTGGGCAGCCTTGCGTGATTGAGTCGACGTGCCATGGGCGGTTCGCAGACAGAGGTGGTCGTGTTGGAAACCACGACACTCCCCTCCAACCAGCGCCACACGCTGACGGTGTTTCCGCGAACTCGGCTACTCTCGATCATTGGCGGCTGCTTTTCGACGAACAAGAGCTTTCCGCTACCAGCCACGCGATCGGGCTTGAGACGCGTGGCCGCCAAATGTCTGGAAAATCCCGGGGACGAAGTGTTGATTGTCGGGCACACCGACACTTCGGGCACGCCTGACGTGAACGACCCGCTCTCACTCGAACGGGCCAAGAGCATCAAGGCGCTGCTCGAAAAAGATTTGGACACCTGGCTCGGCTTCTACGAGGACGCAGCCCTCGACGGCGGCGTGTGGGGATCCGAAGAGGACACGCTGATGCTCGGTTCCCTCGTCGACTTTCCCCAGCGCCCGCGTGAGCAAGGGGTACTCGAATGGTTCAGACAAACGCGCTCGCTCGACGGCGAGGGCGCGATCGATGAAGCCACGCGTAGAAAGTTGATCGAAGAGTACTTCGCCGAAGCAACCGCGACGCTCGAAGAAGGCGACATCGAAAACTCCATCACGGCTCACGGCTGCGGCGAATCATTCCCCGTCGACGACTCTGGAAAGACGCTCGACCAGGACGCCGCCGATGGTCAGTCTGAAGCGGAAGACCGTCGAGTCGAGTTCTTCTTTTTCGCCAAGGGCAGAGGGATCCAACCACCCCCACCAGGTGACACGTCAGCTGACGACGGGCCGTACCTCGAATGGCGCAAGCTCAGCGACGAGGATGAACGCGTGCTCCTCAAACCATCGGGTGACGTGTTCCGTGTGCGCCTCACGCTGCGCGGTGAGGTCATGCCAAACGAGCCATTCGAAGTGTATGACGAAGGAGCGTTGTTGTTTCAGGGGAACTCGACGGCCGAAGGTGACCTCTCGGTCGCGCTGTTCGCCCATACCACGCAGGTTGATCTAGTCTTGCCCGAGCGCAAACTCACGCGCACCTTCGACTTGATCCCGAGCCAGGAGTTCCCCCCAGCTACCGACTTGCGGGGCGTGCGCTTGCGACTCTTTCATCTGGGATTCCTGAGCCAAGTACCGCAAGAACCCGAACAAGACGAAGTGACGTCCCACGCGATAACTCGCTTCAAGGAACGGCACCAGCTGCCCGCGGATGCGGTTCGCGACGACGCGTTCGTCACCAAGCTCGTGGAGGATTATGGCAGCTAGCAGCAACGACTCCGCGAGCACGCGGTCGCTCTACGGAGCCTCATTGCAATTGCCGCGAAGCTGGAAGGACCAGACACGTTACCGCTTTCTCTTGAGCTCGAAACACCTCCCCGAAGTGAGGGTAGAGGTACTCGACCCGCTTCCGAAGGACCAATGGCTCGAAGCTTTCCAGGGCACTCGCGCAGAGGCGATAGCTCGCGCGGAACCGTTCAAGGCCACACCCGCGGCGTCGATTGGACACCCAGATCTCGATGGCAAAGAGTTTACACTCGAACTCGTGGACCTCTCGGACGAAGAGCCCGAGTCAGCGGAGTTGGAGGAGGGGCTCGAAGAGCCGCCGATAAACTGGGTAAAGGTGTGTTGGCTCGTTTCAGACGGGTCGATCCTGCAATTGATAGGTCAAGCTGGCGCGCCTGAGCCGAAAGAGTGGCGGAAGCTGCTGCTCGATGTCGAGGGTTTGGGCGGAGCGATCAGGGGCAAGCAGAGTTATCGGGTTTTTCCGTATCTCTTGCACTTCCCCGTTCCCACGCAGCCACCGAGGGTATTTCGGTTCGAGGCCCCTGATTCCGCCGAAATCGTGACCGCTGAATGGCATCAGGAGGCGCCAACCCTCAACCGACCAGACCTGTCCGCGATTTTTCCGAGTGAGTCTCCACGTGCTGAACCTGTGTTACTCTCACACAGCGAACGTCTTTCGCACCCAAAACGCCGAGACGATGAACGAGCGTGGTACCGGATCGCGTCGGAAGGGCAGCCGCAACAGTTTGCGGGAGTCACTCGTCACTACTTCGAGGGGGGCTCGTTAAAGGTTACCTACGTCGCTCAGGGTAAGACTGCAGCGCTCCAAACTTGGCGTAACCTGGCCGACTCCATAAAACCCGAAAGCAACAGCTGACGTGTGTCGCTCGGCCCCTGCACAATCTCACCGCGAAGACCAAGCGCGGGACACGGTAGACAATGACGTCATCCCCGTCATCTTCGTCCCTGGCGTGATGGGCTCGCGCATCGCCATGGGTGGCGAAGAATGGAACACCAACTCCGCCGCAAACATGGTGGGCTGGAGTTTGACGGGAAGGCGGGAGGTCATGCGCCTGCTCAGCGTACAAACGCCTGGAACCGTTCCGAACGACATCCCGCTCAAGTACCTTTCACCCGGCGGAAACATCAGACCGCAGGTCGATCTCACGAACAATCGGCGAACGCTCGAAATCGCCGTGCTGAGGGTCGATCGGTCGCTGCTGAAGGCGCTCCACGGCCGCGGCGGACTGAAACACAATGCTCGCCGTAGGGAGGTGGTAGCCAACTTTTGGGCCAACCGCGGCTTTGGCGAGGTCGACTGGCCTTCGTACTTTCTGATCCTCAGAGATCTGGTGAACGGTCTGAACCCGGGGCCCGGTTTTTTCGAGCCACGCCCCGTGTACGCGTGTGGTTACGACTGGCGACAAAGTAACACGGATAGTGCACGTACTCTCGAGGCCCGAATCAACCAGGCATTCGACGAACACCCGAGTGCGGAAAGGGTGATCATCGTCACCCACAGTATGGGAGGGCTCGTCACCCGCGCCATGCTCGCGGCCGGGCGCATTCCCGAGTCGAAGATCGCGGGGGTGGTGCACACGGTCATGCCTGCCGATGGTGCTTCGGTGGCCTATCGTCGCTTCTTGACCGGCGCGATCGAAGGTACAGACGAACAGCAAGAGGCCAACGGAGACGAACCCATCGACGGCCCGGGTCCCTTTCGCAGCATCCTCGGCCCGGATCGCACACACTACGCCCTTACCCAGTCGGGCCTGCGAGGCCCCACCGAGTTACTGCCCCATCAGAGCTTCCCAGACGTGTTCGTCAGCTTCGATGGGTCGACGAATCTCACGGTGGGGAACGTCTACAACGACATCTTTCTGACGACGCAAACCCGAGGAGGCTGTCTGCCCGAAGAAGGTGATGTAACGGGAGAGTTCGTCGTTCAAAAGATCACGGTGAGCGCCGCGGACATCACTGCACTGCGCACGCGCATCACCGAGGCGCGCAAGTTCTCGGAGAGCGTCGCGGGTGTCGTTCACCCGAGAACGTTTCTGATCGTCGGTACTGGACACCAGACGGACATCGGTATCGATTTGCGGACGCTACTGACGACACCCGACTTTCAATTCCTCGATCGCATCACTCGCGACGCCCGCGGAGACGGAACGGTACCTCAAGCGAGCGCTGAGTTCCAAGGTGCGACCATCAACGCACCCTTCACACGCACGCGAATCCGAGCCGAACACGCTACCTGCTTCGGTCATGAGACGGATGGCCCCGCTTTTCGCGCCGCCGTCGTCAATCGCTGCCAGCGGCTTCACTGATCCGCGCGGCGCAATTCTTCTTCGCACTTGCCAATACCCGCCAGAACACGCAGCCTCGGGGGTGCCAAGACGGACGGAGGTTGTGATGAAGGATAACGCGAGCGGAAGAAGCATCGAGCGGCGACGGTTCCTAGGTGCGCTAGCATCGTCGACAGCGGCTATCGGATGCGGTGCGGCACCGCATGCCGTGAGCCGACCTCCTGAGCCTCTCGCGGTGCCTCCCGCAGCTAGTGGAGCAGGCGGTGACGAATGGACACGATTGCGAGCGGAGTTCGCACTATCGCCCGAGTGGATTCACATGGCGGGCTTTCTGCTCGCTTCGCATCCTACTCGGGTGCGTCAGGCGATCGAACGCCATCGCCAGGAACTCGACGCCAATCCTGCCTTGTACTTGGAAGCACGCTTCGGCGACTCTTCTGCGATCCTCGGACCTGCTGCGCGGTACATGGGGGTCAAGCCAGACGAGATAGCGCTGACGGACAGCACCACGATGGGGCTCGGCACGCTCTACCACGGGCTCGCCCTGGGCGTCGACGACGAGGTGCTCACCACCACTCACGACCACTACGCAACCCACGAATCGTTGCGCTTAGCGTGTGAACGCAGTGGAGCGACGCTCAGAAAGGTTCCGCTGTACGAAACGGGCGCAGCCGCCACCGCCGCGACGATGACGGCGGCCATTCAAGCGGCGCTCACTCCTCGAACACGGGTGGTCGCGATCACGTGGGTGCATTCGAGCACTGGGGTCAAGACCCCCGTTTCGCAGATCGCACGGGTGATACAGACGGCGAACGCCGCGCGCCCAGCGGAAAGACCCATCTTGCTGTGTGTGGACGGGGTTCACGGATTCGGGATCGAAGACGTGACGATGGCAGATCTCGGGTGCGACTTCTTCGTGGCGGGCACCCACAAGTGGCTGTTCGGGCCGCGCGGTACGGGGGTGATCTGGGGCCGTGCGGATCGTTGGGCGCTGCTGCGTCCGACCATTCCGCACTTCGGGCGCGCCGCGTACGGCGCGTGGATGCAGGACACACCGCCGCCGCCCACCACCGCCGACATGATGACGCCGGGTGGCTTTCACTCGTTCGAACATCGCTGGGCGCTGGGTGAAGCCTTCGAGTATCACCTGGCGTTGGGTAAACGCAAGGTGCAAGAGCGCATTCACGAGCTCAATCGGTATTGCAAAGAAGGGCTTTCGAAGATGAGCCACGTGACCCTGCACACGCCGCTCGGTTCGGAAGTCTCCTCGGGCATCATCACCTTCGAAGTCGCAGGCTTGAACCCCAAGGACGTCGTCAAACGCCTGCACGAAAAGCGCATCGTCGCGTCGGACACGCCTTACGCCGTCAGTTACGCGCGCCTCGCGCCAGGCCTGTTCAACTCGTTCGCAGAGATCGATCAGACCCTCGCCGAGATCGGAGCGCTCGCGTGAAGTCGGCACGCTCGCTGCTTGCCGCGTGGACCGCGCTAGCCCTCGCGAGCTGCAGCGCTTCGACAGCAAATTCACCCACACCCGTCAAGACGCTGACACCACACGCAGATCCCACACCTGACGCAACCCTTTCGAACCCCGCTCAGGACGGCGAATCTCTCGATCCATCAATTTGCCCGCGGGCGATGGTGCTCGACCCACAGCTGCTCTCCGCGGAGGCCGCGTGCCTACTGCACCAGTACGTGCAGCTAAACACCACCAACCCGCCGGGCAACGAACTGCGCGCCGCAACGTTCCTGCAAGCAATCTTGCAGCGCGAAGGTATCGAGTCCCAAATCATCGAAGCTGTGCCAGGCCGCGCCAACCTGGTCGCGCGCTATTCCTCAGCGATAACCCCGAGCTCCTCCGCACAACCGCCCTCCGCACAGCCAACGTCCGCACAGCCTACGTCCAACCCTCAAGCACCACCCAAACCGCACGGCGCGATCATGCTCGCGCACCACATGGACGTCGTGCCCGCGGACGCAAGTGAATGGTCGCTGCCGCCGTTTTCGGGAGAGGTGAAAGACGGCTACCTGTGGGGCCGCGGCAGCATCGACAACAAAGGCGGAGGCATCGTGCAGCTGCTCAGTGTGTTTGATGCTGAAGCGCCTAGGCATCGCGACGAGTCGCGATGTCGTGCTGCTGGCGGTAGCCGACGAAGAACGAAAATGTTCGACGCGATCGAGGCACTCGCGCGGAGCCAACACCCCGGCGCGCCCGTGACCACGAGTGTCATCGGCGGGTTTACGGACTGCAACGCCTTCCGTGCGCTGGGGCTCACCTGCTATGGGTTCATCCCGCTGCAGCTCTCGCTAGCCGACATTCATCGACTTCATGCCGCAGACGAACGCGTGCGTCTCGATTCGCTGGGTCCTGCGGTGGTGTCGTTGGTGCAGCTGCTGGGTCTGGTCGACGCCCCTAGGCCAACCGACGTACCAGCGGCGTTGCCGCCCAGGTAGGAGCGTTGCCCACTTGTCGCGCACATGCGCAATGAGCCAAACCACTGGCCACCCTTGCAGGCATCAGGCTGAAAACCGTCGTTCGATGACTCGTCGTCCGCCCCAAACACTGCCCCAATCGGAGCAACTGATAGGAGCAATCGGTAAGTTGTTGCGGGTCGCCATGTGTTTCCTTCGCGCGCAGTGATCCGCCGCTGTAGCGGAAACACGGATTCTGATATTGCTGGGGGTGACGGGCGTCTCGCGAGAGGCCGCGCCAGGTTCGATGGAGTTGGAGAGGAGCCGCCGTGAGCGACAAGTCGAAGAACGAAGGCGATTTGCGACCAGTCATGGTCATCGAGAGCATTCCAGCCAGGGGCGAGCACAAGATCCCGGAAAAAGAGATCAAGCGCGAAGCCATCCCCACGCCCGCCCACTTGGTGCTCTACCCAGAGCTCGGGCGCGGGGGCATGGGTCGCATTCACCCGGCGACTGACCGCAACCTGCTACGTCACGTCGCGCTCAAGCGCCTCGACAAAGAGCTCGCGAAGGTACCCATGTACCGCGACGGGTTCATCGCCGAAGCGCAAATGACGGGACAGCTCGAACACCCGAACATCGTGCCCGTGCACGAGCTCGCGATCGATCCCTCGGGGGTGCCTTACTTCACGATGAAACTCGTCCAGGGCAAGTCCCTGGACAGTTGGTTGCGACACCCCTCACGACCCCTGGGCTCTGCCGAACGTCTGGAAGAGTCGCTCGAAGTGTTCGTCAAGGTTTGCGACGCGGTCGCGTACGCGCATCACCGCGGGGTCGTACACCGCGACATCAAACCCGAAAACATCATGATCGCTGCCTTCGGGCAGGTTTACGTGATGGACTGGGGTCTCGCGCGGCTCAGCATCGAAAAGCCCGCGTCGGGTGCACGCTCACAGATGAACGCCAGGGGCCCAGTCGGGACGCCCGCGTACATGTCCCCCGAACAAGCCATGGGCGATCCCTCGAAGATGGACGACCGCTCCGACGTGTTCGGCCTGGGTGCGTTGCTCTACGAAATGATCACGGGCGTCTGCCCCTACGGCGACGAGTACGATCCGGATCGCATCATCGAACTCGCGAAGAAGGGCGCAGTCATCCCCATCGAAAACTCGACACGCGGCTTCGGGGTGTCCGCCAAGCTCGCCCGCATCGTGATGAAGGCGCTCGCGTTCCGTCCAGAAGAACGCTACCAAACCGTGATCGAGCTGCAGAAAGACGTTCGCGACTTCTTGCGCGGTGGTCTGCACTTGCCGCGAAAAGTGTTCGAGCCCGGCGAAACGATCATCCGCGAGGGTGAAGTTGGCGACACCGCGTACATGATCATCGGCGGCAACTGCCGCGCGTATCGCACGGCCGATGGTGAACAAGAGACGCTCGCCAACATGGGCCCCGGCGACGTCTTCGGCGAAGTCGCGTTGCTGCTCGACGAACCCCGCGCGGCGTCCGTCGAAGCCGTCGACCGCGTCACGGTGCTGCTGCTCGACAAAGCGAGCATGACCGAAGGCCTCGGCCTCGACGGCTGGACGGGCGCCCTCGTTCACGCCCTCGCCACCCGCTTCCGCGACCTCGAACAACAAATGCGCAAGTCCGGCATCCGCCGCGGCAGCGCCACGCCCCCCGTCAAGTAAACAGACACTCACCGTGCATGGTGCAGGGACACCACTGCAGCCAGCGCGTCAAGTAAACAGGCATCCGTGCATGGGGCAGGGGCCCCATTGCAGCCAGCGCGCCGTGCTTCAGCTGCCCCCCGTGGCCCGCACCAAGGCGTCAATCTCGTAGAGGGAGCCGCGCAGGGCCCGCACCTCGACTCCCCAGGCCAAAATGCTCGAACGGCGTGGGTCGTCGATGGGGGTTAACCGCCAAGGCGCCAAACCGCCAAGACCTCCCGAACACTGCAAAGCGTGAGCCAGCGTGCCGTGTTGGTGTGACCACGTCGCAGCCAATGCAGATACAATCGAACGGACCTCCCCGACTCTCGCGTTTGGCACGCCGAGTGCCACCTTGGTGTCTTGGCGTCTTGGCGGTTAGCCCACTACCTCGAGAACGCGCCGTGCAGCTCGTCGAAGTGCTGATACTACCTGGCGTTCAGTTTGCGGATGCGGATCACTGCGCCTACGAAGCTCTGCATCTGCCGCTAGCGCTCGAGCGGCGTTAACTTTATAAACGCACGTATCTGCCCGAGGTCGACGCCGCTCTCCGCCACTGCTGGACGGATCGGTGCCGCATCGGGTGAGTTCGTTTCGTCAGGTGCGTCGCTCGCAGACACTCAAGATACATAGCCCGCGGGGCCCCGCGGGTGGCTGAGCACTGGTCTCATTTCAACTTGTCAGGACGCCCGCCGATCTCGGCGCCTGAGGCTGTTTCCCCTGCGGGGTCCCAAACGAACGGGTCCCGCGCGGCGGCACGCCGCGTGGGTAAATGAGGCTTGGGGTTGCTCGAAGCCAGCAGGCTGCTCCGCTACGGTTCTCGTGAAAACAGCCTCAGCCACCGAGCTTGACGGGCGGAGTTGCTGCCATGCCAGGCAATGCAGAACGACATGGGGCGACGATCAGACCAATGCTCAGCGCGGTGGGCGGCAACTCGCTACTTGCCGCGTAGGGCTTCGAAGCGGAGCTTCCAGACGACGCCGATGGCTTCCATGAAGATCTTGCGGCTCATCTTGCTTTGGCCCACGCGGCGATCGACGAACACGATGGGGACTTCGACGATTTTGAGGCCCGCACGCAGGGCGCGATAGGTGAGCTCGATTTGAAACGAGTAACCGTTGGAGCGCACCGTGCTGATGTCGATGCGTTCCAGCGCTTCTTTACGAAACGCCTTGTAGCCCGTCGTGAGATCTTTGACGCCCACGCCGAGGATCAGACGCGAATACAGGGAGCCGCCCTTGCTGATGATGTGACGGCCTGGGCCCCAACCTTCGACGCCACCACCCGGGATGTTGCGTGAACCCGTCACCACGTCTGCTCCGCCGTCGAAGGCGGCGTAAAAGTCGGGCAGGTACGCCGGGTCGTGGCTCATGTCCGTGTCCATCTCGAAGAAGTACTCGTAACCCGCACCCAGGTACTTCTCGAACGCCTGAACGTACGCCGTGCCCAAGCCGAGTTTGCCCGGGCGGTGCATCACGCGGATGCGATCGTCCTTGGCCGCGAGCTCGTCGGCTAGTTTGCCCGTGCCGTCGGGTGAGTTGTCGTCGACCACTAAGATGTGGGCCTTGGGCACGACCGCCTGCACCGCCTCGATGAACATCTCGAGGTTGTCACGTTCGTTGTAGGTGGGGGTGACGATCAGGGTGCGGTCGCCGTCGGACATGGGTCTCGCAGCCTAGACGTGAATCGCAGCGGGGGGCAGCTGACGACACTGCCAGGGCGACGCACCACAACCGGCCAACCAGCCGCTAACGCTCGTCCTGCCATTGAACAGCGACATTTCTGCCTCCGAGACCCTGCTGTGGCAGAGTCTGCCGCCCGTGAACTGGACTCGTTGGTGGTGGTTGCTCGTGCCCGCGTTGGGGCTCATCGAATGGGTCGCCCACGAGTATTACGTCGCCACTTCGCCCACTGCCGAAGAGTGGGACGAGCTCGCGCCCGTGGTCGCCGAGCTGCGCGACGCGGGTCAGCCAATCATCGTGGCCCCGGCTTGGGCCGAACCTCACGCGCGGCGCGCCTTTGGCGACGAGCTGATGCCTTTGGCCCAGGTGGCGCGCCCGGACGAGCAGCGTTACCCCGCCGCGATTGAGGTGAGCCTGCTCGGTCAGGTGTCGGACGTGGACGACTGGAACGTCGCGCGCGAGCTGGATCACGGCAGGTTCCGCGTGCGCTTGCTCGACAACCCTCGGCCCGATCCGACCAAGATCGACTTCGTCGACCTGGTGAACGAAGGTTCCGCGAGCGCCTACAGCGTGCGTCGCGGCAAGGGAAAGAAGAAGCAACCTTGCAAGTTCAACTCGCGGGCGCGCGTGACCAACGGCGCGCTTCACGGACACCCGACGTTTCCCCGTGAGCGGTTCGAGTGCAAGGCCGGCGATTGGCACTTCGTCGGAGTGACCGTGATCGAAGATCAACACTATCGCCCGCGGCGCTGTATCTGGCTGCACCCGAGCAAGAATGCGAAAACCGTCGTGCGTTTCGAAGACGTCGAGCTGGGCAGTAAGATCGTCGGCTACGCCGGGCTGCCGTGGTTTCTCGAACGCGAAAAGAAGGGTAAACCCGTCACCCTCGAAGTCGTAGTAGACGGCGACGAGATTGCGCAAGTGGTCCACGAGGACGGCGACGGTTGGCGGCGCTTCGAAATCGACACGCCCAAACTAGCGGGCACGAAACACACCATCGAGTTTCGCAGCCACAGCCCCAAGCCTCACCAGCGTGAGTTCTGCTTTCAGGCGGACGTGCGATGAATCAGCGGGCGAGTTTGAAGGCGCTGAAGACTCAGCTCACGGACGGCAGCATCGCGCTGGCGCTGGGCCTCGCGTACTTGGTGTGGCTACTGCTGACGGTCAGCGACTTGGGTTACGCGCGGGACGAAGGCTTCTACTTCCAAGCCGCCGACAGCTACCTCCATTGGTTCAAGCTGCTGTTCGACGATCCGTCGAACGCCCTGCGCCAAAAGGTCATCGACCGCTACTGGACGAACAATCACGAACACCCTGCGCTGATCAAGTCGCTGTTCGCGTTCTCGCGCTGGCTGCTTTACGACAAGCTGCACTGGTTCGAAGAACGCGGCACGTCGTATCGCTTCGTGGGCATGGTGTTCAGTGCTGCAGCCGTCAGCGTGACCTACGCGTGGGGCCGCCGCGCACTGGCCGCACACGGGGTGACCGCGAGCCGCGCCGCCGCCATCGTGGCAGCCGCGAGCTTCGCACTGATGCCGCGAGTGTTCTACCACGCGCACCTCGACTGTTTCGATCTGCCGATCTTGGCGATGTGGATGCTCACCAGCTACGTGTACTGGCGTAGCTTGGAGCCGGGCAGGTGGGGCTACTCGATCGCCGCAGGCATCCTCTACGGGCTCGCGCTGAACACCAAACACAACTCGTGGCTATTGCCGTTCGCGCTGCTCGCGCACTTGGCGATCTGGCGCGGCCCAGTGATTCTGGCCGAGCTGCGCGCACGCCGCGTGGGCGCCGCGTTTCGTCAGATCCCGCTTTCGTTGTGGCTGATGGCGACAATCGGGCCGCTGCTCTTCTACGCAACCTGGCCGTGGATCTGGTCGGACACGATCGCTCGACTGCAGGAGTACGTGGTCTTTCACACGCGCCACGTGTTCTACAACATGGAGTTCCTCGGGCAGACGTACTTCGAGCCGCCGTTTCCTCGAAGTTACGCGCCCGTGATGACCATCGCTACCGTGCCGGCCATCACGCTCACGCTGGCCGCAGCGGGAGGGCTGCTCTTCCTACGCCGCGTGCGCACGACACTCGAAGCCACCTGGACGACGTTTCGCCAAAGCGGCGTGCTCGATGCGCTCACGTCCGTGGGTAAAACCGACGCGACCCGCGGAGACGCGTACGCGACACAGTGGCTCTGGCTGCTTTCGATCTTGGTCAGTTACGCGCCTTGGGTGCGCGACAGTTCGCCGATTTTCGGCGGAACGAAACACTGGATTACCGCCTACCCGTTCATGGCGTTGTTCGGCGCGATGGGCTTCTTGTGGATCTGCGCGCAAGCACGGGCCGCGCTCGACGCGGACTGGTGGAAGCGCACGCCCGCGGTCGAGCTCTTGGTCGGCGCATGCGTGCTCATCGCGCCGCTCGTGATTACCGTGCACTCGCACCCGTGGGGGCTCTCGGCGTACACCCCTGCCGTCGGGGGCGCGCCAGGTGCCGCGAGCCTCGGGCTCAATCGTTCGTATTGGGGCTACACCACGGGCGCGATCACGCAGCACATCAACGACTCCACGGAAAAACGCGACAGGGTGTTCGTCCACGACACGGCGCTAGCGGCGTGGAAAATGATGGCCAGAGACGGACGTCTCGACAAGTCACTGCAGCCACGCTTGAGCGTGTCGGGTACGAAGTTTGGCGTCTATCACCACGAGCAGCACATGAGCCGCGTCGAGCACCAAATCTGGGTGCAATACGGCACGACCACGCCGAAACTCGTCGCCGGGCTCGACGGCGTGCCCGTGATCTGGACCTACGCCGACGAGAGCGGCAAGAAGCCGAAGGCCGACGCAACGCGCAAGTCGCCACCGAAGCGCAAAGCCCCCGCCAAGCCTCAACGCGACGCCAAGCCCGGCGACCGCAAACGCGACGCCAAGCCCGAGGACCCCACGAGCGACGAACCCAAGCCCGACGCTAGTCCCGACGCGACTCCGTGATCGCGCGCGCGACAATCGCGCCAATTTCGGCGTGGGCAGCCTTCAGCTCGTCATGAGTGCGCGTGCTGTCGCTCAGGTAACTCGCGACGAACCACGGCTGCTCGGGGGTCGGCCACACCACGGCCACGTCGTTACACGCGCCGCGATTGCACGTCCCGGTCTTGTCTCCCGCTCGCCAAGTCTCAGGAAAGCCTGCGCGCAAGCGATCGAGCCCCGTCGTCGCGCCCTCCATCAGCGTCGCGAGCCGACGTCGGCTTTCCGGCGAAAGCTCCTGAGTGGTCAACACCGTGGCCAATGAACGCGCCATGGCGCGCGGCGACGTCGTGTCACGTTCATCACCCGCCTCGTTCATGTTGAGCAGCGGCTCGTCGCGATCAAAGCGCGAAACGTCGTCGCCCAGCGTGCGAGCAAACGCCGTCAGCCCGACGGGACCACCCGTGCGTTCGAGCAGCAGATTCGCGGCGGTGTTATCACTCACCTGCACGGCCGCCGCCACCAACTCCGCAATGGTCAATTGCCCTTCGCCCACGCGCGCCGTCGTCACCGGCGCGTACTCCTGTAGGTCTTCTGCCGTAAACCGCAAGGACTCATCGAGCCGCAGCTCCCCACGGTCGGCACGCTGATACACGGTCGCCGCCAGCACCCACTTGAACGTCGAACACATCGCAAAACGCTCGTCCGCCCGATGCGACACGACCCCCGAATGCCCCGGGGAAAAGGCAAACACCCCAACGCGTCCACCCAACTGCGTTTCGAGCGCCGTCAGCGCCGCCGCAGCACTCTCGAGCACGTGTTCTTCAACCGCGGAATCAGGAGCCGCGGCCCTCGCGGGCGCACCCGCCGCGACGCTGTTCGAATCCGTCACAGGGTTCGCGGCGCCGTCAGTAGCCCTCGAAGTCGCGGTCTCGCTCGTCGCGGTCTCGCCAGCCGCCGTGTCGCCGGTCGCCGGCGAGGTCGCGGCACGCTGACACGCGCCGCACACCGCGGTCACCAGCACGAGCCCGAAAAGTAGTCGTCGATTCATCGCGCCCGCAACGCTAACGCAACGCGCGCCATTCCCCAAGATGCCCAACATCGATGGCATTTCGTCCTCCATGCGACGGAAGCCACCCATCATCGGTGAAAAGCAACCACCCGAACGAAGCTGCTCTGTTGCCCAGCCCCTTTCCATTGCTCGTGCACCGCCCAAAGTGCGCTGACATTTCGTGCTAGGCTCCTCCTCGTGCAACCGGTCACCCCATCCACGGCGCCCTTCACCTACGAAGACTACGCCGCTCTACCTGGCGATGGACGCCGCTGGGAACTGATCGACGGAGAGTTCGACGAGATCCTCACCCCTTCACCGAAGCACCAAACAGTTTCCCGTCGGCTCAAGTTTGAGTTGATGAGGACGCTCGAAGAACCCGGCATCGCCGGAGTCTTCAACGCACCGATCGACGTCATCCTATCGGAGACGGTCGTGGTCCAACCCGATCTGGTCATCGTTCGTGAGGAGCGACCCGGCGCCGTCAGCGAGCGCGGGATCGAAGCCCCACCAGATCTGGTCGTCGAGATACTGTCTCCCAGCACGCGGGTGATGGACCAGCGCGTCAAGAAGGGGCTCTACGCACGGTTCGGAGTTCCCGAGTACTGGCTCGTCGATCCACAGCTCGGCAGCATCGAGCAGTACGTGCTGACCGACGGCACTTACAAGCTGCACTTGCACTTCGATCGCAGCTCGACGCTCACCAGCCCCAGCTTCCCCGAAGTGAACGTCTCACTCGCCCGCGTCTTTCGTTGAGCGCTGGCGTCAGGCGAACGCCCCCTATCGCGCGACGGCTCAACCCGCGCCGTGGATCTTGTCGCGACCTGAACGTTTCATTACGACCGCTGCGGCCTTGGTCGTCAACTTGAGCGGGATGAAGCGCTGCAAGAACGTCTGCACGTTGTTGCCGAAGCCCGGGGTGCACTTCCAGTCGCCGCGCTCGTAAGCGCGCAAGCCCTCGGTCACGACTCGATCGGCCGTCATGTTGTGCTTCTTCGTCCAGCCTTCGAGCGAATAGCCCGCACGCGCTTGAAACTCGGTCGGAACCGAGCCTGGACACAGCGCGGTCATGCGCACGCCCGTGCCCTCGATCTCTTCGGCGGTGGCCAGCGTCATGTTGAGCACGAACGCTTTGCTCGCCGCATACACAGCCATGTACGGCACGGGCTGAAATCCCGACGTCGACGCCACTTGCAACAAGCCGCCCGCCCCACGCTCCACGAAGCGCGGCAAGTAACGGTAAGTGATACGCATCAGCGCCGTGCAATTGAGCGCAATCATCTCGCGGTAGGCGGCTTCGCGCTGTTGCCCGAACGGCCCCGCGCCGCCCATGCCCGCGTTGTTGACGATGTGGTCCAGCCGCACGTCGAGCGCGTCCAGCCGCTCGAACAACGAATCCACGCCGTCGTCTGTCTGTAAATCCGCCGCAACCACGCGCGTCTGCGTGTCCAGTTCGTCAGCCAGCGCGTTCAAGCGCTGCTCGTTGCGCGAACACAGCACCAAGTTCGCCTTTTTCGCTGCCAGCTGCTGCGCAAACTCACGCCCAATGCCCGCCGAGGCGCCCGTGATCAGCACCCACTGATCCGTCCAATCGATGGCGTTCACTGGCCAACCCCCGCAAGCTGACCTTGCCAACGCAGCCAATGATCGGCGAGCACCAATGCCACCATCGCCTCAGCCATGGGAATGAAGCGCGGCAACAAACACGGATCGTGACGCCCCTTGGTGCGAATGGTCGTCGACTCACCGTCGCGAGTGACCGTCGGCTGCTCTTGCGGCAAGCTGCTGGTGGGCTTGATGGCCGCGCGCAGCACGATCGGCATGCCGCTCGTGATGCCGCCGAGCATGCCGCCGTGGCGATTGCCCTGCGTCTGAATCTTGCCGTCAACCATCACGAACGGGTCGTTGTTCTCGCTGCCACGCGCCGTCGCGCAGCCGAAGCCAATGCCGTATTCCACACCGAGCACCGCCGGCAAACTGAACAACGCCTTGGCCAGGTCCGCCTTGATCTTGTCGAACACGGGTTCACCCAAACCTGCGGGCACCGGGTGAGCGATAACTTCCGCGATGCCGCCAATCGAGTCCTGCTGCTTGCGCACGCTTTCGATCAACGTGATCATCTCACGCGCCTTGACCTGATCGGGACAGCGTGTGGGGTTCGGCGTGCCGTCGTCGAACTTCTCGATCGCGTCGAGCGTGAGCTTCTCGGGATCACCCACGTCCGCCACCAAGACGCCCACTTGTTTCGTGTACCCCAGCACCTCGCCGCCAAAGGCTTGCCGAATCAGCGCCTTCGCCACGGCACCTGCCGCCACGCGCGCCGTCGTCTCCCGCGCACTCGAACGTCCGCCGCCGCGATAGTCACGAAAGCCGTACTTGGCGTCGTAACTCTGATCGGCGTGCCCCGGACGATACTTGTCTTTGATGTCCGAATAGTCCCGACTGCGCTGATCTTCGTTGCGGATCAGAATCGCGATGCTCGTGCCCGTGGTGCGCCCCTCGAACACCCCCGCCAGAATCTCGGGCAAATCTTGCTCGTTGCGCTGCGTCACCAGCTTGCTCTGCCCCGGCCGACGCCGCGCCAAATCCACCCCAATCAAAGCCTCGTCCACCGCGATTCCCGGCGGGCAACCATCGATAATCACGACGTTTCCAGGCCCGTGTGACTCACCCGCCGTGGTGATGCGAAACGCCTGCCCGAAACTATTACCTGCCATCGCCAGCGGGGTCTATCACAGCCCCGAGCCTTTTTCCCGGTAAGTCGAAACCCGCGGCGTGGCGACCCCGCAAGCTCACTCGGTCATTTTCCTTGGGGAAGTCGAGACACTCCCCTCACGGCTCCCTCTGCGAGCGGTCCGGCACTCACCCGCACGTCAAATTCACGCATTCAAGCCGAGGCCGTGGCCATAGTGCCACGCGGCGCGTGTCTGCAGCTCGCGCCGCGCGCTCGGCGCGGTACCGATAAGCGGAGACACACAACGTCTCTGCTCTAATCACTCCCCTCCACGCCTCCACCGTCGAGTCGAAGACTCGGACACAGCTCCTCAGCACGAGCAACGAACACATCGTCACAGAACATGCGATTTCCCACGCGCTGATCGCAGTAGTGGCCCTCCCGGCAATCTTCGTCCGAAGCGCAGAGCTTGGCAACATCGTCAACAGCCGCGTCGAACGCCGTCGCCAACTCGGGGCAAGCTGGCGCCACGGCGTTCCATCCACACTCCGACGGTTCACTGGTGCAGAACGCTCCCAGCAGCACGCATGCACTGCCGTCTGGAGTGCACTGCGGCACAACCGAAAGCGCCAACTCCGAGAACGGGGGACACTGGCATTGCGTCGACTCAGCGGGTGCACAGAGACCGACGACATCCCCATCGTAACGAGGCAAGTCGTAAACGTTCGGACAAGCGTCATCGAGTTCCCCCACGGCAGCCTCCATCGCATCGTCAGCCGACACGCTAGGCACAGCACTTGCTGCGTCCTCCCCAGAAACCGTCGACATCGCGGGATCTTCGGAAGTAGCAGCACCCGAACCCGCCTCGGAGTGGGCTGTATCGACGGAACCTGTGTCCGTTGTACGAACCTCTGAACCTGATGTCCCGGTCTCGGAAGTATCACAGGCAAAGAGCTGAATGCCCACGCACATCGTTACCCAAGCGCCGATGCGCGGATGAAACCTGTCCATGTTGTTATGTACCATTCTTTCCAGATTCGGCACGGGCGCTAAAAAAGACACCTAATCGGCGCTAGACCAGGCCATGCCGTAGGTGGTTTGCGAAATCCCATTCCAGGCGTTGACCCACAGCTTGATCGTGTACGTTTGGGTGAATCCAGTAGTGTTGTTCAACCGAACGTATTGGTAGTTGTTAGCCCCGCTGACCGAAGAAGCCACAAGCGATCCGCCCGAATCATACACGAGCAGCCAAAGGCTAACAAAGTTGTCACTCGTGCAATTCGACTCGTTCGGCGGGGAGCCGCAGGAAGGATAGTTCGGCGTCAAAGCCGCAACCCGCAGTGTCTTCCCGTTGGAGACCTGCGCATTGTATATTTCGCTGTACCAGCAGGGACTACCTGAGCAGCTGATATTTCCGTAGTCATGGCCCGCCAGTGCAGCGGTATTTGCACCATTGACCTTGTTGGTAGTAACACCATACGAGATGCGGGCGTCAACTGGGCCCGCGCCATCTTTGTCGTCGACGGCATCGCCCAAGCTGAAGAGCTGACCATCCGGACCAGCGCCAGCCCAGGCGCCAACCATGACGATAGGCAACATAGCTTCCGGCCAAAACTTGAGCTGACTATTCTCCTGAAGCGAAGCCACGAGTCCCGAGACCTGTGGCGCGGCAAAGCTGGTGCCCGTGCACGCGACTACCTGCGCGCTACCCGAACTGGTCGAGTTGGTGACAGTGTCGATATTCACTGCTGGCGCGACAACATGTGGGAGCTCCCAGCCTGATGACACGTTCTGCCAACTGCTGTTGCTGTACATCGTCAACGATGCACGAGACGTATTACCGTTATCGTTGGCGCCACCGACCACGAGACCGTTGCGCAATCGACTTTGAACGGACCCTGCATTGTTTCCTGCCGCCGCAATAACCATCGGCCAAGGAGATTGCGTTTGAACGTAGTCTAGGTAGCGCGACGCTGAAGCAGGATGCGGCGCGCTTCGATTTATCACCGACGCCCCATTGCTGGTAGCCCACGGCACGGCACCTGTCAGGTTGGACGGACTACAAACACCTCCCCCGGTCCCTCCCACCAGCATTGTTGCGCTGTCGGAAGCACCGCCCCGAAGCGTCGACCAAGTATTCTTCATGATCGACATCGTGCATTGCAGGTGGTCACTGTCGCAGTTTGGATTCGTGGGCTTGGGCCGTGGAGTGGCGGCAGCGCAGTAACACTTGTAGTCAGGCCCCACCGAAGAATCACACGTTCCCGTAGGCAATGCGAGGTACGTCGAGTCGTACACTCCCGTGACACCCAGAACATCTACTGCCGTTACTCCGGAGCCATCTATTCCAAGGCTGTCGATATTGCCAAACTCGCCTACGTCGAACCAAGCTTCCGATAGTGGCGTGTCGTCTTCTGCCATGTGCGTGCGGCCCACGAACAAGATACCGTCAAGAACACCGACGGCTCGCAGCGTTTGTGCGGAAGCGAACGCTTGCAAGATGGGCGCGTCACCGGCGAGACCTGGAGACGAATCAAGGATATCTAAGCCGCTCCCGTTTCGAAGTTGACTCGCCACCTCAGCAGCTTGCGCCTGCATGGCCTGTCGTCGCTCTGCAAGTAGAGCATCACGGTCCGACTCACTCATACTCAGAAGCGCTTCCTTGTTTGGGAAGGCCTCGTCATCCTCAAGTCGCGTCGCGAACCAAATGTCGGCCAAAACCGAATTCCCATCGGGAACCTCTTCAAGCTTCTCGCGCAGGTCGGGAGCGAGGCGATGATGCTTGTCGCGAAAGGCAACGTGTTCCGCAGCTCGGAGCTCATCGGGCGTCCATTCGTCACCGTGAGAATCGATCAAGTGCTCACGAAACCCGGGCCCATCACCGGCGTCTGCCGTTTCGCAAAGGTACCGGTCAAGAGTCATCTCTAAGTTCTCGTACAGCGCACGCTCGGTGAGCTTGTAGAGTCGACCAGGACAGGCAAACGGCAATGACGCTTCGTGAGTCTGGGATACTTCCTCCTCGACGAGCGCAGCGCTGTTCTGACCAAGTAACGGCTTCACTCCATCCGAACAGCCCCATACAGAACCGAGCAACAGGAGCCAAAGCGGCCAACGCTCAATCCTCACGACGCGTCTACATTGCACATCGCCAGTCGTTCGATTCGGTTGTATCACCCGACCCCCTCTCTAATAGCTAGGTTATCGAAAGTCCCACAGACCTGTGCGACTGATCTACCACTGCGAGCTATCAGCATTTCATATGTCTTGCAAAGTCCATTATAAGTTCGTGCACCGCAACTTGAACTTTGGGTAATCGCGGGAATGAGGCTCCCGACGGTGAAGCTGGCGCAACACGTATCGGGGAAGAGCGGAATTACGTGACCCGGGAGGGCAAGCGTAGATAGTCACGGCGTTTTTTTAGGCCCGTGTGACTCACGCGCAGCGCCCGCGCGAGACTGCTTACCTGCAAACGACGGCGTCTGCCACAGCCCGGCCCCGTTTTTCCGGTAGAGTCTAAACCACAACCCCACTTATCCCCGCCCCAGACCCCAACCCGCGTTCGACCAACTTGTCACTTTGGGGGAAGTCGAAGCACGCAACCTCACGGCTCCCTCTACGAGCCGTCAGACGAGTGCCCGCACGTCGAGTCCACGCGAGCCCCCCGAGCGTCCGTGCGTGCTCAGGGACAACTCGGCACTTCAGACAGACTCAGCCCCTGAGCCCGCCCTTGTCCATCAACGAAGTCACTGCAGCCCGCATACCCGTCGGGCAGCTCCGCAAGGCACACACAAATCGGAATGCCGTCATGTTCCAGCCCGCGGTAACAACATCCACCCGCCACATCACACGACAGGTCGAGACCCTCTGCCGGGCAAGGCTCGTAACAACTGCACGAATCCCCCGAGTTGACGCAACAGACCTCAGCCGTCACCTCGCGGCACATGCGAAATAGAAAGCTACCCGAGCTCGACTGAACCTGTCTGCACACCGACCCGTCAGGACAAGGCGCCTCGTCGTCACAGAGCGGCGTGCAAGCGGCTTCGACGCATAGCAACCCTTCAGCGCAATCTGCGTAGGCCGTGCATGGTTCGCCGCGTGTTCCCGTCCCAATCGCCACACAAGCGGTGACGTCAACCCGCGGCATGCACCACTCCCCCGAAGCGCAACCGCTCGCCTCATCCCGAGGCCACACGAACGTGCACTCGGCTTCGTCCAACGAAGGCGCCCCGCTCGCAGACATCATGCCCCCAGATGAAGCCTGCCCCCGTGCAGAGTCCCCCGCACCATCTTCGCGATCCGTCCCGCAGGCGGAAACAATGAACAGCAGCGCCCAGCAAGCGCGAACGACGACAGGCCACCCCATGAGCGAGGTGTATCACATGGATCGGGCTAGGAACCCCGGCTCAGAGCACCCCTCACGCACGATTCGAGTCGTCGTTCGTCTCCAAGATCGACAAAGTAGGCGTCCGAGTTTGACGAGCAATGGCAGGTCGCTCCAAACGATAACAAGGTGGCCTTCTAGGCAGATCCAAAGCGCCGTAGCATCGCTCGGGCCTCTTCGATCTCAAGTGGAGGTGAACGCCGGTGAAGAACGGCGTGACAGTTCGGGCACACGGGACGCAAGTCTGCGATCGGGTCAACTACATAGTCAGAGCGTATCTCGGAAAGCGGACGAAGGTGGTGGACGTGAATGAAACCTTCTAG
>CBFGUG010000029.1:0-86050 GCA_965651905.1 uncultured bacterium | reverse complement strand
GACAAATCGGATTACTCATTTTGCCTCGCGGTCAAATGGACAAATCGGATTACTCGACATCTGCGCAGGCCGACGAGTAGTCACGGGACTCTCAACTGCCGTTGAGACACTCCTGCCAGTAGCTGATCTCGGGGAACGTGCCTGCGTAGCCGACGTTCAGGTAGGGTTTGTCAAACCCTGGCACGGGCTGTAGTCGAGTTGCTAACTCTTTTGCCGAATGCCTGCTTCGCAGGCGGTAGCCTACGACGGCTACCAAGTTGCGTCCTAGGCAGAACTCGGCGCGCTCCGCTAGTGCGCCCTCGAGCTCGGCCACTTTCTCCACGCAGGTCGCATGCCGAGCGTAGGTAAATTCGACCGGATCTTCGAAGTCGCTTTCGTAAGTGGCGTCGACGAAGCTCTCGATGAATTGGTTGACCGCCTCGTCGTCTTGCTTTTTCCGCAACTCTTCCGTGAACGACTCTCGAGTGACACCGCGTGTCTTGGATTCACCAGCTGAAAACATCGTGGTGGACACCAGCACGCAGATCGCGAGCCGCTGCTCTTGCTCGTCCGTGAAGGCGCCGCCAACTTCGGGCGCGCCCCGCGACCAATCGAGCTCTTCTCCAGCGGAGTGGGCGGTGTTCGGCTGTGCGTTACTCCCGCCACAAGCAGAGCAGGCCAGAGCTAGTAAGAATCCGAGTTTGAGCGACGTGATGTTCATCTTCGCAGCATAGAAAGGTGACGGAGCTCGCCGCAACAAGCTCCGCGCTGCGTCGTGCGTTGCGGACATCTACTGGCTGAACGGTGTGCGACCAATGTTTCACCTGGTGTTACTGTGCGACGCCCACCCACGTCAGGTGACTCATGTCGGAAGATCGCGAACTTGGTCACGTCGACACTGGCGCGCCGCTGCCAAACACTCACTCGCTGGTTGCCGCTACGTGGTCGTTTCGTTCAACGCGGGTACGCTCGTCGGGTGACCGTCTGGGTCGAGGGCGACGAGCACGAAGCGGCCGCGTGTCGCGAGTTGACGAGCTCCCGAGTGAAGGTTCTCGGCATACAGCTCGACCTCGACGACCATCGACGTGCGGCCCGTGGAAACCACGCGTGCGAACACTTCGACCAGCTCGCCTTGCCGCACAGGCACGTGAAAGTCGCACTTTTCACTGCTCGCGGTGACCACCGTGCAGCGTGAGAAGCGCGATGCTGCGATGAACGCAGCCTTGTCCATCAGTGCCAGCGCCTGACCTCCGAACAACGTGCCATAATGGTTGGCTTGTCCGGGAAAGACCATCTCGACCAGATGCGCCTCGGCAAGTGCGCCAGCCGGGATGACTTTAGTGTCGGGTGGAAATGAACTCATGTCATTTGGGTCCCTGGGTGGGTTCGGCGGCGTCATGAGACTTGCAACGCGACAGGCGATTGGCGCCGCTTGCCATGATGTTGTGTGAAAGATTTACGGCTCGGAGGATTCGCCTCGGGTGTCGAGTCGAGCGGGGCGCATCGTATCCTCGCGTGGGGCAGTCGTCGAGGCCGTTGACAGGACGTTTTTCATCGCGACCCACGCAGTCCGATCGGCGCGAAAGAGCGCCGAATGAACGTCGCTCATGGACCGATGAAATAATACCAACGGAAACGGCGCTGCACGTCTCTACGTTCCCGCGAGACTCGGAAAGGAACGAAGATGGCTAAGACACACAACTTGGGATTTCCGCGCATCGGGGCGAAGCGAGAGCTGAAGTTTGCGCTGGAGAGCTACTGGAAGCGCGAATCGACGGAAGGCTCGATCGAGGAGACGGGCGCGGGCCTCAGGCTGATCAACTGGCAGAGCCAATCGCGTTTGGACTTCGTGCCCGTCGGCGACTTCTCGTTCTACGACCAAGTGCTCGACACGAGTTTCTTGCTCGGAAACGTGCCGCAGCGCGCAGCGAGCAAACCAGGCAGTCAGTACGATGCCTACTTTCGCGTGGCTCGTGGTCGCGCGCCGAACGACAAGGACAAGGGCGGCGTTGCTGCGGGCGAGATGACCAAGTGGTTCGACACCAACTACCACTACATCGTCCCCGAGTTCTCTGAGGACACGACGTTTTCACTCAACCCTGAGCGGCTGCTCGAGCAACTCGCTGAGGCGAAACAGCTGGGAGTGAACGCCAAGCCCGTGATCGTCGGGCCAGTCACTTACTTGTGGCTCGGCAAATCGAAGGACGAAAGCGATCGGCTGGCGCTGCTTCCAAAGCTGCTGCCCGTGTACGCCGAACTGCTCGACACGCTGAAGTCGAACGGGGTGGAGTGGCTACAAATCGACGAGCCCATCTTGGTGACGGAGCTGGACGACGCCTGGAAGAAGGCATTAACCCAAGCCTACGAGCAACTCGGTCGGCGGGGGCCACACGTATTGCTCGCTAGCTACTTCGGTGGCTTGCGAGAAAATGTCGCGCTCGCGACCCAGCTTCCCGTCGCGGGATTGCACGTGGACGCAGTGCGCGGCCGCGATGACGTGGCCGCCCTGCTCAAGTCATTGCCGAAACAATCCGTGCTTTCGGTCGGTGTGATCGATGGGCGCAACATTTGGAAGACCGATCTCGAAGCGGCACTCGACTTCCTGGAGCCGATCTCCGAGGAGCTGGGCGACAGATTGTGGGTCGCACCTTCTTGTTCGTTGTTACACGTCCCCGTAGATCTCGACAGCGAAGAGAAGCTGGACCAAGAGGTCAAGTCATGGCTCGCGTTCGCGCGCCAAAAGCTGGCCGAGCTGGAAGTGATCGGCGCCGCGTTGAATCAGGGGCGCTCGGCGGTGAACGCCAAGCTGGCCGAGAACCAGAAGTGCGTCGAGAGTCGCCGCAGTTCGAAGCGTGTGCACCGCGCGGAGGTGGCGGCCGCCGTCGAGAAGATTGATGCAGGCTTCAAAGATCGCTCGAGCTCTTACGCCGAGCGGGCGAAGAAGCAGCACGCGGCGCTGGCGCTACCGAAGTTCCCGACGACGACCATCGGGTCGTTCCCGCAGACGCGTGCGATCCGTCGAACGCGCCGCCAGTTCCGATTGGGCGCCGTCGACGAAGCCACGTACACCACCGCCATGCAGCAAGAGATCGCTCATGCCGTCAAGGAGCAGGAGGCGCTCGGTCTCGACGTGCTGGTGCATGGTGAAGCCGAACGCAACGACATGGTCGAGTACTTCGGCGAGCAGTTGGACGGTTTCGTGTTCAGTGAGTTCGGTTGGGTGCAGTCGTACGGCTCGCGGTGCGTCAAGCCGCCGATTCTGTTCGGCGACATCAGTCGCCCGAAGGCGATGACTGTCGATTGGATCAAGTACGCGCAGTCGCTGACAGACAAGCCCATGAAGGGCATGCTGACCGGGCCCGTGACGATCCTCAACTGGTCTTTCGTGCGCGACGATCAGCCGCGTTCGCTGACGTGCACGCAATTGGCTCTGGCGATTCGGCAAGAAGTGCTCGATCTGGAAGCGGCGGGAGTTCGCATCATTCAAATCGACGAAGCCGCTTTGCGTGAGGGCTTGCCACTGCGTCGCAGCGAGTGGGCAGAGTATTTGAAGTGGGCGGTAGAGAGCTTCCGCATCACAGCCAGTGGCGCCCGCGACGAGACGCAGATCCACACGCACATGTGTTACTCGGAGTTCAACGACATCATCGAGTCGATCGCAGAGATGGACGCGGACGTCATCACCATCGAGACGTCACGTTCGGACATGGAGCTGCTCGAGGCGTTCAAGTCGTTCAAGTACCCGAACGAGATCGGGCCGGGTGTGTACGACATTCACTCGCCCAACATTCCGACCAAGGAGCACATCGTCGGCTTGATGCAAAAAGCCAGCGAGCGCATTCCTGCGGAACGGCTGTGGGTGAACCCCGATTGTGGACTCAAGACGCGCGGCTGGGCGGAAGTGACTCCCGCGCTGACCAACATGGTCGAAGCCGCGAAAACGCTGCGCGCTCGCGCTTGACTGCTGACGTGAGGGGCTGGATGTGGAGCGGGTGCACGCTCCACACCCGACCGACGTCGACGCTTGGTCGTTGCCTGAGTCCATCGCGCGACAGTCAAGCGCACCAACGCTCAGTGCTCGGCCGCTTCGAACGGATTCGAAAAGCGCGGGTCGCTCACGAACTCGTCGTCGGTCAGCGACTCCAGGAAGGCGACCACGGCGTCGAGCTCTTCGTCGGTCGCGTCGAAGCCGCGCACGAGGCCTGACTTCAACGGACTCACTCGTCCATCTCCAGCAAACGGACCATCTTCGATGAGGCGGCCGCCCGCGGCGTAGTGTTCGACGACTTGCCGTAGTGGGGGATGCTGCCGTCGTGCATATAGGGCGCCGTGAGCTCGACGTTGCGGTGGCTCGAGGGGCGAAAGGTGAACACGTCGAGCGCGGCACGTTTCATGGACGTCACTGTCGATAGAACACGACGTTATCGTCTGCGTTGGACACGCCAGTGTCGATGTCGACGCCGAACTTTCCGAAGATCAACTCGCAGTCGGGCTGCATGGGCGACGAGTGGCAAGAAACCCCGGGCTGCTGCCCGATGACTTCCATGGTGTCGGGATCGCGCACGTCGGAAACGAAGTCGAGGCCGTCGACGATCGCGCCGAGGTCGACCACGACCGAGTCACTAGCGAGATCGAACGCGGGTAACATCACCGCAGGGGTGTTGACGAAGTCGCAACTGTCGCGATCTTCCAGCGCGAGGCCGTCAGCGGGGCCGCAGGCGCGGCTGCCCACGTGCATGTAACCTTCGCCCATCAGGTCCGTCGCAGTTTCCAGTGCGGCGTTGAACACGAAGTGTCGGTAACCTGACGCCCAAGACCAATACATTTCACCGAGCGGGGAGGGCGCACCTTCGATGTCGTTGTTGGCGATCACGTCTTGCATCACGGCTTGGGGGACGCCGACCGAAAACGCCACGCTGGCCACGCGTGCCAAGTCGGTGAGGCCAGTCACCGACGGATTCTGTCGTGCAGTGCCCTCCGCAAACGCGATCGCGCTTTCGGCGCAGCTACCTTCGGTGTTGCCAGTGAGATCAACGAGCGCCACGGATCCGACGTCTGAATGGTACTGGAATTCGCTTTCGTCCAGCGTGACAGGCACTTCGACGCCCTGGTCGTCGTAGAATCGCAAGTCGCTGACGTAAAAGCGCAGGTCGGCCACGCTCACGGTTACGCTATCGCCCACACCTGGGAATGGGGACCCAGCGTCGCGCGCTCCCGCGTCACCCCCGTCTGCAGAGCCCGCTCCCGCGTCACCCGCGAGCTCGACGGGAACCTGCGCTGTAAATGGGGTCGTGCAGTCCACCACCTCGTCATTGGCCATGGCGACGAAGCGGAGCTCGAAGGGTTGCAGTTCGGGTCCGGCTTCCATGTGGCTGTGCGAACCGCCATCGCCCTGACACAGCGCGATACACTCGTCGTAGATCTCAGCGCATTCGTCCGCATCTCCCGCGTGCCCCACTTCATGACATTCGTGCGCCAGCCCCTCGCCATCGTCGAGGTCGTGGCAGAGGTGACCCATTTCCTCGCACATGGCGCTGCCTTCGCCGTGGTGATCATCACCCGCGTCTACCCCCGCTTCCGCGGGTTCTTGGCAAAAGGCGATACACTCGTCGTAGATGGCCGCGCATTCATCCGCGTCCCCTGCGTGACCGACCTCGTGGCACTCGTGCCCCATGCCCTCGCCAGTGTCGAAGTCGTGGCAAAGCTGGCCCAGGTCTTCGCACATCGCGTCGTTGCTATGGCCATGGTCTTCGCCCGCGTCGGCGCCGCCGTCAACGTGCTCGTGGTCATCGGTCAAATGGTCGTCGTCAGTGTCGTCGTCTACATCGTCGACCGTGTTGTCGTCCGTATCGTCGACGAGTGGGTCGTCGTCGGTGTCATCGTCCTCGCTGACGTCATCTACGTCATCGTCCTCGCTGATGTCATCTACGTCATCGTCTTCGCTGGTGTCGTCTGCACCCGCTTCGATCTCGGGGTGCTCCGCTGTCGAGTCGTCACCACAGGCAAGAAGGCCCAGGCCGAGGCATACGGAAGAGGCTAGAGCTAGTCGGTTTTTCATCACGGTCTCCGTTGGCAGATAACCTAGCGCTTGGCGCGAGCCGGTCCCGTGGACCCGCTCGTGGGAACGCACGGCGCATGGTGGAACACGCTCGCGCTCGCGAGCGCCACGATGTGCGAGCTACGCGAACGGCGACGTGCGATCCAGCCGCAATCCTCAGGTGCGCAAATATGCCGCGTTCGTCACCGAGCAGCAGCTAAGGCTGAACCAAAAGCGCAACATTGGAGTGCAGTTATCTGCGCTCGATGAACAGCGATACGCTTTCCCCTGCCGAGCAGGTGCGGGGAGGCTCTCACCACCGCTCGTCAGGACGTCGAGAATTTCGACAGCTTGTACTGCAGCGTTCGGCGATGGATACCGAGTACGCGTGCTGCCTTGGAAATATTACCGTTGCACTCGACCAACACGCGTTCGATGTGCTCGCGTTCGAGACTCGCGAGGCTGGGGGTACGAGTGCTCAAATCCTCTTCGTCGGGGGCGCCGCTGTCGGTCAATGCCGCGTACAGTTGATCAGCATTGCACGGTTTGACGAGATAATCCGCCGCGCCTACGCGCATCGCTTGAACGGCGGTGGCGATGGTGCCGTAACCCGTCAGCACGATGACTCGTGCGTCAGGGGCGACACGGACGAGCTCTTCGACGAACTGCAGTCCGGTAACCTTTGGCATGCGAAGGTCGGTGACGATGGCGTCGAATTGCTGCTGAGCGAGCAGGGCGAGTGCTTCGCCGGTTCCCGGGGCCGTGTCCACGCGCAATCCGCGTTCGGTGAGCGCGCTGGCAAGGCGTTCACGGAGGCGATCATCGTCGTCGATGAGTAACACGCGGGAGGGGGAGTACACGGCCTTGTCAGCTTTGGTCAGGGCGGCGCGTGGTGGCACGCGGCAGGCTGAGTTCAGCGCGCAGCCCTCCGTTGGGCAGTCGCTTCAGAGCCAACTTGCCGGCAGCGCTCATCGCAAAAGTGTGAACCAGAAACAACCCCAGGCCCAGGCCTTTGCCCGGATCTTTGGTCGTGAAGAAGGGTTGCACGGCTTTACTCAACGTTTCTTCATCCATGCCCGGTCCATCGTCGTCGACGGTGAACATCACGTCATCGCCGTTCGCCGCCACGCCGATCCTCACGGGAGCGGGCGGCGCGCCAGCGCCCGCATGCTTCGAGGTTTGACGTTCGACCGCATCCAGCGCGTTGCCGATGAGCCGCGCGAGCGCGTCTTCGGCATGACTGCGTACGCAGCTGACACGTAGAGACGAGACGTCGCCTGACTCAACTGCGCTAACGTGAACTCGAGCGTCAGGCCGCAGTTCGCGGACACGCTTCACGGTCGCTTCGACGAGTTCACTCGCGCCAACCAGTTCGGCGGCAGTGAAGCGTTCATCATAGTCTGGGCCCATCGCCGCAAGGATGTCTTGGCAGCGTTCCAGCTCGAGTTCGATCAGGCGTAGGTCATCTCGGTTCTGGGCGAGCGTCGTGTCGTCTTTGGCGCGGTTCAGACGCCGGCTGAGTTCGTTGGTGGCTACCGCAATGGTAGATAGTGGCGTTCGGAGTTCGTGAGCCGCTCCCGCTGCGAGGGTCGTCAGCGCGGCGAGGTGGCGAGACTCGGCCTGTCGCTCGCGCAGCTCCTGAATCTGCGTGCGCTGGCTCTCCAGCGTGCGCGAGATCTGCTGCACGAAGTACGCGATGATGGCGGAAGCCGCCGCAAAAGCGATCCACATACCCGTCAAGTGATCGGCAAACCCCGTATCAGCGTCGGGGTTCGGCACAGCGCCGCTTTCAGGGGTTGCGTGATGGGCATGATGCCCGTGGTGGGTGTGATGCCCGTGGTTGCCGTGATCGACTGACTCGCCGCCGTCATAGCTGGGAAGGATGAACAACGATCCGAACGCCAGCGCTGTCAGCAACGTGACCCAGCTCGTCCAGCGCGTGTCGAGCACCAAGGCGGCCAGCACGATGTAAACCAGGTACAGGATCGTAAACGGATTGTTCGTGCCGCCCGACGTCAGCAGCAGAGCCGTGAGCAACCCCGTGTCGAACACGAGCGCCAGCCCCATCACTGACGGCACCTGCATGTGTTCAGTCGGCGCTCTCGCGGTGACCTTGCGCACCCAGATCCAGAGCCCGAGGTTCGAACCCGCCGCCAGGGCGAGCAGTCCCGCAGCGACCGGCCACAAGACGGCGCTGCCGAGGACCTGATGCGCCACGATGATCGCGCCCAGTTGACCCACGAGCGTCAGCCAACGCAGCCGCAAGAGCCACGGCAAGCTGGCAACGACGCTGTTCGTACTCGGCACAGCGCGCTGCTTGGCCGAAACGCCGCGGCCCGTCAAGGCAAGTGACGGATTCGCCGAGAACCTGACCCTCTGTGCGCAAATTTACCGCACCCGCCTCGGGTCACAGTTCTCTCAATAAGTGAGCGTGACGTCGACGTCTTGCTTGTACGTGCCTGGCTTTGCGCCCGTGGACGGTGGGTAGGCCTTTCCACGAAGCGAGTAGATGTACGATGGGTTGGTGATGGAGAAGACTGGCCCCGGCGTTCCAGACACGTACTGCTGGGCGCAGGAAGTGTCGTGGCAGAGCTCGTAGGGCATTTGGTCGGCTCCCCCCTTACGAATGACGAAGGCGGAGCTGCCATCGCTGGGCGAAAACGTAAACCTGGCAGGTACCTGGTTGATCGCAGAAGCGCCAGGACAGTTCACCGTGAAGTTGGTGGAGCCGAAACCCGGCGCGGTGGCGCCCCGCGGCACGTTGATGGTCAGGCGGGTGGTCGTCACCGTGCAACTGGCGACGACGCGCGCGCGCACCTCGATGGTCGTAGATGTGGTGTCGGCTTCCGCCGACGCCGTGCTGAACAACAACGCAGCGGCGGCGAAGCAAAGCCCACGAGCAAGGCTTCGGCCTGGCCCCGGTGAGGCCCATCGCGCCAGCGAACGTCCGAGAGGCATGTAGACATGATCTACCATCACGTTCGTCAGAAGCCCGTCGCGACACTCTTCTCGACACATTTCGTGGGCGCGTCGACCACATCACACGCGAGGGTGGGTGCCGGACCGCTCGAAAGGATGTGACGAGTAGTGAGTTCAGAACACGACGACGACCATCACACGATCCGTGTACGCCCCTGGCGGTACCGATTGCCGGGGAGGCATGCGGGCGAACATGGGTATCCGTAGTGTGCGTCCAGCGACCGCGACGCTTTGAAAGGCTTGGGTTGCGCCTGTGCCGTCGCCCCAAATGGCGCTGAAGCTGGGGTCGAGGTAGATGTCGTACTCGAGCCTGGAGTTGCGGTAGCGCATCTCGCGCGGCGTGCTGCGTCCCGAACGACCCCGTCCCAGGGTGACTCTCAAAGGCGTGGTCTTGTCACAGTCGATCGTGATCTCCCCTGCAGTGTCTGAGGGGGCTGGCGAGCTGGGATCGTAGGTGCCGAAGTTGAGTGGGACCACGTTGGTGATTCTGCAGCGCGCCGTTGCAAGTCCCGAAAAGGCAAGGACCGCCAGCGATGCGGCGATGGCGATCAGGATTGCTGGGGTGCGAATCACAGCGCGCAGCGTATCGCACCGACATGGCTGCAGCAACACACTCACTCGATGCGACACTCCAAGACTCCCAGGTCGATCAGCAGCTCATCTACTGCTGGGACCTCGAAGCTGAAGTGACAGCGATGCTCTTCGAATCGAATGATCGCTTCGTGTCTGCCGGGGCTGAGCCCTTCGAACTCGAACGCGCCGCCTAGACCAATCGGCGAGGTCACGTAGTCGCCGTCTTGCTCGACGAGCAAGTCGCCGAAGGTGGGCTCGGTCGCCGAGCCTCGGATGTAGAGTACGAGCTGTCCGCGTTGGTAGTTCACGCGCTTGGCGGGAAACTCGGCGTAAGCTGCCCCGCGGCGCGGCGCGGCCACCACTTTCGCGTCCAGCTCCAGCGAATAATCGAGTGGGACATCCTCCGACGCCAAGCTCAGCCGTGCGGGGAAGTAGGAGCGCAGAGCCGGCACGATTGCGTAGCCTTCCTCGTTCGTCTCGGACGTCTCTTGTGAGTTGAGGTAAACACGAACGCCGTTCACGTTCGGTACGCGCACCAGAGCGAAACCGTCGTACACGGGACGGCTGGGAAACAGCCCACCGTCTTCGATCCAGACCACGCTGCCTGCGGGTTCCAACGAGAGACTCGCCGCTGCAGGGGTGTGATCGAAAAACGTAGAGATCGTGTTCGTGCGAGTTTGAACGCGGGAGCGGATGGATGACCGTGTCGTCTCAGACGCGTCCAGGGCAGCATCCATCGACCAGTCTTCCCCGAGCTGACCCGAGCGACTGACCTGTGCGTTGGCCGACGTTTTGCCGTTCGTGGTGGCCGCACCGAGGCTCGTGTGCAGGCCCGAGCCGGGGGCGTAGCTGAGGGAGACGAAGCTGTCCCAGGAAGACCGCGGCGGTTCGAAGGTGACCAGCGCCAGTTCGGCAGCTAACGACATATCGCGCGAGATTTGGATCTGTGTCAATCCACTGACCCGCGCGATGAGCGGCGTGTCGCGGTGCATGTCGACCATGTGCTGAGCGACGAAACTGACCCCATCGCGAATCGGCACGGACATCGAGACGTTAGCTTGCAGCACGCTGCGGTCGGTGTCCGGCGCGAGCGACACGGTCGAGTAGTGGTCTGTGAGCGCGCGAACGGACGCCGTCGTGTTGAAGCGCGGACTGAGAAACTGGTACGACAGCACAGCGGCGCCGCCGAACTGCTCGTCCACTGCGAGGCTGCCCCCGACTTCGAGCTCCACCGAGCCCCCAGCTCCTGCCGTTGCCACAACCGTTCCCACGCTGAGTCGGTCCCATCGACCTTCGAGTCGACCGCCTAACGTCCATGAGTCGTCCATCCCGCGTCGGTAATAGCTGACGAGGCTGGGCGTTGCGTAATCGAAGCTGTCCGCAGCGATCGAGCGGCGAATCAATCCAGCACTCACCGCGTAGTCGTCGACGCCCGACCCGAGCACCGTTGGGCCGATGTAGTAGGGTTGAAAGTAGTTGCGCTGTCGCCCGAGCGCGTCTCGCACCTCGTAGCGAGCGGTCCCCGCGCCAGCAAAGGTCCGCAGGTTGTCGAGAGTGAACGTGCCGGGTTGTACGGTTTCGCTCCGCACTTTGATGCCGTTGACGTACACGTCCACGATTGCGGGAACCTCGGTACTCGCCGCGAAACGCATGGCGGGCGCCCGCACGAAGAACGGGTCGAGGTCGAAGTCTCGAGCGAACGTGATTCCGCCAACCACTCCGAATCCTCCGATCGGCCCGGCCGCGACGCTCGATTCACCGAGCGTCACCCTTCGCAGCCGTTCGCGATCATCGAAGTTCACGCTGGTGAGTCCGCGTGTCACATCTCCGTTCGTGTCGGCTGAGTACCCCGTGTAGTAGAGACGATTCGACTCCGAAGCTCCTAGCTCGAAGAACCCTTCACCCGAGACGTTGCCCGTCGTTGGCGCTACGATTCGCGGACCGTAGTTGAAGAATAGGCTCGACTTGCGTTCGTACGATACGCCAGGAGGGCCACTCGCGAGGTCGATGTAGTGTGAAGGCAAGAGCTCCACGGGGGCCATCACGCGAAGCGCGATCTCCTCCTCATCGACCACGAAGCGGAGCTTGGGTCGGATGGAAGAAAGAGAGACGAGCGTGTGTTCACCGACCACGACTTGTGTGGCCTGGAAGCCTTCGAGGCCCGCCGTCTCCAGGGCTTGTCGTGGGAGCAGGACGTCGTCGTCGCGCAGCACGGCGAACACCTCACCTGCTTCCACCTGGTTCACGTATAGATAGAAGATGGCTTCCATCTCGTCGGCCAGTGCGGTCGTTACGAGCAGGAAATATGCAAGGCCAATCAGGGCCGCCAACGGCGACGGTGGCCCGTTAACGGCTCGGATTGTCACATGGGTAGCGTCGGCGCTACCATCTGTGGGGCAGGCCGGGGCAAGGAAGCTGCATTCAGTTGGCGCAGGCCGGGGCGGGCAGGGTCTTGCTCGTTGATTCACCCGTCGAGGTCGAAGCGGTCACCACCAGCGAACTGGCACCTGCGCAGCTGGCGTCTTTGCCGAGTGCCAACTGGAACGGTCGTACGATGCCTGGCAAGACGTACCAACCAGGAACGTTGGCAGTGCTGAGCACCTGGCCTTGCGCGTTCAAAAACTTGACGTCGACTTGATGCAAGAGCGCGTGAGCGCCGCCCGTGTTGCGGATCTGAAAAGCGACCTTGTCTTTGGTCGCGGTCAAGCCGAGTACCTCGAGGGCGGGAGCCGAGCCCGCGGGTTTGACGAAGATTGGGATGGAAACCCGCGTGACGACCTTGACCTGTGCTGGATCTGAACCGCTGCGCACGTTGGACGGGATTTCCGAGAAGATCACCCGAAAGGACTTTTCGTGGGAAGCGTAGCCTGCCTTGGTACCCACCCGCACCTTGCGGGCCTCCTTCGGTTTCAGCGTGAGCATCGACGGGAACACCAGCATTTCGCCAGTGGCGTTGAGCACATCCTCTCCGTCGGCCGTCTGCGACCAGTCGAAAGTCGAGGCCTGCAAGCGTATCGTTTCCGTTCCCTCGTTGCGCAGCTCTACCATCGTGCTCGTGCCCGATCCGGTGATCACGATGGGAATGGGGGTCACCTTCAAACTGAGCCCGGCGTGCGACATCAGCGCAAGCAGGGTGGCGACGACGAACAACGCCGCAGCGATGGCGCTACGACGAAATAGTTTGGAACCAGTCATCCTAAGCCTTCCATGAATTGGAGACACGGTACGCGCGGCGACCCCCCTGAAGCGTAACCGCGCGTCCGTATCGCAGCTCGAGCAGACCTGCCTACTTCAATAGGTCAGCGTGGCTGTCACGGTCTGGGAATACGTGCCGAGAGCCCCCGACTGGCCTGAAGGGATCTGACCGTACACCGTCACGGTTTGCGGCTCTGCGCTGATCGTCACGAGCTTGTCCGTTCCTTCGGCAAAAGCATCGCTCAATCCCGAATCGGCATAGAGCCCGTAGTTGAGCGAATCGCCGCCGGACTCAGTCATCGCGAAGGTTCCGGACCCGGTATCGAACTTGAGCTGCGCTGCCACGGGCGTGGCTGCGGCCCCGGCGCAGTTGACGCTGAAGTCGGCAGAGCCCGTTTCGGCCACAGGCGAGCCATTCGCGTAGTTGGGGAACACCAGGTCGGCGGCGGTGATCGTGCAGGTACCGACGACCGTCGCGCGCACCTCGAAGGTGTCGTTGTCGGTTGCCGCCTCGGCAGTGGAGCTATCGAGCACGAGGCCCGTCATCGCGAGTGCGGAAGCAGCAATGATCCAGTGGCGTTTGGTTTGCATCTAAATATCGTTCCTTTTGGCAGCCAGGAAACTTGGCTGGGGGGGTGGGGGGTGGGGGGTAGTTAACGCCGAACGTCCCATCGCTGGTGGTCGGCGCCCGGTAAGCAATGCACACGGGTGAACAAACTTTAGGAAAAAATCACCACACAACCGAACTTTCCCATTGTGAAACGGGGCGGTTGTACGCCTAGTTGCGCCGTACGGGGGGCAAGGTGGTAGACCTGGAAGCAAGCGCCAAGTGCTGAATCGCATTGAAAGATACCCGCGCCTCTAGCTCAAATGGGCTTCGGACGAAAAGTGGGGTGCGGTGGGGGTTCGCTGCTACGTGCAAGAAGTGACGTTATTTTCTGTCCGCGCGTGGGCAACGCTGGCTACCAGTTTGGTTTGGGGTGCCACGGCACTTGCGGCCGAGGAGGGCAGCGCGGCGCTACCGCCGGCCGTTCCTCCTGCGGCGGTTTCACCTGACGCCCGACGCTACCTGCCGGCACCCACGTTTTCTCACTGGTCGGGTGCCGAACGCACGTTCGAGGGAGAGTTGAGCCCCGCGCAGCCCCGCCCGATGAGCGACGGCTTGCTTCCGGCGCTCACAGACGAACTGGAGACCTCCGCGTTTACCCGCGGAGCATATTCACACGGCCCGGAGCCGACGTGGAGGCTCCTCGAACTTTCGTCCATGCACGAGGTCGAGGGAGGCTCGGTGCTTGCCGCCAACTTCCGGTTCGATGAGCGCGAAACGCGAGCGGTGCAAGGTGCGCTCGCGTTGACCCTGCCGCTCGACGAGTTGTGGCTCGTACCACTCATCGAACTCGGCGCGGGGTCGAGTGTGGCGCCGCGGCTGCGCTTCGCCAACGAAGTGCGTTCGAACCGCGAAGTAGACGTCGGCTACTCCTTTGGCTTCGAGGGTTCCGAGTGGAGCCTGGGGCGGAGGCGAATGCTGGCGAAGGTCGGGATCATAGCCCGGGTTTTGCCGACTGTGGCCGTGGAGCAGCGAGTGTTGGTAGGGGTGTGGCGTGGGCCCGGCGTCGACGGAGACTTGGCGTTGCAAGCCATCAGCGCTGCAACCCAACGCATGAGCGACGGGCTTTCGCTCTACGAGCGTGTGACGTTGTCGCGTCGAGCCCCTGCGCTCCACGCCGGGCCTGTCTTGCCTGACGTCAGTGATTGGTCGGTGGACGCTGGAGTAGGCGTCCACTACTCGCCTGCCGAGACCTGGGGCGTGGTATTGGCCAGCGACTTCGGCTGGCGCCGCCAGGACTACAGCCGCGTCGGCGTCGAACTCACTTTGTACACGCTTCTGTTTTAGATGAACTGGCGCCCGCAGAGCGCTCACCAAGCGGACTGGCTTCGAGTTTCAGCCCACCAAACGAGTCACCCGGGCGACCGCTCCCTCGGTGTCGCTGGAGTAGGGCGCGACTCCTCGAGGTTCGTTCGACGCCGGAATCAACTGCGCGACCTTCGCTCGCATCCGCTGGATGAGGGGGTTGAAGTCGGTGAACAGTACGAACAACAGCAATAGATTGTGCCAGAAGAACAGATTCATCGTCAGCAGTGTGATCACGTGAAAGGTGACCATCATCACCATCCATGCGATGCGGAAACGACGATTTAACAGGGCTAGGAAAGACAGCACCTCGAACGCTGTCACCATCAGGTAGCCCAGCTTGACCAACACTTGCAGGCCTGGCTCCCGCAGGACCCAGGCGCCGAACTCGAAGCCGTAGAAACTGGCGCGGAAAGTGTTCTTGGCGATGGAGTACGTCATGGTGTCGCCGAAGAAGATTTCCGGCGCCGACTTGGCAACTCGGTAGAGCCCGATCGCCGTGTACGCGCTAACCACGATGTAACACATGAGCTGCAGACCCAAGGCGTATGCGCGCTCGCGCTGCTGCGTAGGGTCTGTAGAGCGTCGCAGTGCAAGCGCATCATAGGCCGGGAAGATCGCCAGCGCCCACGACGCGTAGAGGATGCCGAGTTCAGCGTGATTGATGAACGTATAGCTGCGTACCAGACCCGAGTACAGCGTGAGACCGATGGCGGAGAGTATCGCTGCCAGTTGGGCGCCAGGGATACCGAACAAGGAGGCAGCCAGCAGCGCGATCAGTCCCCACTTGCATCCGAGAAGCACGCGCTCGTCCATGAAGTAGGACCAGAACGCGTCCGGTAGCGCTCTGAGCAGGCCCGGCGGCTCCAGCACGTCTCGCGGCAAATCGGCGAGCAGGTGCACGGGGTCGCGCAGCAACACGAACAGCCACGCGCCGCAGACGACAACGCGCACGAGCGCGAGTTGCGCCGCAGTAGCGTCGTGATGAATCAACCGCGGGACGGCACTTCGATCTCCCATAGCCGTTCCTTTCGTATGCTCTTCTGGCCTTTGAACCCGTGCAGCGGAACCTCACACCAGCTGACGGTGATTTTCTTGATGGGGTCGCCAGGCCAACGCCGGTCGTAAACTCGCGCCAGTGCGTTCAGGGTGCGGTGGTGCACGTCCATCTGCTGATCGCGGACCACCCCCACGTCGCTCGCTCGCACGCTTTCGATCTGACGCCTCAGCAAGTGCTCGATGCGAGAATTAGCCAGGGTAGGGACGACATGCGCAGGGTTGAAGGCCACCCTGCGGCCGCTCATCAACTCGGCCTCGTAACTTTGGCAAGGCGCGTCGCTTTCCTCGACGTTGCCGTACATGGTCCAGGCGACGAGCGGGAAGGTGAGATGGTTCTGCTTGACCAGGTGCCCGACGACGAAGAGCGCCAATACTAAGGCGATGACGCGTTGGTAGACGCGCAGCTGCGGCGCCCCCCCCACGAGCGTTCGGCGGACTTCCGGGTGAGCCCAAAGTGCCCACCCCAACACCGCCAGCACGACCGCCTCCAGCACATAAGGAAACGTTTGCCCGGCACCCATCCAGTCGCCGACGTGATGAAGCCCCAAGAATGTCGCCGCCACGAGCCCCAGTGCGATGTTTCGCCGTCGCATCCAACGGGCGAAGCTCGGAGTGTTATGGTCCACCGCAGTCCTCCCCTGGTTTGGCGCCCGAGACCGCAGAGCGCCTTTGGCAGTCGCATAGCGGGCTGTACGACTTTCGGCAACTGAACTCGTCAGCTCCAAGCCAGGTAGTGCAGCCGCTATCGCCTGAACTCGAAACCATGAGCGGGCGTCATGATGCGCGCGTACCGATTGTCAATGGTATACCCGCTCGTTTCACCGAGCTCGATGTCGTTTTTGCACGCCAGGCCCAGGACGCCCCCTCGGGGACCGGATCTCGAGCCACCCGCGGAGCGTTTCCCATCTCTGGCCACGGAAAGTGACGTGACCGCCGGACGCCATGAACCTAGCGCGCAGATCTGTCTTCGGGTTCGGGGAGTAGAACGGCCACCCTTCTCGGACTTCACGGCCTTCTCGGTCTCGGTCTCGGTCTAGTCGCGGTGGGGAGCGAAACCTTCGACGACGTCGTTGCTCGACGGCAGAGCCCATGCCGACGGGCAGCGAGTCGGGCAGTCGTGATGCGCTGCGGCGAACGCCTGCGTCGAACCAACCATGGTCACTCGTCACGTCGCTGACGGCAACATCGATCGAGCCGTCAGCGCAGCCGTCGTTTGCGGGTACGAAAATTGCTCGAGTGCCGACATGCGTTGGAGCGGAGATGACGGCAACCCGATGCCAGTGTTTCAGGTGTGCGTCAGAGCATGCTCGGATACGCTTCGTGGTGAGTGTGTGAGATTAACTTGCCGGGTCGCATGTTCGATGTTTCGTCGTTACGAAGGCAAGGTGTGCAGGTGGTCGATCGCGGCGCATGCCTCGTGTTCGTGGCTGGTTGATGCCTCGAAACGTCATCGCAATGGTTGTTCTTTCGGCACGGACAACTGGCCAGTCCTTGGCAAGCGTTCGCGTGTCGAGGCGAGCTCAGTGCCGCTGCGCGTTCATGAGGCAGTTGAGTCACGTCGAGGTGATCTGCCTCGTACATCCTGTTGGTTGCGGCGAACCGCCACAACGGCTCGGCGGGGCGTCCTTGCCGCTGCGGGGCGTAACGCATCATCTTTCGGGGAGGGTGTTAGATTAACTCCATTTCTCCTGTCAGTGAACTGCCGGATCACTGACTTGAAATGGTCGGCGACGTCCTGTACTCGGACGACATTGAATCTTCGGGGTCAATCATGCTCAAGCGATATCAGAATATCTTCAGCGAGCTGTTCAGAGCCACTGACGCGGCGGTAGTCGTTGGCGCGTGGCTCGCTTCTTATTGGGCGCGCTTCCATCTCGCTCCATACGAGGTCACCACGGATCTCCCACCGTTTGGGACCTACGCGTCGCTCGCGCCACTCGTAGCGATCTTGTGGATGGGCGTTTTCACGTTCATGGGTGTGTACGAATCGGGGCGACTACGAAGTAGACGAGCCGAAGCGGTGTTGATCGGGAAGGCGCACATCGTTGCTCTGCTGGTGTTCGTTGCCGTCACGTACTTGTACGACACGTACAAGTACTCGCGCTTGGTGATGGTGTACTTCGGCGCTCTAGCGGCGATACTCCTGACGGCGTTCCGTATCATCGTGCGGAGCACGTTGCGTGGGTTGCGTGCACGCGGATACAACCTGCGCTACGTGCTCGTGGTGGGAAAGGGCCCATCAGCGCGCGCACTCGTCGAGCGGCTCGAGTCGTACCCAGAGCTCGGTCTCCGCGTGCGGGGGGTCCTGACGCGCACGGGAACTCTCGCCAACTCCGACGTCGATATCGACGCGCCAGTGTTGGGGAGCTACACCGACTTGTCGAAGGTGCTGTCTGAACACGCCGTGGACGAGGTGTTGCTCGCATTGCCGCGCGACGAGCAAGACGAGCTGTCACGAATACTGGCCGAGATACAAGACGAGACCGTGGACATTCGCGTCGTGCCGGACGTGCAGGACTACGTGACGTTCGGATGTCACATCGAGCAGTTCGACGGGTTCCCCATCGTGCGCTTGAACGATTCGCCGATGTCTGGTTGGGGTGCGCTGCTCAAGCGTGCGACCGACGTAGGTGTGTCGGCCATCTTGTTGGTGCTACTCTCGCCCCTGTTGTTGTGCATCGCAGCTGCGGTCAAACTGACGTCGCCCGGACCAGTTCTTTATAATCAAGAACGGATGGGGCTGGACGGGCGGAGTTTCAAGATGTGGAAGTTTCGCTCGATGAGGTGTGACGCGGAGTCGACGTCGGGTGCCGTTTGGGCTCGCGCGGACGATGACCGACGAACTCGCCTCGGGACGTTCCTCAGGGCGACCAGCTTGGATGAATTGCCGCAGCTCTGGAACGTACTCGTAGGCGACATGTCCCTGGTCGGGCCGCGACCCGAACGACCTGTCTTCGTGCAGCAATTTCGCCACGAAATCGCCCACTACATGCTGCGGCACAAGGTCAAGGCTGGGATAACGGGATGGGCCCAGGTGAATGGTTGGCGTGGAAATACCTCGCTGACCAGGCGGATCGAGTGTGACCTTTACTACATTCGGCACTGGTCTCTGGCGCTCGACCTGAAGATCCTGACCATGACTTTGTGGAAGGGCTTCGTGAACAAGAACGCGTACTAGGTACAGGCTGTTAGACCCGACGCGAGGGCAGGGCACCCTCGCGCCGGGTACGCGGCGCACCGTACGCGCGGCCAACGCGTTGTACTGAGATTTCATCCAGGGTCGCCGAAGTTTGTTTTGTCGAAGGCAACCCGAGCGCTCGACGGTATGAATCGGTCATGATGGCGTGCGCTCACATAGCTCGGGGTCGCGACACCCGCGCGCAACTTCGCCAGTCGTTCGGAACCCGTGCGCGAGCGATGCGATGAATCTGAGAAAGCGTGCGACCGTTGGAGCGCTCTGGGGTCTCATCGAGAGCAGTGGCGCGCAGCTGACCAGCTTCGTGCTGTTTCTCATTTTCGCTAGACTCATCGACGCGCGTGCCATCGGCATGGTGCAGATCGCCATGGTGCTCATCGCGTTCTTGGCGCTGTTCGTCGAGAACGGGTTCACCACCGCGATCATCCAACGCCCAAAGCTGTCTGATACTACCCTCAACACTACATTCTGGCTCAGCGTGGGTGGTGGACTAATCGTAGCGCTCGCGCTCGCCGCTGGCGCGCCGTGGGTGGCAAAGGCATACGGCACACCCGAGCTGACGCCGCTCATTCAAGTGCTGGCCTGGTATCTCCCACTAGCGACGTTGGGGACGATCCAGTCTGCGTTGTTGATTCGGGACCTGGCGTTTCGCACGCAGGCATTGCGCCGTTTGGCCGCAGTCTTCGTCGGGGGTGGACTCGGGGTCTTCATGGCCTTTTACGACTACGGCGTTTGGGCTCTGGTCGCGCGCACGGTTTGCGAAGCAGTGGTCGCAACTTTGATCGCGTGGTTGTGGATGCCGTGGCGCCCTGGTACCAGCGTTTCCAAACAGGATGCGCGAGAAGTGGTGGGGTTCGCGAGCGGCATCGTCGGCACCTCCGCCATTGCGCTGTTCACCCGTCGAGTCGATGAACTGATAGTGGGTCTATTCTTGGGCCCAGTGGTTCTCGGCTATTTCGCGGTGGCAACGCGTGCGGTCCTGCTCGTCCGCGAGGTGGCGCTCAGGGGACTGTCGCGCACTGCACTACCCGTGTTCGCACGACTGCGGGAGTCCCCTGACAGAATGAACGGGGCGTTTTACGACGCAGTCGAGTTTGGTGTCGCGCTTGCTGGGCCAGTATTCGTGGGATTGAGCGTCGTCGCGGAAGAGCTTTGTCTCACGTTGTTCGGGTCGAAGTGGGAACCTGCGATTCCGGCGATGGCCATCCTCGGATACGGAGGCATCGCGACCGTCGTTTCGGTGTTCGTTTCCTCATTGCTCGTAGCGTGTGGCAAGGCTAGCTGGCTCTTTTACTTCTCGGTGGGCGAGGCGGTGCTCACGCTTGGGGTGTCGTTGATCGCCGTGCAGTGGGGACTCTCAGCTGTGGCGATAGGATACGTCTTGAGAAGTTTTGCCACGCTTCCTTTTGCGCTTCACTTGGCGCGTCTCAGCGCGGGTATCAGTCCAAGGCGAGTCGTGTCGAGAACGCTGTGGCCAGTGCTTTCTATGTTGGGAATGGCCGTAGCAGTCAGCGCCCTGCGGATCCCGTTCGAGTCGTGGAGCCCGCCGGTCAGATTGGTCCTGCTTGCGGTCGTGGGCGCGCTGGTCTACGCGTCTCTGTTGACTGTCCTTGCGCGCTCGACCGTACAACGACTGATCGCGCTGGCCCGTGAGGCGATGGCGAGAGAAGCAGTCGTACGAGAGCCATGAACATCGTCTTTGCCAGCCACACCTACCTGTCGCCAGTGTTCGTTGTGGGCTCACATCATTTGGCGCGCGCTGCAGCACGTGCGATGCACCGCGTTTGGCACGTGAGCGCTGCTTTCAGTTTGCTTCACCTTCCGTTGGCCATCAAAAGCGCAGACCATCGCCGTCGATTCGCCCTCGCACGTTCGACGGCTCGCCTGGTCGAACCTCGACTGTGGGAGTCCGTGCCCCTCACGTATCTGCCCTGGGTGCTCACGAAGCGTCAGGCGCACCCTGAAGCCGGCTACTTGAAAGGTCCGCGAACGCTGAAGCGGTCGGCAGCGCAGCTGGGGTTCGATGCGCCCGACTTGCTGTTGATCGATGAACCTCGAATGGCACACTTGGTGCCGCTACTGCGCCCGCGGATCGCCGTCTATCGACCAACCGACGTCTACAGCGTGCACAAGAGTGATCCGTCGCTGGTGGCGCTCGAACGACGTTTGTTGAAGTGTGTACACGGCGTGGTGGGGACGTCGGCTCCCGTGTTGGAACACGTCCGTGCGTTGGGTAGCGAACTGCCGACGCTGCTGTTGGAGAACGGCGTTGATCTTGGCCACTTCGTCGACGATCGCGTCGAGCCTGAGGAGCTGAAGTCTCTGCCCCACCCCCGAGCGGTATACGTTGGGGCCGTGGACCATCGCTTCGGCGCGGAGCTGTTGCATGCTGCGGCTTCCCAGAACCCCGACACGACGTTCATCGTGATTGGCGGAGGTGAACCAAAAACGGCGAGCGTGATGCGACCGGAGAACGTGCGATACTTGGGGCCGAGGCCATACGAGCAGATCCCCGCGTACCTGCAGCACTGTGACTTCGCAGTGATGCCGCTGAGCGGTGCTACTTCCAACTCCGGTCGCAGTCCCATGAAGATGTTCGAGTTTGCTGCCGCTGGGTTACCCGTGGTGGCGACTGACACGGAAGAGTTGCGGCGTCGACGTCTACCCTTCGTGCAGCTGGTACGCTCCACCGAAGAGTTTGGAAGCGCGTGTCAGCGCGTCGCTGAGCTCGATGATCAAGAGCTCAGCGATACTGCGCGACGCGTCGCAGACAGTCATGGGTGGGACGCGAAGCTCGCGCAGCTTCTGGAATTCGTTCGCTCGTTGTGAGTGAGCAACACGAACGCCTCTCGCCCGTCGTGAGGATTGATGTCTTCCGCCACGATCGGTGCATACTTGCCACGACCGCACCACTCATCAATCCTGATGTCCGCGTGCCGAAGATGATTCGACGTCATCGCAGAGGCCCGTAGTGCGTCGCGCGTGAACGGAAGTGCGCAGCGTGAGCGAGTCTGTTCACCAGTCGGGGTTCCGTCATGCTACGCCTAGTATCGTCAACCAGTCACCTGCAGACGAACGCTGGCGCGGCTGGCGTGGTGGAGCGAAGGAGATCCATGAAACCCAACGTCACCCGTGCGGGACTCGCGATGAAGCGGGTTGCTCTCGACTACGTGCACCGCAATGCATATCGCGCTGCTGCCCATCGCGTGTTGGTCATACCAGCGTCCACCTATGGAAGCCTGGGTGACCTCGCCATGATCGAGGGGCTGCATGTGCTCCTGAACCAGGATCGTGAAGCTGACGTGACGCTGGCGCGATATGGGAGATCGGACCGCTGGAAGACTAGTTTCGCTTTTCGTGATGGCATGATCCTGCCCAAGGGGCTGGGGTGGTTGCGTTGGGCAAACGGGCTTTCTCGTATCGAACAGCTTTATCTCAACGGTGCCGACGTTCTGGACGGCAAGTACTCCGTCGAAAGGTCCCTCAAGCGATTGTCCGTCGTCGCGCATGCTGCGCGCTGCAACGTGCCGTGCACCATCACTGGGTTCAGTTTGAACGAGCATGTGCCAGATGCAATCGTCCGCGCCTTCGACGAGATGCCGAGCTCAGTGCGCTTCTGTTTGAGAGATCCAGACTCGCTGGCTCGCTTCAATCAGCGAACCAAACACGTCGGGGTCCAAGTGGCCGATCTGGCTTTCATGGTCCCACCCAAGAGTTTGGTGGGCGACCCATACGTTCGCAGGATCCACGACCTAGCCGGATCTGGAAGGCCCGTCGTGGCACTGACGCCCAACTTGCATTGCGTGTCTGCTGAGGGTTCGTCGCTGGAGCGACGCGCCCTGTGCTTGGACTACTTCAAGCAGGTGGCAGCAGCGCTGAGACGTGATCACGATTGCGTGTTCTTACTCCTGCCGCACGATAGTCGCGGCCCGAACGCGGACCACATCCTGTGCAGTGAGCTTTCTTCGCGGCTGGCTGTAGATCACGTTCCGCACGTCACCGTCCCCCCGCCGCGTGAACCCGCGTACGTCAAAGGGTTGGTGAGTCATTGTCAACTCGTCATCACTGGCAGGATGCACTGTGGGATCGCGGCGCTGGGCGTCGGCACGCCCGCGCTACTCGTCGACTATCAGGGTAAGGTGAAAGGGCTCGAGCAGTACTTCGACATGCAACTTTCGGTGAAGCTCACTACTGACGTCGGAACATCAGTGCGCGAAACTGTAGCGCTCGCTAGCGAGGTGCTGGCAGAAGGAGAGGAGCGTCGCGCGAGGGTGCGTCGCGGAGCAGAGCGGGCCGTGGAACTTGCACGCAAGAACGTCGTTGGTTGACGAAAGCAACACCGAGCGGTGTCGAGCTCATGCGTGTTGCGGCGGAAGATGCTCGACGGACCCAGCAGGGTCCGTGCGCGTCGTCGCGCGCTCGCTCGTGACCTCCGTTGCGCTAGACCTGACGAGGGGAACCGTCGCCGCAGCAGCGAAGCAGTAGAAAGCCATTCCGAGGTCGACGTTCGCTCCCGAGGTCAACGCTGCCGCGAAGGCTGCGGCCACGGCGTGACGGCTCGCGGTGACGGTCGGATGTTGGCCGCGCGTTTCGTGCTTCCAGACGCCTGACAACACGGTGACTAAAAACCCCACGAACAGTGCAGTCCCGAGGAGCCCTACGTTGGACAGCAGCAGTAGCGCGTAAGTGGACGCGCGCGCGCTGCCCATTCCGACTCCGACGCCGTAGGTGTCCAGAAAGTTCTGCCAAGCGTATTCGTTCAAACGACCTCGGGACTCGCCAGAGCGGCTCTCGAACTTGTCGAAGACGGTTTGCTCGACGAACCGAATGACTTGCTGGGCTGCATCGAGCTCGAGCACGAACGCCGCTCCCGCGAACACCACGACTGTCCCAGCGATCAAAAGTAGTTCTCGCAGGCGTGTGACGTGCCCGGTAGTCAGTGCGCGCCATGTGGCAACGACGGTGAAGAACAACAGGTAACCCGCGAGCCCACCATAGGCGGTGCCCGACGTCGAGACCAAGAGCAATAGAAGTGAGACCATCGCCACACCGCCAGACCATAGCGGAGCCCTGGACGAAACCCAGAGGTTGAAGCTGAACGCGAACAAGGGAAGCGTGAACGCGGAGAAGGTGGACGTTTCGGAGAAGGTACCTTGGATCCGCACGAACCCTGTATCCGCCATCGCGTATGAATCGTAGATGGTGTAGTTCGCCGTCCGAACGACGTCGATCGGGTTCGGCAGTCCGAGATAAAAAGCGCCCGCGCTGATCACCGCGCAAGCTGCGTTGAGCGTCCCAAGCAGAAGCACAGCGTTGCTGAAGTCGCGCAGTCGTTCGCTTCGACCGATGAGTAGCGAACGCATCGCGAAGAACACGAGCACGCCACCCAAAGCATACGCCGTTTGAGTGATGTTTCCCGACACGGGGCGCAGAGGGTACAACGCATCTCGTGTCGAGATGGCGCGATCGATGGTGTATATTTCGGTCACGCCAGCGAACAGACGCGGCACCAGCATTGCGCTCACTGCGCCCCACGCCGCAAACGCGGCCAGCCATACCCCTGCTTTCGGTACTCGGTGTAGCGCATTGGGGCCACGTTCCTTCCACGCGTAATATCCCAAGAATGGCAAGAATATCGTCTCGGGCCGAATCGTGGCCCCGCCGACCGCGCCGAGAACCAACGCTGCGGTCGCCCCGAACAGACAGCAAACGAGCTGCAGGTAGATCGCGCTGCGAGCGGTCGCGACGATCCCCAACAGGCATACCGCCACCCCGAATAGCGTCGGAGTCATCTTCGCCTCGAGGGTTTTGACCGCGTCAGCGTAGCTCTGAAGGTGCGGACGAAACGACCGCGGGGAACGACGGTACGTTCGTTGGAGCGCTCAACACACGGCGTGCTGCAGTGCACGGCAAGACGCAATGGCGTCCAATGCCGTCCACGAGCAGTGTAGTCCGCATGTGTCATCACACGACCGGGGGTTCGACTCTCGCCATCCGTGCCCGCGAGGTGCTGTGCTCAGCTGCCTGGCTCTCAGCGCGACTAGCACGTCGCTTCGACTCGATCCCGTAAACCCATGGCAAGAACTTCGAGAACAGAGGCACGCCGAGCAGAAGCAACGCAGTGTTGAGAATGGATGCCAACAGCCCAATCCACGGATTCGAGCGGATGGAGAGCGGGTAGCCTAGCAGCACGTAGACGCCCGAGAAGAGGGAAAACACGAGCGGGTGCAGAGGAAACAGCACGATCGTGTTTTTAGCCATGAGGTCGAGTAGTCGGTGGCTGGGCAAGCGCATGGCTAGGGCAAGCAGGCCGACTGTGATGAGCACGGCGCTACCCAAGAACAGAACTGGGTTTCCGAACTCGGACGCCCTCATGTCGACCTGCTCGTTGAGTAGGGCGCAGGTCGTGCCGAGCGCAAGCAGGAAGAACGCGCCCACGACCGACGAACTGACAGCCTCGACGATGTGCGTTCGCGTCCTGATTTGGTGACCCCAGAAGACGAACCATTGTGCAACTAGAGCTGTCTCGAGCTCCAGCGGCAGCGCGAGCCAACTAGGGATGAAGAACCCGACCAGAGCCAACAGCGCTGAGAAGCTGCTCTGCCAGCGTCGCAACTTCGTGTGAATCAGGTAGACGATCAGGTGCGAGGTAAACAGGCACGGGAAGAACCACAGTACGACCGGGACGACACTGAACAGCGTCGGCGTTCCTGTTCCGTATAAGAGCGCGAGCGCAGGGAAAAACGCAGGCGCTGCATCGCGAGCGCTATCACCGAAGTGTCGCAACACGAAAACCCACGCCACGTATCCGACTACGCCGAACGTTGCGTAGGCTGGCAGCAGGGACTTCACGCCTCGACTAGCAAACGAACGTAGTGTTGGCCTGTGGGGGATCGTCCTGAGCAGGTAGCCCGAGAGAAAGAAGAACAGCGGCATGTGAAACGAAAAGATCCACTTGCCGATGCCCCAGCCCGTTCCACCCGAGTGTCCGTAGATTACGAGGAAGATCCCGACAGCCTTGAGGGTGTCTACCCAATGCACACGACCAGTGGACCGCTGCTGCGAGGGCGCCGTGCGGGCGCCAGTAGAAGCTACCGAGTCCACCATCGGGTTACCGCAGTTGGTCGAAGAACCTACCGTATCGTTCCACGCAAGCCGCCCATCCGAACTCATTGAGCGCAGTTTCACGGTCGCGCTCTGGCACCTTGGTCTCCAGGGCTCGTTCTGCGCGAGTCCAAGCGCGGGCAAGTTCGGAGAGTTCCGCCTCGTCCTCGAAGCAGTGAACGCCAGCGAAGTGGGACTCAGCCCAGCGCATGAACGGGCTGGAGCGAGCGAGGATCTTGGGTACTTTTCCGATCGCTTCGAAGAACGCCCCACTGACGAGCATCGTGTTCGGGAGCTGGGGGATCAACAGCGCGTCGATCTGCACCAGCTTGCTGGGTAACTCCGTCTCGGTGATGAAACGTGAGTCGATCGATACGTCAGCCTCGAGACCTCTACGTTCGACCACATCATTCAGCTGGCGTACGTATTCGTCTGCGCCGAGTCCGGTTATCTGGAGCCGGCACCCCGACGGCCAAGCGTTCAGCACCTCGATGATTCCCTTGTACGGGCGAAGGGCGCCCAAGATCCCGAACACGGGGCGGCGCCGTTCGACGGAGCCCTCAGTCGCGCTTGCTGACCGCGCCTCAGGCACTAGGGGGCGGTCGACGACGGGAGCATCCCAGTAGAGTGGATGAGGCAGGTATTCGGTCCGCGAGCGCCCTACGGACGACGGGTCGTGGACGACGCATTGGCTGGCCACGCGCGCGACCAATTCGATGACTCGTGCCGAGAGATCTCGATGCCAGCCCTCGGTGTCGTGCACGGCGCGGTTGTGTACGAAGTAAACACTGGGCGCGCGAGCTGCCAACATCACTAGAAGGTAGAATAGGAACTCACCGCAACCTCTTGGGGACAACGATACGCGCGCGCCATGTTTGCGATACAGACGCGTCTCCAGCCAGTGCAAGACCAACACGTTTCGCGAGTCGAACAGGTGGCGGTAACCACCGCCGAGCAAGAACGCTACGGATAGCGGTGTGACCTCGTAGCCAATCGCGTGAAGGAGCGCTTTCTGCAGCTCGATGTACGTATTGGTCGTGTTCGTGTGCGGCGAGACCAACGCGAAGGGCCTATGGGTGCGCGCGCGTTCACGCCAACGTAGCAGCGTGGTCCGTTCAGGTGTCGCGGCAGTCATGGAGCCTCAATGCGGAGCGTGCGAGTAGTTGTGTATCGTGTCATAGCTCACTCGCTACGCGAGCGGTGTCTCGATTGATGAAATGTAGTTCGTGGTCCGCGGTTGCTGGAACGTGCTCATTCGTGTCGGGTTGCGCCTCAATCACGAGTTGGGGCAAATGACGACAGTCGTGTCGATATGGCGCGTCTGCCAACGGCGTCGTTGGGCTGCGTTACAACTCACGTTTCGTCGACGTAGCTTGATAGACGCTGGGTGCCTTGCTCCAGTACACTGAGCTCATGCTCGATAGCCACGAGCCGGGGCTGGAACCCGGACATGTTCGGCGATCACCTGCCGCGCTGGGGGAGTCTCAGGCGGAGGGCGTGCATACGCCACTGAGGATCTTACAAGTCATAGAGCCAGGCACGGATGGTGCGTTCCGAGTCGTAGAGCAGCTGACGACGCGCTTGATAGACGGTGGACACGTGGTCGCTCTCGCGTACTCCGATCGGCGCAGTTGCCCAGTCCTGTACGAGTTGGTCGATCGCGTCGTCGATGCGGGGGGGAAGACGCTGAACATGCAAGTCGGAAACAAGCCGGAGTTCGGAGACGTATCTGCTTGGTGGCGGCTCGGGAAGTTGGCCTGGTCGTTTCGGCCCGACGTCGTTCACGCCCACTGCTCCAAAGCTGGCGTACTCGCACGTAGCTTGGCGCTGACGGGGCTTCGGGCGCGCATGTTCTACACTCCTCACGCTTACTTCGGGCTGTCTGGCGAGCTCGGCGCAAAGGTCCGCTTCTACAACGCCGTCGAATCTGCATTCGGTCACATCGGCACGAGCTTGATGACGTCCGATGAGGAGTCGCGGTTTGCCGCCGAAGTTTGCCGACTGCCCAAAGACCGCATCAAAGTAGTCTTCAACTGTGTGGACGCTGAGCGTTTTTGTCCAGGCGATGCCGCCAGCGCCAGAGCCGCGTTCGGCGTTCCCGAGGATGCCATCGTGCTGGGAGCGATCGGGCGGCTGTCGCAGCAGAAGGATCCCTGCACCCTGTATCGAGCGTTCGCCCGAGTCGCCAAGCGCGAGCCCAAGCTGCGTCTGTTGCACATCGGCCGAGGGGAGTTGGAGAGTGAACTGTCGCGCCTCGCGCACGAGCTGTGCATCGCTGACAAGATCATCCGCCACCCCTGTGTGGCTCACCCGGCCAACGCGTACCGCGCGATGGATGCGATGATCATGACGTCACGTTACGAGGGCCTGTCGATGGTGCTGCTCGAGGCACTCGCCACGAACCTTCCCGTCATCCTCAGCAAGGTGTCTGGAACCGCAGACGTTCGACCAGAGAGCTTGTCGCACTGTTGGGTCGTTCCTCCCGGTGACGCGGCGGCCTTCTCCACGGCAATCCAATCATGGCTGGTCAAACGACAAGACCCAGTGGCCTGCAACCACCGCGAGCTGGTCATCGAGCGCTTCGGCATGGAGCAGTGGTTCGAGCGGCATCTCTCGCACTACGCGGGGGATGGCCGCACGTAAGCGGCGTATCAAGGTGAGGCTTCGCTCACCGCTTCGCCGTTGGTTCGCGCTTGCGACGGCGCGTCACGGGTGACCGGCTTCTCCACGCCGCCGCCGCGCGCGAGCACTCGAATCCGAGTTCCCACGACGCTGGGGTCGAGCACCGCCGCGTCGGGCACGTGCATGTACTCTGGCGGAACCTCCGCGAAAGCGTCGATCAGAGCGGGTGCGATATCCAACGTAGAAATCAAAGCGCGGCCATGGTCGACGCTCGGCCGCTTTGGGTCGTACACCAGCAAGATGCCGTTCGGGGTGTGTCGCGCGGAACACGCAACCTGGTCTTGATGAGCGTGAAAGCCGAGACCCAACTGCTCGAACCCCAGCTCACGATCGCCGAGACGCGCCGTCCAGCTCCCTCGGTAGCTTTGGAAGTAGCTGAAGATGTGAAACGAGTCGCCATGACGTTGAAAGCTGAGCGGAGCGAGTTCGTTCTTGCTGGCGACCATCTGGCGTCCGTCCACCGACAGACGCAGCAGCTGCTGCTCGAAGTGGTCGCTACAGCTCGAGTCGACGAGCATGCTCGTACAGGGCACCATCGCGAACCGCTGCTTCCATTGGCTCGAGTCCACACCGAGGGCATTCATGAACTTCGGCAGGTCCATGATCGTCACGAACCCATCTGTTTGCGTCGCCTGTACGGCGGCTTGCCCTAAGCTGCTCGCGATGAGCAGCTTGTATTCGGAATGTTCGTGGATGAACGCCTTCAGGCGTCCGAGCATCACGTCCAGCACGTCCATCGAGTAGTCGATCTCGCCTTCGTACTTCTTTCGCCAGTCCGCGGGCATGGGGTTCGTGGGCAAGTCGGTAGGGTAACCCGCAGCCCAGTAGCGGTGCATCGCTGCAGCAACGTGGTTCGTGTGCAGCGTTGCAAAGCTCGGCTGGCCCGTGCGCATCAGGTGCAAGAACAAGTCCAGGGTTATCAAGGGTTGAATCGCCCGCCGACGGCACTTGAGCTCGGGACGTCTGCGTTCGGCGACCAGCGCCGCAAGGGCGCGCCGCACGGTCGATAGGCTCAGCCCTCGGCGAACGTAAGAGAGCAAGAACCTACCAGCCTCCTCGAGCGGGACGCCTGCGTCGACGTTGCGAGCCGATCTCCTGGTCATGGCCAGGTTGAACGCTTGAAACGCTTCCAGGTGCTTTGGATGGGCGAACCGCGAGTCGGCGAAGAAGTCTGGAACGTAGAATGCGTAGTTCGACAGATCGGCAGGCGGCGTGGACGTATGCAGCGAGCCCATGATGCCGACGCGTACGCCTGCCCGGGCCAATAGCTCCCAAACGGGTGGGTATCTGCGATTGGCCTCCTCGATGGATTGCCCTAGGTGAAGGATCTCGTGTTGCTCGTCGATCACGCCTCGGTGCAACGTCGGCCAACTGATCCACGGGTCCAGCTCGACTTGGTCCTCGCACACCGTCTCGAACTGCTTTCCTCGCCGCAGCAGTTCCGCCAGGTGACTGGTGGGACGCTTGCGCACGTAGTCGTCGACGACGCGATAGGGGAGCTCGTTAACCTCGAACAGAATGATCTTCGGGTGGTCCATCTCGTTTGCTCCAGTGTTCGAGGAAAGGCGACCGACACACCTGAGTGTCGTAGTCTTCGAAACCGTTCACTTGGTGCGTACCGAGCGGTTCGCGTCGGGTCTCGATTCGTCGCTGTCTCGAGTTCGATATCCCCTCAGTTCCCACAGTGCGCGGACGCGCGCAAGTCACCTGATTGCACGGGATGTTCGAAGTGCCTGTAGCGGAATCGTTGGGCCGCGGTTCGCGGCGTTCGGCCCCAGTGCGTTCCCGCCACGCATGGGTGCAAAGTGCGGCAGGTATGCAGCGGTCGTCGAGCTTTGCCTCCCGCGTTTCCTGGGTGTAACGCGTCAGTGCGTCTGACGAAGTCCCGCAGTACGCGAAAAGCGCGGGCTGTCCCAGTAGGGATCGCCAAGTTTGGACACTCCGACTACCCTCGCAACTGCAGCGACGAGAGCCGAAGTTGGCAACGAGAACTGCTGTCGTTTGGAGTGTCGGCATCATGCAGCAAACAATATTCATAAATGGGCGTTTCCTGACTCAGCAGGTCACTGGGGTGCAGCGCTACGCGCGTGAGGCATTGCTTGCTCTGGATAAACGACTGGCAGAGGGGCGCGAGGGTGAGGGCCTTCGGTGCGTCGTGCTGGCGCCGTCCGGCACCGCGCGGCCCGCCCTGACCCAAATGGAGTTCCGTTGTGTGGGACGTTTCAAAGGAAACCTGTGGGAGCAGATCAGTCTGCCCCGTGTGACACGTGGGCGCCCGTTGTTCAGTTTCTGCGCAGCAGGACCACTGTTCAAAAGACTGCAGGTCGTCACGATTCACGACACCTCGGTGTTCGCGGCGCCTCGAGCGTTCAGCGCGAGTTTTCGTGCCTGGTACAAGCTCATGTTGCGAGTGTTCGTCCGGCGTCTTCCACTGATCGCCACGGTATCGCACTTCTCGAAAGGCGAGATCGCTCGATACTTGGCATGCGATCGCGAGAAGCTTCGCGTCACGACCGAGGGCTGGCAGCACATCAAGCGACGAGATCCCGACGCAGGCGTGCTCGGTAAACACGGAATCGAGGCGGGCAGGTACGTCCTGGCAGTGAGCAGCATCACGCCCAACAAGAACTTCGGGCTGATCGTGCAAGCCGTAGAGCAGCTACATGATCCCAACTTCCACGTCGTGATCGCAGGAGGTTTCGACCCGTCAGTCTTCGGCAACGCCCGACTACCCTCGATGCCCTTCGTGCGTCTGCTGGGATACGTCAGCGACGCTGAACTCCGCGCGCTGTTCGAGAACGCGGGCGTTTTCGTCTACCCGTCGTTGTACGAAGGGTTCGGGATCCCGGCCATCGAAGCCATGGCTTCGGGGTGCCCCGTCATCGCTTCGAACAGTGCCTCGGTGCCCGAGGTCTGTGGCGACGCGGCCCGGTACGTCTCTCCGACGGACGCCTCGGCGCTAGCGAAAGAGATCGCCGACTTGATGTCGAACCCCGACGAACGCTCACGCCTGGCTGCACGAGGTCGGGCACACATCGAGAAGTACAGCTGGGATGAGTGCGCGCGGCTCAACGCGGGCATCATCCGCGAATGGTTGAGCGGGATCGAGCGGGCGAACGCGGCAGAGAAAGGTGAGGGATCGAGCGGAAATGGGGCGTCGAACGGTGCTCGAGGGCCACAGCCCTTCAGCTCTTTCGATGGGACGGGCGAGGTCCACCACGCAGCAGAGCGCTGAGGCGGCTACCCCAGCTGCGGCGCCCTTCGAACACGACCAACGCGTTCCTAGCGTGATCTGCTGCTCGATAGTCGCTGCCGTAGCTCGCGGAGGGAGCCCGGACATCATTCACGATCAAAGCGTGGTTCGAAACTGCTTCTGAGAGGCGTCGTACATGTTCGATGGCCAGCTTCTGAGGTGTGTGCTCCAGTCTTACGACCGACAGTACGCAGTCTGCGAACGTCGATAGCACCAACGCGTCAGAAACGAGGGGGTAGCTCGGCGAGTCGAGCAAGATGTAATCATACTCGGCGCGTGCTTCCTCTAGGAAGCGCATCATTCGATCGCTGGAAAGGAGTTCGGCAGGCGCCATCCCACCAGCGTCAATCGAGAAGAACTCTCCGTTTGCAACGGCGACGGGGCGGACCACCTCACGCCAGTCGCTAGAGCCTACGAGCACCGCCTGAAGGCCTTCAGTCATCGGTGTCCCGAGGATCTCTCCGTGGGATTGCTTTCGTAGATCGGCATCGATCACCAGTACCGACTTGCGGTCGGCGGCCAGCATCGCCGCAAGTGAAAGCGTGCAGGTGGTCTTGCCGTCCCCGGGGAACGGCGAGGTGACGAGCACGATCTTGCACTGTTCGGACAGATCCGAACAGTACAGGTTCGTTCTCAGCATGCGGAACGCCTCGACGTAGTCGAAGCCCAAACCCCCTCCCAAGAGGTCGAATGACGACGAACCTTTCCGCGCTCTAACTCTGGGGCGTCGTGGCACCCTCGCAAACATGGGCACTGCGCCTAGCACTCGACGTACGTCAGCCTCCATGTGGAACTTGCCTGCTATCATGCTTCCGAACAGCACTAGTGTGGCGCCCAGAATAAAACCCAGCGGGATGCTGGCCATGCGCATCACCAGACCTGGCGAGTCCTCTCGATAGGGCACCTCTGCAGGATCCAGGACGCGATTCTTAGAAATCGTCGACGCTTTCAGGATCGCTGTCTCCTGTTGTCGCTTGAGTAGATAAGAATAGACGGTGCTGTAGACTTCAGCCTCGCGAGTCAGCTGCGCTAGAGCCGCCTCGGCGGCGGGTACGGTCTTCAGCTTCTCCTCGAATTGCTCGATGATCCCCGTCAGCGCACCGAGGTTTTCCTTGGCGCGGGAAAGGCGGTTGCTCACGTAGCTGCGGATCGCATCGAGCTGTCCTTGCACCTCGGCCCGCTGCTGCTTGACGTCAGGCGCCTCAGGGTTGAACCGCGTCTCGAACTCGGTGAGCTTTTGTCGAGATTGTGACAGGCTTGCTGCCATTCCGGTCAACACGGCATCGCTGGTTTCTCCCATCATGTACGCCTCTGTTGCTGGGGCCGACCCACGCAGCGAACGGTTTACGTCTTGCAGAGCCGCCACTTCGAGGCGAGAAGCCACACGCTGCTCCTCGTACCTGCTGATCTGTTGGATCATCGCTTCGGCCTCGTTGTCCAGCACGACCACGGGGTTCGCTTGACGATAGTTCGCCAACCGCGTCTGAATCTGGTCGAGGACTTTGCGAGTACCCTCGAGCTGCGTCGTGACGAAGCTCTCCGCCGCAGTGGCTTCCTCGGTTTTCCAGGTCTGGCGTTCTTCCAGATAACCCAGCATGAGTTGCTCGAGGAACATGGCCGCCAGTTGTGGGGAGTTGTCCGTGAACTCCAGGGTGACGACTTGCCCGCCGTCACTCTTGGGTGAACGCACATCGAGGCGCCTGAGCGCGCTGTCCACCGCCTGACCAACGGGCGTCACGACGAGGTCGTACTCGCTTCCAGATTCCGGACCACGTTCCAAACCGGGTTGCAGCGTCAAGTTGAGGCCGTCCATGTGAGTGGCTTCACCCAAACGGCCATTGCCGATGACGTGGCCTTCGGACAGAACCTGATATTCCTCTGGAGACGTGAATCGGACCTGAAAGGTCTCCGCCGAACGGAAGTTCATGTCGAACGACGTGTTCACTGCGCGCAGCGACTTCATGCCGACGTCGAGGAGCGAAGCATCACGTTCCGACAGGCGCCACTCCCAATAACGCGGCGGGGACCATTGTTTAGGCGTGACGCTCGCATTCAGTCCTGACGTCAAAACGGCCTGGCCCAAGAGTGACCGACTTTGAATGATCTCGATTTCGCTGGCTAGATCCCCGCGCGCAGTATCCGACAGGTCGAAGTCTTGGACTGCACGCACGTTCGTGCTCTGGTCCAACTCCCCCAAATAGAGTCGCGCCATCGAGTTGAACTCCATGCGCGAAAGCAGGGTCCAAGTCATCACGCCAGCGAAAGTGAGCAGGGTAACGAACAAGATGCGCCCCCATCGCTGACGCATCAGCAGCCAGAGTTGTGCGATGTCGACCACCTCGCCCGAACCGCTACTGCCTGCGTAGACGTAAGGGGGCGCGGAGCGCGCGATGGCGCGCGTGCGTGCGCCCTGTGACCACGTGTGTTCCGTGCCGCCGCTACGTTTGCTAGACTCATCCGCAGAGCTGCCAGCGTGTGGGCCAGTGGAAGCGTGTGACCCAGTAGAAGAGCCGGGACGCAGCGCCGGAAACCCGAGTAGCGTAGTGCTCTCTCGGGGGTCGGGTGTCTGATCTGTGGGTCGGTCCGCCATGGTCGTTCCTAATCTTCAGACAGGTACTTGATTTGCACGAACGGGTTGAGGACCCCTGAGACGGTCTGCAACGTCGGCAACAATTGAGCGAGGGCCTGGTTCCAATCCGTCAACGTCGTCGCGGGTACGAACACGATGTCGCCCGGCGCGAGTTCGAAAGGCGCCGCTTCTCCCTCGAAGATCGCTTCAGCGTCGACGACGAACAGCTCCGCGCGGTCTCCTTCGCTGCGGATGATACGCGTTTCCGAAAGACGTCCCTGGAACTGGTCTTTCCAGCCAAACCCAGACTTGGCAAGCGCTTGGAGTAACGTCAACTTGCCTCGCGGAAACGCCACGGCTCCGCCTTGGCCGGTCCCTCCGAACACGAACGCTTGTTCGTTCTGCTGGTCTGGTACGACGACGACGTCACCCGTTTGTAGCTTGATGTTCTGCTTCAGGTCGCCGTCGATGATTAGCCGACTGAAGTTCACAGGTAGACGCTTGCCCTCACGTGCGACGTAGGCGCTGCGCAAGCTCGCATCGTCCAACTTGATACTGCCTCCCAGCGTCAACCCCTCGAGCAGATGCAGCGGGCGGTCACTGTATTTCATGCCGGGGTTGGTGAACTGACCGAGCAAGTGGTAGCGAATGCTGCCTGCAAAGAGGACCTGTACTGTGACGGACGGGTCTTTCACGTAAACGGCCAGCGCTTGTTCCAAGAAGCTTCGCAGTTCCTCGCTCGTCTTTCCTTCGACGCTCACCGTACCGATGAGTGGCAGCTGGATGGTCCCGTCGTTGTCGACGACCAAGCCCGTTCCGCGTGCACTCGGCGAGTTGAAAGCGCCGCCACCCGTGTAAGCCGCGAGCGAGAGTTCGGGGTGCCCGTATACCGCAACGAGCAAGCTGTCGCCCGGACCGACGCGATAGGCTTCACCCTGTGGTGCCGCCAGCGCCGCTTCGATCAGCTTCGGGTCGAGCACTTCCGTCTGCTGAGACACGACGGGAGACGGCAAGCGTTTGGATGTGACGGGCGGACGACTGCCACAGGCGCTGAGTAATCCGCAGATGGCCAGTAACCCGCAGGAGTTAGCTATCAACAGAAGCATGACTAACACCCGTCGGTGGCAAAGCATCTTAGGTCGCTGCCCGTTTCGCATCTTCGACGAATCACCAGGATGGCTCATCGTTCAACGTGGGTAGCATACGCGCCGACCCTTGCCCAGACGCACCTACCGAGGGCGGCTGTCTTTGGTGTTATTCCGCGGCAAGTTCATCACGTCACTCCAGCGTAGCTGAAGCGGGGCAAAAATGAGCGACGCGGCCACGTTGCTATTTCGAGTCGGCGAAGTTGCATATCACGACCGTTCAGCACGCACGGCAATGACACGCTGCAGGAACCGCCTTCTACTTGTGTCAGTCGTGTGTAACCGGGGCAGGAATGCATGGGTACACTCGATTCGGTGAGCAAGCCGACCGACGGACGAACACGCGGCGTCAACACTTCTGCCCCCGCCTCCGCCACGCCCAACCCTGCGCGCGATGCGGGCACGCGCGTTCGAAGCTCACCCTGATGAGGTCAGGGTGGCGGTTGCGCGTTCGGACTTCACGCTGACCTCCGCTGGCCCGGTCGCAGGAATACTGGTTGTGGGTTACCACTGCAGCCAGCGCGCCGTCAGTAGCGTGAAGCCGCGAGCCCGCACCCCACCGCATTTGCCATAGAGGGAGCCGCGCGGACCCGCCAAGGGTCTTCCCCAGGTCTCCCATCGCGGCCCCTCCGTCGTTCAGCCCGTTGGCGCACTGCTGCCTGGCGTATCACCGCGGCCGAGGGGGGCTTTCTACTTGCGGTGAGAGATAGCTAGAAAATGCCATCGGAAAGGGACAAGATGGCGCCCTAACTCCGACAAAGCGATGCAACCCACCTCGTTCAGCATCCACCCGGACACCGCGCTACTTTTGGACGCTGTGCGCCAGCCCTTGGTCGTGTGCGATGACGAGCTGCGCGTCGTCTTTGCCAATCGGGGGTTCATCGACAACCTCGCGTTGGGTGACGTCCAGGCTGGAGACCGTTGGTTCGAACTCGATGAAGCGCGGTGGGATGTGCCGGGTTTGCGGCAACTCGTAGAGGCTGGCCCGTCCGAGCCATCGGCAGAACGGCAGATCGAGCTGACCCATCCGACGAGGCAGCGCCAAACCGTCGTCGTGAGCGCGCGTTGGGTGCGCCCAACCGAGCGGGAGTCAGACCTGATCGTGTTCTGCATTTCCGAGTTCGCCGATCGACACACGACCGAAGCTCAGGGAGCTACCTCGTCCCTGGTGGATTCGAAGAGTGCTCGTTCCGCTTTTGCCGAGTCGGGTGCAGAGCCCGACATGGCGGAGGTCGAACGCTGGGTTCTCGAGCGAACTCGGGATCTCGAGGCCCAAAGGCAGGCCGCGCTGGCCCTTGCAGAGCAGGCCGAACGGGCCAGGCTCGAGTCCATCGAAGCCACCGCGGCGTTGCAGCGTGCGGACGTTCAACTTCGGCAGTCGCAAAAGATGGAAGCGGTCGGCAAGTTGGCTGGCGGGATCGCCCACGACTTCAACAACCTGCTCACTGCAATCCTGAGCTTTTCCGAGTTCGTGACGAAGACCATGGATCCATCCGATCAAGCGTATCACGACATGATGGAGGTCACGGACGCCGCTCAGCGAGCGGCGGAGCTCACGAGTCAACTGCTCGCGTTTTCACAGCAACGCACGATTGAGCCAAAGGTGGTCAACCTAAATCAAAAGGTGCGCGCCTTGGAGCGGATGTTGGAGCGACTGCTGACGGAAGAGATCGAACTGGTCGCTCACCTGGACGCGGTGGCAGGGACCATCAGAGTAGATGTCACCGCGCTCGAGCAGATCGTGGTGAATCTCGCGGTCAACGCCAAGGACGCCATGCCCCGTGGTGGACGGCTCGTCATCGAAACCGCGTTGGTGACGTTGGACGACAGCTACGGAGCCGCGAAGGGCGCCGTCATTCCCCCAGGAGAGTACGTGACGTTGTCGTTGAGTGACACCGGGCTCGGCATGGACGACAAGACGCAGCAACACATCTTCGAGCCATTCTTCACGACCAAAGAGATCGGCAGAGGAACGGGACTCGGGCTGTCCACGGTTTACGGCATCGTGAAGCAGGCAGGCGGATTCATCTGGGTTTACAGTGAACTCGGCAAGGGAACGACGTTTCGCGTGTACTTCCCGAAAATCGACGCGCCCACGACGAAAGTGCGATCCTCGGTAGAGCAAGCCGTACCCACGGGCAGTGAGACAGTGCTGGTGGTGGAGGATGACGACCGCATTCGGCGGCTCTGCGTTCGCGCGCTTTCACCCTTGGGTTATCGGGTGATCGTGGCCGCGAGCGGGGCCGAAGCGCTCGAGCTCTGCGAGCGAGAAGCAGGGGCCGTCGACTTGCTGTTGACCGACGTGGTCATGCCACGCATGAGTGGCAAGCAGCTGGCCTTGCGCTTGGGGCAGATGTGCCCTGAAGTGAAGGTGATGTTCATGTCGGGATACACGCCGAACGTGATCGTTCATCACGGCGTCGTCGACGACGGTGTCGTGTTGCTTCAGAAGCCGTTCACGATCGACGGCATTGGCAGGAAGGTGCGGGAGGTGCTCGATTCCGACGCGTATTTCGCGCGGGAGCTCGCGACTCGAATCTTTCAAGTCCTCCTGGTCGAGGACGACGTGGGCGTTCAGGCTCAGGTGAAAGGCCTGCTCGATTCGCGCTGCGAGCTGACTCTGGCGCAGACCGGGGAAGAAGCGCTTGCACGGATCAAGTCAGCTCCGCCCGACGTGGTCATCTGCGCGTGTCGTTTGAACGGCATTCTCGGCTCCGAGCTGTACCATTCCGTACGCGCCTTGAACCCGCATTTGGTCGACCGTTTCTTGTTCATCGCCAGTCACGCTGATGGGGCCAAGGTCGATTTGCTCGGTGGTATCGATAGACCACTACTGAGAAAGCCACTCGCCGACGACGAGTTTCGTGACGAACTCGAAGTCGCGCTTGGTCTCCAAAAGCGCTCCTGAAAGTCGCGCAGCGTTTCGAATTGGGTTGCGGCACGTCTGGTTGTGACGGCGCCGAAACGCTTTCCCAAGTGTGGGTGGCCGTGCGCCAGCCCGTTCGAGCCAGCGTCAGGAGTTCGCTGGACGCAGGGCAAGCATCGCCGCCTCCAGCGTCTCTTCGAAATGCACCTCACCCGGGAACCCCTCGTGGGTGCCCTGGTACATTCGACCGATGCCATAAGCAACCGCGGTCGAGGCGACCAGCACCAGCTTGCCTCGCAGCATCCGCGGGTCGGCGCTGATGTGTTGCGCGTATTCGTGCATGTCCTCGAAGTTCAGCGAAAGGTCCGTCGTTTGGATGTCCACGATGGTATCGAACTCGGGATCACAACGCGCGTCGGCGTATACCCGGTTGGCCAAGTCGAGCAACGACTCGAGCGTGACCCGTTCGCTGAGTCGGGCGATCACGATGCGGTTCTCGACGTCGACCGTAAACCAATGACCATTAGGTGCGGATTGTTCGACCACGGGCATTTCCCTCCCTGAGCGTCGTATCATCTGGCCTGACGCGCTCGACGTCAATTTACATCGAGTTCAACTCCACTTTGCGCGCTGTGCGGCCTGGGTGGTCGCCCATCACGAAACTCGCGCCAGTGCCTGGAATGCCAAGAAATCGGGCGGAAGACGCGTCCCGGCCAACCAAGAGCGGATCCGGCCCGACAGAGCCATCAGCACGAAGGTGCGTCGTCAGAAGTAGCCGCCCACGCTGAGCAGCGCGGTGTCGCGGGTAACCACGGGTACGAACGAGAGGGAGCTACGGGGGGCGGCGTCGCCGAAGGCTCGCTCACGAAACCCCGAACCCACCGAGTGCGCGATGGGGTAGGTCATGAGCGCGGCGGCTACCGCGTCGGACGCCCAATGGACACTTCCGCCCTCGAAGGTGGAGACGCTGAACATCATGTAAGCGACGCCGCCGTAGCCGAGCAGATCGACCCACCACACGTCGTAGTAGGCCGCCAGGGTGATGCCGACACTGACCGCTGATGCGGTGTGTCCCGATGGCCAACCATGGTAGACGCCGCCTCTGGCGAACCCGAAACGGAAGTGTTTGCTGGGGTCATCGCCCTGCCACGCGGGGGAACGGTGGCCCTGCGCAGGGGGTGCGGGGCGACCCGTCACGACTTTGAGCAACGTCGTGTAGGCGAGGCTCAGGGTAACGGCTTGTAACACGGCGGCGCCCGCGCCAGTTTTGGTCGTATCGTCGTCGATGGCGCCTAGCAGGTAAAAGCCCCCAATGGCGGCGACGGGCGCGGCGTAGCCGAGAAACATCCCTGGCAAACCCGCCCAACCGATTGCGTCGTGTTCCGAGGCGAAGTAGTGCACTTCGCGATCGACTCCAGTGTTTACCATCAGCGCGGTCGCGCCCACGCCCGCCAAGTGATAGAGGCTGCTTGCGCCGACGAACGCGTCGAGGGTGTGCTGTCCAGCGTCGTGCCACGGACGCGGCGCGGAGTCTTGGCTCAGCCGTTCATTGGCGTCGGGGTGGGCATGAGTGTTGGGTTGTGGTTCACTTTCGGGAGGCTCTCGAGCTGGAGTGGGCTGTGCGCTGGCGTTCGCCGTGAGCAGCGTGAGAACCAGAGTGAGCGCGAGCCACGTCACTGGCGGCATGGCCTGATTAAGCGCGCCGTTTGGTTTGGCTTACCGCCGATTGGGCCACGTGCAGGCGCTTTGCCGCGTGACCAAAGTGCAGTTCTTCGGCGACGGCAACGAACACGCGAAGGTGACGCACGTCCACTGGCGCGTCTTATCCGCCTGCCGCGGTCCCAGACAAGGCGCCCGAGCGCAGACTGCGAAGCGCTCATGGGTCGCAGCACGAACCTCGGCGGCTCTGCCAGGTGAACCGCGACCGCTCGAACGGGGCGAAATCACGATTCCGGACACGGAAATCGCCGATCCGCCCCGAAAGATCGCCGATCCGCCCCCGAAAATCCCGGATCCGCACCCGGGTAACGCCGTCCGGGCGCGCGGGCACCAGGATCCGGACGTTTCCACCGCGCGACCCCGTGGGGGTTTGGGCATGCGTCCTGGCGGGCCTCGGAGCGCGCTCCGTCAACACCAGTGGCGAGCGGTGGAGCTCGCAACACCTCGGAATTTAAGATGGAACGAACCTCAGACGCACACCAGCACCGTGGCGTTGCAATTGGAACTCGGCCGAGTCCGCTGGACTACTCTCCTCCGACGGGCGGGGAGTTCATCAGGTGCCGCGCTTCGTCGCGGCGGTATTCACCGTACTCGCCGCGGGCGAACGGAGCCAGAGCTCGGCGGGCTGACGCATGGTGGCCGAGCTTGACGAAACAGATCGCTCGGTTGTAGCGCGCTTCTAGTGCGAACATGCCATGAGGTGCGGCCTCCAAGTACGCGTTCCACGCCGTGAGCGCTTCCGCGTGATTCGAGTCCGTGAAGTGGAGGCGGTGAGCGGTGCGGTAGAGCGCTGCGAGGTCGGGTTTGTCGAGGTCGGGTTTGTCGAGGTCGGGTTTGTCGAGGTCGGGTTTGTCGAGGTCGGGGGCTGTTGGCGGGGTGGCCAAGTGTCGAGCTCGGCTCGGACGGGCCGGCTCGCTTTCTCGTGCAGGCGGGATCGCTGGTGTGGTGGGTCGTACACGAGAGGGTGCCGTGGTTGAGGGAAGGGCTGCGGTGGGCATCACGCTGAAGGAGGGGGTGATTGATGACGGCACGGCTGAGATGCCGCTCGTCCTGCGTGTGGCAGGTGAATTCGAGGGGTGCGAGGCTTGTCGTTCCGTCTCCGCAGTCGAGGCGGCGAAGCTGGACCAGACTTGAACCTTCGAGGTAACCCAGTGGGCAACACGCTCGGCGTTCTTCGCGTATGCCGCCGAGCCTGCGAGCGCGACCACTGGTACCAGCCAAACCAGCCAGCGCGAACGTCGCTCGTGTAGTTCGTGGGAGCGCGCCCACACTTGCCGTCTCGCGTGTTCGGCGGCTGGCCCGGGGTTACCGTCGTGCTGCTCACGGACGGCTTTGCTGGCTCGTTGCAACCACTGGCTCATGTGAGTCCCTCCTTGCGAGCCCACTGCTCGAGCCGCGCGCGTGCGCGAGAAAGGCGGTCACGTACGGTTGACGGGGGACAGCTCAGGATTTGTGCGACTTCGGTGGCGTTACGCTCTTCGATGGCACACAACACGAACGCCGAGCGTTGTTCTAGGCTCAGCGTCTCTAGGGCGTCGTGCAGCTTGTCTGCGAGCTGGCGCCGCGCGACCTCCTCGTCAGTTGCAGGCAGGCTCGGTTCGTCGTGTTCCGCGTAGCGGGCCATGGCCGCACGACGCCTGGCCGCAGCTCGTACGTGATGTTTGGCCTTGTTGGCGGCCAGGCCGAGCAAGAAGCTCTCAACCTTCGACTCCCTTCGAAACTGGTGAATCGCCCGGGGTAAACACAAGAACACTTCTTGCACCAAGTCTTCGGCGGCTTGTTCGTCTCCGAGCAGGCGTGTGGAGAACGCTCTGAGTATCTGGTGATGCTGCTGGTAGGCGATTCGCAACCCAGCGCCTTCACCCCGCGTGAGCTGAGCGACCCAGTCGCCAGCAGAGTCCGGAGCATCAGCAGTGTTCGAATCATCAGCTGGCTCTCGGTCGTGTGCCGGGGCTCGATGTGGCGAAGTCGTATAAGGAGTTCGGGAGACGCACGTGTCCAGTGTCGTTTCATTGCGCGTTCTCTGGCGCGCGTCAGCGCCATTGGACTGCTCTGACTCCACCTCGTTCGGGTTGTACCAGTCTGCGCGCTGTTGCGGTAGTAGTTCGGCGCTTGCCGCGCGTAACGCTTCACGCACGTGGTTCACGTCAAAACTCCACGCCTGCGAGCGCCTCTGGTGCGAACTCGACGTTGCGGTCGCTGCCCTCGAAGTTGGAGTAGAAGGCGAACGGGATCGACACGCCTAGGCCGCCGCCGACGAACAACGTCAAATGGTCGTGCAGCGAATAGTTGGGAATGAACCTGATGCCGTAATAGCTCCTGTCTTTGGCGTGGGCCAAGCGCTCCTCGCGGTTGGACTCGTAGCAGCAGAGACGCGTTCCGAGTTGATAACTGCCGCTCAAGTCGACGTCGATCGCCATGCGCGGCAGCGTCGGGATCCGAACCCCCATGGCGAAGAACGGACCCACGCGCGAATCGTCCGTCAGCACTTGGGTGGACATGCCGATGAGTGTGTAGGTGTAACGAGTCGCGAACTTGAGCCCCACGTTGGCGCCCGCGTGAGTGCTGATCCACACGGGTACGTGAACGCCGCCGCTGCGCGTCACGTTGAATAGCCCGATAGGAACGCCTTCGATGTCGTCAGCGACGTTGACGAGACCGACTTGGGCGCCTCGAACGTCTTCGGCGACGTTGACGATACCGAACTGAATGCCGCGCACGTCTGCAGCGACGTTGACGGCGCTCAGCTGCAAGCCCTTCAGGTGTCGGGCGTGATTGAAGGCGCCTGCAAGCTGAACGCCCTGAACGCCGCCGAGTTGATGGTTGAAGCCAAAGGCTGATTGCAGCCCGCCGAACCTGCCACTCCCATCGTTGAGGCCAAGCGCGAGTTGGGCGCCCCGCCCGCCAGACCGTGCGCGGTTCATCACGAACGCGACCTGAAACCCCGGTTCGAGTTCCTCAGCTTCGTTGAACAACCCTGCAAGCTGCAACCCCGACGCGGCGCCGCCAACACTGTTCACCAAGGCGCCGAACTGAACCCCGACGAGACGATCGCTTACGAAGTTGACGTTGCCGAGTTGCAGCCCCTCGAGCATGCCGATGCGCGAGAAGAACAAGCCGAAGTCGAGACTCGTGTGTAGATTGGGTAGGCCTGCGTTGGTGGCTAGCGGAAAGAAAACGCTGGCGTTGGCGACGCGGTAGGGGCCGGGGGTTGCTTGCTGTTCATTCGCGGCGGCATCGACCGGCGAAGCCCCCCGCGCGGTCTCCTTGTCGACGAGTGCTGGTGTCGTTTCAGGCTCCGCAGTGCTGGCGATTGGGCTTGTTGGTGGCGCCGCTTCGCGTTGCGGCAGTAGTTCTGGTGCTTGGTGAACGTAGAGGTTTTGCGCTAGCAGCACCGCAGCCTCGATGACGTCGCCTCTTTGCTCAGGCGCCTGCACCACTCGGCTGATGGTGCCGCCGTGCTCATCCGTCAAGGCGACGGCGAGTTCCCGGCTGTCAGCGCGGTAGGTGACGGTCACCAGCACTCGCCCGTCGATGATCATCGCGTCTGCTAGCGAAGGGTGAACGGGACGTTCGAGCGCTGCGGACAGGCCGGCGCTCAACCGCTCCACTTGCGTGAGCGTGAAGTCCCCATGAACCCGCAGCTGGATGGCGGAGACCGCTTCTGGGGGGGAGGCTGGGGCTAGTGCACCTTGGGCTTCGGCCTCTGCGCGGATCGAATCGGACGCGATTGCCTCAGCGCGTCCAGGCGACGACCACCACGAGGCCGCAAGCACGACGATTGATGCCAAGCGCCGCGGTTCGTGAAGTGTCATTTACGAATTCTCGAGAGCAAGTGATGCCGATGGTTCCCGAAGAGGGCAGCAAGTGACGGGACTTCGCCCTGCTTTTTCGCCAATCCTTGGCCCTTGGTTCGGGGGCGCTCGGCAGCTGAGAAATGGCGCATCCTCGTCCGTGCTTCGCTTAGGACGCGCTGACCCGCTTCAGCCAGCGGACAGTGGGATACAGCAGCAACCTGACTGCCGACCTTGCGCCACCACGAGAGCTACTCGCGACAGCGGATTGGCCCACGCACTCAGACGCTGCACTTCGGGAGGGCGAGCGCGAGAGGGCGATCGGTGCGGATCGAGGCCAAGAGTTCTGCGATGGCGACGGCTGCGGCTCTGCCACCACTTTCGACGGGCTCCCTCGGAGTGATCACGGTGCTTCGGAACTCCGGGCGTAAACATTCGTCGAGTACCGACGAAACTCGGGCCACCTCCGAGGTGCGCATCATGGCTGCAACCCCCGCGACCTCGGCGTAGCGGGCGCGCAGGAGCTGGTGATCCATTTCGTCGGCTTCGTTGGGCACGAAGAGTGTCGGGATCGGGCCGAGAACGCTCTCGTGAAAGCCGTTGTAGCCGGCAGTAGTGATCAGTAGGTCGAAGGCCTCGGCGTACTTCGCAACGGGGTAGATCGAGCGCGGCTCCCAAAGTGGAGCTTCCGCGGGCGCTAGTGGGTTTTGGATCTCGACGGTGCGAACATCGCGCTTGGCCAAGTCGAGCGCGAGCGCTTCTCGGAGCGGTTCGAAGTCGAAGTTCTGACGAGCCCCGAGCTGCACACCGACGTTGATCGCCCGCGCGCCCCAGACTCTTCGGTTGATCGCGACAGGACGGGCACGACAGATTGCAGGAAGTGTCATAGGAAAGCAGCACACGCGGTGGTCCGGAGAGTTCACTCAGTCCGTGAGTCTCGATCTGTTCGCGCAGTGCAGGATCGGTGATGTCCTGGCGTCGGGGTAGCTCTCTGCCCGCGATGCGGGGGCAACTCAGCCGACTGCAATAGGAGAAGTCGCCATCCAAGACTGAGCGACGCAGCTCTCTGGCCCGCTCGCCCTGCCACGGATCGGCGTCACTGTCGTGCCTAGAGCCAATTGCTGCGGGGAGCCATGCTGCGCAGCAGGTGAACATGTCCCCCGACTCGATCACTTCTACGGTCGAAAACGGGTTGGGGCAAAAGCGGTCCTGCAACCAGTCGTCCACTTCCAGGTGCAGGTCGACCCGTTCTTCGTTGGCGGCCAGGAACAAGCGCTGCGCAAAGGTTTCGTGTTGATCCATCGCGTAGGCGCGCTTGGCGAGGGCCGCCGCATCACCGAACCGCGCGTCGCGCATCGCCATCAGTGAAGCCGCGACCAAACCCAAGCCCCCCAGCGCCGAATCGGCGAGGGCGCCGTCGATGATCGTACTTTTGTGCTCGAGTGCCGTTGGGTGGCGTTCGTGGAATCGGTCGAGCCAGCGGCTGACGTGGACTTGCGCCTGATCCGGCGTGAGATTCGGTAACTGGTTGCGAAATGCGCGTCGGTACTCAGCCCACCCAGCCCGCGTTTCTTCGGCGAAGGTGTCGTAAAGGCTGCGCTCCTCTGTCGGGCGACCCGCTTTTCTCGTCAGCTCCTCGACACTCACGAGCCGTACCATCGGGGGACCATAGCGCGGGATGGTCCGGGGTGAAATCACGGTCGACAGTTCCAACCCCCGTGTCAGCGCTGGGGCCGTACGCTCAGATCGAACGGTGGTGCGGGTGAACGATCCTGCTTTCACGACGCGGCGCGAAGTGTTATCCGCCCATCGTGCCTGACGCTCCACGAGCGCTAGAACCCCGTGAAGACACTCGCGCTGCCGTGTGGACGGCCCGACTTCGCGACGGTCTCGGCGGAGTTCGCCAGCGGCTCGCGGATCTGCGCCGGGACATCGAACAGCGCCACGCAGCTTCGCCTGCGGCTGAGCCCATCGACCGCAGGGAGAGTGCGCAGCAGACGCCCCGAGAACGCGTCGCGTACGAGCTCACGCGCTGGGACGCATCCCTGACTCGACGGCCTCGCGTCCTCGTCACCGCGCTGGGGCCGGCGGAAGACGAGATCGAGCAGGAGACGCTCATCGAGTCGGCGTGCACCATCGCGCTGGGTGATGGGCTGTTCCCCGTCGTCGTGGCCAGTGGATTGTCCGTCGAGTTTCTGGTTCGCGCAGCTCGCCCCATCGAGCAGTTGCCCAAGCGTACCGACCTGGCGCTGCTCGACGACGCCGAGTACCGATACTACCTGCAGCAGCGCTGGCGGATCCTGCTCGCAAAATGGAACATCAGCGAAACCATCGATCTGCTGCTCACCTTCGACGAGTTCGTGTCGAGTCCCTAAGCACCTCACGCTCAGGGGGCGCTGGGGCGCCAAAGCGCGACGTACGCTGGAGAGTCACTGCTCGCAGGGTTGCCCGTCAACGGTTGAACCGTGAGCAACAGTCCTCGTGACGTCCACCTCGGGTTCATGTAGCGAACGTCGTGGGTTCCTCCCAGCGAAAGCAGACTCGTCAGGTCACCGCGCTGGTCGAACTCCGCCATGAAATAGTCCTCTCGTGTGCCCGTCGCGCTCTCATCTCCGAGAAGCGTGATGCCGCCCAGCGTGAAGCGACGTTGGTACTCACCGAGCACGAACACACGCCCGTCGGTCGTGGGAGCCAGCGCGTGAACCCGTTGCCCGTCAGCGTTCGCGTCGCGAAATATCGCCTTCGCCCAGCGCTGTTCTGGGGTGAGCGACCAACGCTCCAAGAGCGCATAGTCTTCGCCGCTCGACGGGTCGGTCCAAGCCGTCGTGTGAAATACGTCTCGATCAGCGATCTCGAAGGTCGCGTTTCGGTTGGAGGATACCGCGTCGGCATCCGCCGCGTCGCTGATCTCAGCCTCGGAATCTCCCGTGCCTGGGGGGGCGAGCGACTCGCCGCCGCTTCCAGATCCCCCGTATCCGCTGCAGGCCGCTGCACACAGGGCGATTACGGGAGCTTTACGCGTCAAGTGAACAACCTCGACGTGTGGTGCTGCTCCGATCGCCTCGAGGGGGAACAGGTCGGGCCGTGCACGCCCACGCAGATCGAAGAGGTGCAGCTATTCCGCCCGAATGCGGAGACATTCGTCGACGAGGGGGGAAATACAGTGGGCTTCGATCACGCCGAGGTGAGTCAGTACCTGTGGCGCGCTCGGACCTCGAGTGAAGAAGAACCACCCGCGGAGGCGCCGGGCCTGGCCCAGTTGGCGCGCTTCCTCAACGCTCCCGCGCCCGGCACGCCGTATGAATATCAGCTCGAGGGGCGATCGCTGTCGGGTGGCGAGGACGTCAGTCTTCGCATCGTCGTTTTGTCCGAGCCCGAGAGCCCCCCGGCGAGGACGCCAGTCGATACAGACGATAATTTGCGGTTGAATCGTTGTAGCGCCCCGCCGGAGGCCCTCGTGGACCGCTGGTGTGACGTCAACGCGGCTCGCTGTGCGGACGCCGAGTTGCCAGAGTGCGCGGCATACGCTCCGCTTTGCCTAGGACTCGCGCCGTCACCGTCGACCGGCCCCGTTCCGGTGGACTTGGGCTTGCTTCCGGAGTGATGGCCGGGGACAGTGATTTTCGGTCTTCGACAGCTCTGAGCTTGGCGGGGGGTTGGGGCCTGCGTTGGGTGCCCCACGCGGAACGGGCACGTCCTTTTCGCGGTACTTTCGCCCGAGATGCCGGCCGGTCCCGTGGCCCCTCCCACGCGGCGTGACCTGTGGTATCAGCGCTGCTCGCCCCATGTCGGGGAGCGCAAGCCATGACGCAATACGAGCCCGTAATTGGACTGGAAGTTCACGCCCAGCTGCTGACGCAGACGAAACTGTTTTGTCGTTGTGCGGTGGAAGTGGGGGGCGAGCCGAATCGACAGGTGTGCCCCGTATGTTTGGGCTGGCCGGGAGCGCTGCCCGTCGCGAACGCGAAAGCCGTGCGCCTGGCGGTACGCGGCGCACTCGCTCTGGGTTGCAGAATAGAGGAGCGCAGCATTTTCGCGCGCAAACAGTACTTCTACCCAGACTTGCCCAAGGGTTATCAGATCAGCCAATTCGAGCAGCCGTTCTCTCAGGGCGGCTATCTCGACATCGATGTCGAGGGCGTCAGCAAACGTGCGGGCATCACGCGCGTGCACATGGAAGAAGACGCGGGCAAGAACGTGCACGGTTTGGGCGGCAGCTCGATCGTCGACCTCAACCGCGCGGGTACGCCGCTGATCGAGATTGTGGGCGAACCCGACTTGCGTTCGAGCGCGGAGGCGGTCGCCTATTTGCGGGCGCTGCGCGACGTGCTGCTGGCGATTGGCGTCAACGACGGCAATCTCGAAGAGGGTAGCTTCCGCTGCGACGTCAACATCTCGATTCGTCCCCAGGGCAGCGACAAACTCGGCACCCGCGTCGAGCTCAAGAACCTGAACTCGTTTCGATTCGTGCAAAAGGCCATCGAAGTCGAAGTCGCGCGTCAAGCGGCGATCCTCGATTCGGGGGGAACCATTCAACAAGAGACGCGCTCCTTCGATCCAGACAAGAGCGTCACGCGGCCGCTGCGCTCGAAGGCGGACGCCCACGACTATCGTTACTTTCCCGACCCGGACTTGCCGCCGCTCGTGATCGAGCCTCAGTTGGTCGAGGAAGAGCGGGCGCAGTTGCCCGAGCTGCCCGCAGCCCGGCGCAAGCGTTACACGGAGGTCTTGGGGCTCTCGTCCAAGGCCGCGCAAACTCTCACGAGTCACCCGGACGTTTCGGACTTTTTCGAGCAGGCTCTGTCGCTGCACGATTCCGCGACCAAGGTCGCCAACTGGATTCAAACCGAGGTCATGCGCGGCGCCAACACCCACGGCTTGAGAGCGCAGTTCCCAGTCACCCCGAAACAAGTTGCCGAACTCGTGCGCTTGGTCGACAGCGGTGACATCAGCGGCAAACAAGCCAAGGAAATTTACGCGGCGATCGAAGGCACCGATCAGTCACCAGAGCAGGTGGTGGAGGCGCGCGGCATGCGCGTGCAATCGGACGAAGGCGCGCTGCTCACCATGTGTCAGCAAGTGATCGACGCCAATCCCAAGGGGGTAGAGACGTATCGCGGTGGAAAGACTGGCACCCTCGGCTTTTTCGTGGGTCAAGTGATGAAGCTTTCCAAAGGCTCGGCGAATCCCCAGATCGTCAGTCAACTGCTCAAGAAGCTGCTCGACGGAGACGACGCGTGAACCACGACCAACCCCTGCAAGACACCAGCACCTCGGCGAGCGAGGCGGCTACCAAAAAATCCCGTGCCAAGCCCGATTGGCTCAAAGTGCGTGCGCCCGGCGGCGAAAACTACACGAAGCTCAAGCAGACGCTGCGCGGTTTGGACCTGTATACCGTGTGTGAAGAAGCGCGCTGCCCCAACGTCGGGGAGTGCTGGTCGTCGGGGACGGCCACCGTGATGTTGCTCGGGCACACCTGCACGCGCGGCTGTCGCTTCTGTTCCGTCACCACGGGTAATCCACGAGGCGCCGTAGATCCGCGGGAGCCCGAGCACGTGGCGCGCGCGATAAGTCAGCTCGAGCTCAAGTACGTCGTGCTCACGATGGTGGACCGCGACGACCTGCTCGACGGCGGCGCGGCGCACGTGGGTGAAGCGGTGCGCGCTCTGCGGCGCTATCAGCCCGAGCTCTTGGTCGAGGTGCTCGTCGGCGATTTTCGTGGTCGCGTCGAAGATGTGGAGACGCTGCAAGCGTCGGCGCCCGACGTGTACGCCCACAACATCGAGGTCACGCGTCGGCTCACGCCGATCATCCGCGACCAGCGTTGTTCGTACGATCTATCGCTGCGGGTGTTACGCCAGGCGAAAGAACTCGCGCCCGAGCGCATGACCAAGAGCTCGATCATGGTGGGCATCGGCGAAACGGACGACGAGGTGTTGGAAACGATGGCGGACCTGCGTGCTGCGGGCGTCGACGTGGTGACCCTCGGGCAATACTTGCGGCCCACACCCAAGCACGCGCCCCTCGATCGTTACGTGACTCCCGAAGCGTTTGCGGAGTTCGAACGGGCGGGGCTCGAGCTCGGCTTCTCGTACGTTGCGTCGGGCCCGCTCGTGCGATCGAGCTACCACGCTGCGGAAGCGTTCATCGCCGCCCGCGTGGGTGAGGGGCGGCCACGTCCAGCTGCTGATCGTGCGTTGGCGGCCACCGCGAGCCCTCCATCTCCGGCCCGGGGGTTGGACTTGCTGCCGGCCTCGCGTCTCGTGCGACGCGACTGACACCTTCTTGGCGTTCTCATGGCAACCTAGGGCCATGGCCGCGTCGGATCCGAGCTTGCTGAACAAGGTGGTCGAGCGCCTGAGCAAGCCGCCGAGTTTTTCCAGCGGCGGCGAGGTGCGCTCGATGCTCATGCAACTGGCCAGCGCCTACAGCACGGGCGTCCAAGGTCTGGGCGATGACTCGACGCAACCCACGGGGTTCAACCCCTACGCCGCGGCACTATTCGAAGCGGTTTTGGAGAGTGCGTTCTTGGTCGCGAATGCGGACGGTCACTTCGACCAGGACGAACGCGAGGCGTTCGTGCGCGTGGTGATCGAAGCGAGCGGCCGCGCCGTCAGCGAAGCGCAAATTGCGGCGCTCCTAGCCGATTTGTCAGAGGCGCTGCAGGAGGATGGGCTCGGCAAACGTATCGAGATGGTGGCCAAGACCATCAAACGACCTGAACACGCGCATGAGGTGCTGCGTATTGCTGCGCTTCTGGCTCACGTATCCGAGGGCGTCAGCGATGTAGAACGTGAGGCGCTGGAGCGCATGGCCGCGTGTTTTTCGCTAGAGATCAGCGTCGTGGACGAGGTGGTGAGCGAGGTGCGCGAAGCCGTGGAGTGAGTCATCGGCTCTGGGGCTTCCGCGGCCACCACCGGGCTGTCTACGTTGGCTGGCAGTGTTGGTTTGGGATGCCGGGCTCTGGGCGGCTAGGAACAGTGGTCTGGCCAATCGAGCGTCCGCTCGCGTGTTCCGACCTTCGATGGCGTCGTGTGATGCGTCGAGGCCGCTGACTGCGCGGGGTCGTGTCCGATCGGCGGAGGTCTACGCGCAGTGTGGTTGGCCGGGCGTTTGCGCGTAGAGCCTTTCGCAGCGGCCAATGGATTGCAACTTCTGGGTCGGCTTACTACTGTCCCCGCGATTCGATGAGTAGCCAGCCGCCCGCCAACGACGTCTCGCGTCTACTGAACGACGACGGAACGATACCTTCGGGGACCGAGGCGCCGCTCAGCGTCGAAGAGACGCAGCAAGCTTACCGCTGGATGGTGCAGACGCGTTACCTCGACGAGCGGCTCACTGCGTTGCAACGTCAGGGGCGCATCGGCTTCCACGTGGGGTCTCTGGGAGAAGAGGCGGCCATCGTGGGCGCCGCCGCGGCCTTGCGGCGACAAGACTGGATCTTCCCCTGTTATCGAGAGTTCGGTGCGGCGCTGGCGCGTGGTCTGCCATTGCAGTCGTTCATCGACAACATGTTCGGCAACGCGCGTGACGTCGTGCAGGGCAGGCAGATGCCCGACCACTACACGTCGCGTCAGCATCACTGGGTCAGCATCAGTTCACCCGTCGGCACGCAGATCACCCAAGCCGTCGGTTTCGCCTGGGCCGCCAAGTTGCGCAAAGACGAACTCGCGACCCTCGTATTCTTCGGCGACGGCGCAACCAGCTCCAGTGAGTTTCACGCGGGCATGAATTTCGCGGGCGTATTCAAGACGCCCACCGTGTTCTTGTGTCGCAACAACGGCTGGGCAATCAGCGTACCCGTCGAGCGACAAACCGCTTCCGAGACTTTCGCACAAAAGGGTATTGCGTATGGCGTACCCGGAGTTCGCGTCGATGGAAACGATCTGTTTGCAGTCGTGAGCGAAGTGAAACGCGCTCTCACCCGAGCCGCGGCAGGGGAGGGCCCAACGTTGATTGAGGCGCTCACCTATCGCATGGGTGGGCACTCGACCAGTGACGACCCCAACGCCTACCGAGGACCAGAAGAGCTCGAGCCCTGGCGAGGTCGTGATCCCATCGGACTGGTGCGCGCGTACTTGGAAAACCAGAACAGTTGGGACGATACCCAGGAAAGCGACCTGCGTGACGAGATAGCCACGCTCTTCAAGGAGGCAGTCGCTTCTGCGGAGCGTGTACCCCGACCCAGCCTGGAGTCTTTGTTCGAAGACGTATACGCGGAGCTCACGCCCAACTTGAAGGAGCAACGCAGCGAGTTGCTCACTGGCCCACGCGCGCCCGAGCACTGACTGGGGCGCTCGGTTTGGGTTTCGAAATTGCGCTCGAGGGTTGAGGGAGATTGATGCCACAACTTAACATGGTCCAAGCGATCCAGGACGCGCTCCGTACGGAGATGCAGCGCGATGATCGCATCGTGGTGCTCGGCGAAGACGTGGGTCGAGTGGGCGGGGTGTTCCGGGTGACCGCGGGCCTGCACGAACAATTCGGCGACGACCGCGTGATCGACACGCCGCTCAGTGAGCTTGGCATCATCGGCTGCGCCGTGGGCATGGCGATGTACGGGTTGGTGCCCGTACCCGAGATACAGTTTGCGGACTTCATCTGGCCCGCGTACGACCAGATCGTCAACGAGCTGGCCAAGATGCGCTACCGCTCGGGTGGCGACTACAGTGCGAACGTCGTGATACGCACGCCTGTGGGGGGCGGCATTCGCGGCGGGCACTATCATTCGCAACACCCAGAGGCGCAGTTCTTGCCCGTACCAGGCATCAAACTGGTCTGTCCGTCGAACCCGCGTGACGCTAAAGGGCTGCTCAGCGCGGCGCTACGCGATCCGGATCCCGTGATTTTCTTCGAACCGAAACGCATCTACCGAGCGGCCAAAGGTGACGTTCCGACGGGGGAGTTCGTGTTGCCCCTGGGCTCGGCCGCGATCACGCGCGCTGGAAGCGACGTGACGATCGTCGGCTACGGCGCGATGTTGTACGAAGTGCTCGACGCTGCCAGCAAAGCCTCCGAGATGGGCGTCGACTGCGAAGTGATCGATCTGCGGACATTGTGGCCGCTCGATGTCGAAACAGTGCTGACCAGTGTGAAGAAAACGGGGCGTTTGATCGTCGTCCACGAAGCGCCACGAACGGGTGGGTTGGGTGCAGAAATGGTCAGCCTGCTGACCGAAAAGGCGTTCTATCACCTGCAGGCGCCTCCACTACGCGTCACGGGGTTCGATACGCCGTTCCCCTATGCGCTCGAGATGGAGTATCTACCGCTCTCACACCGCATCCTTCCTGCCATTCTGAAGACCGCAAAGGGCTGACAAGTAATGTCGAAGATCGAGTTCAAACTGCCGGATATCGGTGAAGGCGTAACCGAAGGCGAAATCGTGAGCTGGCTGGTCAAAGCCGGCGACTCCGTTACCGAAGACCAAGACATGGTCGAAGTGATGACGGACAAGGCAACCGTGACCATCGGCGCGCCCGCAGCCGGCAAAGTTGCCGAGGTGAAGGCTGCCGAAGGTGACACCGTGCCCGTCGGGCAAGTGATCGTCGTTTTGGAGGGCGGTGCAGAAGGTGGTGGAGACACGGCGGCTGCCGAGCCCGCAGCAGCATCAGAAGATGCTTCCGCCGAGCAACCTGCCGCGAAGACTGGCGACGAGGTGGGAGCCAGCGCAGTGGGTGACATCAAAGAGCAGCTCCCGGGAATGTCGCCCGCCGTGGCTGGCGGGGTGCCCTCCGCGCCAGCCACAGCAGCCCCAGCGGGTGGCCATTTCAACGAGAAGCCGCTGGCCGCTCCTGCTACCCGCAAGCTCGCGCGTGAGCTCGGTGTCGACTTGCGGCGCGTACCCCCGAGTGGCGAGGCGGGGCGCGTCACCAAGGAAGACGTTCAGGCGTTCGCCAAAGGGGCGGGGGGCAATGGCGCAGGTATGGCAGCGGCAGCTCCAGCGCCCGTGCCCGTCCCCGTGGCTGCTCCTGGAGCAGGCGTGGTCGAACAGCGTGTGCCGATCCGCGGTGTGAAGAAGCGCATGTTCGAAGCGATGGCACGTTCCAAGCGAACTGCCGCGCACTTCACGTACGTGGACGAGTGTGAGTGCACGCCGCTCATCGCATTGCGCGAGCGGCTCAAGCCGCTCGCTGATGCAGAGGGCGTCAAGCTCTCGTTCTTGCCGTTCATCATCAAAGCCGTGGTCGCGGCGCTCCGCGAGCACCCGGACATGAACTGTCTGGTCGACGAAGCGGCGGGGGAGCTCGTGCTGCGCAAGAACTTCGACATCGGTATCGCCGTCGCGACCGACAACGGGCTCATCGTGCCCGTGTTACGTCGTGCCGATCAGCTCAACATGTTGCAGCTCGCTCGCGAGATCGACCGCTTGGCGTCGGAAGCGCGCGCCGGCAAGACCTCTCGCGACGATCTCGGCGGCGCCTCGTTCACGGTGACGTCGCTCGGCAAGTTGGGCGGCGTGCTCGCCACACCCGTGGTCAACGTGCCCGAGGTCGGCATCCTCTACATTCCCGAGATGAAGAAGCGCCCCGTGGTCCAGGGGGACGAAATCGTCGTGGGTCACGTGATGGATCTGAGCCTGAGCTTCGACCATCGCGCCGTCGATGGCTTCCTCGGCGCTTCCTTCACGCGTTCGGTGGTCGAGATGTTGAGCAATCCCGACCGCCTGATGCTCCAGATGTGAGGTTTGCGTTTCTCAATCGGGCTGGTGTTGCGACCAGCCCGATTGTCGTTTGTGGCCGAGTGTTGCGGCGGAACCTCGGCTCGGGTCAGCGCGGACTCGGCCCGGGTAGGCGCTTGGAACGAAGCCCGAGCGCAGTTCGACGCGAGCCTCGCTGGCGTCGACCGCGCGAGGAACAACGGTAGCGTCATATTCCGCCCAAATCGCCCCTCTCGAGGCAAGGGGTCGCACCAATGCGGTGTCCCTCAGACCATAATGGATCGCAACTGGGCGAGAAGTGTGGGTCAATGTCGGGGTGAGGACGTCAGACCGCCACCAATTCTCTGCGTGTTGGGGGAAAATCGACCACTATTTGGGGGATTGAATAGAATTCTGCCAACTCTACGTCGGGCTCCTACCGTCGTCGTCGGTGTGAGTTCGGCTTCGTGTGCGTTTCGCTCCGCGCAAGGGCATCTGTGAACCTACCCCCCAACAACGCTCGTCCCTTCAAGTTCCGTCGTCGGTTCCCGCTGGCGCTTCTCGCTGCCGCGCTGTTTTGTTCAGCACACGTGGGCACCGTCGGGAGTGCTAGCGCCCAAGACGAACCCACGGTGGACGAGGTGCGTCAGGCGGGCGAAGAGTTCAACCTAGGGCGCACCGCATTCCAGGATGAAGACTACGCTACTGCCGCGGAACACTTCGAACGCGCGGACAGCCTGGCGCCCAACAGCAAGGTGCTGCTGCTCGCGATTCAGGCACGAGACCTGGCTGGTCATTCATCCCGCGCGGCTACGCTGGCTGCGTTAGCTCAGGACCGCTATCCGGAAGACGAGAGTCTGGCCGACACCCGCAACCTGATCACCAAGGCATTGGAAGAGCAGGGCAAGCTGAAGGTGACGTGCGAACCCGCCTGCTCCCTGCTCATCGACGGGCGCTTGGTACACGGCCAGCCCTCGACCAAGCGTTTCATCTTCGTGGAGGATGGTGAGCACAGCGTGCGCGCAGGTTGGGACGGCGGGGAAACCGAGAGTCGTGAGTTTTCCGTCGCTGCGGGCGGCTCTGCCCGGCTTGCTTTTCAGCGTCCAGGCAGTCAGGGCGCGGTCGGTGCTGGCACGCTCGAAGACGAGGACGAGATCGACTGGGGTGATGAACCTGCAGCACAGAGCGATGGACTGCCAGAGCGAAACATCACCTACGACAGCGTCGAAACGACGCCTGCGGAGCCTACGCCCGAGCAGGAGCGTGATGGGCTTTCGCCCACTGTGTTCTGGGTGGGTGCAGGGTTGACGGTTGGTCTGATCGGTGTGAGCACTTGGAGTGGACTCGACACCCAGAGCAATCCAGGGCGCGACGCCGTCGAGGACGCGTGTCGCAATGACTCGCCTGACTGCGACCGTCTGTATCAAGACGGCAAAGACGCCGAGCGGCGCACGAACATTCTGTGGGGTGCGACGGCTGGGGTCGGTCTGGCCACGATTCTGATCGGCAGCATCTGGACGGATTGGGGCGGTCCCGCAGTGCCCGCAGACATGAACGACTTCGCGCGCAGCAAGCGCAAGCGTGAGAGCGCGTCCGTGCAACCTTGGGTCGAGCTGAACGCTGGGGCTACCATCGGCGCGCGGGGGAGGTTTTGAGCCAGGTGGGTACGACCAAGCTCATAGAGTCGGAGCACGGCGGCGTCGAGAAGATCGGGCGCTATGAGCTGATCGCCGAGATCGCTTCGGGTGGCATGGCCACCGTGTACTTGGCACGACTATCGGGCGTCGGCGGGTTCCAGCGCAACGTCGCCGTCAAGTGCCTGCATCCACATCTCGCCAAAAACACCGAGTTCGTGGAGATGTTCTTGGACGAGGCGCGGTTGGCTGCCTCCATTCATCACCCCAACGTCGTGCCCATTCAAGAAGTGGGGGAGGGCGTCGCTGGTTACTACCTGGTGATGGACTACGTGGAGGGGGACACTTTCGCGACCTTGCTTTCGCGCGCGGCGGTGGACGGCAAAGAAGTGCCGCGTGACATCTCTTTGCGCATCGTCGTCGACATGTTGGCTGGGCTCGACGCGGCTCACGAACTGCGCGACGACCACGGCTCGCTCGTGGGGCTCGTGCACCGCGACGTGTCGCCGCAAAACGTGCTCGTCGGAACCGATGGCGTGACACGCATCACGGATTTCGGCGTCGCGCGCGCGGCCAGTCGTCTCAGCGCGACGCGCGCGGGCCAGCTGAAGGGCAAGCTGGCGTACATGGCGCCAGAGCAAGCCCACGGTGAAGAAGCGGTGGATCGCCGCGCGGACGTCTTCTCTGCGGGCGTCGTGCTTTGGGAGGCGCTCGCGCTACGTCGCTTGTTCAAGGCATCGAACGAAGCGGCCACCTTGAACCGCGTGCTCAACGATCGCATCGTTTCGCCGCGAGAGTTCTCCGACAAGGTGCCCGAGGGAGTGGCGCAGGTTTGCCTCAAAGCCCTGCACCGTGATTTGGAGACGCGTTACGTTTCGTGCGCTGCCTTCGCCGACGCCCTCGAAAAGGCGGCGACCGCCGCTGGCTGTTTGGCGACGGGTCGTGAGGTCGCGGCCTACGTCAACGAGATCGTCGGCCCCTCCCTCGAGAGCCATCGGCAAGCGATTCGGCAATGGCTCGACAAGCGTGGCAAAGAGCCGTCACGCCCGTCGATCTCGTCGATTCAGCCTCCGGGCATGTTGACCCCGCCCCCGCCCCCGCCATCGCGGCGCCCGTCGGGTTTCGGAAGTGAGCAATCGGCAATCACCAAGGCCAGTGGCGTCAGTAGCGCGTCTTTGCGGCCACCTCCTCCGACCAGCGGTGGCGTGATGAGCGCTCGGCTCAACGCGCCCCCGCGCTCGAGTGCGGCGCCGTCGGGGATAGTCCAACGAGCCCTGCCCGAGCTACCCAGCCCGATCTCGATTCCCGTCGAGGCACCTGGCACGATGGTCAGCGCCTCACCCGTATTCGTGCCGACGGAAAGGCCTCCATCCCAGCGTGACAAGCGTCCGCTGATCTTCGGTGCGTTGGCGTTGCTGGGCATCGTAGGTGTGACGTTGGCGCTGACCCTGGGCGGCGGGCAAGACGGCGCGAAGGAAGAGCAGCCCGCGCCGACCCCTCAGGCGGCGACTTCGGCTGCGCCCGAACCAGTCCCTTCGGCTTCGGCAGTGGACATTGCGAAGACCGCGCTCGAAACGGACGAATTGCCCAAGGCCGACGACGCCAAGCCCGCCGGGGGTTCCGAAACGGGTAGCGAGTCGAGCTCCGCGGGCGCGTCGGATTCGGCTGGGGGCGACGAGCAAGAGGACAGCGCCGAAGCGGCCGACACTTCAGCGGAGACGCCCAACGTGAAGCCAACGCGTCGGCCCGTAAGCCGACGGCCTCGATCCTCCAGCAAGTCCAAGAAGAAGCCAGAGGTGGATCTGGAAAACCCCTACCGCTGACGTGTCAGTGCGGCACGGCGGGTCGTGCGCCCCGCCCTCGTTGCGCGGCGAGATCGCGTTCGCACACCCCACCGCGGAAGCAGCCGCTTGCCATGGGCGCCGCATTGACAGCGCCCTGAACGGCTGCTAGTTGTGCGCCCCTTTCCCGGCCAAGTGCGTCAGATAAGTAGTCGTTTTAGCGGGTGACTGAGCGTGTCGATCAAGAGCCTATGTCTGTTCTCGGGCAATTCGAACCCCGAGCTCGCTGAAGAGATCGCGGAGGTTCTCGGCATTCGCCTGGGGGATGTGAAGCTGTCGCGCTTCAGCGATGGTGAGATGTTCTGCCGCATCGGCGAGAATGTTCGCGGCCTCGATACGTTCGTCGTTCAGCCGACGAGCAACCCCGTCAACGACAGTCTGATGGAGCTGCTCATCATGTGCGATGCGCTCCGTCGAGCCTCAGCGGGTTCGATCACCGCAGTGTTGCCTTATTACGGTTACGCCCGGCAAGACCGCAAAGTCGCTCCGCGCACGCCAATCACCGCCAAGCTGGTCGCTGACCTACTCGAAATTGCAGGCGTTTCTCGCGCCGTTTGCGTCGACCTCCACGCTGGGCAGATCCAGGGATTCTTCCGTTTCCCGACGGACAACCTATACGCGTTGCCCGTGTTTCTCGATTACATGCGTCAGAACTTCGACGAAGACACCGTGTTCGTGTCGCCAGACGCGGGTGGTGTCGAACGGGCGCGCGCGTACTCGAAGCAATTGGGGGGCTCGCTCGCGATCATCGACAAGCGTCGCGAGCACGCCAACGTCAGCGAAGTGATGCACCTGATCGGTGACGTCGAGGGGCGGGATTGCGTGATCGTAGACGACATGATCGACACCGCGGGCACGCTGTGCAACGCGGCAGAAGCCGTCCGTAAAGGCGGCGCCAAGTCTGTCGTTGCGTGCGCCACCCACGGGATCTTGAGTGGACCCGCTGTCGAGCGCATCAACAACTCCGCCCTGGACGCGGTCGTCGTCACGAACAGCATCCGCGCTACGGAAGCCGTCAGGGGTTGCGACAAGGTTCAGATTCTCAGCATCGGCAAGCTGCTAGGGGAAGCTATCCGCCGAATCGACAGCAAGGATTCGTTGAGCTCGCTATTCGTGTGAGCTGCACCACCGAGGAACGACATGGAAACTGTAAAGCTAAACGCAGAGACTCGTGAGAAGAACGGTAAGGGCGCTGCGCGCCAAATGCGCGCCAAGGGCCTCGTGCCCGCGGTCTGTTACGGGCGAGGTAGCGACACCATCGCGCTGAAGGTCTCGCCAAAAGCGCTGAGAGAGGCACTCTCGGGCGAACTGGGCGTCAACTCGATCATCGAACTGCAGCTCGACGGCCAAAGCATCCGAACCATGGTTGCAGATTATCAGTACCACCCCGTGAGTCGCGAGCTGCTCCATGCCGACTTCAAGCGCATCGACGACGCGCGCGCGGTCAAGGTCGATGTGCCACTGGAGCTGGTGGGCAAGGCCAAGGGCATCGTGATGGGTGGACGCTTGCGTCAGGTGTTCCGCAAGGTGCCGATCAGCTGTTTGCCGAACAACATCCCCGCGAAGCTCACCTTCGACGTGACGGAGCTGATGATCGATGACCTGATTCGGGTTGATCAGCTCAAGCTGCCCGAGGGCGTCGAGGTGCGCCTCAAGCCCGCGCAAACCCTCGGGGGAGTCTACGGCGGCCGCGGCGGTGGCAAAGCGGACGACGAAGAAGAAAACAAGGAAGAGGAAGCGAAGAAGTAAGGGCTGCCGTGCACCTGGTCGTGGGCCTGGGCAACCCCGGGCCACGTTATGCCCAAACGCGGCACAATGCGGGTTTCATGGTGCTCTCTGGGCTCGCGCCCGCGGACGCTGTGTGGCAACAGAAGTTCAAGGCACGCTTCTGCGCTGCCAAACTGGGCGTGCGCAGCGTCGGGTTGCTCGAACCGCAGACTTTCATGAACCGCTCTGGGGAGAGCGTTCGCGCGGCCTTCGACTTCTACAAGCTCGACTTACCAGCGCTCTTGGTCGTGCATGACGAACTCGATTTGCCGTTTGGGCAGATCAGGTTGAAGCTGGGCGGGGGCGAGGCTGGCCACAACGGCCTGCGCTCCATCTCGCAGCTGATGGGATCCAAAGACTACCACCGCCTGCGCATCGGCGTTGGCCGTCCACCACGTGATTTTCCCGGTAGCCCCGCGGATTTTGTGCTACAGGCCTTCGCCCCCGACGAGCAGTCGGGATTGGTCGACCTCATTGATCGCGGCGTGAACGCCGTTCGCTCGTTCGTCGAGCAAGGATCGCAAGCCGCGATGAACGAGATCAACCGCAAACGATAACTCCTTGCTCCGCGCGTACTTCGCGTCGGGGCCCCAGACCGAGAGGAGCGCCGATGGGCGAACTCGCAATACCCAATCGCGGATACGAAACCATTTACGTGCTCAAGCCCGACACTGCGCGCGACGCAGCAGAAGGTTTGGCCAACCGCCTGCTGGACGTCGTCAAGTCGTCAGGCAGATTGACCAAGGTCGAGAACTGGGGACGCCGTCGTCTGGCGTACGCGGTCTCGAACCACAAGCGTGGCATTTACATTTACATGGCGTACGAAGGCCGGGGTGATGTCGTTCCAGAAGTGGAGCGAGCACTACGACTGTCCGAGTCGGTCATGAAGTTCCAGACCGTCAAGTTGAGCGAAGTCGCGAGCGGCGACGTCGCTCCCGAAGACGTTCAGTTCGAGCACGTCGAGACTGACGATGACGAAGAGGACGAAACCTTGGCAGAATCGTTGGGCCTCGAAGCTCGAAGCCGTTGGTCCAGCGATTCGAACGACGACTCGAATGACTCCGACGACGATGACGACTCGGACGATTCAGACGCTGACAACGATGACGACTCGTCTCGGAACAGCGAGGAGGACGACGAATGAACGACTTGCAATCAGTCGGGTTCGACAAAGGTGACGGCGCTGGACCGTTCAAGCGCGCGGGTCGCCGACGAGGCTGCCCATTCTGCAACGACGCAGCTCTGACGATCGACTACAAGGATCCTCAGCTGCTGAAGTACTTCATCACCGAGCGTGGCAAGATCGTGCCGCGCCGCATCTCTGGTTGTTGCGCGAAGCACCAGCGAGCGTTGACCGTGCACATCAAGCGTGCTCGCAACATTGCGCTACTTCCGTTCACCTCGAACGAAGCATAGGAGACCAACAATGGCTACACCCATCCAGGTCGTCCTTCAGGACGAAGTGACCCACCTCGGACAGAGCGGCGATGTCGTGCGTGTCCGTCCAGGGTTCGCGCGCAACTACCTCATTCCGCGCGGGCTGGCTGCACCAGCGACGCCCGGTAACTTGGCGCGCGTCGAGGAGCTGCGAGCGCAAGCCGCCGAAAAGGCCAAAGCTGCGCACGCCGAAGCCAACGAGTTCAAAGCCAAACTGGAGGCCGTGTCGATCAAGATCGCTCGTCAGGTTGGTGAAGAGAACAAGATGTACGGCTCCGTCACGAGCCGCGACATCGAAGAGGCGTACAACGACGAGCACGATCTACGATTCGATCGCCGCAAGTTGCAGTTGCCCGACGCGATCAAGAGCCTAGGCCTACACGAAATCACGCTGGAGCTGCATCCGCAGGTTCACGCGCTGCTTCGCGTAGAGGTCGTCAAGAAGGCCTGAGAAGCTGTCTCGAAAGTGGCGTGAGGCTGCTCCTTCGGGGGTGGCCTCGCGTCGTTTGTGGGGTGTGGCTCGAGCGAATCCTGTGACAACAGCTGGGGACAAAGTGTGCGCCGCCTGGGCGATTCCTGGGCGAATCATGGGCTAGCAGCGGCGCGCCCCAGGCTTCTTCGCACGTCTGCAGTGAGCGTGTAGTGGTCGCCGAAACGACGCGTCGTGACGTGCGCTCTATGACAGACTGCCGTCGTGGCCGAGCGCGCGTTCGACAAGTTCGACAAGAAACCGAGACAACTCCTGGTCAGTGAAGGTCGGGTGCCACCCCACGACTTGGACGCGGAAGCGGCAGTGCTGAGCGCCGCGCTGCTCAGCGGTGACGCGTTCGGAGAAGTGCAGGAGTTACTCAGTCCCGATCACTTCTACGCGGACGCCAATCGACGCATCTTCGAAGCGATCGTCGCGCTCAACCAGGAAAGCACCCCGGTAGATCTGGTGAGTGTGGCGAGTTGGTTGCGCAGTAGAGAGCGCCTCGAACAAGTAGGAGGCACGCCCTACCTGGCTCAGCTCACGGACGCGACGCCTGCGGTAGCGCACGTGGCCGCCCACGCGAAAACGGTCCGCGACAAGGCGCGGCTGCGTCAGTTGATCGCGACGTTCCAACAGTACACGGCCGAGGGTTATGGCGACTGCGGTAACATTCAGGAATTCGTCGACTCCGCTGAGCAAGCGGTGTTCGAAATCGCGCGAACGAGCCAGCGCACTCAGATCTTGCCGCTACGAGACGCTGTCCACCGCGCGTTCGAAATCTTGTCTGAAGCAGCGAAACGCGGCGAGGCCATCACGGGTATGCCTTCGGGGTTCACGGAGCTCGACAAACGCTGCGCGGGCCTGCACCCCGGCGATCTGTACATCGTCGCTGGTCGTCCTGGCATGGGAAAGACGTCGTTCGTGCTCAACCTCGCCGTCAAGGTCGCGCAGGAGCGGCGCGTGCGTACGGACGAGGGCGAGATCGAACAACCGGGTTATGGCGTCGCGTTCTTCTCGCTCGAGATGCCGCGAGAGCAGCTCGCTGCGCGTATCCTGGCCAGCGAGGGGCGCGTCGATGTTTCGAAGATTCGCAGCGGCCAGATCCGCGGCGAAGACTGGAACAAGCTGACGGAAGCCGCGTCGATGTTGGGGCGCTTGCCGCTGTGGCTGGACGATACGCCCGCGATTTCGCTCTTGGGGTTACGCGCCAAGATTCGGCGCCTGCAGGCAGAAATCGCCCGAGGTCGGGAGGATGGGCCCGTCGCCGAGAAACTGGGCGTGGTCGTCATCGACTACCTGCAGCTCATGAGCGGCCGTCGTGACGCGGGGAGCCGCGAGCAAGAGATCAGCGAAATCTCTCGAGGTCTGAAACAGCTCGCCAAAGAGATGAAGGTCGCTGTGATTGCGCTCAGTCAGCTGAATCGTTCTGTGGAAACCCGCACGACCAAGGACAAGCGCCCCCAACTGAGCGACCTGCGAGAGTCTGGCGCGATCGAGCAAGATGCTGATACCATCATGTTCATCTATCGCGATGAGTATTACTTCGACGACAGCCCAGACGCGGGGACCGCGGAGGTGATCGTCGCCAAGCAACGCAACGGCCCCACTGGTAAAGTGCAGGTGCGTTTCGAGTCGGCGTACACCAGGTTCGATAACCTAGCGCCTGAAGAGTACGACTACGACGAGTACGACGACTTCGGAGGCTGAGCGGGCCCAGCTCCGTCCCGACTGCAGCTCATACGTCGGCCGCTCGACGGGAGCCAGCTGCGGCCCGTGAGTTTGCGACTCGCTAGGTCGCTTGCGGTCGCGTGCTGAGCACCTCGACGATCGCGGCGAGTAGGTCCTTTACGCCGTCGTGAGTCGCCGCGCTGACGAGTCGTAACTCGACCCCGAGCTCACTTTCGAAGCGGGCGCGCAGCTCTTCGTAGGCATCGCGTACGTCGGGCAAGTCTGCTTTGGTGAGCACCACGAGTTCTCGCCGCTCAGCCAGCTCGGGGCTGAATGCGGCGAGCTCTCGGCGAAGTGCTACGTAGTTTTCGATCGCGTCGTGCTCTGGGCTCACGGTAACCAGGTGCAGCAGCACGCGGGTGCGCTCGACGTGGCGCAAAAAACGATGCCCGAGCCCTTGGCCTTCGGACGCCCCAGGGATGAGGCCGGGGATGTCGGCGATCACGAACGAGTAGCCGAGGCCTGCCTGGCTCTCGCCAACCGTGACCACTCCCAAGTGTGGCGCAAGGGTGGTGAAAGGGTAGTCGGCAACCTTGGGGCGCGCTTTGCTCACGCTGCGGATGAACGTGCTCTTGCCGACGTTCGGCATCCCGAGCAGGCCGACGTCAGCCATCACGCGTAGTTCGAGGCGCAGATTGCGCTCCTGTCCCGGCGCGCCAGGTTCTGCACGCCGTGGTGCTCGGTCGGTGGATGTGGCGAAGTGCTTGTTGCCGCGGCCGCCCGCTCCGCCCGATGCCACGATCAAGGTGTCGTCGTGTTCGAGCAACTCGCCCAGCTTTTCGTTGGTGTCGGCGTCGAACACCACCGTGCCCAAGGGCACCCGCAGCACGTACGAGTTACCACGTTTTCCATAGCGGTCCTGACCGCCGCCATTCTCCCCGCGCGATGCTTTCAAGCGGTGCATGTGACTCAGATCCGCGAGGGTGCCTTTGCCAGAGTCGCCCTGCAGGACCACGTCCCCGCCGCGACCGCCATCGCCACCCGACGGTCCTCCCAACGGCACGAACTTTTCGCGGCGGAACGCCATGGCGCCGTTTCCGCCCGCGCCCGCTTCTGCGCGCAATTCGCATTCGTCCAGGAAGTGCATCGGCACGCTATAGCACGCTCGGTAGCGGCCGCGGCAAGCCGCGACACTGGTGCGGGGGCACCATTTCGGCGCTCACGAATGGGGGTTCGGCACGAGCGACCCAAGCCGTGCCGTCACCAGCTGACCCGCGCCGCGGCAAGTGTTGTTGGGCTTGGATATTCGGCCGTGGTAGATGGGGTCGATGCCAGGAGACGAAGGTCAGGTCTCGAGCAACGCAGCTGGGAGCGGCTCGGCGGCGCGTGGCGTGGCGGTGGTAGTTAACGGCAACGCCAAGAACGTCACTGGCGAAGTGATCAACGTGCTCGACCAGATCCTGCAAGGGACGGATCTGTTCGTCTCTCATTCACTGGAAGAAGCGCGCGAGATCGCCGAGTCACTAGTCACCAAGGGTTACACGACCGTGCTCACGGGCGGAGGCGACGGAACATTCACGGTGATGGTGACGGAAGTCGTGCGCGCGGCAGATCGGGCGGGGAAGCCACATCCGCGGTTTGGGTATTTGAAGCTGGGTACGGGCAATGCCCTCGCGCATGTCGTCGGAGCGAGCGGGCAGCGCACCTTGGCTGCGGACATCCGCCGCCTGAAGGAAGAGGCCGGCAGTCGTGAGATTCGGTTGGTAGAGGTCGAGGGTTTACTCACTCCCTTTTGCGGCCTGGGTTTGGACGCTGCCGTGTTGCAGGACTACGAGAGCGTGCGGGACTCGCTGCGCAAGAGCCCACTCCGGGCTGTGGCGGCGGGGCCCGTGAGTTACGCCATTTCTTCACTGACGAAAACGCTGCCCGCTAGCTTACTCAGGCGCATGCCACACTGCCGAGTGGTGAACTTGGGCAGCGACGCCCTGCGCCTCGGGCGAAACGGGCGCGTCATGGGTAAACCCATCGGACGGGGTGACGTGGTGTTCGAGGGGCCGATGCGCCTGGTTGGCGTGTCGACCATCCCGTATTACGGCTACGGCCTGAAGATGTTTCCCTACGCGGAAGAACGTCCCGATCGCATGAGCCTGCGCATCGCCACGCTCGGAGCGGCGGAGTTTGCGCGCAACATTCGCGCCATTTGGCGTGGTGAGTACGAGAGTCCTGGCGGGTTCTTCGACGCTCTCGTGGAGCACGTCCGCATCGAGGTCGACCCGTCGACTGCGTTTCAGGTAGGGGGTGATGTCATGGGCGAACGTCGCGTGCTCGAGGTCAAGCTGGCAGCGGCGCCCATTCGTTTGGTCGACTTTTACGCACCGCCGAGCGGCGGTGCCGACCTGGATGCCGATTCGCGATGACTGATTCTAGAAAATTTGGCCGCTCGGGAGGGCTGCTGCTAGCGACTGAGATGTGCAACTTCCGTCGCGTCTAGAGTCCACGACGTTGGGTGACGTGCTCGGTCGACTACATCGAGCGGGGCTATCGGGAACGCTGGAGCTCCACGAGGACGCCGGGGCCACCCACCGCGTTCACCTTCGAGCGGGCGTCATCGAAGGCGTAGAAACTGCCAACGGGCGGCGGCTGGGCGACGTTTTACGGCAGCTCGAACCTCTTGGGCGCGACCAACGCTTGGCGCTCGAACGTTGTGGGTACTCGGGTAGCTCGCTGCCACTGGGTGAACAGTTGGTGGCATCTGGGTTGGTCAGTGCCGATACCATGATTCGAGCGCTCAGCGTGCAGATGATCGAACGCTTGGATCGCCTGTTTACCTTGAGCCGTGCGCGAATCAGCTTTCGTGTCTTGCGCCAACTGCGCAAGGGGTTCAGCGTGACGCTGCGCGCTGAACAGTTCTTGCAGGGACGTCCCCGCTTGCGCTCGCGGCGCGGCGGTAGCCCGCTGACGCGCGCTTCGGTGATGCCGAGGCACGAGGCGTTCGCCGTGTTGGGGATCGCGCCGACCACGGATCCCGAGCGTATTCGACGCGCGTTTCGCCTGCAGGCGGCACGCGTTCACCCCGACCGCTGTCCGAGCAGCGACGTCGTAGCCCAAGCGCGGCAAACCGAGCGTTTCAAGCTCGTCACCGAGGCCTACCGCGCGGTCGTGGTCAGCACTCGATGAGTGTCGGGTGTGCGACTCACTTGGAGCCCGTGTGTCGAGAGGCGACGTGCCCCACGAAGAACGGCCCCATTTGGTTGATGAACTCCGAGGTCTGGCGCGTGGCGCGCATGGCTTGAACGACGTGGGACAGCGGGTGCAGGTTCTTGCCGATTAGGCCCAACAAGAACTCGTTGTCTGCAGCGTCCAGCCCGTGACACGCGAGTCGAACGTCGTGCACCAGATCTTGCTGTCCGTACGCTTTGCCGATCTCCGCGTGCTCTCGAAGGATGCCGCCCTGCTCCTTGGGATCTAGCTTCGCAAACTGCCCCGAGCGGCGCAGCGGATACCAGACGGCCCACGGCCACTTCTCGTTCAACACCGTTTCGATGGGGCGACGAATCAACCAGTACTCGAGATCTGGTTCGTAGCCGCTGGCATAACTGCGACCCACCATCGTGAAGTCGTGTCGGATGCGGAGGCACGAGATGCCGTCGAAACATGGTCGCACCTTGCTGATGAAGTCTCCCGGCTGCTCACTCCAGCTGAGCACGCCGACTCCGTACGGATTGTTCACGTCGTGATAGACGACCGCGCACGCAGCGTGTTCGCTCAGGGCGGAATCGAGCTGCTTGATGGCTTGGCTTGGCCCCACGGCAGGATCACAGTCGAACACGAAGAGCTGCATGAACAGTCGGCGGTCCATCGCTTGTGCGGGGCCCGTGTAGCCTTTGGTCCGTTCCCAGACGTCGACCTTCGTGTCTTCCGTTTCGTCGGTGCTCATGGCGGGAGGATGCACCAAAGGGGGCGTCATATCGAAAGGGAACGCAGCCATCTCGGCCAGGTGTCCAACGCTCGAAAATTGACCTGGCGAGCGAGTTTTGGCCTGCTCAAAAGCTGCTAAGGTGCGCCGCCTTGTCCGCGACCAACGCACCAGCAGCCGCATCCAGCGACGTGTCAGCCCCGGGTATTCTGCACGCGGGCGGTGACGCGCCACTCAATCCGCTTCCTCAGGGTATGCGTGATCTGTTGCCTCCCAAAGCTCGCTTTCAGTCGCGGGTGGGGTCGCGTATCATGCGCAGTTTCGAACTGTTCGGCTACGACCGGGTTTGGCTTCCGACCTTCGAATACGCCAGCGTGCTCGAGCGGTCGCACAGCGCCGTCGGTAGTTCGTTGCGTTTCGTCGAGCCCGTCAGTGGCGAGATCGTGGCGTTACGTGCCGACATGACGCCGCAGGTCGCGCGCGTGGTTTCGACGCGATTTCGCGACGCGCCGCTGCCCGCACGGCTGTGCTACCAGGGTTCCGTATTACGACGCCGTCGTGAGCGCGCCCGCACCGAGAGCCAGGTCGTTCAAGCAGGTATCGAATTGGTCGGGATGCCCGGTTTGGACGGCGACTTCGAAGTGCTGGCAGCGACGTGTGCCGCGGTGCGCGAAGCCGGCCTCGAAGACTTCGTTCTCGACCTCGGGCATGCGGGAATTGCGGCCTCGTTGTTGGCCGATGTCGACCCTTCTCACCGCCACGGCATCAGTGAGGCACTTTCTGCCAAAGATGCAGTCGTCGTGAGTCATCGCGGTAGCGCAGCTGGGCTGTCGGGGAAGGCGCTTGCAGCTTTGGTCGAGTTAGCTGATCTCCATGGCGGCCCGGAGACGCTGGAGCGAGCCATTCGCATACTCGACGGCACTCCCGCGCACGCGTGTGGCCTCGAGCTGCAACAGCTTTCACAGCGCGTGCTCGAAGCAGAACTCGCGCCTGCGGTCGTGACGGACTTCGGCGAGACGAGCCGCTTCGGCTACTACACGGGCGCCATGTTCCGCGTGCTCGCGCGTGGTCCAGGTGAACCCATTGCGTCAGGCGGCCGCTACGATAATCTGTACCCACGCTTCGGCTTGGAGCGCTCCGCTGCGGGGTGCGCCCTCGACGTAAACAACGTGTGTTGGGCATTACAAGCGGCGGATTGGAGCGAGCCCGCGTTTCCCCGGTTGGTGGCCGACAGCAAGTGCGACGCGGCCCTGCTCGACGCGTTGCGAGGCGCGCACGTCGCGTGCGCCGTCACCGCAGGCGATCTGGGCGACTACGCCAAGTCTTGGGGGTTCGATTTCATGCTGCGCGCAGGGCAACCCCACACTTTGTCGACGCTCGGCGGTGAGGCAGTAGCGCTCGAGGGGGCCAGCGCCAGCGAGTGTGCATCCCAGGTCAGCGACTTCATCCGTCGACAGCGTGAGTCGACCAGGCCAGCATGAGCGCGGCCTTTTTCAATCATCAAAATCCAGAACGAGGCCAACCCCGGCAGCGCGGTTGGCGCAAAGAGCATGAAGGGTAATTTTCAATGTCGTGCGTAGTGGTGGTCGGCGCTCAATGGGGCGACGAAGGCAAGGGAAAAATTGTCGACATCTACACTGAGCATGCGGACTTCGTGGTGCGTTATGCTGGTGGCGCCAATGCGGGTCACACGTTGGTGGTTGGCGACGAAAAGGTAGTCGTACGACTACTGCCCAGCGGCATCCTTCGTGAGTCGACCCACTGTGTGTTGGGCCAGGGCATGGTCGTCGACCCCGAGGTATTGATCGGTGAGATCGAGACCCTGAGCAAGGGTGGGCGCGGCGGTGTCGAGCAGCGCTTGAGCGTCAGTGACCGCGCGCACCTGATCCTGCCGTACCACGGGTTGGTCGATGCGCTGCGTGAGAATGCCGCGTCGAGTGACAAGGCGATCGGCACGACCAAGAAGGGTATCGGGCCAGCTTACGAAGACAAAGTGCGGCGAACGGGTATACATACGGGATGTCTGCGCGACATGAAGTATCTAGCCGCGCGCGTGGAACAGGCACTTGCGTACTGGGCGCCCACGGTGGCGCAACTCGGTGGCGAGCTTCCGACGGTCAGCAGCATCGTGCAAGGCTTGGAGCCGCTTGCCGAACGCGTCGTCCCCATGCTCGCTGATACCTCGAAGTTGGTGGACGACGCTGTGCGTGCGGGGAAGGGAGTGTTACTCGAAGGAGCGCAGGGGACGCTGCTCGATGTGGATCACGGCACCTATCCGTTCGTGACGTCGAGCTCGCCCGTTGCGGGCGGAGCGCCCATCGGTGCGGGGATCGGACCTAGTCGCATCGACACCGTGGTCGGCATCACCAAAGCTTACGCGACGCGTGTCGGTGCTGGACCCTTTCCCACGGAACTCGACGACGAGAACGGCCGACACTTGGCAAAGGCGGGTGTGGAGTTCGGGGCCGTCACTGGACGTCCTCGTCGCACTGGTTGGCTCGACCTTCCCGCGTTGGAATATGCGGTTCGCGTCAACGGCATCGATGCGCTTGCCCTGACCAAGCTCGATGTGCTCACGGGGCTACCCAGCGTTCGCGTCTGTGTGGCTTACGATACGCCAAACGGTCGGACTCAGGACTTTCCGATCAACCTGATTGGTGAACCTGGGGCAGTTACTCCCGTGTACGAGGACTTCGCCGGGTGGACCGAAGACCTGACGGGCGTCCGGGTCGTCGATCAACTCCCGCGCGCGGCGCGCAGCTACGTGCGCATGATAGAGGATCGCCTTGGTGTCCCGATGTACTTGCTGAGTGTCGGACCTCGCCGAGATGAGACGGTCGTGCTGCAGAATCCGTTCACGGGTCGCGCAGGCACGCCCTGAACGCCAGCGTCGTGCGACCGCGCGCCGTATCCACCTGCGGCCTCCCGCGTGCGGCAAGCCCAGCAGCGCTGGCAAAAAAAACGCGTCGGGAGGGAGTGCCCACGGCAGAATCGCTGCGCTTTACTCGAGCCATCGAGGCGCTGCACTCTGCTACGAACTGCGGCTTCGGGGCGCTTGATCCGCTGGCGAGGTCGCGGTCGGGGGGCTACTATGCGCCGTGGCTTGGTGGTTGGTCCTGCTGATCGGTGTTGGCGCGACGGCTAGCGTAGGCCCGGCAGGTTCCAGCGCTCTGTCCGGCGCCGCGGCGCTCAGCCCGAGACCTGCACAGTGTTCACGTTCTGCGGGGGTCTGGCAGCAGGCGACGAATCGGCGACTCCAAAACGCTTGCGATACGTTGGCACGCGCTCAGGCTGCGCTTTCGAACGACCCAGCTGTCGCCGAAAAATGGTCGAAGGAGTTGCTCGGGGCCGAGCTCTCGGCAGAGGCGGCGTCGTTGCTCGGACAGGCGTTACTCGCGCAGGGCAAACCTGAGGCAGCTTGGGAGGCATTCGAGCAGGGGCGACAACTCAGCGGATCGCCTCCCGTGAGCCTGCTGGCGCTGAGGGCTTCGGCGATTGCCGCCATGCGAATCGGGAAGTTTTCCGAATCGGCTGAGCGTTACCGCGCGGTCGCGCGGCAGTGGCGGCTTCTCCCAGCGAGTGCTTGGTCGAACGTGCTCACGGAAGCCGCTCTGGCGGTCTGGCGAACGGGTCCTGATGCTCGTTCGGAAGCCCAGCGATACTTGAAAATCGCTGAGCGGGAGCACCAATTTCGCGGCGCACTGCCGATGGTGTTCGCTGCACAGGCACTGCTGAACGCCCAAACCGGGGCCCCGCGACGAGACATGCCCGACCTCCCTTCCACGTTCGCGAGTGCCGACGCCGCGTTTGCGCCGCAACTTTTGCCCGGCGAATGGGAGGCACTTGCAGCGGTCAGCGCTGAGCGCGACGAACCCGGGCGCGCTCGCTCGTCTTGGCAAGAGTACCTGGAATCCGCTGCGTCTGAGCATCACCGCGAATGGGTGAGACAGCGCATCGCGCAGTTGCCTGGGGACGACTGATGTCGTGTGGCGGAGCGCCGCGCCTCGCGTTGCCTCTGCTCGCGCTCGGGACGTCGCTGGTGTCGATCCCAGCGCTGTCGAGCTCCGCGCTGGCCAAGCCCAGTATTTGGGAGGGAGCAGCCGATCCCCGAGCGCTCAAGGCGTACAGACTCGAACGGCTTGCGGACCGCAACCGCGTCTCGTCGGACCCATCGCTCGACGAAGGCCAGCTGGAAGAGAAGTTGAACGAACAAGCCGCGATGATGCTGCTCATGGCAGGCGGTGAACAGCTCGGCAGCCCTGGACTACTCAGGTTGCTCGGTGATTGCTTGGCGAGAGCGCCTGTCGCCTATCAGCCACAGGCGGTCAACGTGCTTCAGGAAGCAGTCGAGCTCGAGCCCAGCCATCCGGCGGCAGCGGCCACCTGGGTCAACCTGGCCTTCGCGTCGGAGGTGTTGGGGGAGCAACAGCGAGCGATCGGTGCGATGACCCAGGCACTCTCCCTAGAGTGGAGGTCGGAAGCTCGAGCGCTGATCTATCACGAGCGTGGCTCGCTGCAGATGAGTGCAGGTGAAGTAGAACTCGCCGTGGCTGATTTCACCGCAGGCCTATCTTCGGGGTTCGGCGCCGAAGCACGGGCGTTGGCCCATTGGAGCCTCGGCGTAGCGCTCGATCGCAACCACGACTTCCCCGCTGCCATTCCGCATTTGTTGGAGGGGTATCGCGCCCGCGTGGGTCCCAACGCGAGCAGCTTGGTGATCGACTGGGACGGCGGCACGATCTGGCCACTGTTCGAACGCCACTACTACCGTGCTCTGGCGCTGCTGGCGGAAGCTCTCGAACACCGCGGCCAGGATCGCGACCGTTACCTATCGTTGCTCGTCGAGTCGCAATTCATGTGGCTGAGTTACTTGCGAGAGTCGCCAGCTGAAGGACGCTGGGTGCCACGCGCGCGCGAGCATTTGGATTGGGTACGTGAGCAGTTGAAGCAGGACGACGCTGAGCAGGACGCGGGCTTAGAGCAAGAGCTGTTGCGACCTGCTTGGTGAGCGCGTTCGCGACTGGCAGATCACGCCGCGTCGGCGTGGGTAGTATTGGCTGCTGGCGGGTGGCTCGGCGGGTTCTTGAGCAGCAGGTTGATGCTTTCCCAATCTTCCACGCCCTCGAAGATCGGGCGGAGGTGGCTATCCCTCTCACTCTCGCCGAACGCGCCGCTCAGCTCGACAGCGCGCGCCCGAGGCCCGTCGAGCACCAGGAATACGTTGTGCAGTCCGCGAAAGGCAGCAATGTCGATGACGTCCACGATCATGTCGCGGTCGAGGTGCAGCTCTTCGTTGTCGCGTTGGATCAGCACGCGTCGGTTCGTGATGAGGTAACGGGTGCTGCGCAGCTGTTTACCAGGCAACACCACGGAGTTGTAAAAGAGGAACCCCGTCACGCCCAGCAGCAGCACGATGGCGATGGCTTGGCCGATCGCAAGGGCGATTAGCGCCCCGGGGTATTCACTGAGGCCATCTCGAAGCAGCTGGCCCCAGTTACTCGCCATTCGCATCGATAGATGTCCAACTGCCGTGAGCAGCGTAGCTGCGAGCGCGAACGTTTGCCATGCGCGCCGTCCGTGGGGGAGGAAGCGATGCCAGCTCGTCCGCGGGCTCGCCGACCACAAGACGCGCTCCCCGTCCTCCAAGCGTTGCGAGATGCAGCGGTGCCCCGCGTTGGCCTCCGACTTAGAGTTTACCCCACGCACCAATGCCCAGACCTTGTCGGGCGCTGCGAGGCCGTGCAGGCGTAGTAGTAGCCGTCGACGGAGCGCTCCCGTAGGTACTGCACGCACTAGCTCGATGTCACCGACGTTGGGATTGGTAGGCGACCAGAAGATCCGCGCGTAACTGATGCTCTTGCGAGCGATCGCACGACGAAAAGGTCCACGCCGCCAAATGACGTGATCGGTGGTGATGATGTACTGGACTTTGGAGTACCAGATTTTCGGTAGCTGTCGTGCGGCGAGGCCGAGGGTGCTGGCCCAAGCCGCGAACAAGAGTAGCGGCCCAGGAGAGGCTGCAAGGGCGAGCGCGGAGACCAACGCGAAGCTCGTCGAGACCGCGGCCGTCAGGAACAATACTACCGCTGCAGTTCGAAAGAGAGCCGGGGTTTCGACCACCCGCGGGCCGCCCTGCCAAACGATCTGCTCATTGAGAATTGGGTCTCTCGCCAAAAGCTACCTCTGCACCAGCTATAGTGTCCGCGGCTCTCCTTAAGTTTCGGCCCAAAGCGGGGCGGGTAAAGCCCGACACGCAAATCCGCACGATTGTCGTGCTGGTCGCTGGGCGGTTTTTCAGGGATGCTGGAGGACCCGAGATTATAACGCGTCGCGTTATCATCGTCCCGTGTGGCGATGTGGGTGCAGTGTCGCCCCGTTCGAACCCTGTGAAGCTCCGGGGTTCGACACGCCTCTCGAAGCTATTCGGTCACCGAGGGACGAACACGAACTCGATGCGGCTCGATTCCGCAGGGGTACCAGCGACGTGGCCGGCGGAAGCTGGGAGCCGGGTCTCTGCGTCGTGCACTATAGCGGCCTCGAGTCCTGGCTGCTTCTCGACCCACTGTTTCAGGTTACTGGTGCGCGAAGTCGACGGCTTTCCGTGTAGGACGAGCATGGCCTCGAAGGAGGTGTTCTGAGCACTCACTTCGGCCAAGTGTGACAAGCTGGTGATGGCGCCAGGGGTGAGCCCACCGCCGTCGTCGAAAGGCGAGGTCAGCGTCACCACTACGCCACGATCGTCGCGAAACGGTGGGCTTGCGGGGAACGACTCGGATAGCCGTGTGAGCAGAACGTCACTCGGGTCGTTGGCGGGGGCCTCCGCGCGTCGTTGGTCGCGAAGACGAGTGACGGCGCGCAGGCAGTCGGAGCGAAGGCGATAGGCTTCGTCGATGGGAGTGGGGGCGGGTGAACTTTCCAGGCGTTGTTCCAAAGCGCCTAGTTGCGTCTCGAGTTGGCTCACCGTGGCACTCTGCACATCATCACTGGCGCCCCCAGCGACCTTTGCGGCGAGGCATAGCAATCGTGCGGATTCGATGATGGATCGGGCCGCAACCCGTCTCGCTGCCTCACGTTTTGGGTCTGCCTTGTCGATGGGTTCGAGGGGTTCCGCGTCGCGGGCGACCTTGTACTCGAGTTCCAGGCGCTGGACTTGCACAGCGACGGCCTGTTGCGCGCTCCGTAGCGAGTCGCGCTGTTCCTGTAGCTCGGCTAGCTCTTGTTTGGCGCCGGCGATACGGTGTTCGGCTTGGGCAAGACGCGCGAGCACGAGCGCGCGCTGGTAGGCGGCGATGGCGTGGTTGGCGAGTGCTGCGGCGGCTTGGGTGTCACCGTCATCGTGAGCTTCGGCCGCTTTGGTGCGAAGTTGTTCGGCGCGAGCGTGAGCTTGTGGAGCCCACTGCTTCGCGTGGTCGACTGGCTCACTCGCTGCTACGCGGGATGACTCGTCCAACACCTGGGGACGTGGTGAAGTCGCGCAGCTAGCGCTGAGGACACCGCCCAGCAAGAGCGCCAGCAATGGCGGACGCGGCGGCGTCATGGCTTCGGCTCCCCATCGCCAGTGGCTTGGGTCGCACTGGGAGGCGAGGTGGACACGGGGGGCGGGACGGAGTCGGGGTCCGTCGGCCCAGCTTTCAATTTCTTGATCAGCCCTTCGGCGCGGCCCTTGCGTGCGGCTGTTTCTTCCAACAACGCGCGTTGGTGTTTGAGTTCGCGACGCATTTCCGCGACCGACTCTTCTATTTTCGCGGCTTCCGCCTCTCGCTGGCTGACCTGCTGCCAATCGATGCCCACTGAGGCCCACTCTCTTGCCGCGTCCTCGTACGTCGACGCCACGGTCGGATTCGCCTTGACGGCACGCGCTTGCGCCAACGCTGCCTCTGCACGTTCGATGGCCTGGGCGACGTGCGATTGTCTGACTTGCTGGTGCGCAGCTTCGGCCTTCAGGTGTTCGATCAGTTCTGCGGCGGACTTGTCGGCCGCGTCCCCGGCGAGCGCAGCTGAAGTGACCAAAGCCACCCCCAGCCCGAGCGCGATGGGCCTCGTGAGTGATGGCAGCGTGCGGCAAGTCACTCCCCACACTCGTTGCAGTTCGGTTGCTGGCGGCGGTGCACTCGACTGGCACTGCGTTGGCTTCGGTTCCACATCCATTGTCCGTTGCACGCCCCTGTGAAGCCATGTAAATGGCCCAAGGTCAAGCACCGCCGTCGCGCCAGTCGAAACGCTCAGCTGCGGTACAGCCAAGACCAGAAAACTGACGAGAACTATCGTGTCCAGTCGCGTCGCAGTCATCGCTGGGGGACCGTCCAGTGAGGCGGAGGTCAGCTTTCGATCAGCGAGGGGTGTGTGTACCGCATTGCGAACCGCTGGGCTCTCGGCGGAGATCCTCGAACTCGATCGGCAGTTGCCGACCAAGCTGCTCGAAGGTGACTACGACGTCGCTTTTCCAGTGACCCACGGGCCGTTGGGCGAAGACGGCTGTCTGCAAGGTCTGCTCGAGGTGTTGGACGTTCCCTACGTTGGAGCAGACGTTCGTGCGTCTGCTGCTGCTGCCCATAAGCCCACCGCGAAGAAGCTGTTCGCTGCCGCAGGGTTACCGCTCGCGCAGGGGGCTACGGCACATCGACGGGATGGCGCGGCAGCAAGTGCCGCGCGCCTGCTCGAACAGCTGGGTTCCAAGTTGGTGCTCAAACCTGCGTCTGGCGGATCGGCGATCGGCGTTCAGCGCTTACTCGGAGACAGTACCGTCGTCGAAGTCGAGCAGGCGTTGAGCGCCGCGTTCGAAGTCAGTGACGAGGTGTTGGTCGAACAGCTGATGGTCGGGCAAGAAGTAACCTGCGGCGTGCTGGATTTGGACGAAGGTCCGCTCGCTTTGCCGCCCACCCTGGTGCGCAGCGTCGGATCCGACTGGTACGATTTTCGCGCGCGATACGCGACGGGCGGCAGCCAGCATGAGTGTCCCGCCCAGCTACCGCCCGAAATCTACGAGATGGTTCAGCGCTGCGCCGTCGGGGCGCATCGCGCCGTCGGGGCGCGTGACCTGAGCCGTGTGGACTTCGTCGTCATGGAGTCGTCAGTAGTTGTGCTGGAGGTAAACACGCTGCCTGGGATGACGGCGACGAGTAACTACCCCGAAGCTGCGGGCGTCTACGGAATCCCTTTTCCCGATCTATGCGCGCGCTTCGTGCGTCAGGCACTTTCGCGAGGCAACCGAACTGTTCCGAAAGTGGAGCCGATTCCCGATTGAATCAGCCCGCTTGAACCCCGGAGGATTTGATGAGCAAAACGATTCTGGTCGTCGGTGCCGGCGGCCGCGAACACGCCCTGGCGCTGCGGCTGTTGCAGTGTGCTGACGTCACGCGGGTCGTGGTGTGTCCCGGCAACGCTGGCACTCGCGCTGGTGGACTCGAAAGCGACGCGGGGGATCCGCTGGAGGTCGCCGAGCGTGTGCGCCCTAGCTTGACCGTGGTCGGACCTGAGCAACCGCTGTGCGAGGGTTTGGTCGACCAACTCGAGCAGCGAGGGTTACTCTGCTACGGCCCGTCGAAGCTTGCCGCGCAACTCGAGGCGTCGAAGTCGTTCATGAAAGAGTTCGCCGCACGCCACGGGATAGCGACCGCACGCCATCGAACCATCGAGAGCGTCGAAGAGTTGTCCGAGGCTTTGGCGGCTTTCTCATCGCCTCCTGTCGTGAAGGCGAGCGGCCTGTGCGCGGGCAAAGGCGTGGTCGTGGCCAGCAGCTTCGAAGAAGCGGAAGCGGCGGCTCGAGAGATGCTTTCGGGTGAGGCGTTCGGCGCCGCTGGGCGTCGGGTCGTGCTCGAAGAACGCCTCGAAGGGCAAGAGGTTTCGGTTCACGCGATTTGTGACGGCAAGAGCGCCATGGTGCTTCCTGCGATCCAGGATCACAAGCGGATCGGGGAAGGGGACACGGGACCAAACACTGGTGGCATGGGCACTTACGGGCCAGCAGCAGTCGTGGACGAAGCGCTCCTCGCGCGAATTAGGTCTGAAGTCGTCGAGCCCGTACTGTCGGGGATGAACGCGGAGGGAACTCCCTTCAAGGGTACACTGTTTGCTGGGCTGATGGTGAGCGCCCAGGGAGATCCCTTGCTGCTCGAGATCAACGTTCGCTTCGGCGATCCCGAGACGCAGGTGCTGATGGACCTAGTCGACGGCGACCTTGCGTCGCTCTTGGAATCTGCTGCTCGAGGAGAGCTCCAGCCAGATCACGTCAGGGTGCGACGCGGCTATGGCATGTGTGTGGTGTTGGCGAGCGCGGGGTACCCTGCTTCGGCGCGCAAGGGCGACGTGATAAGCGGCTTGGCCAAAGCCGCCGCCCTCGAGGGAGTGAACGTTTATCACGCTGGAACTCGCCAGCAAGGGGACCAGGTCGTGACCGCTGGTGGCCGCGTACTCGGAGTGACTGCGACTGGTCAAACCTTGGAGCAAGCCAAAGAGCGCGTCTACCAAGCCTGTTCCGTGATCGAGTTCGACGGGATGCAGCTGAGGCGTGACATCGGCTATCGTCAATTGGCGGCCAAACGCGGATGATCAGCGAGCCCCAGATGAAGCAAGCCGCCGAGGCTTTGACCCGCGGCGTGGTCGTGGCAGCGGCGACGGAATCCTTCTTCGGGCTGCTCGCGGATCCGTTCAACCGTGACGCTCTAGAGACAGTGTTCCGCCTCAAAGGTCGCGCAGCGGCGCGAGCGTCTGCGCTGATGGCGCCAGACTCAGCGACTTGGTCAGGATTGGTGTCCCAGTGCCCCCCGCTGGCAAGAGCGTTTGCGGAGCGATTTTGGCCGGGACCGCTGACCATCGTGTTGCCTGCCGCACCCCATTTGCCGAGCGCGGTGGTGATGGACGGACGCGTTGGGGTGCGTATTCCTGGAGCTTCGCCAGCCGCGTCGTTGACGGCGCTGTTCGGCGGCCCGCTGACGGCAACGAGTGCCAACCTGGCCGGTGAGCCGCCATGCACGCAGCCCGAGGAGGTGCGGCAGTTGTTCCGCGCAGAGATCGCGCAGGGAGCGTTGCTCGTGATCGATGAGGCGGCGCCCGGCGCGACGGTGTCGACTCTGGTGGCGGTTTCGGAAACTGGCTACGAAGTGATTCGCGCTGGCGCGATCAGCGCCGCGCAATTGGAGCAATCGGTTAGACAGCAGAATTGACGGGGTGCCGACACTCTCGTCGCTTGACCTCGTGGCCACAAACCACTACCCGAACCCCGGGCCCTACGTATCGGCCCGAGCAGAGTGTGGACAAGGCCTGTCTTTGAAAACCGCGGCACGGCTCCGCGGAGAAGGAACGAAAATGGCACGCGCAATGAACTTCAACCCCGGTCCGGCGACCCTACCCCTCGCGGCACTCGAGCGGGCGCAACAGGAATTCTTGGACATCGGTGGCAGTGGCATGAGCGTGATGGAGCACAGCCATCGCGGCAAGGTCTACGAGGCCGTTCACAATGAGGCCATCTCATTGGTCACCGAGTTGCTCGGTGTACCCGACACCCACACCATATTGCTGCTTCAAGGCGGCGCCAGTCAGCAGTTCGCAGTGGTCCCCATGAACTTGCTGCCCCAAGGCAAGAGTGCCGACTACGTGATCACGGGTTCATGGTCCAAGAAGGCGTTCAAGGAGGCCAAGGTCGTCGGTCAAGCCAAGGCCGCTTGGGACGCTCCCGACGGCAAGTACACGCACATCCCGTCCGCCCAAGAGCTCACCCTGGACCCGAACGCGGCGTACGTCCACATCACCAGCAACAACACCATTGCGGGGTCGCAGTGGCACCAGTTCCCCGACACGGGCAACGTGCCGCTGGTCGCGGACATGTCGAGCGACATCATGTGGCGCCCCATGGACGTGTCGAAGTTCGGCCTGATCTACGCGGGCGCTCAGAAGAACATCGGCCCCAGCGGCGTGACGCTGGTCATCGCTCGCAAGGACTTGATCGAGCAAGGGCGCAAGGACATCCCCTCGATCTTCCAATACTCCACTCACGCGGAGGCCAACTCACTGTCCAACACACCGCCGTGTTTCGCGATCTACATGCTGCGCAACGTGATGGCCGTCGTGAAAGAAGCTGGCGGTTTGGCGGCGATGGAGAAGCAGAACCTCGCAAAAGCCGAGTTGCTCTACTCCGCGATCGACGGCAGTGACGGGTTCTACAAGTGCCCTGTCGACAAGCAGAGCCGGAGCGTGATGAACGTCGTCTTCAACCTGGCTACGCCCGAGGCGGAAGCGGACTTCCTCGCGAAAGCATCGCAGAAGGGGCTCGTCGGCCTCAAGGGTCACCGCTCGGTCGGTGGCATTCGCGCATCCATCTACAACGCCGCGCCCCTGGCTTGGGTCGAGGCACTGGTCAATTTCATGAAAGAGTACAAGTGATGGCTAAGGTTCTCGTAAGCGACACGCTCAGTGATGAAGGCTTGGCATTTTTGCAGCAAGCCGAGGGTATCGAGTGCATCTACAAGCCCGGGCTGAGCGAGGACGAACTCGCCGATGCCATCAAGGGCATCGACGGCCTGGTGATCCGCAGTGGCTCCAAGGTAACGGAAAAGGTGCTGAACGCTGCCGACCAGCTCAAGGTCGTCGGTCGCGCGGGCATCGGCGTGGACAACGTCGACGTCAAAGCCGCGTCGCGTAGCGGCGTGATCGTGATGAACACCCCCACGGGCAACGCCACCACTACCGCCGAGCACGCGATCGCACTGCTATTCAGCATCGCACGCAAGATCCCGTTCGCTTCTGCAGCGATGAAGCAGGGCAAGTGGGAGAAGAAGAAGGGCAGCGGGCGTGAACTGACGGGCAAGACGCTCGGTGTGATCGGTCTCGGCAACATCGGGCGTATCGTCGCCAACCGTGCTCAGGGTTTGCAGATGAAGGTCGTGGGCTTCGATCCGGTCATGAGCAAGGAGCGAGCCGCGGAGCTGGGCATCGAGCTACTGTCGCTCGACGAGTTGTTCGGACGCGCCGACGCGATCACCGTGCACACGCCGCTCACACCAGAAACCAAGGGTTTGGTCAACGACGCTGCCATCGACAAGATGAAAAGTGGAGTGCTTCTGGTGAATGCCGCTCGCGGCGGGATCTTCGACGACGACGCACTGTTGCGTGGGTTGGAGTCCGGCAAAATCGGTGGCGTCGCGGTGGACGTGTTCGTCGAGGAGCCTCCCGGGGTTACTCCGCTGATCGAGCATCCTGGGGTCGTGGCAACGCCGCACTTGGGCGCCTCGACTGAGGAGGCACAGCTGCGTGTGGCTCTCGAGATCGCCGAGCAGGTAGTGGCCTACCTCACGAGTGGTGAGATTTCGAACTCGGTCAACGTACCTGCCGTGCCTGCGGAGATGGCTGGGGTGTTGGGTCCGTATCTCACGCTGGGCAAAGCGCTGGGTGAGTTCCTCGGGCAGGTGGAGTCGCTCAGCCCGCGCTCCGTCGAGCTGGTGTTCAGCGGCGAGGTTGCGGAGCTGTCCGTTGCCCCGATCGTCAACGCGGCGCTGGCAGGTGTGCTCGACAAGTTCCTCGACAACGAGGTCAACCCGGTCAACGCGCCGCTCGTCGCGACCGACCGCGGCATCGAGGTTCGGCGCGAAGTCACCAACGAAAAGAGCCGCTACTCGACGTTGGTCACCATTGCCGTGACGGGCGCTGATGGTGAGAAGGTTGCCGTCAGCGGTACTTTGGCCGCCGACGGAAGCCCGCGACTCGTGCGCTGGAACGACTTCAAGATGGACGCGCAGATCGACGGCACCATCTTGGTGATCCGTAACGACGACAAGCCCGGCGTCATCGGTGCAGTGGGTTCCGTGCTCGGCGATGCGGGCATCAACGTCGGCCGCATGCAGGTTGGCTTGTCCGACGACGGCAAGGCGGCGGCTTCCCTGTGGGCGCTGGACAAGCCGCTCAACGACGAGCTGCTCGCCAAGGTGAAGGGCACACACGACGTCAAGCTGGCGTTGTGCATCAGCGTCGGCTGAACACTGACGTCGACTGTCTTGTCGCCTACGACAACGAGAAAGGCGGCGTCTTCGGACGCCGCCTTTCTCGTTGATGTGTTCGAGTAGGTGTTATCTCGCTCATGCAAGTCCTGGCGAGTACTGAAGCGAGACGCGGACCTGAAAGGTCGCCATGGCCCGAGCATGGGCCGGACAGTTGGAGCGTGCCTGTGAGGAGTTGCGAAGGTGAACGGCGTAATCCGACTCCGTTACGAACCAAGGTTTCGGGGCGCCAGTTGATGAATGCCCCTGGGAGCAGTTGGGAAGCGTAGAAATGTGGTGAGCCGCGGCGGCTGAGGCCGTTTCTGCTGCGGGGTCCCCAAACGAACGGGTCGCGGGGGTACGCCGCGTGGTAGTGAGGCTTGGGGCCGCTCGAACCAAGCAGGCTGCTCCGCTACGGTTCTCGCGAAAAACGGCCTCTGCCTAGCTGGCGGGTCGAGGGCTCGCCCTGAGCTCTTGGCGTGGGTTTTGTGTCAGTGGGAATCAGTGTGCGACGAGAAACTCGGATGAGGTGGAGTTCTACGGGTTTAGCTCCGCGGTTGAATCCTACGGGCCGCTGCTTCCGACTCGTCGTGGTCCCTCGTGACCCGCATGTAGGCTTTGGTGCTCCGAGTGTTCAGAGGTGTGCGGTGTACCAAAGCAGCACCTCGCGTTCGACCGGATTTTGACCGGCTGAGGTCAACACCGTATTCTGTTTGCTTCGAGTGAAGTTCAGGTTGATTCACCAAGGAAACGACGTGCGTCTAGGGCTGGGCGATCACTTGATCGGACGCGCCCCTGATTGTCAGATCACGCTCGACGATCCTCTCGTGTCGCGCCACCATGCCGTACTGCGCGTTGGGCTCGACGAAGTGCACATCGAGGACCTGGGCAGTCGTAATGGGGTGCGGTTGAATGGGAGAAACATCGATGGGCACACGCTGGTGGCGCCTGGCGATGGTCTCGAGATAGGCGGGCAAGAATTGGTGTTGGTCACGGGCACCAGTCCACACTCGGAGGCAACGACTGCGAGGCGGCAAGCGTCGGGTGCACGCGACACATTGCTCACGCTCGGAGCGTTGGCGGACAAGGCGCTGGCGTTGGGCAACGCACAAGAGGCGGAGCGCATCCTTCGGCACTATCTCGAGCAACTATTGCTGCGAATGGAAGCAGGCGAGAGGCCCGATGAACTCGTGGTGGGGCAGGCTGTCGGGTACGCTTGCAGCCTGGCGTGCGCCACGAAAAAGGGGCGCTGGTTCGGGTACGTGTTCGAGGTCTGCAGCGTGCTGGGTATCGACGTACCCGCAGAGGTGATTGACAAACTCTACGGCACGGCCACCCGCTTGCAGCGTCCCGATTCGCGTGCGTTGGCGGACTACATCGCCGCCTGCAAAGGGCGCCGCGAGTCGATGACCCCGGGGCAGCGTTTCCAACTCAGCCGCGCGGAAGGTTTGCTGCGTTTGTTGCAGGTTTGAGGCGAATCGGTGGTGTTGGATTGGGTCAACGCCCACCCAGCGGCACGATTTTGCAGTGCGTCGAACAGCCATGTGCTCGACGTGACCGATGCTGGGGGGTATCTTCACCGGGCTTGGCTAGTCTTCTGGAGCGCCGTTGTCCCCACCAGTAGGAAATCAGCCAGTGAAGTGCCGCATCAGAGTTGGTGGTCATGAAGTCGAGTTGCGTGTCGGGCGCACGCTGATCGGACGACATGACAGCTGCCAGGTCGTGCTCGACGACCCTTTGGCGTCCCGACGTCACGCAGCCGTTCACTTCGATGGTCAATCGGCGACCGTGCAAGACCTCGGTAGCGTCAACGGCATCTTGCTCAACGGGGAAAGGGCGGAAGGGGCTGTCCCGCTCCACGACGGAGACGAGATCAGTTTGGGAAACCAGGTGTTACAAGTGATTCTGGGGGTACCAGGCCAATCTCGGCAGCCACGCCGCTGGGGTGCCGAGACGCTTTCGGCGAACTCGCCAGAACTGCTGCTCGTCCAAAAGGAAGACGCGCCCACCCTCGAAGAGCACGCGGTCGAACTGGGGATGATGGACGATGGCGAGGAGGAGGCAACGGCGGTACGTGACGGTGAGGCACTGGAGACGCGGGTGCTGCTAGCGGGCAAGATGCTTCGCATCGGGCGTACGGCTGATGCGGAGCGATTGGTGACCCCGGCTTTGCTCGAGTTGAGAGATGCGGCGCGAAGCGGGGAGACGCTGGATCCAGGCAAGCTCGAGCTTGCTGCTACCACAGCCGTTCAGCTGGCGCAGGGCACTGGCAAGGGCGCGTGGATCAACTACGTGTTCTCGTTGTACTCGCCGTCGGGAGCCGTCTTGCCGGGCGCGGTAATCGACCGTTTGTACACGGCAGTACGTGGGGTACAGGACGTCGACTTGGCCGTCGTTCGCAGCTATCTCGCTCAACTGCGCGCGAGGCAAGGCGAGTTCGGACCCGCTGAACGCTTCTTGGTGCGCAGGCTCGACGGGTTCGAGCAGCTGGCGGTGTTTCGCTGACGCAGAGTCGTCCGCGGAGCTCGGGCTTTTGCTCAAGGCTCGTCGGGCACGACGCTGGCATCCGTGCTGAGCTTGGCCCTGCCGAGGGAAAAGCTGGCTGCCGTCCGAATCACGTCGCGTAGCGAACTGTCGTCGAGCATCTCGAGGCGTCGTTCGAGCTCGTCAGGCAGTTGCTCTGCGGGTTTGGGGACGATCTTCGCAACGGGCTGCTCGGGGATCTCGACAGCGCCGACGCGGAACCGTAGAGCGCGCAGTGCGGGGTGTTTGGGGCGGAGACGATCGATGATGAGGGAGCCGTGCAACGACAGCTCTTGCGCCCAGAGCGAAGACTTGACGACGATCAGCAGCGTGCCCGAATCCAGCTTGTCGGGCATGGAGCGTGTTGCGATACGCTCCCCAACCGCGCGCCTCCATTCCCACCAGGTGACGCGCTCGGACTTCGAGAGCTCCTGGCTGTGTTGCAACAGGTCGGCGAGCGACGTCGGGTCCTGTTTGTCGGGGATTTCGCGCGCGCGCTTTCTCGGTCGGGCGGCGAGCAGTGCGTCCAACGAGTGCGCGTCGGGCGCCTGCGCGGGCTGCGGCAACGGATCACGATTCGCTCGCGACATGAATCAGTCCAGATTCAACAGCTCGCGCACGGTTTGAATGACTTGGGGAGCCTGAATCGGCTTGGTGATGTAGGCGTTGGCCCCGAGCTTCAGTGCGCGGTCGCGGTCTTGCCGACCACCTTCAGTCGTGATGACGATGATCGGTGTGTTCTGGTGTCTTGGATCCATGCGCACGCGTTGGATCAACTTGAGACCGTCCATGATCGGCATGTTGATGTCCGTCAGGATGATGTCGAACGTCGAGGAAGCCAGCTTTCTCAAGCCGTCGACGCCATCGTCGGCCTCGGTCACGTGGAGGTTCTTTTGTCGGCCCAACGCGAACACGACCAACTGTCGCATCATCGGGGAGTCTTCGACTACCAAGCAAGAGTACTGTTGCGTCATCGGTCCTCAGTGTTGCTGAAGCGAACGGAAGGCGTCGGCACGCGGTAACACGCGCCCCGCCCTCGCAAAGAGTCCCGCCGCCATCAGTGCAGCGGCGGCGTGCAAGCCGAGTAGTTTGAACAACTCGAAGTCTACCGTGGTCAGCTGCGTCTTGTGAGCGAGTGAGCGGACGATCGACAGTACACCAACCACCGTGTCGTCGATGGAGAGCGGGATGAGCACTGGTGGGTTGGTGACCGAACCTTGGCTGGGATCCATCTCGTCGAGGATGCTCGAGACACCTGACGAGACGACTTCGGTGATCCGTGGTTTGGGGCAGTCGGTGGGCTGTTCGCCCTCCTGCAGGCCTTCGAAGGACACAGGGACGAGTCCCTCTGGTTCCGTGCACAAGTAGACGACGTAAGCTTCGACGCCCACGAGCTGTTCCAGTATTTCCTTCAAGCGTCTCGCGACGCCCCGGGGGGATAGTGTGCTGTGCAGGCAGTTGGCTGCGACGTTGAGGTTTGCGAAGTTCGCCAGCTCGGCCTCCATCTCCGCGATGGCTGGCGACAGTGCTGCGGCCGCTTCCACCCGCGTGACTTTGCTGAGCAGTGCTTCTTTGTCTGCCTCGAGAGCTTCGATCTTCAGGATCAGTTTTTTGATCGCATCATCTGCTTCGAGTGTTGCGCGCAATCGAGCGTTCTCACCCTGCAAGTGCAACACCAGTTGCTGTAGCTCGTCGTATGCCTGGAAGAAATCGCGGGTCAGTTGAGAACCCTTCGTCAGGCTGCGTAGTAGCTCGTCGCGCTGCTTGCTGAGGTCAGGCGGCGGCGCGTCGCTTGCTGCCTGACGTTTGTGCGTAGTATCCGCCATTTACAATTCATCCTCCCGGCGGGGGTGTCGTACGGAGCCTATCACACGTTCAGCGCAGGCAATGATTTCTGGCCTGCCTCTGGCGTCACGACAGTCGATTGGTGGGATAGTGTCCGTCCCCGTGCGTCACGGTTCCAATTCGCATTGGGGTTCCAATTCACACCCGCTACTGTCCCCACGCGACACTCGCAGGGCCGGGCGCGCGTGCGTGCCCCGCCTCTGCTGAGTCGGTACCGAAGATCGGACTCGAACCGATACGCCCGTGAAGGCGGCGGATTTTGAATCCGCTGCGTCTGCCAAT